>JBFHKA010000006.1:0-98185 GCA_041595535.1 Sulfurimonas sp. | reverse complement strand
GCTGTATGGTCGTCTAAAAGACCCTCTATCGCGTCAAGATTGTCTGCATACACAAAACCATCAGGAAAAGGTCCAAAATAGTTGTGCATAGCCTCTTGCCCTGTTGCTTTTACAGTTGTAATAGTACGCCCATGAAAAGAGTGTTGAAGTGTTATGACTTTATAGCGTTTGATTTTTCCATCGCGTTCGCCATGTTTTCTTACTATCTTAATAGCACCCTCATTCGCTTCTGCTCCACTGTTTCCAAAGAAACACTGCATATCATAACCACTTGCTTCTACTATCATTTTTGCTGCATTTGCTTGTGCTGCATTGTAGTAAAGGTTTGAGATATGTGTAATCTTTGCAAGTTGTTTGCAAATTGCATCATTGACTCTCTCATTTGCATGTCCGACACTTACAACACCTATTCCAGATGTAAAGTCAATATACTTTTTCCCATTGACGTCATGTAAAGTAGCATTTTTTCCACTTACAAATTCAACGTCTCCACGTGCATATGTAGGTAATACATATTTTTTATCTAACTCTTTTGTGTTCATAATTTATCCAATATTTTTATAAAATTATATCTAAAGCTTAACAACTTCAACTTTTTCCTCTTGATATATAGCACATTTTCCATCTAAAGAGTGCCTTGAGGATGTAAGATTGTTTACACCCCTTGTCCCACTATAGATAAGTACACAATCTTCTCGTACATCATCATTGATTTGTACTTTTAAAATGACATCCCCAAAGTTTGAAGAAATTTTCACCTCTTCATCAGGGGCAAACCCCAAAGAGCTATGAAGATAAACAGATTTTTCTCGTTTAAACTGCGAGTTTAAACTCTTTGCACTTTTTGAAGTGATAAGAAAAAATCCTTTCTCGTCCTTGGCTTGCTCAAACTCTTCTAAAAAAACAAACTCCCCGTCATCTGTATCAAAACCCTCTTGATAAGGTCGGTTTTCTCTGCCTTTAACACTTGTTGAGCCATCTGCATTTTTCACTGCAAAACTCTCAAAATGAGCAAGATACTCTGCTTCACTCTTAAGCTCCACACCAAACTCTCTGCATAAAAAAGCACTCAAGTCATACTCACTAATGCCATACTCTACATCTCTTTGCTTATGCATCCGCAAAAGAGCATGATGCGAATACGAAGTCCGTATATCTTCTTTAGCTAAAAAGTCTTTTGCGGGTATCACAAGGTCTGCAACAGCACTTGTCTCATTCTCATACAAGCCAAAGTAAATAACATTTTCTACGCGTGAGAGAGAGCTTTGTACCCTCAAAGAATTAGGCATTTGAGAGAGTGGATTTGCACCTTGAATAAATACCGTTTTAAAGTCATCAAAGGATGTATCTACTTTTGAAACTCTTTTTGCCTTTGTATAAAAGGGAGAAACAATATTCTCTTTTGAGTTTCCAAGATACGCCACGCCAGAACCCTCTTTGCCAAAAAGTCCCAAAGCAACCGCTAGTGCATCTATAGAGCGCATGACATCTGCACCATCGCTATACTTTTGTATACCAAGACCGCACACTATGGCAACTCTCTTATTTGCCACCATTTCAATGATTTGCCCTATATCCCCAAGCGTTGCGTTTATCTCTTCAAGCGTTGCTTTAATTCTTATGCTTTGCGTAAGTTCATAAAACTCTTTAAACTCACTTGCATACTCTTGTAAAAACTTCTCATCACACTCGCCATTTATATGTAAAAATCGAATAATCAGCATCGCCAAGTAAATATCTGAATGCGGTTTTATCTGAATATATAAATCAGCCATCTTCGCTATTTTCGTCTTAAGAGGGTCAATAACTATAATTTTTTTATCTTTTAAAAGTGGTAAAAGATGTGAAGACGTTACGTGCGGATTTCGTCCCCAAAAAATTACCACATCTGATTTAGCTATTTCACTTAGTGGCATATTTTTGTTGCTTCCGCGTCCCTCTATGATTCCAGCTTCCCCTGCTCCATCACAAAGTGTTCCATCTGTTAAGACTGCTCCTATAGAAGCAAAAAAATGATCTGTAACTGCTTGCATCAGAGCAAAATTGCCATTACCCCGATAATGGAGAGTTTGGCTATGCAAATTTGCATTTATTAGCTCTTTTAGCTTTAAAAGAGCCTCTTGCATACTAATCTTTTGACCTTTATAACGAGCTTGGGTAATGACTTCATGCTTCTCATAATGGTTTAAGTGAGGACATAAAAATCCTTGGGTATGTCCACTCTTAAGAGCTTGAATTTTTTGGTTATCAAAACTTATTTCACATGCATCATAACAATCAAGTGGACATGCGGTGTTTTGTACACTCATTTACTTATCTTTTAACTCTATCTTTACTAGTTTAGAGAAAAGTTTTGGTGACTCTATAACAATTTGAGCCATATATTTTGAGATATTTTTACTATCTGCTATATTTAAAAGCCTTGTAATTTTATAGTCTGTTTTTTCGCCATCAATATAGAGTACTTTATCTTTAGCATCTATAACATCTTCATCATTCAAATAGATTGTCAAAAGTCCTTTTGAAATATCTGCAACGCTTGCAAGTGGTGTAGCAAGACCTACAACCTGCCCTACTTTAACATCTATTGAGTAGAGAGTATATCCTTTTGCACTGAGAGTTTTATCATCAATACTTTTCTCTAATTGTGCTTTTCTAAGCTCTAAATCAGCAATCTGTGTTTTTAGGCTATTAAGCTCTTTTTGTGTTGTTAGATAAGAGTTTTCACTACTAATTAAGTCATAGAACTCTTTGTCTTTTTCAATGCGAGACTTAATTTTAAGTGCCTCTACTTTTTTATAATTCTCACGTTTTTTTACCAAAGACTTATCAAGATTAGCAAGTATATTTTCATTTGCAATGACTGTCTCTTTTAAATAACTCAGTTTTTCAATTGTGAACTTCAACTCATCTCTATCAAGCTGAGAATCTATAGTAATGTAGGGCTTATTTGTTAATTTTTTTCCAAGTAAATCTTCATTTACAGAAAGGACTTCTCCAGAAACGTTTGAAGATATAAGTCTAAGTTCATAAGGTTCAACTTTTGAGTAGTAAACCTTTGAAAAAACAAGTGATGAAAGCAACATTAAGAGAGTGAGTATTTTCACGATATAGCACCTTTTTTATATAATGGAGGTATTTTACCATTTCCTATATTAACATTATTAACATTTAAGCAGATTTCATTTTGTTTCTGGTACTATTAAGAGATAATTTACAAAAGGGTATTTCATGTCTATACTAGATAATGTCGATGCTGCAACAAACTTAGCAAAAAATAATGAACTTCAGCTTTTAGTCTTTAGAGTAAGCAATAAAGAAGATTCTGCTTACTATGCAATTAACGTCTTTAAAACAAGGGAAGTTGTGGAGTCAAGAAACCACTATCTCACGCAAATACCCTCAGCACATAAACTACTTGAGGGAACGATTATACTTCGTGGTTTACAGATACCTATTTTAAATCTTCCAGCTTGGCTAGGTATAACGTTAACAAAAGAGGAAGTCAAACGTTCAAACATACTTATATGTGATTTCAATGGTGTTATCATAGGACTTAGAATTATGTCCGCTTTTAGAGTTATAAAGAAAAACTGGAGTGAAATGCACGCACCAGATAGCTATAGACTCAAAGAGGATGGTGTTGTAATGAATGATACCAGACTTGAAGATGGTAGTCTCTGCTTAATCTTAGACTATGAAAAATTACTTGCAGATGTCATCCCTCAAGCCTTAGTGGATGTTGGTCAAGAGACTGCTAATATACAAGACTTGGTTATACCTTACAAATTAAAAATAGGTACGGTACTTATTGCAGAAGATTCAAAAACCGCACAAAAGCATTTAATAAATATTTTTCATAATGCTAATATAGATATGAAGATGTTTGATAATGGGAAAAAATTAGTTGATTATCTCTTATCTCTTGGAGAAAACGCGAAAGAAACTCCAGCAATCATAACAGACATTGAAATGCCTGAAATGTCAGGTTTTACTGTTGTTAAATTGCTCAAAGCAAACCCTCTAACAAAAAACATCCCTATTATTGTCAATAGCTCTATGACAGGAGACAATAATAAACGTGAAGCAGATGTACTAGGTGCGGATGGTTTCATTGACAAAACAAAAAGCCATAATATTATTCCACTCATTGTTTCTCTAATGAAATAACTTCTACTAACTCAGAGTGAACTCTGGGTTTCTTCTACAAACAATCAAATTTCAATAACTACAAAAGACATCTTGGCTTAAAAATTTAAAGAGTGGTGTAGATGCAAGAATCATAATGAGGAAGCGTACGAATGTAGCGACGTAGCAGGTACGTCGCTTCTGGCACTAAATGCCGACACCCCTGTCGCTAAAGCGTAAATGGGGTGCTTTGAATTTTTAAATTATTGAAAGAGAGAGATTAGTACACCGGCTGCTACCGCTGAACCAATAACACCCGCAACATTTGGACCCATAGCATGCATTAAGAGCATGTTATTACGGTCGTATTCCATACCAACTTTGTTCGATACACGTGCTGCCATTGGAACTGCTGATACACCAGCTGAGCCGATTAATGGATTGATTTTATGTCCTGGGAAAAGGTTCATAAGTTTAGCCATTAAAACACCTGCTGCAGAACCAACACCAAATGCAACGATACCAAGAACCATAATAAACATAGTATCAGGTACCAAGAACTGATCAGCTGCTAGTTTTGAACCAACACCAAGACCTAAGAAAATAGTTGTAATGTTAATAAGTGCATTTTGAAGCGTATCATTTAAACGTTCAACAACACCTGACTCTTTTAAGAAGTTACCAAACATAAACGCACCAATTAGTGGTGTAGATTCTGGTAAAACTAAAATAGCAAGTATTAGTACCATAACAGGGAAAACAAGTTTTTCTAAGCGTGAAACGTGACGAAGTGTCGTCATCTTGATTCTTCTTTCTGCATCTGTCGTTAATGCTTTCATAATTGGAGGCTGAATGATTGGAACCATAGCCATATACGAATACGAAGCAACCGCAATAGCTCCAAGAAGCTCAGGTGCAAGTTTGGTCGCTATAAAAATTGATGTTGGACCATCCGCCCCACCAATAATTGAAATTGCTGATGCTTGTTGTAATGTAAAGTCTACAAATCCCATTTGAGAAAGAACAACTCCACCAACAAGTGTACCAAAAATACCAAACTGAGCAGCTCCACCAAGAAGTGCTGTTTTAGGGTTTGAAAGGAGTGGACCAAAGTCCGTCATCGCTCCAACACCCATAAAAATGATAATAGGAAACATCTCATTTGAGAGACCCATGTTATAGATAACACCTAAAAAGCCATGAGGTCCAGCAATATTTGCTACTGGAATATTAGCTAACAACCCACCAAAAGCTATTGGAAGTAATAGTAGTGGTTCAAAACCTTTAGCAATTGCCAGCCAAAAGAGTAAGAATGTAACTAAAATCATAATTACACGACCAGCACCCTTATGGAAATTGCTCATCTGTTCACCCCTAGCATTTAACTCATTTGGATCTGGGTTTATGAGTGCGACAACACCTGTTGACTCTAAAAATCCTGAAATCATTTGAGCAAATGGTTTTGTCTGATAATTCTCTTCTTTATGCGTGGACTCTTGAGCATCATTCACCACATTTTCATTGGCTAATGCATTTGAAAATGTAAAAAGCATCAAAAGTGTAACGAACTTTAGTAAAATATTTTTCATTCGCTTATCCTATGATGGCTACTGCTTGACCTTCAACTACCTTATCATTCGTAGCAACATTGATCGACTTAACAACTCCACCTTTTGGTGCAATTACATCTATTTCCATTTTCATAGATTCCAGAATCATGATAACATCACCTTCATTCACACTCTGACCTGGATTAGCAACTATTTTCCAAACACTACCTGGGAGCAGTGCTTTTATTTCAATTTCATTTCCTGAAACTGCTGTTGGAGTAGATGTTGTTGGAGTTGAAACTGCCTCACCATTTACTTCCATTACTTTAATATTTGCATCGCCCTCCGCGACTTGAACACTGAATTTTTGACCATCTACTACTACTGTATAATTTCCACTACCCATTGAACTTCCTTCTTTACAATCTGTTTTCATTTCTGATATTTTACGTATACTTAACTCGCCTTCACCTTTAAGGAATGCGATACCCTTGTCTTGACATGCTGCTGCAATAAAAATATTTTCTTCAGTTATTTCAATATTTTCTTCTTTAAGTCTGTTAATCCAGCTCTCTAAAGATTTTGCTGGATCAGCATCTGCTAAATCTAATGCTTTTTTTGTAGTTGGAAGTAAATTTAATTTTTCCGAAGCAATTTTTACTATTTCAGGATCTGGAGCAACTGGTGTTTTACCAAAGTAACCAAGTACCATTCTTCCATAACCTGGAGCGATAGCTTCCCAAGGTCCTTGCATAACATTGTTAAGTGCTTGTTGGAAGTAAAATTGGCTTACAGGTGTTACAGATGTGCCGTATCCACCCTTTTCCACAACCTCTTGCATAGCAGCAATCACTTCTGGAAATCTATCCATTATATTATTGTCACGCATCATTTGTGTATTTGCTGTTAGCGCTCCACCAGGCATTGGCGAGAATGGAATTATTGGAGAAACCATTGTCGCTTCAGGTGGTACAAAATAATCAGATAGACAATGTTGTAGCTCTTTCTCGTATGTTAATATTTTACCAATCTCTAATCCACCAAGATCAAAATTCATTCCCTTAGTTGCATGAAGCATAGTTAAAATATCTGGTTGACTTGTTCCACCACTTACAGGGTTTGCTGCCATATCTATACCATCAACACCAGCTTCAAGAGCTGCCATATAAGCTGATACAGAAACACCTGCTGTCTCATGCGTATGAAGACGTAAGTGTGTGCCTTCTGGAATTAAAGCTCTTGCCATACTAATAGTTTCAAATACTTTTTGAGGGTTAGAAGTACCAGAAGCATCTTTAAAGCAGATACTATCATAAGGGATTCCACTATCTAAAATTTCACGAAGTGTCTTCTCATAAAATTCAACTGTATGTGCACCAACACACCCTGGAGGTAAGTCCATCATTGTTACAACTATTTCATGTTTAAGTCCATGATGTACGATTCTTTCACCAGAATACTTAAGATTTTCTACATCATTAAGCGCATCAAAGTTACGAACAGTTGTTGTCCCATGCTTTTTAAACATCTTCGCGTGTAAGTCTATTAAATCTTTTGAACCTGTATCTAACATTACAGTATTTACACCACGAGCAAGAGTCTGAAGGTTTGCATCTGGTCCAACTATTTTACGGAATTTATCCATCATTTCAAATGCGTCTTCTCTTAAGTAAAAATAGAGCGATTGAAATCTTGCTCCTCCACCAAACTCAAAGTGATTTATACCTGCTTTTTTCGCAGCTTCAACTGCTGGGAAAAAATCATTCATTAGAACACGACCACCAAATACTGATTGGAAGCCATCTCTAAACGTTGTATCCATTACATCTATAAATTTCTTTGCCATTATTATCCTCTATGGTGCTTAATTGCAGCAGTTATTGCTGCAACTATCTTTTTATTATCTTTTTTTTGTGCTGAATTTGCTGATGCAGCGCTTGCTTTTGGTTCAGGAAAATATTTGTCGATTATTGTTGACATGATATTCATACACAATATCATGATGATTAGAAAAGCAAAAACTGTTGCCATCCCCAATCCCATAAACTTAATTCCTTCTAATACGAGGTTAGTCTCCATTAAAATTACCTTTTTACATAATTTGTCTGGCTAGTATAGTGTAAAGATGTTTAAACAAAGTTTTCTCCTTACACCTAATTTTTAATTGGGCTTTGATTGTTACCTTTTGATTATATACTTTCAAAAATTTAAATGTATAAAGTGATTTTTTAATGAATAATAGTGTAAAAAAATTTGGGCTTATTAACACAATTGAGGGCTACTCATACCTCATACTTCTTTTTATAGCAATGCCCTTAAAATACTTCTTCACTCTACCAATTGCTGTCAAAATTGCTGGCATGACACATGGAATTCTTTTTATTGTTTTTTGTATACTTCTTGTCCAAAGTTCACTTAATACAAAGTGGGCATTCAAAGAGACTCTCACCTTTTTTATTGCTTCACTTATTCCTTTTGGAACATTCTATACGAAGAAAAGAATACAAAATTATGAAGAATAGATGTTTTTTTTGATAAAATACCCAATACAAAAATAAATTTTTAGGAAAATATTTTATGATAGCTGGAATGTACGAACAAGAATTTATAGCCTATTTGATTTTTGGGCTTATACTTAACTTTGCTTTTTCAATACTCTTTGGTGTTTACCTTAGTAAAAATATTGGTTTACAAGAGATGATGAATTCTAAAGGAGATAAAGAGCAGTCTATTCTAGTAAGTATGAGTCTCTTTATTCCTTTTGCTAAAATGCTTATTACACTCTATAGAGTCACTATACTCCAACTTTTCTTTTTAAATAAAGGACATTCTCACAAAGAGTTTTGGATTTATATGACACACCAACAAACAAAAGAAAAAAAATAACCTTACTGCTTATAAATTTCTGCTAGACAATCTCGAGCTACACTTCCACTCCAAATGCCTTTTTGCTCTCGTTTTGCACTCTTTTGTGCATTGAGAAAAATCGTTCTATACTCTTCATCTTTAAATTTTGGTTTCACTACAGCTAAGCCTTCTCTTAAAAGAAGTTCAGAGAGTGTTCTTTCGCCTTGAGCAAACAGTATGCATTTATTATCTCTAAACGCAACATGGTACATTTGTTGTACCTTTAAAATCTTTTGTGGAAAATATTTTGCTTCTGGATTCTGCTTGTAAAAGGTCAGTAAACTTTTTTTACACACCACATTTACTGAGTCTCTCTGCATAACTTTATCTAAGCTCAAAATTCCATACACATCACAATATAAATGATTGTTATTAAGTGTAAATTTTTGTAATGAGGGGGAATCTACACTCTCTAAAATAGCCATGATCGGCTCTTTGGCAGTTAAAGATGAAGATAACACCCATATGAGGATGAAAAATAATTTGTTCATATATCATTTTAACATGATATAATTAACTTTAGGACATTTCTAAAGTTAATTTCTAGGACAGATATGAATGATTTTAAATTAAAGCTTGTGCTAAGTGTTTTGGGTGGGATTGTGTTTTCATTTCTGTTTATAGTTCTTGCGTTTTCTGTGCCTCTAAATAGAGAATATACATATACACCCACAAAACCTACTGGGAAATTAGAGAAAATCTCCCATGCATTCCAAGAGAGATAAGCCCTTTATAAAGAGCTTTTGACCTCAATTAATTTGAGTGTATTGTATGCACACATTGGCTTAAGTTTGACAGAACACATTTTTAATGCTTCAAGGCATATTTTCAGATACTCTATATCTTCTTGTTTCATCAATTCATAAAGAATCTTCTCAGCATTTTTAATACGCAGATTTCTTGCTACGCCTAAATTTTTGTGTGCTAACTCTCGAAAAGAAGTAAAATCAAGTTCTTGATTTGTATCTTTAATAGCTTGAAGTCTCTCTAAATGTTGTTCAAATAGAAGTGTTGATTTTATAATCTGTATTACATAATCTTCAACAAGCTGATGCACTAAATCATCATCTAAACCTAACTCTTCTACAGCCTCTTTTGTACTATATCTATAGTTTATATCTAAATCAAGGTGTGCTAGGTGCTCACTTAGAATTTTTCTACACATAGAATCCGCAGTTTGTGTTATTTCTTCGAGTGTATTTTCTGATGATTTCTTAAAAAAGCTAAATTTACTAAACATGGAAATAAGATAGCATATTGTTCTCACATTCTATTTGAAAAATAGGGGGAATTTAAAAAAGAATTGAATGGGTGCTACAAATGCACCCATTCAATTTTATTATATTGCTTTTACAACAATTCTATTAAGCCTAGCAATAAAATCTGCTGTATCGCTTAACTCTTGTCCATCAAAAAGTTTTGCTTGGTCTAAAAGTACATGAGCCGCATCATTTATAAGATTTTGATCTGCTGAATCTTTTAATTTCATAAGGAGTTCATGCTTAGGATTTATAAGTAAAATCGGTGCAGGCTCTGGCATATCTCCACCTTGTCCCATCTGTCTCATCATTTGAGCCATCATATAGGATGGATCTTCTTTATCTACTTTTAAAGCAACAGGAGAATCTGTTAAGTCTGAAGTCGTCTCAACACCTTTTACAGCATCGCCAAGTGCATCTTTGAGCTCTTTAGCTAAACCTTCGTAAGATTTTGCAATCTCTTCTTCAGCTTTCTTCTCTTCTTCTGTTTCTTCAAATTTCGCATCATGAACAGAGATAAGTTTATACTCTTTATACTCCGTTACCATTGGGAAAATAATAGTATCTACTTCTTCATTAAGTACTAAAACCTCTATACCTTTAGCCTTAAAACGCTCTAGTGCAGGTGAATTTCTTAGCATTGAAAGTGATGCTTTACCTGTGATGTAGTAAATCTCTTTTTTCTCTTCATCAACATTTTTAACAAACTCTTCAATGAAGATAGGTTTCTCAGACTTAATAGTGTTAAATTTAAGTAACTCTAAAATTTTCTCACGGTTTGCGAAGTCATTATAAAGCCCCTCTTTAAGAACATTACCAAACTCTGCATAGAAAGTGTCATATTTTTCACTATCATTTTTAGAAATTTTTGCAAGCTCTGAGAGAACTTTTTTCACAGATGCATTTTTGATTTTAGCCATAACTGCATTTGATTGTAAAATCTCACGAGAAACGTTAAGCGGTAAATCTTTTGAGTCAATTACACCACGTAAGAAACGTAGATATGTCGGCATAAGCTCTTTTTCATCATCTGTAATAAATACACGGTTAATGTAGAGTTTAATACCAGTTTGATAATCTACACGATACAAGTCCATTGGTGCTTTTGATGGAATATAAAAAAGTGTAGTGTACTCTAAAGCACCCTCTGCTTTATTGTGCATCCATGCTAAAGGCTCTTCACTTGAGTGAGCGATTGAGCTATAGAAATCTTTATACTCTTCATCCGTTACATCTTTTTTAGCTATTGTCCAGAGTGCGTTAGCACGGTTAATTTGAGTGTTTTCTGTTTCGTTACGTGCGGGTTCAGTTTCATTCCCCTCGTCATCTTTCACAGCTGGAATAAACTTATCTTTATCCATGAAAATTGGGAATGGAATGTGGTTAGAATATTTTTTAATAATGCTTTCAATTCTATATGTCTCTAAAAACTCTCCCTCATCGTCATTAAGGTGCATAACGATTGTAGTACCGTGCCCATCTTGAGTAGTTGTCTCTAAATCATATTCACCATCTCCGGCACTTGTCCATAAAAATGCTGTCTCTTCACCCGCTTTTTTTGTTGTTACTTCAACTTTGTGTGCAACCATAAAACAAGCATAAAAACCAACACCAAATTGACCGATAAGCTGAGAATCTTTTTTCTGGTCACCTGAGAGATTTTCTAAAAATGCTTTTGTACCCGATTTTGCAATAGTACCCAAGTTATTCATTAGGTCCTCTTCGTTCATACCGATACCAGAGTCTTTAATAGTTAATGTTTTAGCCTCTTTATTTGCAACTATGTCAATACGAGGATTAAAAGCTACACCTTTGTACTTTTCATCTGTTAAAACTAACATATTTAACTTATCAAGTGCATCTGATGCATTTGATACCAATTCACGAATAAATATTTCTTTGTTTGAGTAGAGTGAGTGAATCATTAAGTTAAGTATTTGGTTTGCTTCTGTTTGAAACTGATGTTTTGCCATAATTAATTTCCTTTTATTGTAAATTTATGAAATAGTAGCAAAAAAAAGTTAATATTTGCAAGTATCATCAACTTACTTTAGTCATATATACTAAAGTAAGTTTAGTCTACAACTCTATTATTACTAAAAAAACGGATTATTTGCTATACTTTTGTATGCAAACAGACTGTATACCTTTACTAGAACCAACACCAGTGTTTCACTCAAGCAAGTGTAAAGCAATCGCTTTTCTTATAAGGGTGCTTTTACAGTTTACAACACCTGTAAGTGCACTTATAGTTTGGTACTTTTATGATTACTTTATAGCGATAACGACACTTTTACTCAGTTTTATTCTTATGGGAATAGTACGTTCAAAATTAAGAAACTCTTCTGTGCCACCAAAACAAAGAGAATATCACTACAACGATAAAGGAATTGCAGATTGGTATACAAAAAGAGAGTTTTGTTTTAGTGAAAAAGATTCTAAGTGAACTTTTTTATATCTGATTTTTTTACAAAATAGGATTCATCGCACAATCGAAGCATCTCATAATCGCCACTTGAGTTACCATAAGAGATGGTATATGTAGTTTTTTCATTTTCTAAAAACTCTTGAATTCGTCTCTTTTTCTCTTCAAAATTACATACAGCTCCATCAAAGATGCCTGTTGTATAGTTACCTTCTCGAAAAGTTTTTGTTGCGAGAAAACCATCATACTCTAAGTGCTCACAGATAGCTTCAAGATAAATATCAGGAGAAGCCGTTACTAAAATAACTTGATAACCCTCTGCTCGTTTGGCATTTACCTGCTCTAAAACAACTCGATTCCATGGAATTTTGCTCACAAACTTCGTGAGGTCTTGTGTTGTGTCATATCCATCAAAAAACATTGCAAACGAAGCTCGTTTTACCTGCTCTTTACTTAAAGACCCAAGGAGATACCCTGCCCCCATTTTAACTAGAGCATAGCTATTTTTTATGATTGTACGCATTGTGAGATTGTGAAATATAAAGATATGATATGTATCTCGTAAGGTAAGCGTTCCATCTAAATCTGTAAAAACAATCTTACTCATTTTTTTCCAATAAGTTTTAAAAATATTTTATGTAATGCAATAGCCAAAACTCCAAGTGCAAAACCGACGAGAAGATTACTAATGAGAGAGGGTAATACTTCAAATATTTGCTCTATTGCATGAATATTATGTGAAAAAATCCCTCCAGCAACTAAAAACATTGCTAAGGTTCCAAGAAGTGTCAAAAATCGTATAACATTTGGAAGAGAAATAACAAGTAGCTCACCTATTACGTGCACTATACTCATTTCGTTTTTTGCCATGCTTATAAGCTTAAATCCAAAATCATCCATACGCACTAGAAGCGCTACTACACCGTATACACCGATGGTTGCAAAAATTGCAACAAAACTCACAGCAATGATTTGAATAATCAAAGATTGATCTGCAACTGTTCCAAGTGCCATGATGACAATCTCTATAGAGAGAATAAAATCTGTGCGTATAGCTGATTTGATTTTTGATTTTTCTATAACTAAAATTTCCTCTTGCGTGAAAGTTTTTTCACTTACACTCTCCTTGTGCTCTATGTGTGGGAAAAAGTATTCATAAACTTTTTCTGCTCCTTCATAAGCGAGGTACGTTCCTCCTAGAAGCAAAATAGGAACAATGAGCCAAGGAGCAAAAGCACTCAGTAAAAATGCTATTGGCAAAATCATCAATTTATTTAAAAAAGAGCCTTTCGTAATTGCCCATAAAACTGGTAATTCTCGTGAAGCCGCAAAACCTGAAGCTTTTTGAGCATTGACTGCTAAATCATCCCCAAGTATTCCAACAGTATTTTTTGTTGCCACTTTACTCATAGTAGCCGCATCATCTAATAATGTAGCAATGTCATCAAATACAGCAAAAAATCCTAAAGCCATCTTTTCACCTCTATTATTTAGTGTTGTATTGTAATATACAAGGACTTAAATATGGCATTATTTAGAGTGCATATTCTCATATTTTATTTCTTTTTAGAGAACTATTTATCCTATATTTTTTAGATTAAATTAAGAAAAAACAAGTATTATTTCATAATGACTGACTGTAAGTCATTTATAAAAAGGAGATATTGGATTGGCAATTATTGTAGACAAAGAGCAGAAAAAAAAAGATATTGCATTAGCTTGTAAAAATTTGTTTTTGAAAAACAATATTCAAGACCTTCTTATATCAGATATTGCGGTAGAAGCAGGTGTTGGTAAAGGTACTCTTTATAATTATTTCAATAATAAAGAGGAAATAGTATTTGAATTGGTAAATATACTTCTTGAAGAAGCCGATGTGGCTAAAAAAGAGCAACTAAAACAGAAACTATCTACAAAAGATAAAATAAAAGTTTTTTCATCGTTTTTTTATGATGATAAATATGTAGACTTGAGAGAACTATACAAAAAATTTATGTATATCTCACTCTCTTCTCCAACTAAGGAAATCTTAGATTTTCAAACAAAACAGACCGAGCGTTACAATAGATGGATGAAAGAAATTATCCAAAATGGTATTGACAAAGGTGAAATCATTCCAGAATCAATAGACTTAATTCCCACTATATGTGCAGCGAATAAAGGACTATTTTTAATGAATCAGGTAACGAATTCTAACGATATTTTAAAGGACAAAATTAACTTACACATAGAGACTCTATTTATGTTAATAAAGGTAAATAAATGAAAAAGACAGTGTTGTTTTTAATTGTACCCGCGCTTATTTATGCAGATGACTTAAGGTCATTACTTGACTTTGCAAATGATAATAATAAGATGGTTGCTTCAAAAGTTCTCACACAAGAAGCCAAACAAAAAGAGGTAGAGTCATCACAAAGTGCTTACTACCCTACTTTAGACATTGGAGGATTTTATTCACGAGATGATGAACCTTCTCCTTTTCAAGCTGGAGACACATATAGTGGGTATGCAAAAGTTGGTTTAGACATCTATGATGGTGGGCAAAAGTCAAATACTATTAAACAAAATGAAGCCTTACTCAACGCATCAAAATACTCAACATCTTCGTATAAAAAAAACTTGCAGTTAGAAATAGTTCAAGATTTTTACAATATTAAAAGTGAAGAAGCAGCGTTAAAAGCATTAGAAGAGTCCAACGTACAACTTCTAGCCGAACTCGATCGTATTAAAAAATTTTATGCAGTTGGAAGTGTTACGAAGGATGATGTTGATAGACTAGAGGCTGCATATAGCAATAATGTTTATACTCTTAACGCTCAAAAGTACACCATTATATCTTTAAAAAAGATGCTAAGTATAAAAACGTCTAAAACAATCACGGATTTAGATGATTCAAGTATCAAAGTACCGGAAAATGTTCAAAAAGAGTTGAGTGACGCTATTATTTCGCTTCAAGCAAACAGTAAATCTATTCAATATACAGCAGACGCTCTAAGCTCTGTGTATTATCCTAAGCTACGCATTGAAGATACGTATAGTGTTTATGCCTATGATAGAAAAAATCCTAATGTTGTGCCTTTAGACAATCAAAATGCACTCATGGTTACACTCAATATGCGCTTATTTGATTTTGGAGAAGTCTCCAAACAAAAAGAGTCTCTTCTTCTTCAACAAGAGTCTCTTCAAAGAGAGATTGAGTATATTACACAAGAACAAGATGCGAATGTTGAACTTGCTTTGTTAAAAATCCAAACAGTAAAAGCACAAATTGAGAGTGCAAAAACTTCCTTAATATCCTCAACAAGTGCTTTTGAGACTGTCTCAAAAAAATATAATGCTGGAAGCGTTGATTATGTAACCTACCTTGACTCTTTACATACTAAGACTTTAGCAAGTGCACAGTATCAAAAAGCGCTAAATGATTTACAAATTGCTTATGCAACATATTATTACTATACAAACAAAAATATAAAGGACTTCATCAAATGAAAAAAATAATCTCAGTTGCTGTTATAGCATCCACACTACTTCTAGCACCAGCAGTTTTCGCAGATGCCGCGCCAAAAGAAGCTATGAAAATGCCTGCTCCAAAAGCTGATATATACATCATACCAGAGGCAAAAAGTATTCCTCTTACACTTACATATCCTGCAACTGTAACTGCATATAATAATGTTGAAGTTGTTGCTAGAGCCTTAGGTATTCTAAAAACAAAGTATTTTACAGAAGGTCAAAAAGTCAATAAGGGCGACTTACTTTATCAAATAGAAGACGATGTCTACTTAGCAAAAGTTGAAGCAGCACAGGCTTCTCTTAATATGGCTGAAGCATTACGTGACAATGCTACGAGAAACTGGGAAAGAGTCAAAAAACTTTTTAATCAAAAAGCAATCTCTCAAGAAGATAGAGACAATGCACTCTCGAGTTATGAGCAGAGTTTAGCAGCAGTTTCTCTTGCAAAAGCAGAACTCAAACAATCAAGTATTAACCTTGAATACACAAAAGTAAAAGCACCTCTTAGTGGTATAACAGGATTAAAAAAAGTTGACATAGGAGATCTGGTGAGTTCAAACCCTCCAACACCTCTTGTAGAGATTACTCAAAACGATAAAGTTTATATAGATTTCTCAGCACCTATGAGTGATTACAAAAAAATAAAAAATAAAATTTGGAGCATTCAAGGTGATAAAGTAGAAATAAGCCTAGAAGTCGATGGAAAAATTTTAGATAAAAAAGGTGTTGTTGATTTTATTGATGTAAATACAAACAATCAAACTGCTATTGTAAAAATGAGAGCAGTTGTCGACAATAGTGATAACTATCTTATGCCTGGGCAATTTGTAAGAGTCATTACAAAAAATATTGTTCAAAGCAATGTTATTACAATACCACAAAAAGCGCTCCTCCAAAATCCACTCGGAACGATTGTATTTATTGAAGAAAAAGGCCATGTTGCTATCAGACCTGTACTCATAGGCAATGAAAGTGGCAGTAATTATATTGTTGCAGGTGGTCCACTTAAAAGTGGAGATAAAGTTATAGTAAATAATTTCTTTAGACTTAAACCAGGTGGTGAAGTTAGCGTTGATAAGACTATAAACGAACAGGATAAATAGATGTTTTCTAAATTTTTTATAAATAGGCCAATCTTTGCTACTGTTGTATCATTGATAATTATAATGGCTGGGTTAGTCTCTATAAGTCAACTCCCAATCAAAGAGTATCCAGGTGTTGTGCCACCTCAAATTAATGTACAGGCTATCTATCCTGGAGCAGACGCAGATACCTTGTCAAAAACTGTCGCTACGACCTTAGAAGAGTCTATTAATGGTGTTGACAATATGACATATATGACTTCAACAGCCTCTCCTAGTGGAGTTTTAACATTAGGTGTATTTTTTGAGATTGGTACGGACGTAAACCAAGCGAAAGTGGATGTAAATAACAGAGTTCAACTTGCTATGAGTAAACTTCCAACAGAAGTACAAAGACAAGGGATTAGTGTAAAAGAGAGATCTCCAGATATATTAAAAGTTATTGCTTTTACATCAACAGGTAATGTGCACGATAGACTTTTTATTTCTAACTACCTAAAAGTAAATGTAATGGATGATTTAAAAAGAATCAATGGTGTTGGAGATGCTATGATCTTTGGAGAAAAAGATTATAGCATAAGGGTTTGGATAGATCCGCAGAAACTTGCCTTTTATAATTTAGCTTCAACAGATATATTGATAGCAATACGCTCTCAAAACAATCAATATGCAGCAGGTACAGTTGGCTCTGAACCAATGGATGTCTCTACTCCTTTTACTTACAATGTAAAAACTGATGGAAGATTTAAAGATATAAAAGAGTTTGAAAAAATCATTATTCGCTCTAACCCAGATGGAAGTACACTGAGATTAGGTGATGTTGCAAAAGTAGTATTAGACTCCGATGCATATAGAACAAATGCAAAGTTTAATGGTGAGCCAATGATGCCAGTAGGTATCTTTTTATCTCCAGGGGCAAATGCTTTAGATGTATCAAAAGCTGTCGATGACACACTCAAAGAGTTATCTCAAAAGTTTCCAGAGGATATTAAATACTCTTCACCATACGATGCTACACTCTTTGTGAATGAGTCAATTAAAGAGGTTATTCAAACACTGGTAGAGGCTATTATATTCGTTATTATTCTTATCTACCTTTTCTTAGGAAATATAAGAGCGACTATTATACCAACACTTGCGATTCCTGTTTCTATTATTGGAACATTTGCAGGACTTTATGCAGCTGGTTTTTCTATCAATCTACTCACACTCTTTGGTCTTACATTGGCAATAGGTTTGGTGGTTGATGATGCGATTATCGTTATAGAAAATGTTGAGCGGGTTCTTAGAACAAACAAAGGTATTAGCGTAAAAGATGCAACTATTTCAGCAATGAAAGAGTTAACTACACCTATTGTAGCTATTGTACTTGTACTCTCTGCCGTGTTCATTCCAGCAGCGCTTAGTGGTGGGTTTAGTGGTGTAATGTATAAACAGTTTGCTATGACTATTGTAATCGCTGTTGTTATATCTGGTATAGTAGCACTTACTTTAACTCCTGCACTCTGTGCAATATTTTTAAAAGCAGATGAAGAAGAGCCAATCTGGCCTATTAGAAAATTTAACCAATTTTTTGATTGGCTTACTGTGTTTTTTGTAGGATTTACAAAAAGAACTATAAAACTATGGGCTTTTTCACTTCTACTTTTTGGTGTCTTTTTATATAGTACCTATGCAATTATGAAAATAACACCGAGTGGTCTCGTTCCTAGTGAAGACAAAGGTGTCTTAATGGTACTAAACTATATGATGCCTGCGACTTCGTTATCTGAGTCTTCAAAAATTTCGGACTCAATTGTAAAAGAACTTAGAGCAAATCCAAACATTAAAGCAACAGGAGCTATCACAGGAATAGACCTTATTACCTTTGCATATAAAACAGATGCTGGTATTACTTTTGCCTTATTAAAACCATGGGATGAAAGACCAAATGAAGCGCAGAGTTCACAAGCTCTTGCAGGTCAGTTGATGGGGCAATTTATGATGACAAACAAAGATGCCTTTGTTATTCCTGTAAATCCTCCTCCGATTATGGGAATGAGTACTACTGGTGGGTTTGAAATGTGGGTACAAGACAGAACAGGTGGAAGTCTGCAGTTGCTCGATCAATATATTAAAAAGATTGTTGAAAAAGCAAATCAAGATCCAAGACTTATGATGGTAAGAACAACGCTCAATACAAATGTACCACAGTATAATCTAACGGTAGATAGAGAAAAAGCAAAAGCTATGAATGTTCCTATATCAGAGATTTTTGCAACACTTCAAACTACTTATGGTCAAGGGTACGCAAATGATTTCAACCTTTATAGTCGAACATTTCATGTAAATGTTCAATCTGAAGCTAAATTTAGATCTACAAAAGAGGATTACAAAGATATATTTGTACGTTCTACTAATGGAAATCTTATTCCTGTAAGTGAATTAATAAGCGTTAAGAGAGTTGTAGATGCTAGTGTTGTACAGAGGTTTAATATGTTCAACTCTGCACAAATTACAGGAAGTCCAAAACCGGGTTTTGCTTCAAGTGACGCGATTGCAGCAATTGAAGAGATAGCAGCCGAAGTTTTACCTGCGGGTTATACAACTGCATGGGCGGGAACTTCATACCAAGAGAAACTCTTAGCAAAAAAAGGAAATTATACCTCTATCTTTGCGGCACTCTTTGTTTTCTTAATACTTGCAGCACTCTATGAGAGCTGGAGTATTCCAATGGCTGTTATTTTCTCTATTCCATTTGCTATTTTTGGAGCTGCACTAGCAGTATATTTAAGAGATCTAGAAGCCGACATATACTTCCAAGTAGGTATTATCACCCTAATCGGGTTAGCCGCTAAAAATGCCATACTCATAGTCGAGTTTGCTATGGACAAGTTACGAGATGGTATGCCTCTACTAGAGGCTACTGTGGAAGCTGCGCGACTAAGATTTCGTCCTATCGTTATGACTTCTCTTGCATTTATTGTTGGAACTCTGCCTCTTGCTCTTAGCTCAG
Organism: Sulfurimonas sp.; assembly: GCA_041595535.1. Taxonomy (GTDB): domain Bacteria; phylum Campylobacterota; class Campylobacteria; order Campylobacterales; family Sulfurimonadaceae; genus Sulfurimonas. The sequence goes on along the minus strand of JBFHKA010000006.1, from coordinate 78,326 downwards.
GTGCTGGTTCTGCAAGTCGTCATATTATTGGAACAACGGTTGTTGGAGGGATGATGAGTGCTACACTTATTGGTGTATTGTTTATTCCTCTCTTCTTCTATTTAGTGTTACGTGCAAAACAAAAACTTACAAAAAAATAGATTTTACTCAAGATTCTCATCCATATTTATGGATGGAATTTTGAAAATACAAACTACAAAAGACAAGCTTCGTATAACCTCTTTATTGATATAATCTCTCCCTTATATACACAATGGGATTAAACACACGTAATGGCATTAATAGACCTACAAAACATCTCAAAACACTACTCTGCTCAAAAGATACTTATAGAAATAAATTTTCATGTTGATGAGGGTGAGCGAATCGTCATCATTGGAAAAAATGGGAGTGGAAAATCTACTCTTATGAAAATTATAAACGGTACACTTGACCTTGATGGTGGACGTCGTATTACCCAAAATGATTTAGAGATAAAAATGCTTTCGCAACGTCCTGAATTTAAAGAGGGTGATACAGTCCGTCAAGCCGTCGAAGCTGGTCTTGATGAACTTAACAAGGCAAAAGAACGTTATAATGAATTATCTCTTCTTTTAGCCGATGACTTTGAAAATAAAATCTTACTTGACGAACATGAAAAACTCTCACGTTACATTGAACACCATAATGCATGGAATTTAGATGACAAAATAGAGCGTATCATTCAACACTTCGATTTAAAACAGTATGAAGACAAACCCATAGCACTCTTAAGCGGAGGAGAACAACGCCGTGTTGCCCTCGCCTCTTTACTGCTTCAAAAGCCAGATATACTTCTTCTGGATGAACCTACTAATCACCTTGATGTTTATATGGTTGAATTTTTAGAAGAACTCATACTCAAAGAAAAATTCACGCTTGTCTTTATCTCTCACGATAGATATTTTATTGACCGTATTGCGACAAAGAGTATTGAAGTGGACGATTACACACTTAAAGAGTATAGTGGTGGTTACAGTAACTACCTCACACAAAAAGCTGAATATATGCGCACACTTCAAAAACAGCATGAGAATATGCTCGATGTCCTCAAACGGGAAAATGAATGGTTTGCTCGAGGTGTTCGAGCTAGGCTCAAACGTAATGAGGGAAGAAAAGATCGTTTGATGCAGTTACGTGAGGATGCAAAAACAAATCCTGCGAAGATTAGACTTATGTCTATTGAGCTCCAACGTGAGGCAAAACATTTTAATCGAGACAAGAGCATAAATAAGCAAAAAATGCTCTTTGAAGTTGAAGATGTAAGCATCACTTTAGGTAGTAAAGAGCTTCTCAAAAACTTCACAACGCGTATACTTCAAAAAGATGTCATCGCTATAGTTGGACCAAACGGAAGTGGAAAATCTACACTTCTAAAAACACTCCTTGGACGCATCGAGCCAACAAGTGGAAAAATAAAACGTGGTGAGTTTAAGATAGGCTACTTTGATCAACATCGTGAAATGCTCGATGATGATAAAAATCTTATAGAAACTTTCTGTCCAAACGGTGGCGATAGAGTTCATGTACGTGGAAGCGACTTGCACGTTTATGGCTACTTAAAAAACTTTCTGTTTCCTAGAGAGTTTTTAGATAAAAAAGTGGGCGTTCTTAGCGGTGGAGAAAAAAACCGTGTAGCTCTTGCCCTACTCTTTACAAAAGATGTAGATATCCTCATCCTAGATGAGCCTACAAATGACTTAGATATTCCAACGATTAACATCCTTGAAGAGCAACTCACAAACTTTCCTGGAGCAGTTATCATCGTAAGTCACGATAGATATTTTGTCGATAAAATTGCAAAAAAACTCTTTATCTTCAAAGATGATAAACACATAGAAGAGTCACATCAAGATTATACCGAGTACTTAGAGCTAGAAAAAGAGCTTAAAGAACTTGATGAAATGGAAAAAAGTACAGTAGTTTCTAAACCAAAAGAGGTAGTTAGAGAAAAAGAAAAGGTTTTAAAACTTACGTTTAAAGAGAAAATTGCTTTAGAAAAACTCCCTGCTGAAATAGATGCACTTGAAGCAAAAATAGAAGAAAAAAACAGCTGTTTAGCCAATCCAAAATGCTATGAAGAGATAGGCATTACGAAACTTGCTAAAGAGTTAGCTGAGCTAGAAGCTCTCTACGAAGAAAAAGTAGAAGAACTTCTCACTGTTCAGGAAAAAGAAGAGAGTATAAACGCATAAATTTTTAACTGCGAGTTACCAGCTTATGCTCTTTAATTTTTTTTATCATACTAGAGAGAAATGAAATCTTTTTCTCTTCATCCGCTATAGCATTTACCGCTTTAAGATTGAAAAGTTCCATTTTTTTATCAAGATAACTTGTGTTAAATTTTCCAGCTTTAAAATCAACATCACGAACTATCTCTCTATGAAGCGATATATTTGTCGTAAATCCTTCTATGTGATACTCATCTAATGCTCTTTTTGCTTTTTTTACAGCACCTTCCCAGTCAAGCGCCCAAACAATGAGTTTACCTAACATTGAGTCATAATTTGATGGCATATCATAGCCTGCATACGCACTCGAGTCAATTCTTACACCCGGTCCACCTGGAGTCAGATAGTTTGTAATTTTTCCACATGCTGGCATAAAGTTTTTTTGTGGATCTTCAGCATTGATTCTAAACTCTATTGCATATCCACGAAACTGTATCTCTTCTTGTAAAAATTTCAATTTATCACCCTCTGCAATCTCTATCATTCGTTGAATGATGTCAATGCCTGAGATAATCTCTGTGACTGGATGCTCAACCTGTACACGAGTATTCATCTCTATAAAATAGATATTATCAGCCTCATCAACCAAAAATTCCACAGTACCAACACTCTCATATCCAAGTTTAAACATCGCTTTTGTAGCTATTCTGTAGAGTTCTTTTCTTACTTCACTATTTAATCGTGGAGAAGGAGCTATCTCTATAACCTTTTGATGGCGTCTTTGAATAGAACAATCACGCTCTCCTAAATGAAGTACATTTCCATATTTATCCGCAATTATCTGAACTTCTATATGTCGTGGATTTTCTACATATTTTTCAATGAAAACCTCACCTTTACCAAAATACTTCACTGCTTCATTTGTAGCCGCTTCAAACATATTCACAAAATCTTTTACCTGTTTTACTATACGCATACCACGTCCACCACCACCAAAAGCCGCCTTTATGATAACTGGAAAACCAATCTCTTTAGCTATTTTTTCACCTTGAGCTTTATCAAGTATTGGTGTATCTGTACCTTCAAGAACTGGAACTCCCACCTGTTTCATAGCTACTTTAGATGCCATCTTATCGCCAAAGAGTGCTATATGTTCAGCCTTTGGACCAATGAAAATAATATCATTATCTAAACAAGCTTGCGCAAACTCTGCATTTTCTGAGAGAAAGCCATATCCTGGATGGATGGCATCACACTTAGCTTTTTTAGCCATTGCAATAATACGCTCATAGTCTAAGTACGCTTGTAGAGGATTACCCATTATTGGATAACACTCATCAGCCTTTCTAACCCAAACACCATCTACATCCACTTCTGAAAAAACTACTACACTTTTTATCTCTAACTCTTTACATGCTCGAATAATTCTCAGAGCTATTTCGCCTCTATTTGCAATAAGAACTTTTGTTATTTTTTTGTTCATTTTTTTCTCCAAGTAATTTATTGGCTGACATTCTATAGTGTTTCAAAAATTAATTCTTCACTCTTCTTGTCAATATAGTTATCCATTTTTGTTATATTTGTTTACTATTTTTGCTAATATGTGGTATGAATAAAAAAACTTTGCAGAAAAAAATACAGATAGCTAACGATATTATGTTCTATATCTACACACATATAGATACAAATATTGATGTAAATGAGCTTGCAAAAGATTTACATATAAGCAAGTTCTATATGCATAAAATCTTTAAAGAAATTTTCGCACGTAACATCTATGAGAGTATCAAATCCATACGATTACAAAAAGCCTCTAATCTTCTTTTAACAAACAAATATTCAACCATTTCTGAAGTAGCCCTATCGTGTGGTTATAGCTCACAAACCTCTTTTATACGAGTCTTTAAAGAACGCTTTTCAATGACACCAAAAGAGTGGAAAAATGGGGGTTATCTGCTCTACTCTAACACGATTCTTAAACAATCAAAAAAAGCCAAAGAATCCACTGCAAACTTTGAGAACCTTGAACCCACTATTGTTAAAATGCCTTTTTTAGAGAGTTATTATATTCGACACAAAGGGTACAATGCAAACATTCAAAAAACGTGGCAAAAATTGCAAACGTGGACATTTAACAACAATCTTCATGAGTATCAACAGATAGCACTTTTTCATGATAATCCTACAATTACTCCATTAGAAGAGTGCCAATATGTAGCTTGTATAGTAACCAAAGAGCAGATTCAAGAAAATCATAGACTTCCTAAATTTAGTATTTCTGATGGAGTTTATGCAAAGTTCGATATAAAAGGAGAGCGAGGGGATTTACTCAAGTTCATTCATTGGGTTTACCATGAATGGCTTGTGCAAAGTGAATATGAGACAACAACAAAACCACCTTATGCCATCTATGCAAAAAGCGAACTTTTGCCAGATGATGGGGCTTTTGAGTTAAGTTTTTATCTCCCTGTAAAATTTTAGCTTACTTTTGTCCCTCTTTAAGAGAGTCAGCAATTAAAAATGCAAGTTCAAGTGCTTGATCAGCATTTAAACGTGGGTCACAATGTGTGTGGTAACGAGAAGATAGATCTTCTTCAGTTACAGTGAAAGAACCACCAATACACTCAGTAACATTTTTACCTGTCATTTCCAAGTGAACACCACCAGCATACGTACCTTCAGCTTTATGAACTTGGAAAAATTCTTTCATCTCACGTAACACAGCATCCACAGGACGAGTTTTATAGTTATTAGATGATTTTATAGTATTTCCATGCATTGGATCACATGACCAAACCACTTTCATACCTTCACGCTCTACTGCACGAATAAGAGCTGGCATGCCATCACCAACTTTTCCAGCACCCATTCTCACGATTACATTTAAACGGCCAGCTTCATTTTCAGGATTTAGTTTTTGACATAATCTTACTAAATCCTCTGGATCCATAGATGGACCAGCTTTGACACCAATAGGGTTTTTAACGCCACTTAAGTATTCAACATGAGCACCATCAAGTTGACGTGTTCTATCTCCTATCCAGAGCATGTGTGCTGATGTGTCATACCAATCACCAGTAATAGAATCTTTTCTCGTAAACGCTTCTTCGTATGGAAGTAAAAGAGCTTCATGTGATGTGTAAAAATCAGTCTCACGAAGTGTTCTATAGGTTTTAGAAGTTACACCACAAGCTTCCATAAACTTTAGTGATTTTCCTATATCTTCAGCTAAAGACTCATATTTTTTACTTACTTCACCTTGATGTGCAAAATCCAAAGTCCATTGGTGAACTTGATGTAAATCTGCTAAACCACCTGATGCAAACGCACGTAACAAATTGAGTGTCGCTGCAGATTGATTATATGCTTTTATCATACGTTCAGGATCTGGCACACGAGCCTCTGAGGTAAAGTCAGCACCATTGATAATGTCACCACGGTAAGAGTCAAGAGTAACCCCATCAAATGTCTCTGTATCACTTGAACGTGGTTTAGCAAACTGCCCACCAAGACGTCCAACTTTAACAACAGGAACACCACCAGCATACGTCATTACAACTGCCATTTGAAGTAAGGCTTTGAACGTATCACGAATGTTTACTGCTTTAAATTCAGAAAAACTCTCAGCACAATCTCCACCTTGAAGCAAGAAAGCATTACCGTTGGCGACATTTGCTAATTCACTTTTTAGTGAACGAGCTTCTCCTGCAAATACAAGTGGTGGATAGTTTTTTAGCTCAACTAAAACTCTATCTAATTCTACTTGATTTGGATAAGTTGGTTGCTGCAAAATTGGCTTATCTCTCCAGCTCAATGGGCTCCAAGTACTCATATTTAAACCTTGTATATTTATAAATTTTTTGGATTTTATCTAAAAATACCTAAAAATACCATTATAACTGTAAATTTATTTACAACAGAATGCAGTAAAAGCTTTGTTTATGCTTTTAACTGTATAATTACAAAATCTTAAACAGGATACTGCTAATGCAAAAAGATGGACTAAAATCTTTAGTGACACAGATGTATCAAGAACTTATTGATAACATTAATTCTAATGAACATCCCGACAAAGAACAAATTGTTGAATTTCTTGAAAATGCAATTGTATCAATTTCAACTATTGATGATAGTAAAATAGATTCTATTGAACATGCAAAAACTGCTTTTACAAATGCCTACAAAGAGATAGTTGAGCATAGTCTCTCTAGTTATCACGATACAAATTGTAGATTTGAAGAACTTACACTTATGCAACAAAAGACAATCGATGAATATGATGAAGACTTCCACATCAATTTTCCTGCGATAAAAAGCAAATTTGAAGAGATTCAAGCCCATATGGATGATGAAGTTAAAAAAGCAAATCAAATCATTACAAAACTTACAAAAAAAGTACAGCAACTTGAAGAATGTTCAAATTTAGACTCTTTAACAAAAGTTTATAATAGACGCGCTTTAACATCGTACATTTCACAAATCTGTGCAAAAGAAGAACTTCATCATGATTTTCATATTCTCATCTTAGACATTGACGATTTTAAAAACATAAATGACTCTTATGGACATATAGCAGGTGACAAGATACTTATTTTTATAGCGAATATTCTTAGAAAAACGCTTAGAGATGGTGATAAAGTTTTTAGATATGGAGGAGAAGAATTTGTTATAACTCTCAACCGCATCGACGACCAAACATGTAGTGATGTTGCAACGAGAATTCTAAAACTTATTAACTCAAATAAACTCATATATAAAGGGATTCCTCTTACTGTCACAACCAGTATTGGTGGAACGAAATATTATACTGGTGACACACCAGATACAATTATTCACAGAGCAGATACAGCCCTTTATAAATCAAAACGCAATGGTAAAAATCAGATTACTATGGAAGTAAAAGATGGAAATTAATTATTTTGACCTTGTGGCTGCGAGCATCATTCTTCTCTTAGGCCTTAAGGGAATTATTAATGGATTTTTTAAAGAAGTTTTTGGACTTCTTGGAATTGTTGGTGGTATTTTTATAGCTTCACGCGTAGGAGAGAGTGTTGGTGCACATCTCAATGCTATTTTAAACTTATCTAGCCCTGCAGCTATCAGCTTTATGGGCTTTCTTGTAACCTTAGCATCCTTTTGGATTCTAATGGTTTTTATAGGGTATCTTTTTAAGAAATTAAGCTCTTTAAGTGGCTTAGGTCCAGTAGAGAAAATACTTGGGTTTGTTTTTGGTGCTAGTAAATTTTTTCTTATAACTGCAGTGATTGCAAATGCTGCCTATAATGTAAATGCACTTAGACCAACTGTGAATTCAGTTATGAGTAACAGTGTTCTCTTCCCTGTTTTAGTTGAAACGGGTGGATTTATCATGAAAATTGACCCTGTTGGCATAAGCAATGACATAAATGCGACTATTCAAAAAGGGACTGAGGCTGTTCAGTCAAAAACGCAAGACATTATTGATAATACTATGCAGAAAAAAATAATTGAAATTCAAAGACAAGTACAAGAGAAATAAGATGCAAAATGTAACAACAAACTTTAATGACAAAACAATTGAATATACGCAATTACTTAATGACTTCAAAGTGCTGTTGAAAAAAAACAGTTTAAAATTCACCATTCAAAGAGAAGTTATTTTAGAGACTCTCTACAATTCTGATGAACATCTAACACCTGAAGCACTTCATCATTTAATTCAGCAAAAATATCCAGATCTTAATACTGGTATTGCAACAGTATATAGAACTTTAGCTCTTTTAGAAGAGTCCAATGTCGTCACTTCTCTCTCTTTTGGTGCACAAGGTAAAAAATATGAGCTTGGAGCAAAAGAACACCATGATCACCTCATATGTACAGAATGTGGTGTGATTACAGAGTTTGTAGATGAAGCTATTGAAGCACGTCAACATGCCATCACTAAAGAACTTGATTTTAAAATGCTTGACCACTCCATGCAAATTTATGGTATATGCAAAAAATGCCAAAAAGCTAATAAATAAGGATAATTATTGATTTTCGAGAATAAATTTATACAACAAAGAATAGAAAAAGCAAAACTTTTAAAAGAGGCTGGTTTTAACCCATACTCTAATGAATCTAAGAGAAATACAACTATTTTAAAGTACCTCAATGTTAACTCAGATTTACATGAAAGAGAAGAAAAACGTGATGAGCGTCGTCACTATGTTGTGAGTGGTCGTATAAAACTTTTTCGCATTATGGGAAAAGCTAGTTTTGTTAAAATTGAAGATGAGAGTGGAATGCTACAAATTTATGTAGCTAGAGACAATCTTCCAGAAGGTTTTTACAATGAAATGTTTAAGAAAAACATTGAAGTTGGAGATATTATAGAGATTGGTGGTTACCCTTTTGTCACTGGACAAGGTGAACTTTCTCTTCATGCTGATAGTTTGAAGATTCTTACAAAAGCTATTAACCCACTGCCTGAAAAATTTCACGGTATTACAGACAAAGAAATTCGATATAGAAAGCGTTACCTTGATTTAATCATGAACACAGAAGTAAGAAAAACATTTCAAACTCGTTCAAAAGTTATCTCTTTAACACGTCGCTTTTTTGAGGATAAAGGCTTTTTAGAAGTTGAAACACCAATGATGCACCCAATAGCAGGTGGAGCAAATGCTAAGCCATTTGTTACGCATCATAATGCACTTGGAATAGATAGATACCTTAGAATTGCACCAGAGCTTTATCTCAAACGCCTTATCGTTGGTGGATTTGAAGCAGTATTTGAGATTAACCGTAACTTTAGAAATGAAGGGATGGATGCGACACACAATCCTGAGTTTACCTCTATTGAGTTTTACTGGGCATATAAAACATATAAAGATTTAATCAAAATCACTAAAGAGTATTTTGAGTACCTTTTTGACCATCTAAATCTTCCAACAAGACTTCCTTATGGAGACTTAGAAGTAAACTTTGACAACTTTGTAGAGATTCCTCTTATAGAATCTCTCACAAGTATTGGTGGTGTTCCAGCAGAAATAGTAAACTCAAAAGAGGAGATTGTGAAGTATTTAAATAGTAAAAACATTACAGTCAAACCTGATTTAAACTTAGGTCAACTCCAAGGTGAACTTTTTGATGAATTTGTTGAAGAAAAACTTATAGATCCTACTTTTATTACAGAGTATCCAGTAGAAATCTCTCCTCTTGCACGTAGAAGTGATGAAAATCCTGCAATTACAGAGAGATTTGAGCTTTTTATTGCTGGACGCGAAATAGCGAATGCTTTTAGTGAGTTAAATGATCCAGTAGACCAACTCTCTCGTTTTGAGGGACAGATGGCTGCAAAAGATAGTGGTGATGATGAAGCACATGAAATGGATAGTGATTTTGTTGAAGCACTCAGCTATGGTATGGCTCCAACTGCTGGTCAGGGTATAGGTATAGATAGACTTGTAATGCTTCTTACAAATGAGCATAGCATCCGTGATGTCCTTCTTTTTCCAGCAATGAAACCTATTGCACATGAAGAAAAAATAGAATCTGTCGAAGAGTAAAAAATGAAATCACCTCGCGGCTTTAGAAAAAACTACTTTACGCTTTCATCTATGTTAGCGCATAGTGTAGTACCAACACTTGCAAGTCGTGCAGCATCTTCAGAACTTTACCTTCAGAGTAAAATATCTTCAGAGCGTGATGACTTAGATGAGTCTCCTCCTGATGAATTACTCGAAGCTCTTTGTGAATTCAATACAAAGCCATGTCATTGTAATTACTTTTACAACTTAAAAACAAAACTCGTACTCCTCCTAAATCACTTTATTCCAAGATGCCCTTTTTATACTGTCTGTTTTGCATTTCGTAGAACTGGTGTGCACCCTCCTCTCTTTATATTCTAATACGCACGTAACACAATCAAAATTAAAATTATTAACAAGATATAAGGATATGAATATGTCAAAAAATTATGTAATTGGTTTTCCAAGAATTGGAGAAAAAAGAGAGCTAAAAAAAGCACTCGAGAGTTTTTGGGCGGAAGAGAGCTCATTTGAAGAGGTAAAAAAAGTAGCCTTAGCGCTTAAACAAAGACATTGGGAATATCAGCGAGAAGCAGAGATTGACTTTATAAGTTCAAATGACTTTTCGCTTTATGACAATATGCTCGACACTGCTATTATGCTAGGTGCTATACCAAAAAGGTTTAAAGCGCTTAAAGATGAAGAGTTGTATTTTGCTATGGCAAGAGGAAACGAAGAGGCATGTGCAATGGAGATGACAAAGTGGTTTAACACTAACTACCACTATATTGTTCCTGAGCTCTCACAAACAGATACATATAAACTCAACGCAACAAAAATAATAGATGAGTATAACGAAGCAAAAGCCTTAGGAATTCAAACAAAAATTAACCTCATAGGGCCTATAACTTTTTTAGGATTAAGTAAAAGAGTTGAAAGTGGTAACACCTATGAACTTTTAGAAAATATACTCAAAATTTATGAGGATTTACTTCACGAAATTGCAAGCCTCGATGCACATATAGTTGTTCAAATAGATGAACCAATTTTTGTCAAAGACAACAATGCTGAAGTTCTTAGTCTTATAAAGCCAACATATGATAGATTGGCATCTATTGCTAAAAATATTTCTATAGTTGTGACTACATATTTTGAACACTCAAATGAAGCAACAAAGATTTTAGTTCATACTCCAATTTGGGCGATAGGTCTTGATTTTTTATATGGTAAAGAAAATTTTGAATCACTTGATAGCATTTCTAAAAGCGATAAATATCTTGTTGCTGGAGTTGTCGATGGAAGAAATATTTGGAAAAACAACATAGAAACAACTTCTGAACTCTTAGAAAAAATAGCTAAAAAAATTGATAAAAAGAACATTATTCTCTCCTCTTCTTGCTCTTTGCTTCACACCCCTTTTAGCTTAGAATATGAAGAGAAGATGGATGCTAAAATAAAAAACTGGCTTAGTTATGCAAAAGAGAAACTTCTTGAAATATCGCTACTCTCCAAACTCTTTTTTAACGAGGAGTTAAATGCATATGAAACAACGCTCATTGAACAAAATATTCAAGCAAATAGAGATAGAAAAAACTCGACTATTATTCATGATGCAAATGTACAAATAAGAGTTCAAAATATAACTAAAAACCAAAGAACTGGTAAATATGAAGAGAGAATCAAACTTCAAAAAGAGGCTTTAAAGTATGATGATTTAGCAACAACTACCATAGGTTCTTTTCCACAAACACAAGAGTTAAGAGAGGCAAGAAAAGAGTTTAAAAATGGAGTACTATCTCAAAATGAATATGAGTTAATTTTAAAAAAATATATCGTTACGTGCATAAATTTTCAAGAAGAGTGCGGCTTAGAAATATTAGTGCATGGAGAGCCTGAACGTAATGATATGGTTGAGTATTTTGGGGAGCAACTCCGTGGCTTTGGATTTTCTCAAAATGGCTGGGTACAGAGCTATGGAAGTCGTTGTGTAAAACCTCCTTTTATTTATGGAGATATTTCTCGTCCACACCCTATGACAGTTGCTTGGAGTACCTATGCACAAAGCCAAACAGAGAAAATAATGAAAGGGATGTTAACAGGACCTGTTACTATACTTAACTGGTCTTTTGTAAGAGATGATATGCCTAGAAGCGAAGTATCACGCCAAATTGCCCTTGCTATAAGCGATGAGATAGATGATTTGCAAAATGCAGGCATTAAAATTATTCAAGTGGACGAAGCTGCATTTAAAGAGGGCTATCCGCTTAGAGTTGAGAAGATTAAAGAGTATGAAGCATGGTCTGTTAGAGATTTTAAACTCTCTGTAAGTAGTGCATGGGCAAAAACTCAAATACATACACATATGTGTTATAGTCAATTTAATGACATTATTAAAACCATTGAAGCAATGGATGCTGATGTTATCTCTATTGAAACTGCAAGAAGTGGCAATAAACTCCTTAAAATATTTAAAGAAATTGGTTATAAACAAGAAGTAGGACCAGGAGTTTATGATATACACTCTCCACGTATACCTTCTGAACAAGAAATTGTAGACCAGATTCACCTACTTCTTGAAGTTCTTCCAAAAGAGCAACTTTGGATAAACCCTGATTGTGGTCTTAAAACAAGAAAATGGGAAGAAGTTAAACTTAGTCTACTCAATATGACTCAAGCAGTAAAAAGAGTAAGAGACGAACTTTCATAGTTCGTCTTTTGCTAATAGATATACAATAAATACAACAAAACTATAAATATTAATTAAATATAAAAAAAATTTTATAGTTATTATGTATAATATGCAAAAAGGTTTTGAAATGCGTAAAAAACATCTCCCTCTTTTAGTGCTTTTCTCATTTGGCATCACACTCTCAGCTAGTACTCTATTACCCGCAGGAGAAATCAACATGCAAGGTGAAGATTTGACTTTATGGATTGCTCTATTTGGTCTTGGAATTATTGGTATTTTAGCACTCTTTTTATCATCAGAAGAGATTCGAAAATATAAACAAAAAAGGGCAAAAGAGGAAGAAATTGTACTTAAAGAGCATAAAACGCAGGATGAAATAGTCTCTAAGATAAGTGAAGATATTTACGATATTGCAAAAGAAAATATAATCACATCCAATACAGCAGGCGCAAACATTGCAAAATCTGAAAATCAACTCCTAGCAATTACTACAAACCTCATTGATTTTTTAAGAATCAAATCAAAAAAAGTCATGATTGACAACCAAGATTTTAAACTCTCAAATCTTTTAAATGACATATCAGGGACGTTAAAAACAAATACAAAAGGAAAAGAATTTGAACTCCTCTATGAGATTGATAGTAATGTATTAAACAATTTAAATTCCGATACGCTCAATATTAGTAAAGTACTTGTGAATGTTTTACTCTATTGTATAGACAACGCTTCAACACAACTTCACTTACGCATTAAAAGAACGAGTTTATACTCAGAAAATGATCAACTCTCTTTTACCTTAACAAGTGACTGTCAGATAGATGCTGAAAGTGAAATTGATATTTTCCGTTCAAACTATAATGATAATACTGAAGAGTATGACAGTTTAGGACTTTTTATAGCAAAAGAATTAGCAACACTTATGAAGGGTGATATTATTGCACGTAACGATGAAAATAAAAATCTTGAATTTGTTTTTAGCATTCCTTACTCACAAGGAATTCAAGAAGAGAGTGATACACATGTTTCAAGCAACCCATTGGAACCAAAAAGTATTTTACTTATAGATTCATCTAAAACATCAGCAAAAAATATGGAAGCTATTTTAGTATCTTTAGGTCACGATGTAAAAATTGTAAGTAAAGATGACTATATATCTTACTTCGAATATTTTGACATTTATGACATTATCTTTCTTGATGAAAAGTTATTTACAAACAAAACAGTAGCTAAACTTGAAAATACTAATAGTAAAATAATCTCTACCTCAAATCTATTTTCAATAAGAGAAGAGTTTCCAAATGCAAATATGGCAGATATAAAAGTATCTAAACCATTTACAGTTTGGCAAATTAGTGATGTTCTAGATAAACTCTATTTTGATGCCTACGATACCTCAAAAATCACAAAAAATGGTGTAGTAAATGCTGGAACGAAGCCTGTGCATAGAAACTCTTTTCAAAGTACAAGAAATATTTCTCTCAACAGTTTTATTAAATTCCAAAATAATAAAGTACTTTTGGTAGAAGATAATGTCATAAACCAAAAAGTTTTTGTTGGCGTTTTAGGAAAATCAAATATGCAAATCAGTGTAGCAAATCACGGTAAGGAAGCTTTAAAAATCCTTGCACAAGACAAAAACTATGACATTATTTTTATGGATATAAACATGCCGGTCATGGATGGTTATACAGCTACAATAAAAATAAGAGAAAATAGTGCGTACGACAATATACCAATCATCGCTTTGAGTACTTTAACATCAAGTGATGAAATTGCGAAAATGTTTGCTTCAGGTATGAATGGATATTTACCAAAACCTCTGCAAAAAGAGAAGTTATATACTGTATTCTCTGCCTTTATTAATAATATTCAAGATTTAACCGAAAAAGATGTTCAAGAAGAGAGACTCGAAGTAGCAAAATTAGATGGACTAAATTTATCTGTAGGTGTATCTAAATCGAGTTCAAGTGAAATATTTTATAAAGAAATTCTTATAGAGTTTAGAGATGCTTATGGGCAAAGTGATATATTGTTTGAGAAACTTCTCCATGACTTTAGATATGAACAGTTACGCATACTTTGTGTAGACTTAAAAGGTCTAACTGGCACCATTGGAGCAGAAAAACTACACTTGACAATCACAGAAATACTCAAAAAATTATTGCTTAAAAAATATGATTTCATTCCTGAATTGGTCAAAAAGTATACAATGGAGTTAAAATTAGTCAACGATTCAATCAATAAATATCTCGAATAATCAGTCTTTTTTTATCTATTTTTTAGTACAATCTTATTAATTATAATAAGGAATTTGTATCATGAGTTTTCTAAAAGAATTTGACAATGAAATATATGAGTTATGCGAAAAAGAGTTAGAAAGACAAACTGACCATTTAGAGATGATTGCATCGGAGAACTTTACACTTCCAGCTGTCATGGAAGCAATGGGTTCTGTCTTCACGAATAAATATGCTGAGGGTTACCCAGCAAAACGTTATTATGGTGGTTGCGAATATGCAGACGGTGTTGAGCAATTAGCAATAGACAGAGCTTGTGAACTGTTTGGATGTAAATTTGCAAATGTACAACCACACTCTGGGAGTCAAGCAAATGGCGCTGTCTATGCAGCTCTTTTAAAAGCTGGTGATAAAATACTAGGTATGGACTTAAGCCATGGTGGTCACTTAACACACGGTTCAAAACCAAGCTTTTCAGGTCAGAACTACTCTCCATTTTATTATGGTGTTGAGCTTGATGGCCGCATTAACTATGACAGAGTTATGGATATAGCTCAAATAGTAAAACCTAAAATTATTGTGTGTGGCGCTTCAGCATATGCACGTGAAATAGATTTCAAAAAATTCCGTGAAATTGCTGATGCAGTTGGAGCAATTTTATTTGCTGACATTGCACATATTGCTGGTTTAGTAGCAGCAGGAGAGCACCCTAGCCCATTCCCATATGCTGATGTAGTTACAACTACTACACATAAAACACTTGCTGGTCCTCGTGGTGGTATGATTATGACTAATGATGAAGATTTAGCAAAAAAATTAAATTCTGCTATCTTTCCAGCACTTCAAGGTGGACCTCTTGTACATGTAATTGCTGCTAAAGCTGTTGGTTTTAAACACAACCTCTCTCCTGCATGGAAAGAGTATGCTAAACAAGTAAAAGCAAATGCAAAAGTACTTGCAGAAGTAATGATGAAACGTGGTTATGATGTAGTTTCAGGTGGAACTGATAATCACTTAATCCTAGTATCTTTTGTAGGAACTGAAATTTCTGGTAAAGATGCTGATGCAGCATTAGGAAATGCAGGTATTACTATAAATAAAAATACTGTCCCAGGTGAGACTAGAAGTCCTTTTGTTACTTCAGGAATTCGTGTTGGTTCAGCTGCTCTTACTTCACGTGGTATGAAAGAAAAAGAGTTTGAATTGATTGCAAATAAAATGGCTGATGTTTTAGATGACATTACAAATATTGAACTTCAAGCAAGTATCAAAAAAGAGTTAAAAGCACTAGCACAAAATTTTGTGATTTATAATCAAGCAACGTATTAGGTATAGGTGGTATGATGACAGCAATGGATTTAAAACTGATTAAAATGGTAACTGATCACTATTGGATTAAAAGAGATACCGTAGTTGATAAATTAACCTTTAAAGGTCGTACTTTTTACAATAAATTTGAAAAAGTAAACTCTATGCTTTCTCAAAGCGTCATCAACCAACACCTCAAAGGTGAAATCACTGTAGCACATTCACTTCTCAACAAAGAGAACAAAGTTGAAAATATTGTAATTGATTATAATGGTAGAGATCCTGAACGTTTTTATCATAAAACACAACTTCTTCTTCGTGAAGAGGGTTTTATAAACTTTACAGCCTATAAAACAAAAACTGAGGGTCATCTTCATGTATACATTCACAAAGGTCATACAACGCTTCCTGAGGCTATACAGCTTGGCAAAATGTTAAGTATGAAACTTGCTTCAAAACAACCTAAACAGTGGAGAATGTTTCCAAATGCAGATATGCCTGATGAGTACAACATTTTAACCCTTCCTTATGATGTCTATGCAAAAGAGCGTGGTGCTTCTTGGTCAAAGCATATGTAAGTGCGAGAAAGTATATCTAAATAGATTTTCTGGTATTATAAAGCAAACTAAAATTTGAGGTAAAAATCAATGGAACAAAATAACGAACTGAACGACATCATTTTAAACAAAGGTAGCAGTGCAAATTCCAACAAAAAAATCATATTAGCTGTAGCAACTTTGGGTGTTATACTCATCATTGTTGTCATGCTTATGAATTCACTGAGCTCAAATAATAATGAAAACTTGCCTCAAGCTGTTTTACCTCCACAACCACAGACTAAAGCAGTAGACAATGCAACAGATGAGCCACTTTTTGAAGAGGTAAATGTTGTTGAAGAGGATACAAATAGTGATTCAAATTTAGATCAAATTGCTCAAAAGCTAAAAGAAGAGAGTGTTGAAGAAGAGCCTGTTCAAGAAGAAGTTATAGAGGTTGCAGACGTTATAAAAGCGCCTGTCGCTCAGAAAGCTTCAAAGAAAAATGCTACGAAAAAAGCTAAAAAGCAAACTTCTGTTCCTCAAGCAATTGCAAATGGAAGTTATTACGTGCAAGTTGGTTCTTTTTCAAAATATGAACCAAATAAACAGTTTTTAAAATCAATCACTGATTTAGGATTTAGCTATAAGTATCATAATGTTGTAAAAAATTCAATCTCTTTAAATAAAGTCCTAGTAGGTCCATTTAAAAGTGAAAAAGAAGCTAAAGACGCAAGACGTACACTCCGTGCAAAAGTTGAGCCAGGCGCGTTTTTATTTAAACTATAATAATTTTACAAGGTAAAAAGTGATTTATTCAAAACAATTTACGCTTGACCAGTTAGCACCTATTGCTGTTTACTCTAAAATAAAAGATATATTTAAAGACGAAGTAACATATCTTTTTGAGAGTGCTGGTGGAAGTGAAGGAAATTACAGTTTTATCTGTATAGGTGCACGTGAACGTCTTCAATACATCAATGACAAAACTATTTATACTGATGCAAATAATCAAAAACATATAGAAGAAGAAAATCCTTTCGTATTTTTAAAAAACTACTATAAAAATTTAGATCCAACTATTTATAAAAAAGCTGCAAAAGAGCTAAAAATTGGTTATGTAGATGGTTTTATTGGTTATATCGGTTACGATATGGTAAAAGTTTTTGAGCCTAAACTCGGTTCTAGTATGGATGGACTTATTGACGAGCTAGAGGCTCCTGACTTAGATCTCATTCTTCCAAAAATGATTTTAGTCTATTCCCATAGAAATCATAAAATCACGCTAGTCAGTACACTAGAAGAATTTAGCAAAAAATTTATTGCTATCCATGACGATTTAAAAGGAACGTATACTTATAAACATAGAGTGCACAATATCGGAAAAGATAAAGGAACCTTTGCACACTCTAAAGAGAAATTTTTTAAAATGATTGATGACTCTAAAGAGATGATAAAAAGTGGTGATGTATTTCAGATACTTATGACAAACCGTTTTACAAGAAATATTAAAGTTGATCCTTTTAGTTTCTATCGTATATTACGTGCAAAAAATCCATCTCCATACATGTTTTTGATGGAGTATGAGTCTTTTAGTATTGTGGGGAGTTCTCCAGAGGTTATGGTAAGACTTACAGATGGAGAGCTACTCCTTCGTCCAATAGCAGGTACGAGAAAACGTGGTGATTCAAGAGAAAAAGATAAGGCGATGGAAGAGGAACTCTTAGCCGATCCAAAAGAGTTATCTGAGCACCTTATGCTTATAGATTTAGGTAGAAACGACGTTGGGCGTGTTGCAAAAACTGGAACAGTAAAAGTCGAAGAGATGATGCATATAGAACGTTTTTCTCATGTCATGCATATTGTCTCGGATGTTGTAGCTGAGCTAAGTGATGACAAAGATATGTTCGATCTCTTTATGGCAACATTTACAGCAGGAACAATGACTGGTGCACCAAAAATTCGTGCTATGGAACTCATAGCAGAATATGAAGGGCTTAAACGTGGCTTTTATAGTGGTAGTGTTGGATACTTTGGTTTTGATGGCAATATGGACAGTGCTATAACCATTAGAACTGCTATGGTTAAAGAGGACAAGGTTATACTTCAGGCTGGTGCCGGAATAGTAGCTGATTCTCAACATGAACTAGAGTATTTAGAGGTAAAAAATAAACTCGGTGCTCTCATTCATTCACTTGAAGATTTAGATAAAAACTAATGCGTAAATTATTCTCAATCTTTGGGGATCCAGTAGCACACTCCCGTTCTCCTCTTATGCATAACTCTGTATTTAAAAATCTCGGATATAAAGCGTGTTATACTCGAACGCATCTTTTAGATGGAACAAAACTTAAAGAGACTTTTTTTGCTCTTGGACTTAATGGTGCCAATGTAACAGTTCCTCATAAAGAAGCTGCATTTGTTGCATGTGATGAAGTTCGAGGGTTTGCAGCAAATATTGGAGTAGTCAATACACTCATTAATGAAAATGGTAAACTAATTGGTTATAACACTGATGCAGATGGTTTTATGTACGCTATAGAAGAGTTCGGAGCTATTAAAAATATACTCATTTTAGGTGCTGGTGGTACAGCAAAAGCACTTGGAGCAAAATTTATTAAAGAAAATTTTTCTGTTACTGTTTTAAATAGAAGCACTTCACGTTTAGCATATTTTCAGAACTTAGGATGTACTACTTTCTCATGGGGAAATTTTGAAATTGAAGATTATGACCTCGTTATCAACACTACAAGCGCTGGTTTAAAAGATGAAAATCTACCTGCTCCTAAAGAGCTTATAGAAACTATTCTCAATCATACTCAATACATTGCAGATGCCATTTATGGGAAAATGACTCCATTTTTACAACTTGCAAAAGAAAAGAACATTACGTACAAAGATGGTGCAGATATGCTTTTAGGTCAAGGAGTTTTAGCAAATGAACTCTTTGTAAATGCAGAACTTAAAAAAGAAGATATTAAGTTCTATATGCAAAAAACTTTTGATTATTAAATTATCTTGAAAAACTAAAACCTATAGAAAATTTTGTTATTTGGTTATCATAATCTATAAGAGACTCTCCATAACCACTAAATATTTTTACATATAAGTTTGTATCACTTATAAGGGGATATGAGTACGTTGCTTCCACAGCCCCATTTCCTGTTATCATATTTCCTCTGGCATAAAGTGTAAACATATGCTTATTGATAAAGTATGTAAACTTAATATTTGAATAACCATAATAATCCATAATATCTGGGTTATCACTCAAATCCGAAATAGTTGCTAAGAGTGTAATATCTGTAATAAGTGATTCATACTGCATACGAATGGTTCCATAGATATAATTTAAACTACGCGACATATTTTCTAATGTCTGGTTTGTAGAAAAAGTTATACCAGAAGTATCTGGCTGTCCATTAGACCTATGTGCATATCCAAAAGTGAATGTACGAAGATTAAATATTGAAATATCGTCATCTATAGGAAACTCAATAAATACTTCTGGATTATACAAACTCTCTCTAAAAGGAGCAGAATTTGCATAAAGTTGCCAAAAAGCTTGCTGTGTGTAAGAGATATAATATCTTTCATGTAGTTTGAAAATATCTTTAAAGATTTGTAGCTTCAAACTCACTTGAAGCTCTGCCTCTATATTTGTATACTCTATACTTGGTACTTTTGATACATAAGAATCTTCTCTATACCCATAAGGAAGAATATAGTTCACTCTGTATGGCTTTAGTCCAAAGTTTCCATCAAGCCACTTCTGCATACTTGCTTTTGTCTTGCTATTTTCAACATTTTCTATATCATAAGACTCTTGTGAAAAAAGTATACTAATGTTTAAGAAAATTAAAACAACTATTTTGTTCATCTATACTCTTACCCTATCTTCTAATGCTCTAGTTAATGATAAAAGGTCAATGTTTTCTAAACTAACGCCAGTTGGAACACCTTGTGCAATTTTTGTAAAATGAATATCAAAAGCACTAAGTTTATCTTCTATGTACAAAATCACTGCATCATTTGCAATAGAAGGTGTTAGTGCAAAAAGAATTTCACTTACCCCCACTTGTACTAATGTTTCAAGATGTGTCATACTTATTTCATCCAAAGAATCTAATACAAAATACTTTCCATCAAAGAGTCCATTCTCCTCAAGTAGTAGAATATCTTTTGCATTTTCTACTATACATAAAAGAGAAGCATCTCTCCCATCATCAGAACATATATAACAGAGCTCATCCTCACTCATACCACCACATTCTTTACACTTTTTAAGACTTCCTATAGCATCTTCTATTGCGTGTGATATTTTCATACCAACATAGGTATCATTCATTATCATAAAATATGCAAGTCTTGTTGCTGACTTTTTTCCTATTGTGGGTAATTCTTGCAAAGCATCTACAAGACGGTTAAACTTCTCTAGTGAACTATTCATTACTCTTCTTTAAGCTATTTTTTGGAAGTAATATCCATAATGCAAGTGGAGCTTTTAATCTCCCAGCAATCTCTAAGGCAGCTTCTCCATAACCTAAGAATAAATCTGCACGAACACTTCCTTTAATCGCCCCACCCGTATCTTGGGCAAAGACAATCCTACTAATTTGGCTACTATTTAAATCAGCACTTAAGTATAGCATAGTTCCAAGTGGAATATATCTTCTATCTACTGCTATAGAACGCAGTGGAGTAAGTTCTAAACCCAATGCACCTGTTGCACCTTGTTCCCTCTCTTGAAAAAAGACCATTGATTGATTATAATTAAGTACTTCATCCACTCTTGATGGATGATTTTCAAGCCATTCACGTATGCTTTGAAGTGAAACATCTTCCAAATTGAGTGCACCTATATTTACTAAATATCTTCCTATAGCTCTATACTTGTAACCATTTTGATTTTCAAAACCAATAAATATAGTACTATTGTCATCCAAAGAGACTCTTCCAGAACCTTGTATTTCTAAAAAGAACCTATCAATTTTTGAATCACAATAACAGACGACTTCTGCATCTAATAAATTGCTTTGAGCCCTTGTATAATAGGGAACAAGCTTATTACCTTCTAACCGACCACGAAGTCTATAATCTTTTAACTCGGGATAAATAGAAGCTAAATCTACAACTACTAAATCCTTTGGTTTACTATAAATAGGGTAGATATACTGATCATGTTTTGTTAAAGAGCCATGAAGCATAGGCTCATAATAACCTGTTAAAAGCCCTTTTTCATCCTCACTTTGAGTCTCTATTTTATAAGGAATAAATTCACTCTCAAAAAAGTATTTTGAGTCGATTGCCTCTTGTGCTTCTACACACAACTGTGCATACAAATTTTGTGTCTCTTGGGTTGTACAACTTTGTAAAAATGAGTCTAATACCTCATCATAATTTTCTTGATTCCAATCACTTAAATCCTTAAAATCCACCTGTGTTACATAGGTATTTGGCATAACATCAGAAATGATAGTAGGTTGCGTAGTACACGCAGAAAAAAGAAATATAAAAGATGCAAAGAGAAATATTTTATTCATTAAATAATTATATCTAAAGACCCTAAATGAAACCACTTTAATTTTATTTATTTTTTTATGGGTATAATTTCAAAAAAAAATATCATTGAGTTAGGGTAATAATGGAAAATTTGAGTTACTATGAAATTTTAGAAGTGTCGCAAAATGCTGACAAATCCACTATCAAAAAAGCTTATAGAAGATTAGCTAAAGAGTATCATCCAGATAAAAATCCAGGAAATCAAGAGGCTGAACACAAATTTAAATTATGTAATGAAGCATACCAATGCTTAAGTGATGACGAACAAAGAAGTATCTATGATCGTTATGGGAAAGAGGGTCTTCAAGGTATGGGTTCTAGACGCTCATCAGCAGGCTTTGATGATTTGGGTTCTATGTTTGAAGAGATGTTCAGTGGTTTTGGTGGTGGACGTTCACGTCGTCGTCAAAATCCAGCAGATATGGAAAAATATCCACTTGATATGAATGTTGATATGCAAATTAGCTTTCATGAAGCAGTCTTTGGATGTGAAAAAGAGATTGAGTTCACATATAAAAATGCTTGTAAAGAGTGTAATGGCACAGGTGCGAAAGATGGTAAGCTCTCTACATGTTCACAGTGTAAAGGTCAAGGTCAAGTCTACATCAAACAGGGTTTTATGACTTTTTCTCAAACATGTCCTGTATGTCATGGAACAGGCTCTTCAGCAGCTGAGGCATGTCCAACATGTCATGGTGATGGGTATGAAGAAATTAAAGAAAAAGTCACGATTAAAATTCCTGCAGGAGTCGATTCTGAAAATCGTTTAAGGGTTTCTGGAAAAGGAAATATTGGCAAGCGTGGAACTCGTGGAGATCTTTATGTCACCTTTAATGTGAAGCCAGATAAACACTTTCAAAGAAATGGAAACGATATATATATTGCTATTCCTGTTTTCTTTACACAAGCTGTTGCTGGAGACAGCGTTACTATACCATCACTCACTGGTGAGTTAGAATTGAAACTAGATATTGGAACAAAAGATAAGCAACATTTCAAATTTAGAGGTGAAGGTATCGAGGATGTACACGGTCACGGAAAAGGTGATTTAATTGCGCAAGTCAATATTACCTATCCAAAAAAGCTCAATGATGAACAAAAAGAGCTTCTCAATAAACTTCAAGAGTCTTTTGGTATAGAAGAGTCTAAACCGCATGAAAGTGTTTTAGATTCAGCAATCGATAAGATGAAAAGCTGGTTTAAATAACTATAAAAGAGATACATGAATAAGCTTACTTTAAAAACACAACTCTCTTCACTTGCCCTCTCCATGTTTAGGAAGGATTTTTTTGGAATCTATCACGGTTCTATTTCTGCAAAAACAGAAACAAATCGTTTTGTGATTAATACAAAAGAAGCGGTATTTGATGCATTAGATGCCAACAGTTTAATTGAATTGTATTTTAAACGAGATTATAGATGGAATCAAGCGAGTATAGATTCCCGTATTCATCATAGTATATATTCTCAAATTAGTGAAGCTAAATTCATCTGTTTTAGTATGCCTCCCTTTACAACTGCTTACTCACTAGAACATAATATTATTGCACCTAAAGATTACTTTGGATATAAGGACCTTGGCTCTATTGAAATAGTAGATCCAAAAAAATTTGATGATTGGTATGATAGAGCTGAAAGTGAGATAGCATACTACTTTCAGACTCAAAAGACAAATATTATGGTTATTCGAGGATATGGTGTTTACGCATACAGTAGAGATATGCATGAGATGGCTAAAAAATTAGCCGTTTTAGAAAAAAGTTGCAGACTACTTATGCTTGATGGATCACAATCAAATTTTGATGACTAAAGAGTTTGAATAGCTCCAAATGCAACATCCATTATTTTATCAATCTCTTCATTTGTAATAATATAGGGTGGCATAAAGTAGATTACATGTCCTAATGGACGTAGGAGTACTCCATTCTTTAAACCATAATTATAAACTTTTAGCCCTATTCTCTCCTCAGGCTTATACCCTTGAAGTTCAACTGCACACACCATGCCAGTTTGACGTATCTCTTTTACATTTTCTAAGGCTTCAAATTTTTTAAGTTTAGCTTCCATATAACGTGCTGTTATTCTATTTTTTTCAACAATATTCTCATTTTCAAAAATATCTAAAGTTGCATTTGCAGCTGCACAAGCAAGAGCATTTCCAGTATAGGAGTGTGAGTGTAAGAATGCCTTATGTTCATTATAATCACAATAAAATTTTGCATATATTTCATTTGAAGTAAGAACAACTGAGAGAGGAAGATACCCACCCGTGAGACCCTTAGAAAGTACAAGAAAATCAGGACTAACGTTAGCTTTTTCACAAGCAAACAAGCTACCTGTACGACCAAACCCGACCATCACTTCATCTGCTATAAAATGAATATCATACTCACTGCAAATAGAACGAACTTCTACTAAAAAATCACTATGATACATATGCATATAGCCAGCACCTTGTATAAGAGGTTCTAGTATTATTGCACTAATCTCACTTGCTCGTGATTTACATAAATCTTTAAATTTTTCGGCTGCATCCTTTGCTGCCTCTTTGCTCATATCTTTAGGTACTGGAGTCTGTAATGTTTTTAAAAGAAGCGGTTTATAAGTCTCTTTATAAAGCTCTACATCACCAACACTTAAAGCTCCTATAGTCTCCCCATGATAAGAATTTGTTAGTGAAACAAAAAGATCTTTATTTTTTTTGCCATCATTTAAGTGTGCATGATAACTCATTTTTAGTGCAATTTCGATTGCAGAGGAACCATTATCTGAATAAAAACATTTATCTAACCCTTTTGGCGTTAGTTTTACAAGACGTTCTGAAAGTCGCACTACTTGTTCATGCGTAAAACCAGCCAAAATAACATGCTCTAAAGTTTCAAGTTGCTCTTTAATTTTAGTGTTAATGTAAGGATTTGTATGCCCAAAAATATTTACCCACCAACTGCTAACTGCGTCTATATAGCGGTTCTTTTCAAAATCTTCAAGATAAACGCCTTCTGCTTTTTTTATAGGAATAAGCGGAAGAGTTTCATGATCTTTCATCTGTGTACAAGGATGCCAAAGTACTGCTAAGTCTCTATTTCTTAATTCTTCATTTTTCATAACAAAATTATACCTTTGTAACTCCTCTTTATCAAGTTTTAATACGAATTTACCTAGAATTACATACATATCACGAAATAAGGTTTTTTTTATATGATTACATGGATGCAAAGACACAAAAAATGGTTAATTATTACTATCTGGATTTCAACAATCGCATTTGTTGGAGCAGGTTTTGTTGGTTGGGGTCAATATAGCTACGGAGATAAAGCTGGTTCAGTAGCTAAAGTCGGAAATGTTGAAATTTCTATTGGCGAACTTCAAAAAACTTACTCTTACCTTTATGGACAATACAATCAAATGCTAGGTGGAAACTTAGATGAAGAAAAAGCAAAGCAACTTGGTCTTAAAAAAAGAGCTCTTATGCAACTTGTTCAACAAGCACTTATTTTAAATCTTGCACAAGAGTATGATTTAAAGGTTACAGATGAAGAGCTTTTTAGTGAGTTACAAAACATTCCTCTGTACAACAAAGATAAAGAAATTTATATAAAGAACCTTAAAAACAACAATATGAGTGTAGTAGAATTTGAAGCCCTTCTCACAAAAGAATTACTTATTAAAAAAACACTTGCTCTGTTCCCTGTTGAAGTCTCTGAAAATGAAAAAGAGATCTTTTCGGCACTTTTTAATATAGCTGATAAAATAAATTATACAGTACTCACGCAAAATGATATAACAATTGAAACATCAGACAATGTAGTCAAGCCTTTTTGGGAAGCACAAAGTCAAAATTTTATGAGTGACGTAAGTTACGATATAAAATATATTAAACAAACTCCTCTTCAAGAGAGTTATGATGATGCAACTATTTCAAAATACTACAACGATAATAGAACACACTTTCAAGATGCTGATGGGAAAATACTTCCTTTAGAATCTGCAAAAAATATGATAGTGAAAGAACTCAACGAAAAAGCTACAAAAGATAAAGCGCTACGAACATACATAGCATATAAAAAAGGTGCATTAGAAAGTGATGTTGTTTTTCAAACTGCAACTGTTTCTACTTCAAACAATCCTTTTACACCTGAAGCCTTAGAAGAAATATCGAAACTTTCACTTACTGCACCCTATATGAAACCTATACTTATAGATGGTATTTACTATACATTTGAGCTTATCAAAGTAAACCCTGCAAAAGTAAAAACATATGAAGAAGCAAAAGCTGAAGTCTTTCCTCTTTATGTTTCAAATACTAAACAATCTAAACTTCTTGAACTAGCGAATGTTTCAGTTAATACTTTTAAAGGTATAACAACTGATTTTATTACACGTAATGATTCTGACAAACTCTCAACACTCACACCAGCAGAAGCAAATGAATTTTTACAAAAATTGTTTGTCAGTGATACAAAGAGATCATATATAACGTTAGCGAGTGGAAAGATTGTTTTATACGATATTCTGGAACAAAAAATGCTTACTAACAAAAATAGTGAGCAAACAGATTCGATTGCTAACATAAAAAATACTATGTTTAATGAAGGTCTTATAAAAACTTTGGAAAACAAGTATCAAACTGAGATATTTATGCAAGGACTCTAAATTGAGTAGAACAGTTTTAGCCATTGACATAGGCTCGACAAAGATATGTGCAATAATTGCCCAGATTGAAGATGATCATTCTATAGCTATTACTGGGGCAGGAACTACAAAGGCACAAGGTCTTAAAAAGGGAAGCATAACGAATATAGAGCTTGCTTCACGCTCTATTAGATCTGCTGTAGAAGATGCAAAACGAGTCTCTGGAAGTGATGTTAAGACTGCTATAGTTTCCATTTCTGGTGCTTACACAAAGAGTTTAAACTCTAATGGTATCGTAAATATTCAAAGTAAAGAGATTAGCTTTAAAGAAATTGAGCGTGTCATGCACACCTCTTTGTATAACGCTAACATTCCAAATGAATATGAAGTTCTTCATGCCCTTCCATTTAATTTCAAAGTAGATGACCAAGATTTTATAGAAGATCCATTAGGTATGAACGCTTCACGTTTAGAAGTTGAAACGCATATTATAACTACACAAAAATCAAATCTAAACAACCTTAAAAAAGCTGTACATGGTGCAGGTGTAGAGGTAGAAAATATAGTTCTAAACTCTTATGCTTCTGCTATAGCTACACTTAATGAAGATGAAAAAGAGTTAGGAGCAGCTGTTATTGACATGGGTGGCAATACAAGTAATATTGCAATTCATTCTGGTAACTCTATACGCTATAATGAATTTTTAGGTGTAGGTTCAAATCATGTAACAAGTGACCTATCTATGGCACTTCATACACCACTTAACATTGCTGATAGTGTAAAACTAAATTATGGTTCACTTCTTACACCATCCAATGACTTAATAGAGTTACCTGTTATTGGAGATGAACACTCTACAACTGAAGTTTCACTTGAAGTTGTTCATAACGTTATATTTGCAAGAGTAGAAGAGACACTTATGATACTCGCTCAATTTATAGAAAATAGTAGACTTAAAGATCAGATAGGTGCTGGTATAGTTCTTACAGGTGGCTTTTCTAACATGGAAGGTATACGCGATTTAGCAATAGCAACTTTTGGCTCTATGCCTGTACGATTAGCTCGTCCAATAGAGATGGATGGTCTCTTTGATAATTTAAGAGAAGCTGAATATGCAAGTGCAGTTGGACTCATAATGTATGCAGCGTATGCTTATACTCCATACGAGATAGATGTTAACAAACGTGTAAGACATATGAATGAAGCTCCTACAGGTTTACACAGTGTTAATTTCGCTGGCACTAATTTATCTATTCCCATTGCACCCTCAGAAGAGGAGCAAAAAGATAAAATGATAAACCTTGAAGTTTCTAAAGAAAAGAAGAGTGATGAAGCAAGTAGCTTTAGTAAATTTTGGAACTGGGCTACCCAGTTATTTTAAAGGAGTAAGATGATGGAACCATTTATAATTGAAGAAGCAAGTCACGTTACAGGTGCAAGAATTATAGCTGTTGGCGTCGGTGGTGGTGGTGGCAACATGATTGGTCATATGCTTAGAGAGGGCGTGACAGGTATTGAAATGATGCGAATCAATACGGATGCTCAAGTTTTAAATGAAAATAGTGGAGCTTCGAAAATACAAATCGGTGTAAAACTTACGAAGGGTCTTGGTGCGGGGATGAAGCCCAATATCGGAAAAGATTCTGCTTTAGAAAACTATGATGAGATTAGAAATGCCCTTGAGGGTGCGGATATAGTATTTATCTCTGCTGGTCTTGGTGGTGGAACGGGAACTGGTGCTGCACCAGTTGTTGCCCAAATTGCTAAAGAAGTAGGTGCTTTGACTATTTCTGTTGTAACAAAACCTTTTAAATTTGAGGGAAAAAAACGTCTTCAATTAGCTGAAGCTGGATTAGAAGAGTTAAAAAAAGAGAGCGATTCTATTGTTGTTATTCCAAATGATAAACTTCTTTCTATAATTGATAGAAAGCTTGGAATGAAAGAGAGCTTTAAAATTGTTGATAGTGTTCTAGCTCAGGCTGTTAGTGGAACATCTGGTGTTATCCTCTCAAGTGGTGAAAACGACATCAACCTTGACTTTGCTGACTTACGAACTGTTATGAGTCATAAAGGTATGGCACTTATGGGTGTTGGTGAACATGAAGGTGAAAATGCTGCATACGAAGCTATTAAAGCAGCTATAGAATCACCTCTTTTAGATAATATGTCCATCAATGGCGCAATGGGTGTTTTAGTACACTTTAAAATGCATCCTAGCTTTTCTATGATTGAACTCTCAGACGCTATGGAAGTAGTTCATGAAAGTGCACACGATGATGCTGAAGTTATTTGGGGAACATCTACAGATGAAAATATGCCTGA
Source organism: Sulfurimonas sp. (assembly GCA_041595535.1). Lineage (GTDB taxonomy): Bacteria > Campylobacterota > Campylobacteria > Campylobacterales > Sulfurimonadaceae > Sulfurimonas. Next base: position 49,361 of record JBFHKA010000006.1, on the reverse strand, counting down.
AAACTACATCAAAATTACCATTGTTGCGACTGGATTTGAAAAACCTGTAACAAACAATGAAAACTTTGTGAGTGACACACCAGCACCACCACGTGCAGTTTCTCGCCCTCGTCTTATTGTTGGTGGAGATTTAGATAGTGATTATCTTGATGTTCCAGCATATATGAGAAGACAACAGGATTAATAACCCTCTTGCACTCCTTTGAAAAAATTATGAAGTCCAAATCGCTTCTTGGACTTCGTGAGACTTCCTCTCTTAAAGAAATCAAAAATAAATACAAAACTCTCATGAAAAAGTGGCATCCAGACAAACATAAAGATGATGCTCAAAAAGCAACTATCATGAGTATGCAAATTAATGAAGCGTACGAAATCATCATGGATTATTGTAATGCTTATGAGTACCCTTTTGATGAAGAATCAATTAAAAAAGCTGCCTACACTCCATCTGAGTGGTGGCATGATAAGTTCGGTAGACGATAAAATATCATCCACATTGATAATCTTCTTTCTCACTTAATGATTTAAAGAAATTCATCTCGTGTTCTCTAAGAATACGTATCATATTTGTAGAACCTGCTACACCAACGGGATCTCCGGCAGTAAGAATATAGCTCTTGTCTAGTTTTAAAACTTTTCGTTCTAAACCCTCATTCATAACCTGACTCATCATCTGACCAAGAGAACCTTCTTTAACCATAAATGCAGGCACAACACCCCAGCAAATAGTTAAAAATCTTGCTACTTTCATACTATGTGTCACAGCATATATATCTTTTTTTGGACGAAAACGAGAAATCTTTCTTACAGATGAACCTGAAGCCGTTAAACAGATAAGCCCTAATGCATCTACATCTTGACATAATCTTACTGCTGCTTCATTGATGCTGTCTGTTGCATCTCTTAACTCAAAAACTCCACACTTGTTGTATACATAAATTTTTTCTACATCTTGAATAGTTTTAACCATAGTCTCAACAGCTAAAACCGGATTATGCCCTACTGCACTCTCTTCTGAAAGCATTACAACATCCGTTCCATCAAGCACAGCATTTGCTATATCACTTATCTCTGCACGTGTTGCTCTATCTTGTGTTGTCATAGAGAGAAGCATCTGCGTTGCTGTAATAACAGGTTTTGAAGCTGCATTTGCTTTACTGATAAGCATTTTTTGTAGAGAGGGAACTTCATAGTAAGGAACTTCTATACCTAAGTCTCCACGAGCTACCATAAGTCCATCACTTGCTTCTAAAATAGCATCTATATTTTCAACAGCATCAAATTTTTCTATTTTTGCAAATAGTTGTACTTTCCCATTATTTTTAGTAATGATCTCGCGTGCATTATGCATATCATTTGCATCTTGAACAAAAGATATAGCCATGAAATCTATATCGTTTTGTATACCCCAAAGTATATCTTCTCTATCTTTAGGCGTGAGTACATCTATGCCAAGTCTCGTATTTGGAAAGTTTACACCTTTTTTGGATGACAATCTTCCACTATTGAGCACTTTTACTTTTACTGAGGCATCTAAAATCTCAACAACCTCACTTCGAATCATCCCATCATAGAGGTATATATACTCACCTAATTTTAACTGTTCTAAAACTTTAGGCTGATTTATACATGTTCTGTACTCAGTTTCTGAGACCTTAACACCAAGTATCTCCTCCTTTACAAACTCTACGATGTCTCCTATTTTTAATTCAAAAGACTCTTCTAATTTTCCAACTCGAATCTTGGGTCCACTTATATCTTGAAGTACTCCGACAAAGAGCCCAGTATTAGACTCTGCTTGTCTGATTTTTTGAAGCACATCATGATGATACTCATGTGTTCCATGTGAAAAATTAAGTCTAAAGACATTTACGCCTGCCCTCATAAGAGACTCTATCATCTCTAACGAATCGGATGCAGGTCCGATGGTTGCTAAAATTTTTGTACGTTTTTTCACTTTCTTACCTTATAATAAAACAGAATTTTTTATAAAATATATTATAGGATAACTACTAACACAAATGAGATACAAACTGTTCAGAATTAGAGCAATTTTGTAATACTTCTGTCGTTTTTGTTCATGAAAATCAATTACTCCTACTGTAAAACCATGAAACGTTCCAAGAAAAAGAAGCACATAGAGTACATAGCCAACATAATGATAGTCTTGTTGTAAAAAGCAGAAAGGACAATGATGTGTTGGCATCTCGTAAATATATGTTCCAAAAAAACTAATAAGCGTTACAAGAGAGAGTAGTAAAAAGAGTATGTTAAATAAAGAGAAAAGATAACGCTGTTTAAACCAAAATGTAAGAATCATCACAATAAAAGTTCCATAAAACAAGGATAGTAAAAGAGAAGGTGGTGCACTTAAAATTTTTGCTATATACGTGCCATCTGCATTTGAAAAAATCACACCACAACAATCTACTACATCATGAATATCTATAGAGAGAAACATAAAAGCTTCTACAATAATTTCTGCTAAAAGAAGAATATACAAGAAAACAAAAAATTGAAACTTTATTTTCATATATGGCTGACTCTCTTGTGCTACATCTTCAGAATTGAGTGTGAGCCAATAAGCAAAAAGATAAAGATTTAAAACCTTTAGTACAAGTAAATAGGTTCCATATTCAGTTGCATTTACAACCCCTGCTCCACACATCGCCCCTGGTAAGATAATGGAAATTTTGTCTAAAGTAAATATGAAAAATATAAAAAGAGGAATCTTTACATAAAAAATATACTTAATGATAGTTGCAGCTAAATAGCTCTGTTTCTCTAAAGTGTACTGCAAAGGTGTCGTTACGTGCTGATTATAAAATAGAGATATTCTTATACTAAGTACAAACGAAACCGTTGCTAAAAGTACAAAAATAGCATTTAAAATAAATATAGTTATAACTTCAGGAGTCAAAATCAATTATCCTATCTACAAACTCTAAATCAAAAAAAAGTGGGTCATGCGTTGCGACTATGATTGTTTTTTTTAAACTTTTCATTTCTTTTAAAATCTCTATAAATTCCAAAGAGAGTTGCATGTCTAAATTTGCAGTTGGTTCATCAGCGAGTATAATCTTCGGATTTGCAATATTTGCACGTGCTATAGCAGTTCTTTGTTGCTCTCCACCTGAGAGATTTTTTACTAATTCATCTTCTTTGTGAGTAATACTAAAGCGTTGCATGACTTCCAATACCTTTGTATTTAATTCCGCGCTAGAGAGATTCACTGGAACCAGAGGAAGCAAAATATTTTCTCTAACACTTAAATCTGTGATGAGATTATATTTTTGAAAGATAAAACCAATATTGTCACGTCTATAAAGACTAGAGAAATGATCAGGAAGTTTTGAGATATGTTTTGAGTCTACAATCACTTCTCCATGCGTAGGCTTTAAAAGTCCTGCAATCAAAGAGAGAATTGTACTTTTTCCACTCCCGCTTTTACCTTTTAAAACTACAAGTTCTCCTTCTTGAAATGTTAAGTTTAAATTTTTTAAAGCTTGTATGCCATTGGCATATATTTTTGAGACATTATGCAGCTGTATCATCGCATCACCTCATCTGCATCAAGTGTTGCAACTCTCCATGAAGGAATAATCGTTGCAGCTATATAGATAGGAACACTTAGTAAAAAAAGTAAAAAAAGTCTCTGTACATCTAAGACGAACAGAAGCTCAAAACTAGGTTTCAAATCTGAGTAACCAATAAATACATCTCTAAGAAGTGGAGCATGTAAAATATAAACAAAAACAAGTGCGAGCGCGACACCTAACATATAAGAAAACAAAGAGAGTATCATTCCCTCATAGAGTTTTGCTTTTAAAACATCTTCAACTCTCCAGCCCACTGCTTTTAAAATACCAATTTCTTTTTTCTGTTCACTACTAAGCCCACTTGCTCGATCATATATGATGATAAAAAAAGTAAAAATAGAGATAATGAAGAGTGCCAAAAAAAGACCACTTTTATAGTTAAAAATATTTTCATAACTGACTTCTATATCCTCTTTGGTAATTACTTTAAAGTTTGGAAAAGCCTCACTTATTTTAAGTGCAATCATTGGTACTTCTGTAGCATTTGCTACATGAACTACTATATCTGTAGCTTCATCCTTTTGAAAACCAAAAATCTCTTTAAGTGTCTCTTTATCCATCACAATAACATCATTAGACTCTAACTCAGTTGTAGCATCAAAGGTCCCTGCAATAGTTACTCTTTTCATTGTCCCATCTGGTTTTATAAAATTAAAATAGTCGTTATAATAATTCTTTTGTAAGAGCGTTGCTACACCTTTACCTAGAAACATTGCATTCGCATCTATACTCTCTTTATTTAAAAGGTTTACAATACTCTCTCTTTGTCCAGATTCAAATTCATTTACACCAACCAAAGAGAAATAAACGCCTGCCTTTTCAAAGTAATAATAACCCCATACACGACTATGAACATCACTGACACCTTCTATGTTTAAAAGCTCTAAAACGACGTTCTCATCTATTGGACTAGACATACCTGCTTTTCTATTTTGTACTATGATTTGAGGGAGTGCATCTACTGTTACGTGCAACTCATATTTCATAGAAGATGTTATAAAAAAGAGTGAGGCTAAGAGTGCAGTGAGTAGTGTTAAAACTGAAACAACAAAGAGATTTTTATATCTATTTCTTAGTATGTAATGGATTGCATATTCGGCTAACTGTAGATTCATATTTTCTCTTTTATTTTTGCATCTGAGTAGACGAAACTACCTTTTGTATACTCTCTTAGTGAAGCATCCAAAGGGTATATATCAAAGACATTCACTAAAGTTCTATGTCGCAAAGAACGCTCTTGCAAAAGTGCTAAATCAGGGAGAGCAATTAAAGAGACAAAAGCTTGTTTTTTCTCTTTATCCTCACTCTTTAGAGAGGCAAAACTATTTAGATAGAAGAGTTCTAAGATTAGAATGAATGTTATAAAAACAAAGATAGATGCTGTTTGCGCTACTTTTTTACTTATCAAGGTCGTAAACTTTCTCTTGTGTTATTTCTTGAAATTTGAGTATCTCTTTTGCATTATGATCAAGCATAAAACGTTTTGCACTCTTCTCATCTTTAAATGCAATAAGTTCATTTCCCATAGGACCATATACATCGCTTCCTAAAACAAAAAATGCATCTCTAGCATTTATAGTTTTGGCAGTATAGTACTCCTGCACTAATATCTCTGCTGTTGCATCTTTGTGGTCAAAATAGTACTTCATCATATCTTTTATACCATCAAATCCTGCAGACTTCTCTTTAGAGTTTATTTTACACACCCAGCTAGGATATTTGTATAAGTACATTCCACAAATAGGACATTTTTCATCTTTTGTTACTGTAATCTTTTTATATGTTATCTCTTGCGTAGCTTTACGTTCCACATCCCAAAGATATAAAGAGAGTGCTTCTAAATTATTCTCATTCAACTCTTTACAAAGCTTTTGTGAAACAATGGCTTTTTGCATCTCCTCATAAGAGCTATATGTATTTGAATCTATTTCACTGCAAAGTTTAGAATAAATTTTTTTACCCATAGGATAAATTTTTTTCTCTTTTACAGCTGTTGAATATGTTGAATTTGCATAAAGTGATAATGTGGTTATTAGAAGAAGAAAAAATTTAAATGCCATCTCCAAAATCCTTAACTAAAGTAGGAGTAATGGTATCTAAAAAGTATTAAAAAAGCGTTAAGATATACGAAGGAGCATTAACCTTCTTACAAAGAGTACAAGAAGTGCTACGGCTAAAATCTTAAAATCTATCTCACTTGCTGCATGAATATTTGCAAATGTGTCACTTTGTGTCGCTTCAGCACCTAAAGCCTGCATTGTTAATATTTTTGGAGCATAGACACCACTAAAAAGAAGTGAAGTAAAAACAACTATTACAGCTGAACCAAAAGAGACAGCATCGCGCTCTCCCATTTTGTAGTGTACAGCTTCATAAAGAGTGACAAAAATAGCTAAAAAGTAGATCCAATACGAAAACCTATGAAAAATCTCTCCCATAATAATACCTGCATTATAATGATCGAGTAGAACACCTACCAAGATTATATCGCTGTGAAAAACAACTGGAGCAACAAAAGCACCAAGGACTAAAATAGCACCAAAAGAGGCTGCTAAAACTATAAAGTAACTAAAATCTATATATATGTTTCTCTTCACTTATAAACCCTTTAACGTAAAGCCTCTATCAAAGTCGCTTAAATCTTTATAGAAGTCTATACTCTGAAATTTTTTATCTTTTAAATAATGTTGTATTTTATCTTGTTGGTCATAACCCATCTCACAGCTAAAAAATTTAATCTTTTGCTTTAAGACTTCATCAAGAAGTTTTTGGATGATTTCATCACCTATTTTCCCCCCAAATAAAGCGTTTTGAGGTTCATAAGAGAGGTTAGACTCTAACTCTGCATCTTCGGCTATATAAGGAGGATTTGAGACCAAATAATCTATTTTTTCACTTATAGGTTCTAAAAGTGAACCTAGACGTAACTCTATACGCTCTGAGAGTCCAAATTTTTCTATATTTATTTTTGCAATCTCTAATGCTGCTGGTGAAATATCTACAGCTATAAATCTTGCATGTATAAAATGTAAAGCTAACATAATAGAGATAATTCCACTGCCAATCCCAACTTCCACAAAAGTAATCTCTGTACTCGTATCTGGTACATTTTTTATGACTTCATCTATAAGTAGCTCTGTCTCGGGACGTGGTATAAGAGCGCCCTCTTTTATAAAAAATACTTCACTATAAAAGCTGACACTGTTTGTAATATATTCAAGTGGTTCATTTATAGCTCTGCGTTTTGCCCACGCTAGAAGAGCCTCAACATTTTGTACCTGTGTATTTTGATGTGTCATCAACCAAAGCTCATCTACTTGTAAATGCGCCATCAAAAGAAGTTGTGCCTCACGCGGAGCTCTTTGAATTGTTGGTTGTAAAATTTCTATAATTTTAAGAAGTGTATCTTTAACGAGGTAGTTTTTCAAATAGTTTCCACTTTTTTTGAAATTATATCTCAAAAATCTTCGACTATATCACAATCGCTACGTCCACGTTTAAAACATTCACTATACTTCTGGGCTATTTGAACTCTCTGTTTAGTACTTGGATGTGATGAAATATAATCCACTACACTCTCTTCATCTGAATCTTTTGCCTTATTTTGTGAGGATGCTTCCATACGGTTCATAATAGTGGAGAATGAAGCAGGATCTATTTTCGCACGTAACATCTTCTCAAATGCATAATTATCAGCTTCAGACTCATATTTACGGGAGTAACTGCTACTGACTAAAAGTGAACCTACACCAACTCCCATATCTGTAATAGCGCTTGTATCTCCAACAATCACCATCACTGCAACTGCCACAAAACTACTCTCAATAACCCTCTTAAGTGTATGCTTATGAACAACATGTCCCATTTCATGGAGTAAAATGGAATCTATTTCTTCCTGATTTTTAGCTAGTTGTATAAATTTGTCAGTGACTATAATATCACCAGAGGGAAGAGCAAAAGCGTTTGGAATACTTCTATTTCCTTCCTTCCACAAGCGAAAATGGAGTTTATACTTTGTATTCTTTGTTGTAGTATCAAGCGTTGCGATAGATGACTGAAAATGATTTCGAATTTCCTCTTGTTCTTGCTCTGGTATTGTTGTGGCTTTAAAGAGATATTTATCGAGTATTTCAAGTGTGTTTCCTGCAATTAATTCATTTGTTTTTTGAGGTAAAGCTTCTGCTATTTGTTCACTAAGAAAAGGAACTCCCCATTTAAAAAAAGAAAATGTAGAAAAAATTGTTACAAAAAGAGCAATTATAATCCATCGAATATTTGATTCTAAATAATGTAGATAATTACTTTTTTTTTCTTTTTGAGAGAACATGGCATCTATAGCATCATTTTCATAGGTTGCAAAGATAGAGCCATCTTGTAAGGTAAGCTTTCGCTCTACATTACCAAGCCTAGAAGCGATTTGTATATATTCAAGTTCGAGTGTATACAGTAGCGCATCTTCTATCTTTAATTTATAAATGCCATCTTCTACAAAGAGTAAAGCATCTTGTTGTTTTGAGCTCCCTTTTGCATACCATTTTCCTTCTATCATATACGCGACTAAAAACCTATTCCTACATCAATATCGAAGGCATCACCTATCTGCTCACCTAAAGCCGAAGCTTCTTGCTCTTTTTGTGTAAAATACCCATCCAATTCACTCTGTGCATCTATAAAGGTGTTTTCTAAAATAATTCTTGCAACTCTTACCTTTGCCCAAGGAAAAGCAAGCCCTAAAGTAATAATAACGAGCATGAAGTTAGAAACGATTATCCAAGCATACGGAATTGCTTGGAGTGTAGATTTAAACTCTATATGATTATCTAGTTTCATATTTGCATAAATGTATTCTCGATGTTTTACAAATGAGTATGCAACAGTAACCAAAATTGAGAGAAGCATCATAAAATATACAGCCGCAATAAGAGGGAATATAGCTTTGTAATATTCTGATGGTGCTTCAGGATCGTTCACTACAGCTTCAAAGCCTTTAACTTCGTCTAAGCCTACAACTCCATATACAACTCCTCCAACTACAATAAATGAGACAATAATGCTTAAAATTCCTACGCCCATAGTTTTTAAACGAATTGCAATAAGCTTTTTAATATCTAAAGTGGTTTTAAATTCCCCTTGACCATAACGAGAATTATTTATAAAAAATTCACTACTTTTCTTTTTCATAAAAGAGAGCATAAAAACAAATAGACCTAAAAGGGCTACTATAAAAAGAACTAAAAGAAAAGGTGACCAAAGCTTTATTGTAAATTGCATAGCAACTAATAAAATGATAACACCAAGATATAAAGCAAGAGGATAAACAAAAAAATTCAAATATGCATATTTAGATGTTCCAACAAAATCAAATCTTACATTTGAAAAACTTGACATTTTCATAGTAAAACTCATACTCTTTAAAATAATCCATGGTAAGGCTAAGAAAAGGGTGATTAAAAGTACAACACTCCCAACTGGAGATGCTTTTTGAATAAAGACATAGGCTATAAATAAAATCATCGCTGCAAGATAAGATAAAAAAAGCTGTTTCCCAGTTGCATGATACTCAAAGTTTCTACCCTCTAAAGTAGAGTTGGCATAGAGATAACGTCTATTACGAACCTTCGCCCAAGGGTAATAAATACCTAACGTAATAATTGTAAGCAGAACATTTACTATCCAAATTTTAAAATATTCTGTACCACTACCAACAAAACTAAATTTTTTCATGCAAACTCCTAAGTGTTTTTTTATCTCAGAAGTCTAGCATAAGTATAATTAAATTTGTTTAATTATATTTGCTTTATATCTACACCCAACTCTTTGAGTCGTTCTAATACAGGAGGGTGCGTATAATGAAAAAATATGTATATTGGATGAGAGAGTGGAAAACTTTTGTTCTCTTTTACAAGTTTTTTAAGTGCATTTGCAAGTTCAATGCCACCTGCAGCTCCACCTAATTCACTGCCCATTCTATCTGCTGCATATTCGTTTTTACGGCTTACTATACCCATTATCGGCATCATTATAAAGCCTAATACTGGCATAAAAAGCATAAGAATAATCATCACTACATAAGGTTCTTTATGTAAGCCCATTTCAAGGTAGAGAGACTCTGGAAGATTTCCAAAAAAAGCAAACATTGCAAACAGCATAGCTCCAACCATCACAATATTTTTATAAATATCACCATGTGCAAAATGCCCTAATTCGTGACCTAAAACAGCCAACAGTTCTTTTGTAGAGAGTTTTTCAATAAGTGTATCAAAAAGTACAACACGTTTCGCTTTTCCAAATCCACCAAAATAAGCATTAAGTCGAGCATCACGCTTACTTGCATCACTTACATATACACCACTACTTACAAATCCTGTTTTGTCCATAAGCTCTTGAATACTACCGTCTAACTCTTTATCTTCAAGAGGAGTTAGTTTATCAAAAAACATTGCACGAAATGCAGGATAAAGCATATTTATAAGAACTACGACAGCAAATATAAAAAGAAAACTCCATAGCCACCATAATGTAAAACTTGCGATAATTGCATAGATTCCATAAACCACTAAGGAGCCTAAAACAAGTGTCATAATTGAAGAGATTAAAGTATCTTTTATCCATTGTGATAGAGTAGATTTATTAAAACCATATTTAGTATCTAAAATGAATTTTTCGTAATAAGAAAAAGGAAGAGATACAAATGAATTTATAATGATAAAACTCATTACTAGAGCAATATTCAACAAAGCTGCACTCTCTAAAAATATATTCTCTTGCAATAGTTTTATACCGAAATCCATCCAAGCTATAAAAAAGAGGTAATCAACAAAAGAAGAGAGTATACTCATTTTCTCTTTTTCAACTGCATAATTGCCAGCTTTTATAAACTCTGCAGCACCCAAAAGGACTGGAGCTTCTCTTTTAACTTGATTTATATAGCCTATTTGCATAACACTTACATAAATTGAAATGATTACATAAAGCGTATATATACCTATAATTGTTGTTAGCATCCACTTACCTTTTTATTTTACTGGTATCTCTTTTATTACATCTTTTGTCTCAATTTTATCATCCACAGTTCCATATGCATGATATGCAATGTTATATATCACACCTATAACGAGTCCAGCTAAAATTACCGCCCAAACAACTCTTTTTTTCTCGCCTTTTAAAGTGTTATAATCACCAATATCTTCTAATCTAGGTTCACTCATAATATATCCTTTAAATAGTTATTTGTAAGAATAATAGCAAGTAATACTGTAATTTTATTGGTGGATTGGAATATAACTTGACGGTTTAAGTCTATTTTTTATTTTATTAAACCGTCAACTTTGAGGTTGTTGTAAATATAAAGAATTATTTCCAGTCTCTTACGAGATTATGACATCTAAAGCACTGATTTTCTATCTCTAAAAACGCTTTTTGAGATGACATTTGACGATTAATCATTTTCATATTTTTAGCATTTAATGTAGCTTCAATCTCATCTGCATATTTTTCTATCATCTCTGCGCTATTGAGCGCTATACTTGACTTATACTGTAAGTGTTCTGGTAAAGTTTTTTTAACACTTGCTTCATCACCTAAATAGTCTTTAATATGCTTTTTAAGTAAAGCAACAGCTTCAAGTGTAGCTTTTTTATCGTTTGTAAAAAAACCCATTTCTAAAGATGTTACTGTTCCAGCGAGCTGATTCATTTCAGCTTTTATATCCCCTGCTACTAAACTTGAAGAGAGTCCTACACAAACGAATAGACCTATTAATGTTTTTTTTATCATACTTAACCCCTTTTTTTCAACTTAAATAATTTTACTATTTTATCTTTTAAATGTTTATTAAACTATAACAATTTTCAATACTAATATCACAGTTATGAGATATAGTCAACTACTTTAGATTCATGGGTCACACTTTTAATAAGTTCTACAACTTTAAGATGTTCCTCATGTACGGCATAGGTTTGCAAGTCTTCTCTGCTCTGAAATGTTGAATAGAGCGAAAGATCAAAAGATCGCTCCGATTTACTAATGTCAATACCAACTTCAATAGATTTTAAAACATCTATTTTATCTTGTAACTCCTCGAGCCTCTTCTTAACATTTTTTATATTTATTTCTTTGTTTTCATCTTTAAATTTAAACATCACTATATGTACAATCATTCTAATACTCCTTTCCAAAAATATTGCGCTATAAACACAATTAAAAATATGCCTGCTAAGTTTAGAACAAGTCCATATTTCATCATACTCCTTACATCAACAACTCCGCTACTCATCGCTATGGCATTAGGAGGTGTCGCAATAGGAAGCATAAAAGCATAGCTTGCACATAAAGTTGCCACCATCATAAAAAGTGTGATATTAATACCCGTTTGCTCGGCAACAGAGTAGATTACAGGTAACATTATAGAGATAAGTGCTGTGTTAGATGTTATCTCGGTAGTAAATGTAATTAGTGCTGCGACTCCAAAGAGCAAAAGTAATGGACTTAACTGTGTCATAACAATAAGATAAGATGCTACTTCATCCGCTAAACCTGTCACACTGAAAGCTTTTGCAATAGAAAACCCAGCACCAAAGAGAAACATAATTCTATAGGGAATATGGTTTTTGTCTTCCATCCAGTTTAGTATATTAAATGGAGGTAAAAATAGCATTAAACCAGTGCTTAAAAGAATTCCTGGTTCACTTAAACCTAAGCCACCCCAATAGGGTTTAATAGGTGCATTTACTAAGAGTAATAGCATAAGTGACGCCATCAAAAAAAGTACTTTTTTTTGCTCTAAATTTAAAGGGCGTGCTTCCTCTTTTGTATCTATTTTAACATGCTTCACACCAAGTCCAAGTAATATACTCGTTAGAATTAACATCAAAAAAGAGAGTGGAGCAACCATCCACATCCACTGTATAAAAGGTATTTCTGTCATACCATGTTCTTGCATTACACCTAATAAAATTAAATTTGGTGGAGTTCCAATAGGTGTGAGGATTCCACCAATACTTGCGCCATATGCTACGGCAAGTGCAAAACGTAACTTTAATTTTAGATCCTCTGTAATAAAGAGCACAATAGAAATGAGTAAAAGTGCTGTAGTAGTATTTGAAAGTACAGAACTCAAAAGAGCTGAAGTTAATGCCAAAGAAAATATCATAGCCTTTGGTGTATTTGGAAAAAAACTCAAAATTTTGTCTGCAATCCAAATATGAAGTTTTGTTTTTTCTACTGCAATGGCAAGTAAAAAACCACCTAAAAATAGAAATATAATAGGATTAGAGTAATTAACTGTTGTAGTCGTTGTATCGAGTATGCCAAAAGCAGGGAAGAGTACTATTGGAAGAAGAGAGACAACTGCTAAAGGAAGTCCTTCATTTGTCCACAACGTTACAAAAAAGGCTATAAGCCCCAATAAAGAAGCTTGCGTGAAATTAAATATAGCAAAAGAAAATACGCACGTAACAAAACCTATAAAGAGCGCAAGTAGTATTTTTTTTATTTGCTCTTTATCTTTATTCATTAAATCAGCCTTACTTTGCAAGTAAATCTACTAAACTTTTTTGAGGAGATTTTCCTTCTAACATTTCATAGACTTCTTTGGCTATAGGAAGATAGAGCTTATTGTGTTTTGAAATTTCATGAATTGCATAAGATGTCCCTATCCCCTCAGCCACTTCACCTAACTCTTCTAAAATTTCTGACTTTGATTTTCCTGCTGCTATTCCAAGACCTACACGAAAGTTTCTACTCATAGAAGAGGATGCTGTAAGAAATAAATCTCCTGCTCCACCAAGACCTATAAAAGTCTCTTCCTTCGCTCCATACGAGATACCAAAACGTTGCATCTCAACTAAACCACGTGAGATTAAAGATGCGGCCGCATTTTTACCAAGTCCCAAGCCTTCACAGATACCTGCTGCAATTGCTATAACATTTTTATATGCTCCAGCTACCTCTGCTCCTATTACATCTGTAGAACTGTATGTTTTTATGAAAGAAGGAAAAAGCTCCCCTAGTTCATCTGAAAGTGCCTCATTTTGAGAATTTATAACAAGTGCTGTAGGAAGAGATTTCATAACTTCTATGGCAAAAGAAGGGCCTGATAAAAAAGCTATATGTGAGTTTGGAACATACTTAGCATAAATCTCATTCAAAAACTTTCCACTTGTAGCTTCTATACCTTTAGAGGCAACAAGTATTTTTTGTCCATTAAATACAAAGTTTTTTTCTAACCAAGATGCTATCTGCTGAGCAGGAACAGTTATTATTAAATATTTGCATCGTAATACTTCATCTAAAGAGACAAAGTTTGGTATATCTCTTGGTCTTCTGGATGTTATCAAGACTTCACTTTTTTCACTGAGTGCAAATGCTAAAGCACTACCCCACTTACCAGCACCAATAACTCCAATTGACATACTATTCACTTCCTATCTCTTTTTTAAACTCTTCTATATCTTTATGGTATCCTATTACAACTAAGACATCTCCATTTTTCACGATATGATGTTTTACTCTTGAAGAGTAGATAAACTCATGAGTTAAGTCCTCATGCATTAAAGAGAGAATAATAACTCCTTTATATCGACTCCAATCTATATCAAAAAGTTTTTCCCCTTCAAAATAAGCAGCATTTTTAATTTTGACTTGTTCGATTTTTAGATTGCTCTCTTCATACAAAATACTGTGAAGCACTCTGTTAGATATAGGCTTTTCAAGTATATTTGTAATAATATCTGCAGTTGTTTCCACTAAGGGAATCACCTTTGTTGCTCCTGCCATTTTGAGTTTATTTGCACTCTCTTTATTAGAAGCAATCGCTATAATTGTTAAATTTTCAAAATAATCACGAAGAGAGATTGTTAAAAATATATTTTCTGCACTATCTTCTAAAACACAAAATACGACGGAGTTTTCTATATCTATATCCTGTTCAAGGTCTGACCATTCATCACTTAAATCAAAGTGCTTGACGTTATATTTTTCATTCTTTAAGTTTGCTTCATTTTGTGAAAATATCTGAATGTTCTTATATTTTTGCGATGCATTAGCAACTATCTCTAATGCATATTTATTAAACCCAAATATAAATGCTGTTTGATTAACCATTATCAACTCGCGTAAGAAGATGTTTTTCGAACTCGTTTACAAAAACTTTATACCCAATAGCTAAAATATAGTCTCCACTTTCTATTAGCGTACTATCTATAGGATTAAAATAGAACCTGTCACTTGAGCTTTTATAGATACCTAGGACTATTACTCTAAAGTTTTTATTACCTAGTTCTCCTACTGTTGAGAAACTATCAACAATTCTGCTTGTAACAGCAATTTCATCTATTTTAACATTTGCATACTCACTTCTGAGCTCATGGATAACTTCAAATGCTGCTGGCTGTCCTACTAATTCTTTTGTAATGAGCCCTACTAGTTCTTGAGGATAGACTATATTGTTGATGCCTGCAAACTTGAGCTTCTTTCTATTGGCATCATTCATTAAAAGAGAGAGTATAAACACATCTTGATCGATAGAACGTACAGTTAAAGCAGTATAAACATTCTCGACATCATCTTCTCTCAAACATAGCACTGCCTTGACTTCTTCTTTGAGATTTATACTTAGTTTTGCATAATTATCCACACTTCCTGGATTATAATTAAACGCAATAAGTCCATCACGTTTAGCCTGATTTATACGAGTAAGATCTTCATCCAGAACAATAATCTTTCGTGAGTGTAAAAGTAATTTTCTTGCAACCTCTTTCGCTACACTCTCATAACCACAGATTAGATAATAACTTTTTAACTTTGAAACATCATCTATAGTTTTAACCTCTTTAATCTCATCAAGTTTCTCAGTAAATGCAGAAACTACTAATGAAGTTGTAAAAGCGAGGACAGCTATACCTGCTGTAATAACTATCATAGCAACAACTCTACCTTCTCCAGTTACAGGTGTAATATCTCCATAACCAACCGTAGAGATTGTAACAATAGACCAATAGATTGCTTCAAAAAGTGTATTTACTGGAGAAGCTGGATTGTTCGCTTCCATAACATAGATAAGTACAGAAGAGACAAAAATCACAATAGATGCAAACATAGCCAAAGTTAAAAACTCAAATTTTTTCGTTGCAAGTACAGAAGCAAGGGTTTGAAAACTTTTGGCATAACGAAAGAGTTTAAAAACACGAAAAAGTATAAATATACGTAGAAGTCGAAGCTCGTGAAAGAATGGCAATACTGCAAGTAAGTCAATAATAGCACGGACAGACAAAATATATGCAAGCTTTACTCTTAAAATTTTTCTAAAAGCCCGAAATAAATCTATATCTTTTAAAAGAAAACTATCATGTTCTGCTTGAGCAACAATCATTTCACTTATACTACTACTAATCCAAAATCGCAAAAGATACTCTATAAAGAAAATAATAGAGATGACATAACTGCTAAAAAAGAGAAGATAGTCATTCACAGGAGATTTTACTTCTCTGATTAACACAGCTACACTTATAAATATAAGTGCTATCATTGTAATATCTACATATTTTTTGTATGTATATTTGTCATTTTCAAGAAGATTTTGAAAAAAAAGTTTTTTCGACTGATAGGACTTAGATGTACTTAAGAAGTATGCGAAGTTAACTATCAGTTGTTTTATCATAAATTTCTATCCAAGTTTTGCTTTTAATAATTCATTGACCGCTTGAGGACTTGCACTTCCTTTACTCTCTTTCATAACTTGACCAACAAAGAAGCCAAAGAGTTTATCTTTACCTGCCTTATACTGCTCTACTTTATCAGGATTTGCACTTATTATAGCATCACAGATAGCTTCAATAGCTCCAGTATCTGTAACTTGTTTAAGCCCTAGTGTATCTATTGCAGTGTCAACTTCAACATCATGTTCCATTAAATAATCAAGTACTTCTTTAGCAGCTTTTCCACTCACAGTCTGATCTTCAATACGTTTAACTAAAGTTCCAAGAGTTTTTGCATTTACAGGAGAATTTGTAATATTTAGCTCTCCTTTAAGACGTCCTAGCAGTTCAACAGTAAGCCATGTAGTAGCATTCTTTCCACTAATCCCTTCTGCCATCATCTCTTCAAAAAAGTGTGCCATTTCAACTAAAGAAGTGATGACGCTCGCATTATATTCATTGAGACCAAACTCTTTTACAAATCTATCGCGTTTTGCATCTGGAAGTTCAGGGATTACAGAATATTTTTCTAGCATCTCATCTGTTATAACCGCTTTGAGTAGATCTGGTTCAGGAAAATAACGGTAATCAGCTGCTTCTTCTTTTCCACGCATTGAACGTGTTTCTTGTTTTATCTGATCAAAAAGACGTGTCTCTTGACAAATCTCATCTTCGTAAACACCATCTTCCCAAGCTTCACTCTGACGAGCCACTTCTACCTCAATTGCTTTTTCTATAAACTTAAATGAGTTAATGTTTTTTATCTCAACACGTGTATAGAGTTTTTTATCTCCCTTAGGTCGAATAGATACATTTACATCTACACGAAATGATCCTTCTTGCATATTTGCATCGCCAATATCTAAATAGCGAATAATAGAGTGAAGTTTTTTAAGATACAAAATTGCTTCTTCAGCACTTCTCATATCTGGCTCTGAAACTATTTCAAGAAGTGGTGTTCCCGCACGATTTAAATCTACTTTAGAGATGTCTCCATCGTGAATATTTTTTCCAGCATCTGCCTCAATATGCGCACGGTTGATTCGTATCTCTTTATGACTTCCATCTTCAAAGTCAATCTGCAATTTTCCATGTTCTACAACAGGAGTATAGAGTTGCGTGATTTGGTACGCAGATGGACTGTCTGGATAGAAATAAGATTTTCTATCAAAAAAAGATGTTTTATTTATAGTTGCATCTATTGCTACTCCGAGCATTATAGACTTATGTAAGACCTCTTTGTTAAGTACGGGTAAAGCACCAGGGAGTGCAAGACATGTAGGACATGTATTTGTATTTTGTGTATGATTAAAACTTGTTGGACAAGAGCAAAAAAGTTTAGTTTTTGTATTTAATTGTACGTGAACTTCAAGACCAATAACTACTTCAAACATAGGTTTCCTTAGATAATAAATAATTGTTTATCTATTCTAGCTTATTTATACTTTTATATTTCATAAAATGGAATATAAAAGTATCTATATTTTAAGATTTTGTATGTTTGGAGTATATTTTTTCAAGTAATTCAGTCTGTTTTTTTGCCTCTTCAAGTCTTTTTTTATTTACAGAAAAAGCATCCAAAAGGAGAACTAAAAAAAGAGAAACAATAATAAAAAGAACTGTTAAAAAAATTGCAAGTGAAATACCAAAAATGATGGAAAATTTAAAAGTAAGAAAAGCACCAAGAAGAACAATTCCCCATGATGCTCCAAGCAAAAAGCTTATGATTCTATCATATAAGTCTTTTTGCATCAATATGAGCCTAGTGCTCTTCGACAGCTACAGCACCACCAAGGTAAACATATGTAAGCATCATAAAGATAAATGCTTGCAGGAATGCCATAAAAGTTAAGAGTGTAAATGGAATGATTGGTAGCAACCATGGTGCTAACATAAGAATTACCATTAAAAACATATCATCACCTTTTACATTTCCAAAAAGACGAAATGAAAGAGACACCAAACGAGAAAAGTGAGAAACTATCTCAATTGGGAACATTAACCAGTATAACCACCATACAGGTCCTAAAAAGTGTTTAAAGTATTTAATAACACCTTGACGACGAATACCTTCAAAGTTATAATATACAAATACGGTAAGTGCCAAAGTCAAAGGCATTTCAAGAAATGCAGTTGGTGCTTCAAAACCAGGGATAACACCTATTAAGTTTGCAACTCCCACAAAAAGACCAATGGTTGCTACTAGAGGAAGGTAACGTCGAGCAGCTTCCTGACCCATGACATCCGTCCCCATTTTTAAAACACCGCCAATATATACTTCCATTAAGTTCTGAGTACCTCTTGGAATAATCTGAAGGTTTGACATTGCAACTTTCACTAGAAGTATCGCAATACCTGCTGATAGTAACATGTGTGTTATGTAGATAAAAGTCTTATCGTGTGTTACAAGACCAAAAAACGTAAACAATTCTGGCATAGAATAGCTCCCTCGCATTAATAAATTACGAAATTATAATCAAAGTTGCATTAAATTATTATAAGTTTGCTACAATTCATACATAAAACCACTTAATATATGGAGAAAATCATGAAACTATTTCAATCAATTATCTTATTTAGTTTTGCTAATTCACTTCTTGTAGCTACACCACAAAACAAGCAAGAACAAGAGCTTCAAGAGATAAACAAGATTGGTAAAGAAAGCTCAGAACTTTTACTCAAAACACTTGGCACAAATTTACAAAAAAATATGAAAGCAGGTGGAGTGATGAAAGCACTTTCATTTTGTTCTAACGAAGCGTATAGCCTCACAGAAGATGTCAATAAAGAACTTCCAAAAGGGGTGAGTGTAAAACGCATTAGTACAAATTATAGAAGTCCTGTAAATAAGCCAAGTGGGGATGAAGAGGCAGTTTTACAGTCTCTTAAAGAGTTACAAAAAAATAATGTTGCACTTCCCAAACAGATTGTAAAAAAAATAGATGATGAAAGTTACAAATATTATAAACCACTTTTGATTAATAAAGAGGTCTGTTTAAAATGTCATGGAACACTTACTAATAGCGACCTTAAGCATGCGATTACCCAAAGATATCCACTTGACAAAGCAATAAATTACAAAATGAATGATTTAAGAGGTGCAGTAGTTGTTACTATAAAGCGTAAGTAGCAAAAAGCTACTTAGCGAATTCTATGGCTCTACTCTCACGAATTACATTCACTTTAATTTCACCAGGATACTGAACTCTTTGCTCAATTTCTGTAGCGATCTCTCTTGCAATTAAAATAGACTCATCATCGTTAACAAGTGTGGCATTTACAATAACTCTTACTTCGCGTCCTGCATTTATTGCATACGCTTGTTTCACACCAGTATGAGCAGAAGCAATATCTTCTATCTCTGTTACTCGTTTTAAAAAGCTCTCTAAAACTTCTCTTCTTGCTCCAGGTCTTGCAGCAGAGAGTGCATCTGCAGCACAAACTGCCCCACATTCAATAGAGTTGATTTCTTGTTGCCCATGATGTGCGTAGATAGCGTTAATCACAACTTCATTTTCATTATAACGCGTACAAATTTGCACACCTAAATCAACATGATTTCCATCGTGTTCATGTGTTAATGACTTACCAATATCGTGTAAAAGACCTGCTCTTTTTGCTAAGATAGGGTCTCCTCCCATTTCAGATGCCATAATCCCCGCTAAATGAGCAACTTCTAATGTATGTGCAAGTGCATTTTGTCCATAACTAGCACGATAACGTAATCGACCAATTAATTTCACCAACTCTGGATGCATTACACCAAGTTGCATATCTGCAATTATCTCTTCACCTTCAGAGAGTATTTTAGACTCAAACTCATCTGAAACTTTTTTAAATATCTCTTCAATACGGGCAGGCTGAATTCTTCCATCTTCTATAAGAAGCTGTAGCGTTTTAGTTGCAATAGCCCGTCTATAGAGATTAAAACTACTTACAAGAATTACATTTGGAGTATCATCAATAACAATATCTACACCTAAAAGTGTTTCAAGAGCTTTGATATTCCTCCCCTCTTTTCCAATAATACGTCCTTTTAACTCATCATTATCAAGGTGTACTAAATTAGTAAGTCTTTCAGATGCAAATTCTCCAGCGAAACGGCTTGTTGCCTGTGCTAAGATAAAATTAGCTTTTCTCTCACTCTGTTCTCTTGCTTCATTTTCTGCACGACGTACAATATGGGCAATTTCTCCACGTGATTTTTCTTCTATTTTCTCTAAAAGAACCTGTCTTGCTTCTTCTTGTGTCATTCCAGCACTATGCTCTATTGCATGAAGTGCTTCATCTATTTTCTTTTCATATCGTATCTTTAGTGAAGCCAAAGATTTTTCATTTCTCTCTAAATTTAATTTACTAGCTTTTAATGCACTCTGCTCAGATTGAAGTTTTTTCTCTTCATTATGTCTAAACCTAGAAAATTCATTTTCTTTTCTAATAAGGTCATCTTCTCGTTGATGCAAATCAGCTTTTGCACGCACTTTTGCGTTATCAAATTCTTTTTCTGCCTCATGAATAATTTCACGAGATTTCATATGCGCACGTTCTAAAAGTGTTTGCGCTTCATTTTCAATCGCAGCAGCTTTTGCTTTTGCTTGTTGCGTGTACACATCAAAATTTGCACTCGTTAATTTTTTAGAGATGAAAAATCCGACAACACCACTCACGATGGCTGTACCGCCACCTAGTAGTATCTCATTTAACATCTTATTTTTCCCTGTTTTTTGATTCTAGCTCTGTTCTCAACCATCTTTTTAGGTGTTATAAGTAAATTGCACGTAACGTCATGCGAATCACAAACTAACTCTTTCGTATAACAAAGTTTTGGTTGTATAAATATCGTATATGGCCTCTTTTTTAATTTTTCAAAGAAACGATCATACATCCCTTTTCCAAAACCGACCCTTTGTAAATTACCATCAACACCAACAGCAGGTACTATGGCTATATCAATTTTATTTATTATTCTATTTGTATTTCCCGCTTCAAAAATACCAAACTTTTTTTTCTTAAGCGGTAACCTAAATGGTACCATCTTAAAACTTTCGCCTTCCATAAACGGAATATATATATCACAATTTTGTCTCTTTTTTTTCAAAACTTTTACTATATCAGCTTCAAATAGCAATGGATAGTAAAATAAAATTTTTACTCTTTTTTTATTCTTAAGTATTTTATATACTTGTTGATTCAAAAGTGCCGTATTATAGAACTTGGCATGTGCTGGTAATTCTTTTAACTTTTTTAAGCAGTTTTGGCGAAAGAGAGTTTTTGTAAGAGTCATATTAAATCTTTATGGCTATAATTTTGAACATTTTACACAAAAATCAAATATAAAGGTATTAAATACAATGATAAAAATGCTACTTTCTTCAATTCTCTTCCTCTCCATCTTATTTTTTCAAGCTTGTTCATCCAATGACAATAGTGAAGAACAAGATGTAAACACGATGGTTGCAGCGAATGAATATGTCCTAACAGAACTAAATAAACAACAATACGTAGTTAAAAAAGAACTCTCAGGATTTAGCGTTGAGGGAGCAAAAGGAAAAGTCATCCTATTGGATATCTTTGCTACTTGGTGTCCACCTTGTCAAGCTGAAGCGTCTCATCTTGCTTCACTTCAAAAAAAGTATAAAGATGATTTACTTATTTTGGGAGTAACAGTTGAAGAAGGTATCTCTGATACAAAACTTCAAGCCTTTCGAGATAAATATAATGCGCAATATGCACTTGTAAATTCGAATGATAATCGTCGTCTTATAGATGCACTCGCATCCAAACTAAATGTTGGAAGAAATTTTGGTATTCCTCTTATGGCACTCTATAAAGATGGAAAATTTGTAAACTTTTATCAAGGTGCTACTGAAGAAGAGTTTATAGAGAGTGATATAAAAAGAGCATTGGGAAAATAGATGTTTGGTTTTATAAAAAAATCGCTTAACAAGACAGTCGAAGCGATTAAAACTGTTGCACCAAAAAAGAAAATTAGCTTTACAAAAGATGAACTTGAAGAGATTTTACTTGAAGCTGATGTTGAATATGCTTTAGTTGAACTTATACTTGATCAAACATATCAAGAGAAAATTACACGCGAAATTTTACGTTCTAAACTTTTAGCAACACTTGCACACACTACATATAAAGAGCCAGCATTTGTGGCGCCTTTTGTTGAACTTATTGTAGGTGTAAATGGTGCAGGTAAAACAACTACTATCTCAAAATTAGCGCAAAGATATAAAAATGAAGGTAAAAAAGTAATGCTAGGCGCTGGAGACACTTTTCGTGCTGCAGCAATTGAACAGCTCACACTTTGGGCAAAAAAACTAGACATTCCGATTGTCTCTTCTAAGCAAGGACACGATAGTTCAGCAGTTGCCTACGATACAATCGATTCTGCAAAATCTAAAGGGTATGATCATGTCATTATAGATACAGCTGGACGTCTACATACACAAACAAATCTTGCAAATGAACTTAAAAAAATACACAGAATCTGTGATAAAGCTCATAGTGGCGCACCACATAGAACACTTTTAATTCTTGATGGAACACAAGGAAACTCTGCGATTGCGCAAGCCAAAGCTTTTAATGAGATGATAGGCATTGATGGCATCATCATTACCAAACTTGATGGTACAGCAAAAGGTGGAAGTATTTTTAGCATTGCATATGCTCTTGAACTTCCTATTCTCTACGTTGGTACAGGGGAACAACCAGAAAATCTAACACCATTTGACAAGTATGAATTTGTTGATGGCCTTTTAGATGCTTTATTTGTTGAAACAGAATAATATGTCATTTTGTCATTTTTTTTAAAACTCTTTATTTTTTATTCTATCATCTTCCTAATATACTTACAAGGTAAAGATTATGGCAAAAACAAAAGTTCTTTTTGAGTGTCAACACTGCGGATTTACTACACCAAGGTGGATGGGAAAATGTACAAACTGTGGTGGATGGGATAGCTTTATAGAGCTCAATGACCAACAACAACAAATTATTAAACAGACAAAATCTACATCTTCTCAATCTGCGAAAGCTATAAGTATCAACGATATAGTTGAAGAAGAAATATATAGATACTCTTCTCTTGATAAAGAACTAGACAATGTCCTTGGCGGTGGAATCGTTCCTGGCTCACTTACACTCATTGGTGGGAGTCCAGGTGTTGGAAAATCCACCCTCCTTCTAAAAGTCGGATCAAATATCGCCTCTTCTGGTAAAGATGTTCTTTATGTAACAGGTGAAGAATCTACGAGTCAAATAAAGTTACGTGCAAATAGACTCAACTCAAATCATAGCGCACTCTATCTCTTAAGTGAAATACGATTAGAACAAGTTTTAGTTGAACTTGAACACAGAAGATATGATTTTTTAATCATTGATTCTATTCAAACAATCTACTCTGAAAACATCTCCTCTGCCCCTGGTTCTGTAACGCAAGTACGACAAATCACATTTGAGCTTATGCGAATTGCTAAAGAAAAAGAGATTGCTATATTTATTATTGGACACATTACAAAAGAAGGTTCTATTGCTGGTCCAAGGGTATTAGAACACATGGTTGATACTGTCTTATATTTTGAGGGAGATAGCTCACAAGAGCTTAGGATTTTAAGAGGATTTAAAAATCGTTTTGGACCAACAAGTGAAATTGGTGTATTTGAAATGCGTGCAGAAGGACTTATCTCTGCTACAGATATTGCATCACGTTTTTTTAATCGTAACTCACAACAGAGTGGTTCTGCACTCACTGTTATTATGGAGGGTTCCCGCCCAATCATTCTTGAAGTACAAGCTTTGGTTTCAGAATCTCATACAAGTAATTCTAAACGTCAAGCTACAGGATTTGATACGAATAGACTCAATATGCTCTTAGCACTTCTTGAGAGAAAATTAGAAATTCCTCTCTCTGGATATGATGTTTTTATAAATATAACAGGTGGCATAAAGATTACAGAAACTGCTGCTGATTTGGCTATTTTAGCTGCGATTATAAGTAGTTTTAGAGATCGTGCTATTTCTAAAGAGACTGTATTTATTGGTGAAGTCTCGCTTGTAGGGGATGTTCGAGAAGTTTATGCTTTAGATACTAGACTCAAAGAAGCAAAAATGCAAAATATCACTAAAGCACTTGTGTCAAAAAAACCGCTTGAAAAAACCACTATAAAAACATTTATAGTAGATGAAGTCACGAAACTTTTAGAATGGTACTAATTTACCTAAGATGCTGTATAATTTTCAAAACAACTAACTGCGAAGGTATAACATGATTGATGCTGAATTTAGAAGTGAAGAGAGATTCTCAAGACTAGCTCTTGCGTATGAAACCACAGAGGAGAAAGACAGTATCTGCTCTTGTATTGATTCCATGGTACATAAGTATGACGTGAAGCCTGAAACGTATACAACAACAGTTTCTAATGGAAAAGAAGTATTGGTTATAGAGTATCATGATGAAAATTGCCGTGAAGCAGGAACAATATTTGAAGATATTATTCAAGTTTTAGATATTAAAGAGTGTCACTAATTATTAAAAACTTGGAGAAGTAACCATGAGCATCCAAAAATTTGCAGAAGGCAATAAACTTTTTAGAACTTATTTTAAAAAAAATAAAGAATCTTTATTAAAACTTGTCACAAGTGGACAAACGCCTAAAGCACTTTTTATTGGATGTTCCGATTCAAGAGTTATTCCTGACCTTATAGTACAATCAAACCCAGGTGACCTTTTTGTTATACGCAATGTTGGTAACTTTGTTCCACCTTATAAGCCAGATGAAGATTATCATGCTACTGCATCAGGTATAGAGTATGCTGTAAGTGTTTTAAATGTTCAAGAGATAATTATCTGTGGGCATACACATTGTGGAGCATGTGGGTATCTTTATGATACTTTAGATGATGATTCACTTATTCATACAAAAAAATGGCTTGAACTTGGTGAGAGTGCAAAAACATCAGCAATTTTAAGTTTAGGTGTACATGCTCCTAGAAATGAGTTATTACGACTTACAGAAAAACTTTCTGTTATTAAACAGATTGAAAATATTTTGACCTATCCGAATGTCAAAAAACGTTTTTCAAATGGTTCTTTAAATATTCATGGTTGGTACTATGACATAGAAACTGGTTATATAGAATACTATAATGCTGATACGTATGAGTTCTTACCATTACAAGAGTTGGCACACGAAAAGTAAAACTTACTCTTTTTTGTAAATTTTGCTATACTAACAAAACTACTAATTTCAAGGAAGAAACATGGCTGAAGAAGAGACTACTGAGGGATCATCGTCCGCAGAAAAAAAATCTAGTAAAATGTTAATGATTATAATCATTGTTGTTTTAGTTCTTATTATTGTTTTAGGTGCTGTGGCTGCTATATTTTTAATGGGTTCAGATGAACAAGCTCAAAATAGTGCTCCACAAGTAAAAGAAAAAACAGTTAGTAAAAAAACTAGAACTACTTCAAGTGATGTAGTGGATGACTCAAGACAATTAAAAGATATTGGTATCTTGTACCCATTAGATACTTTTACCGTCAATTTAAAAAGTGATTCAGGAAGAAGATACTTAAAAGTGACTATGTCTTTAGAGCTTGAAGGTCCTGAACTTAGCCTAGAACTTGACGCAAAATCTCCTGTTTTAAGAGATAGAATCATTAGAATTCTTACCTCAAAAACTCTTGAAGAGATCTCTTCTAAAAAAGGGAAACAAAAAGTATCTGACCAGATTATGGATACGCTCAATGCAATGATTTCTGATGGTCAAATCAAAGGTATTTATTTTACTGAATTCGTCATCCAATAACCCATGATAGGTGTTGACCTCATAAAAACTTCTCGTATGGAACGCTTAATAGAGCGTTTCGGGGAGAAGGCTCTTCAAAAGTTTCTCTGCGAAACTGAAATATCACTTGTAAAAAATTATAAAACGGCTGCTGGTTTTTGGGCTATAAAAGAGGCTTTCTCAAAAGCTATTGGTACGGGGATAGGAAAAGAGTGTTCTTTTCATGATATTCAAATATCTAAAACTTTAAGTGGTGCTCCTAAAATCTCTATAGCCAAAGAATTAGTTCTTAAGTACAATATTCAAAGTAGTTCTATCTCCATCACTCACGATGGAGAGTATGCTATAGGTGTTGTTACGCTTGAATCATCCACCACCAACGAAATCGAGCAGTTCTAATTTATCGTCACATTTGAGGACATAATCTTCCCACTGATTCTGCTTAACAATATTCATATTTACTGCTGCCGCCATTACTTTACCCTCTAATGACAACTCTTTTAAAATATCTAAAAGTGTTGCCCCTTCATGGAACTCTTTTACTTCACCATTTACAACTATTCTCATACTATCTCTTTGTATCATTTATATGTATGTCCTCTTAGAGAGTAGAAATATATTCTGCAACAGCTTTAATCTCTTCTGGACTTAATTTACTCGCTTGAGGTTTCATAACACCTTTCATTGTGCTGCCATAGCTTCCATCTATGTATCCATTGAGTGCAGAAATAATTTTTGTTTTATCCCAACCTTTTATGATTTGTGATTTACCAAGAGCTTTGTTTTGCGCATTTGCTCCATGACAGGTTACACACGTTTTATATACTGTTTTTCCATCTACTGTTGGTTTTGTTTGGACTACTGCCACAACAGCTTTTTTAGTCTCTTGAACTACTGTTTCACTCTTTTGAACAACTTTTTTTGCTGCATCTTTTGTTACTATAGCAACATCTTCTGCAACTTCCTTAGTCACTACCTCTGTTTGTTTTGCAACTTCATCTACTTTAGCTATAGCCTTATTTACCGGCTTTAGTACTTCTTGCTTGACTGATGTTTCTTGTGTTGCTGCTGTAGTTTTCTCATCACTACAACCTACTAATATAAATGCTACTAGAACTGATAATGCAATTTTCATAAAAATCCTTTATTACTCTATTTTGGTTAATTATACAGTAGTTTTAGTTTCTCTTCATTAAACTCTAGCTTAAATATTAATTTTAAACTAAGCCAAAAAATCCAAATAAAAAGAAGTGGCATAAGTACATTTTGCACTATAAAAAGTGTTATTAGAGTAATAATATTGAGTGAAGCACGCTCTGTGCTCTCTTGTAAAATAGTGAGTTGTTTGGAGATGTTAAAACTATTTTTGAGTTGATCTATGTTTGCATTGAGTCTATCCCAGCTACTCTCATCTTTGTTAGCGTTAAGTAATACTTGATTTGTACTTTGTAACTCTTCTAGTTCAGACTTTGTATGTTGTACAATAGAGGTAGATTCATTATACTGCACTTGAAGTGTCGATATATAGAGCAATTCTGAGGAGTAAACGAAAAATATAGCACTCGCACGTAACAGTAAAAAAAAGAGTAAAAATTTTAATGAATAGTGTAAGAGTTTTGCATTTTGAACTCTTTTAAACCACATTAAAGTCAGAGAAACCATTATGCTTAGAGCTAAAGCAATTTGTAAAAATAACTTTGCACTTAAAAGTAAAAGCATTTTTTGAATACCCAAAGAGACAGAAGCTACAAGCATTACCCATGAAAATCTCTCAACCATATCGTTAAATGGGTCTAGAACCTCTCCGACACTCAGATTTATACCGATTCCTACAGGAGTTAATGAAAGTTCTGTACCTTGCAAAAGTGAGATAACTGCATTGAGTCCTTTAGCTAATCCAAATGCTACCATCGCTCTATTAAATGACTCGTCTTGAAGTTCCATAGCGTAGGTATCTACTTCTAAAGAAAGACTCAATAATAATATACCTAACAATAGAATTGATAAAAAAATTTTCATACACGCCTCACTAATGTTATATAAATAGATTTTCGCTATAATCTCACTTATGAAATTTGAACTATATCCATTTGAAAAACTAAATAATTTACTTAAAAACATTATACCAAACAATGCCTATACTCCATCCGCCCTAACGATTGGAGAGCCACAGTTTGAAACGCCTGCCTTTATACAAGAGTCGCTTGGAAAAAATGCTCACTTACTAAGAAAATACCCAAAAACTACTGGAGAAGAAAATCTTAGAGAAGCGATGCGTACATTTTTTTTCAAAAGATTTAACATAGAGTTACGTGATGAAGAAATTATTCCAACCTTTGGGACACGCGAAGTACTTTTTAACTTCCCACAATTTTTTCTCTTTGACAAAGAAAACCCTGTCATGGCATATACAAATCCTTTTTATCAAATCTATGAAGGTGCAGCTATTGCTACTCGCTCAAAAGTAATTCATCTTAATCTTAATGCACAAAATAATTACAAACCTCTCATCAATGAAGAGCAACTCAAAGAGTGTGATTTAGTAATCCTAAATTTTCCAAATAATCCAACTACTTCTACTTTAACACTCCAAGAGTTAGGGGAATGGGTTCTTTTGGCGCTAAAATATGATTTTGTACTAATAAATGATGAATGCTATAGTGAAATCTATACGAGTGAGCCAATTCCATCTCTTTTAGAAGCTTCAAGATATGTCGGCAATACAGACTTCAAAAACATTCTAGTCATAAATTCTATCTCCAAACGCTCTTCAGCTCCTGGTTTACGTTCTGGATTTATTGCTGGTGATGCAGAAATTTTAAAAGAGTATATGAACTACAGAACATACATTGGGTGTGCCAGCCCTCTTCCTCTTCAAAGTGCTGCAGCAGCTGCATGGAATGATGAAGAACATGTTGCTCTGTCTCGTGAAATTTATAAAAATAATTTTAAAATTGCCAAAGAGATTCTGGGTATCACTATTCCAGCTGGAACGTTCTATATTTGGCTTAAAGTTGATAATGCTTTAGATTTTACAAAAAGACTCTATAAAGACTACAATGTCAAAGTACTTCCGGGTGAATACTTAGCAAGAGACGATGAGCATGGAGAAAATCCTGGTATTGGATATATTAGAATTGCGTTAGTAGAAGATGAGACAAAAACAAGAGAAGTTTTAAATAGAGTAAAGGATTGCTTAAATGAGCAAAATTGATGCGTTAAAAACAAAAATACTCCAAGCACAAACAAAGCGCGATATAGCCTCTTTGTATGTGCTTGAACAAGAAGCACATGAAACACTTGATGAAGAGACACTTCATGGTTTTTATGCCAATATACTTGATTTAGCATTAGAGAGACTTACTGATACACTAGAAGCACATAGAACTATGGATATGAACGAAGTGCAAGATTTTGCTACGTTACGTGCGCTTTATGAATATGCAATTGAACACTATAGTGCAGGAGAGATGCATGATGCATCTGCTCTATTTGAAGTTCTTAGTGGACTTAGTAATGATGAAAAGTTTTCTTCTTGTTTAAAACTTCACTGGATTGCTTCTGCAGAAAAGATAAGTTTAGACGATTTCATTGAGAATATTGCTGATATTGAGGCTACGCAAAATGCGGGGACTTTTTACATAAGTGAATTTACACAAAAGGCACAAGAATTGCTACATAACGCTAAAAGTGATGGGAAGTAAATTATGAAAATTCATTTTATTGGAATTGGTGGGATAGGTATATCAGGTCTTGCGCAATACATGCACTATAAAGGGCATGAAGTAAGTGGTTCAGATATAAAAGACACAATAATCACACAAAAACTCCGTAAACTTGGAATTTCTGTTACTGTCCCACACTCTGCAGAAGCTATCAGTGATCAAGATTTAGTTGTTCATTCGGCTATTATTAGTCCGAGTAATCCTGAAATTGTAGCCGCTAAAGAAAAAGGCATCGAGGTTCTTGCACGTAGAGAAGCTCTTCTTAAAATTCTTCACGATAAAAAAGTTTACTCAGTCGCTGGAGCGCATGGGAAAAGCACAACAACTGCTATACTTGCCTCCATAATGAATGGTTCAGCAATTATAGGTGCAGAGTCAAAATCTTTTGGTTCAAATGTCAGATATGATGCGACTACAGATATTATGATTTTTGAGGCAGATGAAAGTGATGGAAGCTTCATAAACTCAAATCCTCATTGCTCTATAGTCGTCAATGCAGAGCCTGAACATATGGAGTATTACGATTATAATTATGGAAGATTCTATGACTCTTATAAAACTTTTATTCAATCTGCTCCTTGTAAAGTTCTTAATGCAGAAGATCCATTTTTAGCAACTTTAAAAGGTGAAGTAGATGCACATTGGCTTTATCCTAGTAGCGACATTAAAAATATTGAATTTATTCTCATAGATGATGAACCGCACACAAAATTTGAACTCAAAGATTTAGGAGCATTTAATGTTTGGGGTTTTGGTAAACATATAGCTGTGGATGCTTCTTTGGCAATCTTAGCAGCACATGAGTCTATGGACATTGAAGAGATTCGTACAAATATTTTAACTTTCAAAGGTATTAAAAAACGTTTCGATATTGTTGGAACAAGACAAGGTAGCGTAATCATTGATGATTATGGACACCATCCTACTGAAATAAAAGCTACTTTTGAATCTGTAAAAGAGTATGCAATGCTCAAAGGCTTTGATAGAATCACCGCTATTTGGCAACCTCATAAATACTCACGCACTATTGATAATCTCGAAGAGTTTATCAAATGTTTTGAAGGTGCAGCAGAGCTCATCATACTTCCTGTTTGGTCTGCAGGTGAAGCACCGCGAGATATTGATTTTAAAGAAAAATTTAAAGGCTATAATCTTACGATGGCAGACACTATCAAGCGTGCAAACAATCAAATCACAGTCGTTAAAGATAAAAAAGATATGCAAATATTGGGTGATGGACTTATTATTGGCTTTGGTGCGGGTGATATTACCTACCAAATTAGAGGCACTGCATAATGGCATATTTTGCTGGTCTCGTTCTCTCAGCTCTATT
The DNA here is from genome assembly GCA_041595535.1 of Sulfurimonas sp. Lineage (GTDB taxonomy): Bacteria > Campylobacterota > Campylobacteria > Campylobacterales > Sulfurimonadaceae > Sulfurimonas. The sequence goes on along the minus strand of JBFHKA010000006.1, from coordinate 18,214 downwards.
TTTTCTAGCTCTACACTACTTTACAGAACTAACAAAATCGCAAAAGATTATTGTGAGTGCTGTAGTTTTAACAGTAATTGTTTCTGCTATAGCTTTTAATAAATATAGTGATATACAACAAACTAAAATGCTTTTAATCGTTACAAAATACAACCAAGGTAAAACTGTACAATGTGACGGGATAGATGTGAATCAAACCAACTATACACTCAGCATAGGTACCTATACTTTTATTGGCAAACAAAATACTCCTAATTATGCACAAATGATTAGTGCGTCCACTTGTGAATAAAGACGCTAAACTAGATACTCTCATAACGCAACTCGATTTAGAGCAGCACATTCATGAGTTCAAAAGCTTTTTCTCACGAGAAAATGCTCTGTATATCGAAGGAGATCAAGACCTTCATTTTCGCTATATCAAGGCTCTGGATAAACTTGAGTTTAATGCACCTCCTAAAATTGCAGACTTTTTTCATATAAAAGGTCATCTTAAAAAGCATGGCGTTTTAACATTTGAGCAGATATTTGAAGTCATAAAAGTCGTTCGCTATTTTCGATACTTTAAAAATCGTGAACTTGAAGGTATCATTGGTGAATGGATGGGTAAATTCATCATTGATGAAAAATTTACAGAAATAGAAAAATACTTTAGAAATGATGGTACATTTGAAGAGAATTTAGATGAAACACTTTTTGCTTTAAGTGCTAAAATTGCTGAACACAAGAACAATATGTCAGGTGCACTCAAGCGTATGATGAGCAACTCAAAACTCGCTGGTTATTTAGTAGATACGCAAATCCACTTTGTAAATAATGAAGATTGTCTCCTTGTAAGAGGTGGGTTTAATCATGTCTTAAAAGGTGCGGTTATCGCGCGTTCAACTAGCGGTTTTTTTTATGTCTCTCCAGATACTATCTTAAAATCTAAAGAACAAATTCGTTACATACAACAAGAGAGAGAAGCTCTTTTTTACAAGTATGCAAAAGAGTTTTCTGCAAAACTTGAAGAACTACAGCCATTTATAAACTTTATAGACAAAGAGTTTACAAAGTTTGATAATTATCAAGCGCGTGTTTTATTTGCAAAAAGTAAAAATCTTCAACTTATAAAAAACAAAAATGACTCCAAAATCGTGTTACATGAGTTTATTCACCCTGCTCTGCATAATGCAAAACCTATTCAAGTAGATTTTTCTAAAAACATACTTATGATAACAGGTGTAAATGCAGGTGGAAAAACAATGTTGCTCAAATCTATTTTAGCCTCAGCATTTATGGCAAAGTACATTATACCTATGAAGCTCAACGAGACAAAGTCTCATATTGGCTCCTTTAAGTCTATTATGGCAATTATAGATGACCCACAAAATGTTAAAAATGATATTTCAACTTTTGCTGGACGTATGCAAGAGTTTTCCCGCATATTTGAGTATAAGTCTGCACTTGTTGGAGTCGATGAGATAGAACTCGGGACAGACTCTGATGAAGCAGCGGCTCTCTTTAAAGTCATCTTAGATGACCTCATCAAACGTGGACAAAAAGTAGTCGTTACAACGCACCACAAACGTCTTGCTGCGCTTATGGCAGATCGTGATGATGTAGAGCTTATGGCAGCCATCTATGATGAAGAACAGAGACGTCCTACGTATGAGTTTATGCAAGGCATTATAGGAAAGAGCTATGCTTTTGAGACTGCTAGTCGTTATGGCATAAACAATAGTATTGTTCAAGAAGCAAAAAAAATCTATGGTGATAACTCTGAGAAATTAAATCTTCTCATTGAACGTGGCTCACAACTCGAACGTGAACTTAAACAAAAACATCTCTTAGTAGATGAGAAATTAGAAACGTTACGTGCGAAAGAGTTAGCGCTTAAAGAACAGCGTCACACGCTCTTTCAAGAGCTTGAAGAACAAAAAGCTGCTTTAAAACAAAGCTATGATGTAGCCATCAATGAGGCTAAAAATGCAGCCAAAGCTGGAGATACAAAAGCCATTCACCGAGCTATGGACAGAGCAAATAAACAACTGCCTCCAAAGCAAGAACAGAGTATAAAAAATGATGAGCCATTTAAAGTTGGAGATAGTGTAAAGTACCATTCACAAAAAGGTATTATCGTCTCCATGCAAGGGGAAAAAGATGCCCTCATTGAAATTGACGGTATGAGGGCGCGTGTAAAAACTAAGAATCTTCGTCATACACAAATTTTAAAAGTAAAACCAAAAACAGAGCTTAAAGTTCAGGTAGAAAAAAGAGCTGGACTCAAGTGCGACCTTCATGGTATGCGAGCAGATGAAGCCTGTGAAGTTTTAGATACCTTTTTAAGTGACGCTTTACTCAATGGTTGGGATGAAGTTATTATTTACCATGGCATAGGAACTGGGAAACTCTCTTATGCAGTAAAAAACTTTCTTATCGCACATCCTAGAGTGAAGAAATTTGAAGATGCACCTCAACATCTAGGTGGATTTGGGGCAAAGATAGTTAGCTTATGAAAACAGTAGCAATTATAGGTGGTGGTGCGTCTGGTCTGCTTTGTGCAATCTTTTGTGCTAAGAATGCTCTGAAGGTAGATTTGTTTGAGCAAAATGAGAAGTGTGCAAAAAAGATTTTAGTTTCGGGCAATGGTCGCTGCAACATTACAAATGCAAACATCTCTGTAAATGATTTCTCAAGCAACAATTTAGAGTTCGTTACGTGCGTATTAAAAGAGTTTGGTTTTCATGAGTTTGTAAAGTTTCTAAACTCCATAGGGCTTCTCCTTGAAGTCAAAGAAGATGGAAGAGCTTATCCTCTTAGTAATGAGGCAAAAAGTGTCGCTTTACTTCTTCAAGAGTATGCTAAAAGTCTTGGTATTTCAATTCATACTAACTCTAAGATTACAGAAATAAAAACGCTACTAAAACAGTATGATTCTGTAGTAGTAGCTACAGGAAGTCAAGCAGCCTCTCACCTTGGTGGGAATGAGGATGGGTACACTTTTGCTAAAGAGTTTGGACATACTATAGTACCAACCTACCCTTCACTTGTTCAACTCCACTTACACGAAACACTCGCACATAAAATGGCTGGAGCGAAAGTAGATGGAGAAGTCACTCTTTTTATAAACAATAAAAAGATAACTTCTGTAAAAGGAGACATCCTCTTTACAAATTATGGAGTTTCTGGTTTTAGTATTTTAGATATTTCAAATCAAGCAAGTCAAGCACTTTTAAACTATGAAGCTGTAGCAATCTCACTCAATCTCCTGCCAACTTTTACCGTGCAACAACTCGCCTCACACATACTAAATGTTGCAAAAAACATGCCTTCTTTTAGTATACTTGACATCTTAGCTGGTCTTATACCAATCAAGATTGCAACCAACCTACTTGATGCCTTAGATATATCGCACGTAACAGCAGAATCCATTCATACAAAACTTGCAAAGAGAGTCGCAAATACGCTACTTAACTGGCGTTTTGAAGTAGAAGACACCCACGGCTTTCGTCATGCAGAAGTGAGCGGTGGCGGTATAGATACAACAGAAATAAATCCAAAAACTATGGAGTCTTTAAAAGAGAAAAACCTCTACTTTTGTGGCGAGGTTTTAGATGTAGTTGGTCGCCGTGGAGGCTACAATTTTGCCTTTGCTTGGGCGAGTGGCTATGTAGCTGCAAAAGCTATTTGTAAAGTCTGATATACGTCATTTATTCGCATCTTTTGAGTAAATAGTAATATTGCGTTTTACGCTATGATGACTCCAACACGTAGTAATTTAGTAAATTCACTGTATCATCTTCTCTCTAAACCAGCTTTTTAAGAGATATTTGTGCATACAATATAGGCTGCATAAACAGCAGACAAAGTAAGAAAATTTTCATTAGCTACTTGTACTTAATCATGTTTCATAAATGATTTAGAAGGTTTTCCTAGATGAAAACCTTGCATAAAATCTACTCCCATTTCCTGAAGTGTAGTTACAATAGTTTCATCCTCAACAAATTCAGCAATAGTTTTAACTTTTAGCATCTGTGCTAAGGTCACTATACTCTGAACAAATGCTCTGTCTTTCTCATCTTTGTTAATATTTAAAATAAACTCTCCATCTATTTTTAAAAAGTCAATAGGAAATTTTTTAATATAGTGAAATGATGAAAAACCAGAACCAAAATCATCAATAGCAAACTTGAACCCTTCAAGCTTAAGATTTTGAACAAATTTTTCTAAAACTGAGAAGTTTTTCACTGTTTCACGTTCTGTTATTTCAAAAACTATATTTGATTTATCAATGTTATACTCATGAACCATTGTAATAATATTTTTTACAAAATCACTTACAATCAAAGATTTCGGTGAAAGATTGATAAAGAGGTAGCCTTTATAATTTTCAGCTTCAATTTTCATAAATGCATTTTTTATGACCATTAAATCCATTTTACTTATAAGACTCATCTGCTCTGCTGTCTCAATAAATTCATAAGCTGACATAAGTCTATCACCAACTTGAATACGCATTAAAAGTTCATGAATTACAATGTCACTATCTCCAGTAGGTACTATAGGCTGAAAGAAAGGCACAATATGATTATTTACAACTGCTTGTAAAAGAACCGCTGACTTCTCTTTTTGCTCTTTGACTATAGAGAGTATATCATCACTATTTGGTACAGCTACACCATTTTTTCCCTCTTGTTTAACTCTATACATCATAGAATCAGCAATAACAAAAAGCTCTTTTTGATTATCAGAGTGTTCAGGGTATATAGCTAAACCTATAGAGACTGTTATGCCAATTAAAGCGCCATCTGGTGTAACTAAAGTTTGTTTTTCTACCGCTTGCGCTATACGTCTAGCAATTGCAACTGCACCATTTAAATCACACTCTGGTAGTATAATAGTAAACTCATCTCCTCCATAACGAGAGAGAATATCTTCATCCCGTTTTGTTTTCACAAGTAAGTCTGCAAATACTTGTAAAAACTCATCACCAAAAGCATGACCATAGCGGTCATTGATTGCTTTAAAATTATCACAATCTATTACCATAAGTCCAAAAGGATACTCATGTCTCTTAGCACGTTTAATCTCATACTCCATCATATCACTAAAAACACGCTGATTAAATAGGTTCGTCAATGGATCATGCGCTGCATAATACTCAAGATCTTTTGTATATTTATTTATGGCTTTTACAGAACCTACTAAGTTAGCCATTGTAGTTAAAATACTGTCTATAACAATACCACGTACAGGGTCTTTAATAATCTCAGAATGCACACTTATTCCTACTATTCCACCTATTTTTGGTGTATCTAAGAAAAGTGTTTTTGTTTGATGTTCTATCTCTTTGATAAGAATATTTGGTATACAATGATTATGTTCTACTATCGTATGCACTATTATTATGTCGCTTGAATCCTCAAATTTATCATTTGAATGAATAGCGTTAATAATGAAGTTTTCAAGCTCCACTTTAATCCCATCTTCTGGAACTCCATGCCAAAATATATCGAGTTCAAATTGATCATCTCCAACACGAAACATTGTCATTAAAGTAAATGTTTCCATTATTTTATTAATATCATGAAGTAATTCGCTGACGAACTCTTTCCAATCTTTAACGACATCAGAAGTAATAATAAACTTATCCAAGAGCTCAACTTCAAACTCTAAAAGATCCTTATCTACTGCAATCTCTTTGAGTTTTAATGTGAGCTGATTTACATTAGCGATGATTAGATTAAGCTCTTGAAAATTTAGATCTGTCTCCTTTGGATTAAAATCTTTAAAATCATCCATAGAATTAATCTGTTCAATTTGACGATTAAAATTTGTCAATGGAACATTGATTTTATTGATGGTGTAGCGTGATGCGATATATGCAGCAATCACAAAGATTGGAATAATAATTAAGAAAAAAACCACATATTCCCAAAAAGTCTCATCTATAATATCAATAATATCTTGCTTAATATCTATAACACCTAAAGTATCCCCTATTGATGCGTTCACATGACACTTTAGACACTCTTGTTTTGCATTTATTGGTTGTAGATTTCGAAGCTTATTATTATGAACATACTGATTCTGCAAACCACTTTTAAAAACGTCCTCTATCTCACTATCTTTTGGTGGAACATGCGTTACACCAAAAAGTTCTACAACCTTGCGACCACGATAGATGTCAATAGAGTAGCTAGTATCATTAAAATTATCTTTTAATGAGCTACTAAATGCCGTCAGCTCCTCATGGCTCCACCCTTTTTTCATTACTTGGTACATAGAAGCAAAGACCTGTTTAGAGACAGCATTTGCATGTTTTGTAGCTTCCTTTTTGGCAAGGCTTGTATGAAGGTATGTTGTAAAAACAAATACTATTACAAAAAGTAAAGTGATTAAAATAACGTTAATAGAAAAAATAAAATTTTTGAGTGTAGTTGGCATAGTCATTCCTAAAATAAATTTAAAATATTTTCATCTTCAATTCTTCCATAAGAGTTTTTTCTTGTCTCTTGTAAAATTTGAGTTAATTTATTTATAATCATATGTGGGGAGTTGGAGATATCAAAAGCACTTAATGCTATACAGGTGGTTACATTGTTAAAAGATTTATCAAGGTTATATAACAGATTTTGAGAAGCTTTAAAAGCATCTTCTTGTGAAGTAAATGCATAAATCATAAAATACGTATGTTCATCTACTTTGACAAATTTGTCTGTGAGCCTAACAAATGCACCTAAATCGAGTGGAGTTAACTCATTTTCATGATAAAGAAAAGCAAAAGTTGCTTCTGCTTTATATCTTGTATAAGCATAATTTACTCGTTTGATTTCTATTTCTAAGCGTTTAAACACATTTGCCTGCATCATCTTCCCTTATTCTAATAACTTATTTTACACTAATTCTACACAAAAGCAAATAGCACTATCTAAGGAGATATGATATAATTATTGGAAAAAGGATTTCCATGTCAGTACTTCTTATTATACTCGTCGTAATCGCTATCGTTTTAGTGCTTATGTACAACTCACTTGTAGCGAAGAAAAATCAAGTAGAAAATATATTTGCGAGTGTGGATACACAACTCAAAAAGCGTTATGACCTCATACCAAATCTTGTTGCTTCAGTGAGTAAATATATGCAACATGAGAAGTCCATTTTAGAAGAGGTCACTCTGTTACGTGCGAATGCAAACAAGCCTAATATTTCAGATGAACAGAAGATAGCACTCGATGCAAAAGTAAGCTCAGCCCTTGGCTCTATAATGGTTGCAGTTGAGAACTATCCAGAACTAAAAGCAAATGAAAATGTCATGCACCTACAACGTTCACTTAACGAAATTGAAGAACAAATCTCTGCTGCACGTCGTGCTTATAATCAAGCTGTGACAGACTACAACAATGCCCTAGAACAGATACCTACAAACTTTATGGCATCAGCTATGAACTATGCACGTAAGAGTGTGTTTGAGATTAGTGAGAGTGAAAGACAGAACGTAAATGTAAAAGAACTCTTCAACTCATAACGCACGTAACAATGAAAAGCAAAAGCGAACTTACAGATTTTTACTATAAAACTCTTTACCCTGTTTTAGAAAAACTCGAGGCAGATAGAGAACAACTAAAAAAGAAGATTATTAAAATAGGTATTTTTTACACCTTAGCTGTTTTACTTGTAGGGAGCTTGATTCAAAATATTTTCCCTTCATTTGACGGTTTTGGTTTTATCTTATTTGCTTACTTTGGTATTGGAGCGATTTTGTACAAGTCACTCACCAAAGACTATACAGAAGAGTTCAAACAAAAGGTTATTACTCCGCTTATTAAAGCATTAGATCAAAATCTTAACTATTTTGCGCAGATGCACATTCCTCCACACCATTTTACAAACTCAAAACTCTTTACTTCAAGCATTGACAGAGTAAGTGGAAATGACTATGTGAAGGGGCACATTGATAGCGTCAATATTGAGTTTTCTGATTTTCATGCTGAAAAAAAGCACAAAGACTCTAAGGGAAGGACAACTTGGAGTACTGTTTTTCAAGGTCTCTTTATCGTCTCTGAGTTTAACAAAAACTTTCACGGAGCAACCATTATACTTCCAGATACTGCGCAAAGTACCTTCGGAGATTTAATAGGAGGTTGGCTACAAGCTAATAATGTTGCAAGAGATGATCTCGTAAAAATGGATAACATAGAGTTTGAAAAAGAGTTTGTTGTCTATGCAACGGATCAAATTGAAGCTCGCTATATTCTCTCACACACGCTTATGCAAAAACTTCTCGAATTTAAAAAACGCTCCAAGCAAGATGTCTATATCTCTTTTATAAACAAAAACCTACATCTCGCTATTGCTTATAATAAAGACTTATTTGAACCATCTGTATTTCATTCACTATTAAAGTATAAAATAGCAATGGAGTATGTTCAAACCCTTCACCTTGCAGTAGGCATTGTAGAAGAACTTAAACTCAATACAAAACTTTGGAGTAAACTATGAAAATTTTAATCTTGTTATCCTCACTCTTTTTGGCGCTTAACTTACATGCTATCACTTCTGGTGAAATTCCAAAGGCAATACAAATTGCTGGCGAAGATGGAGGGCTAGTAGAAGATGGAAGTCTCTGGAACTCTAGCACACTCAAAGATAAAGTCTTTGTAATGTTCTATGTTGATCCAGATGAAAAAGATGTGAATGAGCATTACTCTCAAGCTCTCAAAAAAGCTAAAGATGAAGATGGACTACAATTTCAAAGCATAGCAATTATAAATCTTGCAGCTACTTGGAAGCCCAACTTCATTATAGAAAAAATTTTAAAAGCAAAACAAGAGGAATTTCCAAATACGATTTATGTCAAAGATAAAAATAGTGTTTTAGTTAAAGAATGGGATCTTGCTAATGATGCTTCAGACATTTTAATCTTCTCAAAAGAGGGAAAATTACTTTTTTATAAAGTAGGTAAAATGCAAGAAGAAGATATAAAAAAATCGTTTGAAATTATAAAAGGAAATGAATAGTATGGATAATGAAACTAACATTTTATCTCTGAGCATAAAAGATCTCATGAGTGCCAAAATGTTGAAGTACTCTATACTTCCTTTTATACTGAGTATGCTTGTTCTTTATATTCTTTTTTTTTCTGTAGCAGGCATAGGGCTTGATTCTCTTGGTAGTATGAGTATAGAGAGTTCACAGACAACTTTAGTAGACGGTGTCCCAAATACCAATAATTTCCAAGCGACACTTCAAGGAACTGCACTTATTGAGTTTTTAATGAGTCATGCAATCACCTCTTGGATAGCGACTTTTCTTGTTTATACAGTGGGAACTTTTTTGACACTCTATTTCTCCATTTTTGTAGCACTTATCATCATAGGATTTTTAACCCCTATGATTCTTAGAGAGCTTCACAAAAGACACTATGAAGATGTTGACATGCTAGGCTACTCAAATGTTTTTGAATCACTCTATTTAGTCTTAAAATGGATTGTCATTATGTTACTGATGTTCATTGTTTTCATTCCGCTCTATTTTATACCGCTTGTAAATATAGTCGCTTTTAATCTGCCACTCTACTACTTTTTTCATAAAATGATACACTACGATATAGCTTCAAATATATGCACACATAATGAAGCAATGAAAATAAAATTTTTTCATGCAACTACCTTACGCTTAAAGTCTTTAGGACTCTATCTAATCTCTCTCATTCCTTTTGTAATCTTTTTTGCTTCCGTATTTTATGTCATATATTTAGGGCATAGTTACTTTTTGGAAACTAGAAAATTAAGAGAAGAATCATAAAAACAGAATAAATAAAAGTAAATTAATATATAATCTTCTTAATATTAAATCATAAAGGAAAATAGATTTATGCTAAAAACACTCACTCATAAATTTACATTTTTCTTTTGGTTGATATTTCTTATTTCCAACATAATAGTCTACTATTTCACTACAATATTCATTAAAGATATTTTACAAACAACTGAAAAAGAGAAAATTCAAATAATTCTCAATACTATCAATCCAACAGTAGCCTTATACATCTCTTTTGGACAAAATAAAGAGGTAGAAAAACTCCTTCATACAATTTTAGAAGAAAAAAATATTCAGGCTATAGAACTTATATCTGAGAGTATAAATAAAAAAATCACAAAAACAGAGACTCTAGAACTTGCAACACTCAGCTGCAAAGAGTCTATTAAAGACCCTTTTAGCACTTCAGAGATAGCGACTATTGAAATATTTTATTCAAACGAAAGCTTTTTATTACTCTATAGCAGAATCATTAAAGTGATTCTCATACTCTCTGTTCTGGCATTAATAGTTTTTCTTGCTTTTTATCTTTTCATAAAAAGAGAGTTAAATGCTCTTTCTTACATCTCAAAGACCTTACAAGAATACTCACAGGAGCAAATCACACTCCCTCTTGATATGAAAAATCATACCTATGAGATAAATACAATTACGACTGTAGCCAATGAAATGATGACAAATATATCACGCTATGTGCAGGAGTTAAAATCTTTTAATACAAAACTTGAAACACAAGTTCAAGAAAAAGTTCAAGAAATAAAAAATCAGGAGCAAATGCTCATTCATCAATCTCGTCAAGCTGCAATGGGTGAGATGCTCGAATCTATTGCGCATCAATGGCGTCAACCACTTAATATCATAGGACTCTCATCTGCAAGCTTAGAGACAGAATATGATCTTGGGATTATGAAGAGTGAAAGTTTCAAAGAAAAAATGCAAATTATTGCTGATAACATCAACTATATGTCCAATACGATTGATGATTTTCGTAACTTTTTAAACCCAGATAGAGAATCAAGTAACTTCGATCCCCATAAAACTATAGAAGATGTACTCCATATTTTAACAGCACAACACAACCATAACAAGATTCAAATCAACTTAAAAGTCGAAAATGAAATAACACTCAATGGTATTGAAAATGAGTTCAAACAAGTTATTTTCATCCTCATTAACAATGCAAAAGATGCAATAAAAGCGAGAGAAGATAATGAGCATGGCGAAATTAACATTAAACTCTTTAGGCAAAACAACAGCAATATCATCCAGTTTTGTGATAATGGAGGCGGTATAGAAGAAAATATTATTAACTCCATTTTTGACCCTTATTTTTCTACAAAGTTTGCCTCATCTGGTACCGGTATCGGATTGTATATTGCAAAAAACATCATCGAATTAAGAATGAACGGTCATTTAAGTGTTAAAAACATAGAGAATGGATGCTGTTTTTATATAGAACAGAGTGTAAAGGCTTAGTTTGAAAGCACTCATATTATTTTTAAGTATCTTTTCATTACAACTTTTTGCGAGCCACTACAATACAACAATTTTTAAAATTGAAGCAAAGCTTTTTCCAAAAATGATACTACTTAGTGAAGATCTTGATGAAAATTCGACCTCTCTAAACATATACATAATTACACAAGAGGTTGATACTTCAAGTGCTAAATTATTAAAAGATTTGATTGAATCAAACTATCCTGAAAAAATATTAGGAAAAAAAGTGGAAGTTTTTGTAAAACAATTTCAAGACTTCAAAAAATTACCTGATGCTATTATAGTTTTACATCACAATGAGGATAAACTTATTAAAATTGCGCAATGGGCAAATAAAAATAGAGTCATCTCCCTTGCTTATGATGCATCTGATTTACAATATGGTCTTTTGGGATCTATTGACATTGGAAAGTCTACAAAGCCCTATCTAAATAAAAATACTATACAGAAGTATGGTTTTGTTTTCAGCCCTTACCTTTTAAAACTCTCTAAATTTCAGTAATCAACTCTCTTCTTTATCACCTTCTTTTAGAACCATAGCTCTATAGACTTCATCCTTTGGAACAAGCCCTGCTTCATAAAGAAATTGTGAAGCTATAAAGTTTTGCTTTTTAATCTTGTCATACTTTGCATAACTAAGATACAAAATGTCCTTTGCACGTGTTACAGCCACATAAAAGAGTCGTCGCTCTTCATCAAGGCTTCCACCTCTTTGCATAAGTTTTCTATTTGGAAAGCGTCCATCCATCAAATCAACAACATAAACCTCTTTATATTCTAAACCTTTAGAAGCATGCACGCTTAAAAGGTTTACACCCTCACCCTGCGTTAAATCAGACGAGCCTAATATCATAGCATTTAAAAATCTACTATGCTCAGAGTATGGTTTTGAGAGTTCTTGAAGAAGAAGCATCTTACGAGCTATACGACTTAAAGATTCCGCTTTTTGCTTCTCATCTACAGAGCCATCTTTGAGTGTTGCTCGTTTAACTGCTAGTACATCTGAAATATATTTATAAAGTTCCGAAGCAGCAATCTTTTGTACCACTGTCTCAGGTTTTTTTATGCCCTTTAAATCACGAAAGAGCAAGTAAAAATTATGCACAAAAGTGGCACTATCTTTTGTTAATTTTGGATGCTTCAAGACAGGGTTACTCATAAATCGTGGCTCAAACCCTAATTTTGCATATTTTCCAACTGCTCCAAGTTCTATAAAATCATCAAAAAGTCCAAGCTGATGATTTAGCTTACGTTTTTCAAAAGGATTTTTCATGGACTCATCTGGTGCATATAAGCCATAAAACATACTACCATGTCCTAAGCTTTTTAAAGCTATGTAAAGCTCTTTTGCCATTGCACTCCCAACACCTCTAGCAAATTCAAAAAGATGGATAAATGCCATCATATCTGCTTCATTTACTAGGAGTGTATACAAATCTAGTACAGCCTTGACTTCACGTGAATCAAAAAAGCTAGTTCCACCCTTACGTTTACACGGTATGTCAAGTTCACGTAGTCCTACTTCAATACCATCAGCCGAAGAATTATTTCTAAAAATAACAGCTATCTCTTCTCGTGGTGTTTGCGAATCGCGTATCATTGCTGCCATTGCATGGTATTGGTCAAAAAGCTCATCATAGGTCAAAAGTTTCGGTGCTTGTGCATCATAAATACGCGTCACTTCTAATTTTTTAGGATAAATGCGTTCATTATGTTCTATAACCTTGCTTGCAAGGGAGAGAATTGGAACAGATGAACGGTAGTTCTTTGTAAGTGTATGCACTTTTGCTTCTGGAAATTTTTGTGTAAATGAGCCTATAATGCTAATATCTGCACCATTAAAAGCGTAAATACTCTGATCATAATCCCCAACACAAAAAAGAGAAGGTGGATTCATCGCATCTATAAGAGTTCCTTGCAGAGCATTTGTATCTTGATACTCATCTACTAGAACTTCTTTATAACCTAGGTTTTGTGTTTTGCACATTGTACGAAAATTGAGAAGTAAATCATTGAAGTTTACAAAACCATACTCTGTTTTAAGTGACTCAAACTCATCGACTACATCTGCATAAATAAGTGCAAACTGCTCATGATCTTCATACTTCTCTTTGATCCAATCTTCAAAATTGTTAGTCAGTTCTGTATTTTGATAAAAAGAGTATAAATCATATAAGTAGTTACCACCATAAGGAGTTATATCTGCATTTATATGCATGAAAGAACGTTTTTCAAAGACGCTGCGAAAGAGTGTTTTGAGTTCACGTTGTTGTTTTAGTACAACCCTTTTATCATACTTCTTAAGCCATCTATAACTTACAGCATGAAAAGTCCCTGCATCTATTTTAGAAGCTATGTCTTTTCCAAAGTACTCAGCTACACGAGCCACCATTTCAGCTGCTGCTTTGTTTGTAAAAGTAAGAAGGAGTATCTCACTTGGTTGAACATTTGTGTTAAGAAGATAACCAATACGTCCTACAATAGTAGATGTTTTTCCTGTCCCTGCAGAAGCAATAATAAGGTTTTGGGAGAATTGAGAGGTTGCAGCCGAAAACTGTTCTTCATTTAAACGTGATAATGGCATCTACAACCTCCTTTTCATAAATTTTAAGAGTGTGATTATACCTTGTAACTATTAAAGTGTGCTAATTACCCAGACTCTTCGACTTATACACAGAAGGAATAATGTTTTTGAATAATATGACAATATGCAATACTACTTGTAGTTTTTTTGATTTTCAACTACAATATTCTTAACAAGCAGTACTAAAGGATAAAAAATGGATGGAAAAATGCTAATTACCTATAAAATATTGTGTGATGGAGATTTTAGTGAAAAGATTTTACTAAGTCAGCTCCTAGCTAACGAAAAAATAGAAAAAGTTATAAAATCTGAATTTGCAAAGGGATTTAGAAATATTACTCTAGGCAGTAAGGAAGATGCGACACTTTATATAGAAACTTCCAAAGCACTGCACACTTTAGAAGTTGATAAAGATGATTTTGCTGATTTATTGACATTAGCAGAAGAAGATGCAAACAATAAAAAACTTCTCAAAAAAGAGTGTTCTCGGATAGAATTAGTCAATATTGAAACTTTATAGATGCCAAGTTACGCCAATTCTTAAAAGTTATCATTTTTTCGACAAAAAATAGAAAAATGAAAAATATAACATCATCAGTATTTACACATACAATGGAGCAGATCTAAAGATGGCACGTGTCGTTGGTGCTGTAGATACAGATTTTTAGACTCATTAATAAACATATAATTAGTGAACCAAAAGCCTATCAAGAGATTTTTTCATACTTGACATGGATGAGAAGTCATATACATCCATTTTCATTTGTATATGCAGTGTTTCACGTACATGACTAGCCTTGTCTTTATGCTTTAAAATCTCATCATGAGTGTTTAAATATGCAAAAAGAGTGTGTTCTCTTGGCTTATTTATATATGCCTTAAACGCGTTAGCAGTATCACCATCATTTAATAAACTTCCAATAATTGTTGGGTATGGTTTTCCTCTATTTGGAATTAAAAGTAAATCAAAGTATTCATCATCTTCATGTGATAACTTTCTTGAGTATTTATCGTCTATAAGTCTAATTATCTCTTTTTTCTTTACTTCTTTTTTTAGTATATATTCAGTTTTTTCAAATTTCTTTCCTATGAACCGATAATACAATACTTCAAGCTCAGTATCTATAGTATCCTCGCTTGCAAAGCTCACTTCTTTACTGAAAGAAAAATTATCAAAATATAATGACTTCAATTTTATATTAAACTCTTGTCTAGTATTTAAATGAACAAATTCACTTTGTAAATAAATTATTGTGTTCTCGATGGATTGTTTATCTGAAAAAAAATTACAATTTATATGTTTAATCTCGTCTGAACTCAACATACGAATTTTCAAAATAATATCATCATAAACAATTAAACCAATATTTATAAACTCTTTTGTTAACATATCAGGATAAAACTGTATGACAGAGTATTTTTTGATAGATTTTTTCATTAGTACAACTCTACAGGGCATTCATCATTATTATCAAGTTTTTGAGCAAATCTTCCAATTAAAAGATCAATAATAATATCCCTATATTTTAATGGCTCCCATATTTTTGGCATACTGTCAATTATTTCTATGATTGTATCTTCAAAACACTTAACTTCTAATTTTGCTTTATACATAGAACCTTTATATAAATACATCCTATATTTTAATGCATCACATGAATATAAACCTAAAAGATGCCTATCTATTGTGTTATCAACTATCTTTTCGTATACTCTACACTCCAAAAATGACAAACCATAGTCAATACAATAATATCGTTCTTTATTTAAATTTTTTAAAATATTCGGATTTTCTTTATATCTATCCCTATTCATCAAGATGTTGTCAACCAGTCTCATTTTAGACAAAAAGGTTTCATTTTTAACCTTATAAGATTTTTCAACTTTTTCAAGCCTTTCAATACATATATTAGGACCAAGAGATTGTCGTGCATACCGTATAGATTCAAAAGTTATTCTAGTAGCTCTAAAAGCCTCTTCAAGTAAATCTAAACCAGTATCATTTAGTTCTATAACTTTCATCTTTTGTGGAGATATATCTAGATTTAGTTTTTCTGAGAGTTGATAGCCTATAAACTCATTAAAGTTTTGTATATCCAAGCCTTCATCTGACATTCTAAATTTTAAAATATAACAATTATTATCAGAAGCAATAATATATACTGGAGCAGTCCCACCAAAGGCTGTAGAATTTAGCACCTCTTTAATTGTTAGCATATTTTTCCTTTTATAAAAACTTAATTCAATACTTATCTGAAATAATTACAAAACATGAGTTCTATTCCACTGATATGCTATACTATTTCTTTTACTCACTAAGTCTCTGCACAGTTTTTATCAGCTCTGCTTTGTATTTATATATATCTTCAACATTCTGAATGTCAAATCGTTCCTCTTCTTTGTCAAATGTGTGAATACCTATGTATTTGCTTGTTTTAGAGTTGAAATGAAGCCTACATATCCATTTTCTATTATTATCATCTAGTAAGACACCAAAATAACTTTTTGTATCTCTTGCAGCAATACTACTGAGTGGAACTATCTCAGCTAATATGGACTTAACTATAAAAAAACCTTCTAACTCTTCTTGTGTTGTCTCTATACCATTATCTTCTTCAACATCTGGCGTATCATCTTCAGATGTATTACCAGGAGAGCTCTCTTCTGCTAATCTTGACTTTATAGAATTGATTCTGTCATTAACCATATCGTTTACGATTTCTGCGAATGCTTGTTTAGTATATGCTTTAAACTCATCAAGAACATTTTGTCTTAGCATCTTATCTGTTAAACGTGCTGCAAAAAATTTAGCCATATCATCACTTGGATCTATAGCTTCTTTTTTAAATATATCTTTAATACCATTCACGTACTTTTTACTTCCAGCCATACTAAGTATGTTCTCAATATCTAAAGATTCATTTGAAAATTTTTGTAGCTGCTTGATGTCTCTATCTTTTAGATTTAATACATCAATAACTAAGAACGGAGATTCATCCATAACATTTGGCTTCTCAATATCTGAAAAAAATCTATATTCTATCCCATTTGTCAAAATTGCAAATTTACTATCAGTAACTGTAAAGTATCTCTCAAGCTGTGTTTTATGTCTATCAAGCTTCTCTGTATGGGGCTTTGCCTCTATAAGGATAAGTGGTTTTTCATCTTTCATGATGGCATAGTCAACTTTTTCGCCCTTCTTTTTTCCTATATCTGCAGTAAATTCAGGTACTACTACAGTTGGATCAAATATATCATATCCAAGTGCATTTAGCATAGGTAAAATAAATGATGTTTTCGTTGCTTCTTCCGTTACAACTTTGTCCTTAAGTGTTTCAACTCTGTTAACTATATTTTTCACTGCATTTTGAAATTCCACTTTAGTCTCCATTAGAATGAATTTTTGTTAAGAATAATTATACATCATATAAAGCATTAATTCAAGTTTGAAATGCAACACTTGTAAGTATTAGAAAAATTGATTAAAGAGAAAAGTTATTTTTTGAGTAGATTATTGATTAAAACTAATTGAATTTATGCAAGTGGTGGGTTCTGAGTGACTCGAACACTCGACCGCTCGGTTATGAGCCGAGAGCTCTAACCAACTGAGCTAAGAACCCACTTGTTGTTGGTAGGTCGGAATTATACAGACTACATCCTTATAGAATGCTTATTGTAGCGGGGCTACTTAGTATTTATCATCCATAAAGAAAAGATGTCTAAGTAGTTCCAAAATGAGAGAAGTGATTTCTCTGTCACACCAGCATCTTCAAGTTCCATTATAAGTGGTTTATAGAGCTCTAACCAGACTTCCCTTGCACGTGCATTTATTCTAAATGGAGCATGTCGACCAATCATTTGAGGTGCTCCACGGTTTTCATTAAAATACGCAGGTCCACCACATATTTGTATAAAAAAATCCCCAGCGTGTACCTTTGCTTTTTCAAAATCATCTGCATCCATTGGAAACAAGAATGCTATTTCACTCTCTTTAATAAGCTCATAATGCTTTGAAATCATCTCTCGCATGCCTTCTTCTTTCACTTCTATTAAAAACTCTGGGATTGGTTTTGTAACTGGTGGTCTTACGCCAAACTGTGCATACGATATTTTTAAATTCATTCTATTCCTTTTGGTGGTTTTATTTTATAAGCAACCGCAAATAAAAGCGGTACATAGAGTAGATTTAGTACAGTTGCCCAAGCTATACCAAAGCCGAGTGAAACAGCCATAGGCTGAAGTATCATAGCTTGACCTGAAGCAAAAAATATAAGTGTTAGAAGCCCAAGTACTGTTGTGAGTGAAGTCAAGAGAATTGGTCGTAATCTT
>JBFHKA010000005.1:0-98951 GCA_041595535.1 Sulfurimonas sp. | reverse complement strand
CTGCATTGAGTGTCGCAAATCCAAAAAAACCAACTAAGATAGGAAGTCTAAACTCAGCACCACCAAGTCCAATAAGCCCACCAAATGCACCAACTGCAGCACCTGAAATAAAACTATAAAAATTTCTCATTTAATTATCCCTAACTCTTCTGAGATGTCTTTTATGAGTTTACTTAGTGGGCGTTTGTGGAGGTCTTCTTCTCTTCTATAATTTGAAAATAAGTATCTATAAATCTCATCTTCACTAAATCCAAAACTTTCTAACTCTTTTATATAGCTATGAGGATAATAGGCTTTTTTGATTAGTAGTTCTAGCACTATATCTTTGTGTTGTTTGTACAGTTCTTCTAGTTTAAAAATATCTAAATTATCTTTATTTCCATATAGCTCTATTTCAAAACTACTGAAATCATACTTTTTCTTCTCAACATTAATATATTCTATGTTTTGAGGAGAGATTGAAAATTTGAAATCATCCTCTTTTACTTCATATGGGTGTGTGATTGGATATACATAAAAAGTGTCTTTTGCTTCTTTTGCTCCAAATCCATTACATGTTGGACAAGATGGAATCAAATTAAAGTAAGATATTGCGAGGTAAGGGTATATAGATTTTGGATAAAAATGGTCTATTTCAGGCTTTACGGAAGCTTTTTTATTTATTGAAAATATATAGTTTCTATTACAATAAGGACAACTGCCTAAATTTATATTTTGGATAAATTGTAATTTGTCTAACTTGTTATATCCGTAGTCAACAAATATTCTATAAAATATTTTGTGTAAAGCTTCTTTTGAGTATTTCGCTTTTTTGAAGTTTTTTTCTACTATCTGTATGGTTTTGATTAAATATTTTGGTTCTAATAAAAGAAATTTTTTTAAATTTTGCTCATTTTCTAACCAAGTAAGTATCTGTTTTGTTTGTTCTGTAACTCTATACTTTTTTTTATTTATATTTACAGTCTTGGAAGATTTAATTCTCTTAATATTTTTTAATAATTCAACTTTGATATCTTCAAAAAAATCATTTAAAACTGTTTCGCTAGGATAAGGAATATTAATCATAATCGCTCTAACTCTTGTTGAATCTTTTTTTGCTCTCTTAACAGTTCTTCTTTTCTCTGTTTTTTGGTAAGCTCATCATCAAATTTTTTATAGTATATATCGAGTAATTTTGACTTTAAAAACTCTTCCCCAATACTCTTTATAGTTAATAATAACTGCTTTTTCTCTTCAAGGCCAAATTGGTAATTTTTATCAGCTAAATTTTTAATGATTGTATTTATTTTATCTTTCGCAAACTCCCCCATAAGCCCATCTTTCATAAAAAATCCGTTAGAAAGCAGAGTATGGATATTTGCTCCAAATGGGTTTATATTTATTGTTTTTGTTGCATTTTTACAGTTGTCAACTTTTTGGTCAAGATGCTTATCATCAATTTCTTTTTTTGTATATTTTTCTAAAAAAATTACATTTTCTTTTGGTAAGTCTGACAATAAAAACGGTGAATGTGTTGTGATTATAATATGAGCTCTTTTATTTAATTTCTTTATTATTTCAATAAGTTCATTCAAGAACTTTTTTTGCCAATTAGGATGTAATGTATTATCAGGTTCATCTAAAAAAAATAAAAATTCATTGTTATTATAATTTACCAAATTGACTATAAAACTATATATAGTCTTTTGTCCATGGCTTAATGAGTTAAATTTTGCGTCATTTAAAGACCAATAGTCTATGTCTATGTCATTTTTCATAATTACGAACAATAGTTCAAGATAATTTTTACCAAAAAGATTTTCAAGGTCTACTATGTTTATTTTTTGACCTTTATTATCTATCAATGACTTAAACTCACTCTCAGATAAAAAAGGAAGTTCACATGTTTTTAATGTTTCTTGAATTTCATCTTTTTCTAACATTAGATAGTTGTCTTTAGGATGTAGTTTTTCCGTTAAATTTATATTTTCAAATAAAGAATTTCTATCACCAAATTGATACAATAAGTAATTCATATATTCATCTTCTATATCTCTTAATGCTTTAATAGTGTCAAGAATTATTCCTGAATCAGAGTTGATATCCCAACCTAATGCAGATTTTATATCACTTACATAAGTATCATCAAGATCGAAGTCTTCACCAATTAAGTTAAAATCATTTAATTCATAGTAAATATAGGCTGGCTTAAAATCAAAAAGATTAAAATTCAAACTGTTTAATTTTAAATAGTTCTCAGTAATTAATCTATTTGTTTTTTCTAAGACTATGTGATGTACATTTGGAGTTGCTGCTCTTAAGTTTGTGTCATCCATTGAATAATATAAAACATCTTGAAAAAAAGAACTTTTCAAATGCTTTTGTTGCCATGAAGTGTCAATAGATACATTTTTTGTATACACAGTTAGCTCTTTATTAAATACAACAATAAAGATCCTCTGTTTGGACACAATACTCTTTAAAATACTACTCTTCCCACTCCCATTTTCCCCAACAATAGCAGTGACATTTATATTTTCACCAAAAAAGTTTTTTAAATAAGGTTCGCCAGTTTCTTCTTTGTCTTTGATGTCTAACACACCGTTTTCATATTTACACTCAAACCGAGGTGAAAAATTAAACCCTTGCTTTTCGATGTTTTTATAATCCTCAACCCATAAATAAACCAGTTCCATTTTGCTTCCTTATTGTCTCATCAATTTTCTAGTACAAAAACCCAAACAACCAAAGCGGTATGACATTTGAGTAGCCTGTCTCTATGTCGTCGCGTACCACGTATGCGTTTTTTTCTTCGCTAATTTGTTTGTCGCCTTTAGTCGCACCACCAATCTCAAATATATACTTTCCATCGACAAAAAAGTCACCTCTGTCATGATAAAAAACCTCATGCTTATGATTGAGTTGCGAGACAAAATAGCTCTCTCTTACCGAGCCAATATTTGGATTTGCACAGAGTACATGGAAGAGATTTGGATTGTTTAGGAGCATCTTTTGTGCTTTGTT
Organism: Sulfurimonas sp.; assembly: GCA_041595535.1. Taxonomy (GTDB): domain Bacteria; phylum Campylobacterota; class Campylobacteria; order Campylobacterales; family Sulfurimonadaceae; genus Sulfurimonas. Next base: position 95,948 of record JBFHKA010000005.1, on the reverse strand, counting down.
TAGGCGTTTTTGATTGTGTGGTGCTTCGATTAGATGGATTAAATCTCCCTCTTTCATGTATGAGAGGTATTTGGAGAGTGTCGCCCACGATATGTTTGTATCTTTGCTGAGTTTTGCTTTGCTGATTTCATAAGGAGAAGTTGTACATAACATGCCAAGAACTCTTTTGAGTACACTCTGCTTCTCGTTGTCTATGTTAAATATTTTCGCTAAATCCGACTCTATAGTGATGTTTATGACTTCGAGCAGTCGCATAGGGTAGTCACTTATAGACTCTTTAAAATAAGGGTACGCGCCATACTCTATGTAGTGAGAATAGTGCTCTAGGGGTTTAAGCTTATCCAAAATTTCAGAGCTTATGTCTTCATAGTTTTTCACTATCTCATCTAGCGTAAATCGCGGTAGTTCTATCTTCTCTTTGAGGTTTACAAACTCACGCAGCGACATCACGGGAAGATAGTACATAGAAGCTCGGCGAGACAAATCTCCACTCTCATGGTTGAGAATCATCGCAGATGAGCCAGTAAAAATAACTTGAATATCCAAAAAATCATACATTGACTTTATGTGAGAGCTAAAATCTGGGGCTTTGTGAATCTCATCTATAAGGAGCAGTTTCCCGCCATATTGCCCAAACTCCGTAGCGATTTCAAAAAGGTTTTCGCCTGCCATGACAGGAGAATCACAACTTATGTAGAGAATTTGAGAGGGTTTGAAGGGTGACTTTTTTGCATACTGATGAATCAAGGTAGTTTTTCCAGACCCACGACTCCCTTTTATGCCGATGATTTTAGCTTTGAAATCTATCTCTTCATAGAGCGTTCTGTAAAAATTAGATACTTTTTTTGAGAGCCATTGTTTGGAAAGTTTTTGAAGTATTGGTTTCATAGTAAAATCCTTTAAAACTATTATACTATGAAATGAATTTAATAGCAAATGCTGTAATGCTATTAAATATATTTACTACTAGAATCATACATCAACTTGAACTCTTATCTAAAACTTGCAACTATCTAGTAAATTCAGTTATGATGGATGAAACAAACAGGCGAGTGCAAACTTCTTTCTCATAGAAGATTTGGGTGGAACGGATGCTAAACACTACAGAGATGTCGCGCTAACAAACGAACCATCGGTTAGTGTCACTATGGAAGTAGTGAAAAATATGGCGTACGCGCTTAAGGTCTCAAAAGCCTTTGCAGATGCCGATCTCTTATCTCGGTGAAAACGAGGAGGCGAAACTGCTCACTCCAAAATGGAGAGATGATTTGGATTATGGGATATAAGTCTACTATTTTAGACTTATACCAATGTTTTTAATTACTACATGCCATTGCCAGAACCCATTCCTGAACCTGATGTGGATGTGTAGTCTTTACAGTAAGCTTCACCAAGTGAACAGCATCCCGTAGATATACCAACAAAGTTTTTCATTCCCATATCAAATGCTTTGTAGTGGTTATAGCTTCCAGCTCTTAAAAACTCAAAAACTGCTTTAACATCACTTGCATTTGCATCCTCAGCATATCCTATGTATGTATTTAAGTCATTAACGTCTGTGACCTCTATCTTACAGCCAGCCTCGTAAGCACCTTGCATAGATGCCGAGCCACTTGCGTTTAAGTCGTCAAAAATAGCTTGAATAGCCTCAGTTTTGTACGTACCAGAAACTAAATCACTTATGTTGTTATCATAAAGTTCTGTACTTGTTATGTCATACTTTTGGATGAGTACTTGAACAGCTTGAAGATGTTTAATCTCAGAGTTGTTAGGAATGTTTCTAAATTGATTTGTTTTGTATAAATCGTAAAAACTTAAGTAGATATTGTAAGCCAATCTCTCTTCATCACCCATATGTTCCAAAGCCATTTTAAGCTCATCGCTTAGTGTAGAAGCTGGAGTTAAAATGGCATCTTTGACGTATTGAGGAAGTGCTATATTGTCTAAGTCTGTTTTGGCTTTGAGGTCACTTATGTAGTTTGCAGGATATTTGTTTTGTATAAAATAGAGTGATTGGTTTAAGTGTTCTCTTGATGCATTTTCATCTTTGAGTGTTACATGTACAAGCGTTGCATAAGAGTCTATATCAGCAGATGCAAATGGTTTGTTCTCGCTGCTTAGAAGACCTATGATAGTAGTGTTAATATCTATACCATTGTCTAAATCTCCATCGTTGTCGCATGATTGTAAAAATCTAGCCATTGCTATAACTTCTACATCATCTGTGGCATTTCTATCTTTTCCAAGTATATCTTGAGGAAATACATGTTTGTCATTAGGAAGGGTAGTAAGACTACCCAAAGTCAATCCGCCCAACTTAAATGTTATCGGTAAGGTGTTACATGAAAATGTACCATTTATGTCTGTAGTTCCACTGCTACCATCTTGACATACATAGCTTGCATTTGCGACATACCCATCTGTTAATTGACCTGTTACACTTGTAGATGCTTGCGTCTCTGTAGTGCTTGAAGAGTCTGAATTACAACCGCTTAGAATTAAGGTGGCAACTAAGCTCACTCCTATAAAACTGTATTTTAAATTTAATCTCATTTTTAAAATTCCTTATATTACATTTTGAATGTAGAAAGTATGCTACTTGGAAAATGTTACATTAGTGTTAATCTAAAAAAGAGAAGTCGTAAGTTTAGGATTTTGGCAAACAATCTTGCATAATCTTTTTCCACTCTAAGTCAAAATGTTTTTCTATGTAGTCTTGATGATGAGGTATGCTACATTTGGAGCAGTCTTGATGGATGGCATGTTCGTAAATGCCTTGCGCTCCATCTTTTGAGTCTATAGAACAAAAGCTATATTGTGTATTCGTTTCTATCTTTTTTATGCCCTTGTCATCAAAGCGAAAATTTGGACAAGCACAGAGGTAACAGTTGAGAGATTCCATCTCATGACACTTCTTTTTTTGAGCATAAAGAGGACAAAAATCAGGCTCCATTTCAAGCATGTTTTCAAACCTAAAATACTCAATTATTTGGTGTTTTGTAAAGTGTTGCGTGCGAAGTTTATTTACTATATTTTTATGCTTACGTGCGAATGTGTCATACCACGCAATATAGGTCATTTCACGACCTTAAATGACTTTATAAGAGAGTAGATTATAAAGAGCTGTGTAAGAAGGAGAAAGAAGTGTATAAAATAGACTTGTGCTTGTTTGTCTGTGAGTGCAAATTGATACTCTAAAAATTTATAAAATAGATACGAAAGAAGCATACCAAGAAGGTAGCCTTTTTGTTTGGCTACATCCACAAGTTCAATAGGTTTAGTTTTTCGCAAAAACAGAGTCTCTGCACGAATGAGGTACGAGCCAAAACTAAAAGTGATTTGGTAGCCAACATAAATGATAAATGCAGTTGTATACGAGTAAGAAAAAAGCAAAAAGTAACTGATAGCAAAGAGTAAAACCAACTCTACAAAAAGAGAGATTTTAAAGAAGTACTCTATGTTGAGAATTTTGTAGTAGAACTTTGCAACAACAAGCATTGCAAGGGCTAAAACAATTCCACCAGCACTGTAGAGTGATGGGCTGAGTGGTGCGTATAAAACAAATATACTACCAACACTAAGCCCGAGAAATAGAGAGTTTAAAAGTTTGTACTTTATAAACTCTCTTATGTTTAGTTTTCTTTTTTGCATTGCTCTTTAGTATTTTGCTACCAAGCCAAGGTAGAGACTTCTGCCTGCTGTAGCATAACCATCTACGACTTGATAGTATGTATCCGAAATATTGTTGATTTTACCATAAACAGTGATGTATTTGTTTACTTTGACATTGGAGACAAAATTTACAACTGTATAATCGCCCGTTTGTGCACCTTGTTTATCGGCTAAATCGTATCGTGTTCCAATGTATTGCGCATTCGCACCAATATCAAAATCATTAGAGACATAGTAAGTCGCTTTTACATCGAGTTGTGATTTAGGACGGCGAGCAAGCTCTTTTCCTGTAGAGTCTTCAGTTTGCACGTAAGTATAATTTGCTCCAACTCCTAAAGCATTAAAAAGATAATCTTCGTAGCCTAGCTCAATCCCTTGAAACTTTGACTTCCCACTGATATTGTCATAAATAGCAGGATTCCCACCCCAACCATCTGGATCATACCATTGGATTAAATTGTCAATTTCATTGTAAAACACTGTTATCCAAACTATGTCATTGCCTAAAGTAATATCTGTTGTCGTTGAGGTTTCAGGTTTTAAGTTTGGATTTGCAATAGTTCCATACTCGCCATACACTTGACCAATTGTTGGAGCATTAAATCCTGTTCCAAAATTTGCACTTATATAGTAATCTTTGTAGATGAACTGTTTAAGACCGATTTTGCCCGTAAAAGCATCCTCAAACTCATCATAGCTGTCATATCTTAGAGACTCTGTTACGATTGTATTTAAACCTTGAAAAAGTTGTAGCTTATTGTAGTTTGTCACAAAAGCTGAGATTGCACTGTACTTTTTATCTTCATCTCCTGTTTGTTTTTCATAGTTGAAGAGTTGATAAGAAGCACCAACTCTTAGAAAACTGTTTTCGAGATAGTTGACTTTATCATCTAGCTTCACTTCATTTACAGAACCTTTGTACGTATAGAGCGTTGTACCTGCTCCGCCCCAGTTTACAAGTTCTAGATTTTTATCAAAAGTTGATAGATTGTATTGCGCACTAATGTTATGTGTAGTTCCTGTGTGCTTATAAGCTAAGGTGTAAAAATTATTTTTTACTTTTGAATAGGGGATTGAAGAGTCATTGCTAGCGCCAGAACCAGAGTCAATATCTGCATCACTATCAATAAGTTGTGCGCTTAATTCAACTCTATCTTCTTGAGTTAGGTTATAGCCTAGTTTAGCATTGAATGTTTTGTTTTTGTATGCGTCTTTTTCAAGTCCAAGTTCGTCATAGCGTTTGCCATAATTTGCATCAGCTTTTGCTGGTTCTACTGCTGAAAAGCCATCATTACTAAGATAGAGTCCACCGACTAATACATCATACTCTTTCGTAGCGTACGAGGCTTGAAGAGAGATTTTTTTGCTATCAAATGACCCATACTCCACATTGGCAGTAGCATGTATACCTTGGCTTGCTTTTGAAGTGACAATATTGATGACACCACCACTTGCATCACTACCCCAAACACCAGATTGTGCACCTTTGATAATTTCGATTTGTTCAACATTATAAAGCATAATTTGGTCAAGCTCTGCAACTCCACCAACAGTAGTTGGATTGTTATAACGAACACCATCTATGAGGATGAGTATACGACGAGAATCCATTCCTCTTACAAACATAGAAGCTTGTTGCCCCACGCCTCCAGATTGACTTATCGTGATATTTCCTAATTGACTGAGTGCACCTGTTAGTGTTGTAATTCTAGCTTCATCAATCGCCTCTTTTGTGATGACAATGGTGCTGTCTGTTACATCTTTTTTCTTAAGTGTTGTCGCTTGAGAAGCCTCTACGTTTATATTTTCAAGTGTGTATTGATTCGTTGCGTGTAATTGACTCATTAGAGTGGCTAGTAGGAAAGAGAGTTGTACTGTTTTTTTCATAGTTGTCCTTAAACATTTTTTTATTTTTGTTACGTGCGTAAATAATTGTGTTGTTTAAGAAGCGGGAGGGGAAGCGATTTTTATAGTGAGAGGTTTTCCGCTAAGTGTACCTAAGGCTGCGGCAAGAGCTACTATCTTTTGTAAAGATATATAGGCTTGAATTGCTGCTAATGAAAAGTAGTTTCTACCAAAACCTTTAGGTGTGTGCATCTTCTCTCTTTAATATTTTCCTAATTATAGCAAAGAAATTTAGTGCTTTTTCTGACCTCATTTTATTTGGAAATGGCATCATTAAATAACTAATATGTTACACTCTATTCATGAAACTTTCACATCTAAAACAGATAATCAACTACTTTAAAAAATTTAAAAAAATCTCTGCTATTTACAGAGTGAGCGACACAATAGTAAAAATTGCATTTGATAAAGAGGATGAAGTGTATTTCAATATGCAGCGTTCAAACTCTAGCATATTTAAGTGCCAAGCCTACCCTCGCTCTAAAGTTTACAATGCTCCTTTTGATGTGGTTATTGCAAAACGCTTGAATCGTGCAAATATTCTAGATGTGCAACTTCTAAATAACGATAAAATAGTTCGTTTTAAGACCTCTATAGCCTCAGCATATAAAGAGGAAATAACGTATCTTCAAATAGAATTTACTGGTAAATACACAAATATTATTCTCTTGGATGAAGAAAATATTGTCCTAGAAGCATTACGTCATGTAGATCTTTTTTCTTCCTTTCGAGAGGTTCGAGTAGGGCAAGTACTCTTAGATGTTCCAGATGCTCCTTTTGTGGCAAAAGAGTATGTTATTGAAGATGTTGAGGCATTTTTGTGTGAAGTCTATGAAAAAGAACAAGAAGCAAAATTAGGGAGCCTTAAAAAGCAAAAAATAGCTTTTTTAAGTAAAAAATTAAAACGCGTTAAAAAGCTCTACTCTGCACTAGAGAGTCAAGAGAGCTTGCAAGAAGAGGCTTTAAAGTTTGAACATTATGGAAACTTAGTCCTCTCAAATGTACAAGCTATTAAACCCTATGCTACAAAACTAGAGTTACATGATTATGATGGAAGTACCGTTGTTGTGGAGTTAGATAGAGCCTATCCTACTGCATTTGTAATAAGCAATATGCTGTTCTCAAAGAGTAAAAAAGCAAAACAAAGAGCAAAATACTTGTACATAGAAGAAGAATCGTTACGTGCGAAAATGGAGCATATCGAACTCTTCATACATAGTGTGCAAGAGGCGAAAGATAGTGCGAAAATTGAGCTCCTTTTTCCAAAACGAGTGCAAAATAAAAAAGTCAAACAAGATGACTCCATAGAAGTTTTTTGGATAGAAGGCTACAAAGTGCAGCTAGGAAAAAATGAAAAAGGAAATGTCAAACTCTTAGAAAATGCAAGAGCAAAAGATATTTGGCTTCATTTAAAAGACCAGCCCTCAACACACGTTCTTATAACAACAGATAAGCAAAATTTACCAATGCATATCATTGAGAGTGCGGCAAGACTTTGTGTAGAATTTACAACGACTTCAAAAGATAAGTTTTTAGTCGATTATACTCCAAGACGTGAAGTGAGTATCCAAAATGGTGCCAATGTATTATATAATAAGTACAAAACCATAGAGGTAGATACAAGAAACTAAATAGAGTAAAGGAGTATGTTGTGGCTGTGGGTCCTATTGGAAGTGCAATTTTTACAAATCAGATGACGCCAGTTGCTGCATCTGTACAAAATGCTCATAACAATCGTGTTGATTTTCAAAATATGGTTGCTCAATTAGCAGTGCAAGAGAAAGATGAAAAAGTTTTAGAAGTACGTCCTGCAGAAGAGAACCAAGAAGTAGACGAAGATAGAGAACATACACGAGATGAGTCAGACAGAGAGATGCAAAGAAATAAAAAACAAGAAAAAGATGAAGAGGATGAGACCCCAGAGGAGCCTCTACATAGGTTAGATATTACAGTTTAGTTTACTCTGTTATATCTTTTAAGATGGATTCAAAGTCGCTCTGAGCTTTGAGTAATGTCTCTTTTGCTTCTTTATCTTCAACTCTCGCACTACTTAACCAGTTATACACTGCTGGAAATCCTACGACAATTTTATTTTCACCTTTTTTCTTGTAAACCATTGTTGTACAAGGAGCAAATGCCGCAGCTTCAGGTCGTGTTTGTGAGACCGTATAGATAACTTTGAGTTTACATATGGAGTAGGTGTCATAAAAATCATAGTCTGATTCTACTGTTCCTTCTTGCGTGAGCTCTTCATTGACATCAAGAAATGCTGGCATAACAAATCCAAGTGGATCAAAACCAGCTTCTAAGTTCATCTCAAAATCTGCTTTTGCATCCTCCCAAGATGTTTCTTCATCGAGTTCAAGTTCATATTGTGTCACTAAAGCTTTGGATGTTTGAAGACTATCTTCACTATAGGCGTGTTTTGCATTTGGTAAAGCTATGTTGAGAACTCTTAAAAATTCAGCTTCTATTTTTTTAAGAATTTTGTCATCACTTCCAAGTATTTTTGCTTGAGCCTCTGCTGTTAAAATGGATACATGTAGTGTATCTTCATCCAAACTTTGATAAATTCCAACTCCCATAGGAGTAAAAACACCAGCTTGTGGGTACGCTTTGAGTAACTCTTTAGAAAGTTGCGTATTGTAAAGAGTTAAGAGTGTGAAAACTTTAAAGTTCGTTTTTTGAAATTGCTTTGTAAAAGGTCCATTCATCTCAGAATTTACCCCTAGAGAAAAACCATTTTCTGTAAAAGCAGTCTCTATGCTGTTTGGAGTTATTTTGCCATCTTTGTTCTCAACACTAAAGAGGTGTAAGTCACCTTGTGCTTGTAAAGATATTGCACAAAAAAGTGCAATGGCAAATGTAATAATTTTTTTCATTGTATTTCCTTATGGTTTAATATAAATCCAACCTTTTTGTACACTCTCAAGCAGTTCAACTACACCCGCAGTTACAATGATGGAGCCATCAACTAGGTCTTCTTTTTTTATATTAAGTGTTCGCATAGTATTTCCACACGCAACAAACTCTACATCGTATTGCATAAGTGCATCTACACGTACAGCAGTCTCTTTGTTGTGTTTGTTTAGGAGTTTAATACCTTGTGAATATGCAACTATTTTCATCTGCACATTTTCAGGTCCATAAAACTTCAAAACATTGTTTGCTACACTTAAAATATGATCAAGTGCATGCGGACTCTCTTCCGTCACAGAAAAAACAATCTTACGTGGATTGTCAAAGGATGGTTTTGGATCGGCATACTCTGTATCAGCAAAGAGCATAATACAAAGGCTGAGTAAAATAAGCGTAAATTTTTTCACTTTGTGTCCTTAATTTTTTTTGTTAAATCTTTAAAATCTTCAATATTCCATGAACCTGGAATTTTTTTCACAATCTCTGCTTTTTCATTTATAAAAAAGAAGCTGGGAGTGAAACCAACTTCTATACCAAGTGGTGCTTTTTCATTGTCAAGATTTATCTGTACAGCAATAAATCTCTCTTCAAGCCATTGTGACATCTCCGTGTCATCAAAAACATTTTTCTTCATATCTTGACAGTAATGACAATCCGTTCTTATAATATCTAACATAATTATTTTATGAGTCTCTTTTTGGAGCTTTAGAGCATCCTTGTAAGAATGAAACTCCAAACCAAAAAGTGAGATGCTACTAAGAAGTAAAAAGAGAGCTATTTTATTCACTTTGCCACTCCAAGATTCTATAAGCAGTCTCCACATTTTTTCTATGCATCTCATTATAAAGATGTATATGTTTAAAACTATCCATACTCACTTGATTGACTACATCCGATATGTCTACTCCATCTTCTACAAGTGGGCGAATCTCTTCTATAAGTCCTTGAATATAACTATAGGTCATATCAACTGCTTTTGGAGTTACTAAGTCTCCATGACCACCTACAATGTTGTCCGCTTTAAGTGCCTTAATCTCATCAAGTGTTGTGAGTAAACCTTGTAAATCTCCATTGCGTATGGAAGGAATTCTATCATTAAAAACTAAGTCTCCAACAAAGACTATTTTTTGGTTTGGTATGTAAACGTAAAGGTCACTATTTGTATGGGCTTTATGATTTACACTTTTTATAAAGACTTTTTGAGAACCAAAGTTTAGGATTTTCTCATTTTTCACATAGATGCTAGGATGCACTTGTGTTGTTTTAAGATAGGCTTCTTTGCTTACTCTTTTTTGCATACGTGTCATCTCTTCTATTGGGAGTTCTTTAAATGTTGAAGAGCCAATAATCTCTACACCAATACTTTTATAATAGCTATTTCCAAGCCAGTGGTCGTCATGTACATGTGTGTTGATAACATAAGAGATTGGAAGATTTTTGATTTTTTTGATTTTATCGTATGCTTGGTGAGCATACGAAAATGTTGAACCACTATCTATCACAAGATAGCTAGTTCCCATATTAACAAAACAGGAGTTGGAAATATCTCCGTTGTTATGCTCGTCCATCACTTCTGAGTGTCCAAAAAAGCAGTAAGTTGCCTCACCAACCTTTATGGGTTGAAGTTTGTAGTCAAAGGAGAGGAGAGAATTGACAAGTAATAAACTCAGTAATAGTGACTTCAAAGCATAACTCCTTTTGTTAATATTTTTAGAATAAATAGTTTACTTCAAAACGGTATTCGTTATATGAATCTTTATCAATACCACTTGTACGTTCTTTAGCATCAACTAAACCTACACGTACTTTTGCTTCAAGACCAGTTGCAATTTTTTGAATGAAGTCCATGTGCAAGATATTGCTATCTGCTTGAACACCACCCGCTTGTTTGTCTTCATCAAAATCTTGCATAGCATAGCGAGCCATAGCACTAAAACCAGGGATTATTTTTGCTTTACCGAAATCATATTTGACTTCAGCAGCAGTTGTTTTAGTGTTTGCTCTCCAGTTATACTGAGCCATTGCACGAGTGTATCCACCAGTTGGGAAACCTCTCCATGGAGCAACGATATCTGCTTCATCACCAACAGCAGAGTAAGCAACTTGAGCTTTTAAAGCTCCTTTTGCAAGAACTAAACGAGCCATAGCAAGTGAGCTATCAAGTGAACTTGCATCTTTATACCCTTGGTACGCTCCCGTGTGCCCAGCTAGAGTTCCACTTAAGCCTGCACCACCAACTGCACCACCACCATTATCTATCTGTTTCATATAACGTATACCTGGTGTGAGTGTGTATGAACCAATAGGAATCGCATAGTTTAACTCACCCGTGATAGATGAGAGTACTTCTGGAACTGCTGCATACGTCACATCAATTTGTAAGTTTTTAATGGACTTGTTGCTTGCATCTATGATGATAAGCTCATGATTTGTTTTTTTACCAGCGTTTGTGAAATTTTTGTATGAAAGACCTTTATGTACTCCCGCATCATCATTATTGTTCCATTTAGATGCTGTTGTCGCTGTGTATGCGTCTCCAAATGTAATGACATCATGAAATGTAGTATGGTCACGTAATTTTTGAGCGTAGAAGTATGCACCACGGATTTTTGTATCCGCAATCTCTTTCATTTCAACACTTGCTCCCTCAAACGTATTTGGAATCATTTTTGTGTCATTAGACTTTGTTAAAAAAGACTCAAATATTTGACGACCAACTTTTGCAGATGTTTTAGATATGTCATATTGTAAATATGCTTGTGCTAATACAACCATACTATAGTTACCTGATGTATAAACATCATGACGGCTAAATGTATCTTTACCAGCTTTTGTGTATCCAATATCTGCATTATCTTGACGTAAAGATGGGAATGGACTATCAGCGTAGTAAAGACCAGCAGTTGTACTAATACCATACAATGGTGCTGTTTTGTAAATCAAGCTCCCACCAACTGCTACTGCTTTATTGTCTTTATTTCCTGTTGTAGCAGTATTGTCATTTGCCCAATCCCATTTAAAAGAGTTGAATCTTAAACGACCATAGAACTCACCTTTTGTAAAAGCATCCGTTATGTTATCTACACTTGCTGGAAGCGTATTATAAACTTCCATCATATTGCCTTTTAATTCACGCTTTGGTTTTGCATCATCAGCACTAACCGAAGTAGTTAACAGACATATTGCAGCAGTTACTGCACTTATTTTGAGTAATTTCATTTTTGTACCTTTATATTTTAATTTTTGTTATTAGTAGCATACCACTAACAGCTTCTTGAGCCTTTAACCGGACAACCACAATCGTAATCAACCAAGGTAACATTTCCTTCATTGCTTACATCCACTAATTTTTCTTTCTTTATATAGTCTCTTACAACATCATATACAGGACGTATTTTATCTTTTTGAAGATTAACACCTGCATTTTGTAAATTTCCACCCCAAGAGGAGACAGTATACGTTTTGTTCAAATCAATTGGTTGGCCACCAATCATTAGTTTAGATATACGCTGACCTGCTTTGTTCGCAACCGCGATACTATAGCTAACACCACCTAAACGACTCATGTCTCCACCTTGTTGATAGAGCGGGTTTGCATTAAATACATTGTCCGCTATATCTTCAAGAAGATTAGCTATCTGTTTCCCTTTTAACTCAAATGTATATACATTTGGATAAGTAATACCACACATCTCATAGACATTATCCATTAAAATATCATCACCTGCTAAAACTGTTGTTCCCCATCTATACCCTGGAGTAAAAGATAAATCACATTTCATTTCATCCATGATAGCATCATTAATGAGCTGGTCAAATGTTGAGAAGAAAGTATCACGTTTATAGAGCGTGTTTTTAGTTTTTCCTAGAACTTCATTAAACTCTGCATCAAATGGTGCATAGAGTTCATTGACAAGTTGTACACCTGCTGGATCTGCTGGAATGAGATTAGAAGCTATTGGTATAAGTTTGTACTCATAGTCAATCACTTTTCCATTTTTGGCATCAATATCTAAACGTCCAACATACTTACCATGACTACCAGCAATTACAATGACTGTACCATCAATTACTATCGGTGCTGGCGAAGGATCATGTGTGTGTCCGCTGAGTATAAAGTCAATTCCATGAACCTTACGTGCGACTTCTTGATCTACACTAAAACCATCATGTGATAAGACAACAACACAATCTACTTTGTGTTCCTCTCTTAATTCATTTACATACTCTTGAAGTGTTTCAAGTCTAAGACCAAAACTCCATCCTTGCGTAAACTCTTTAGGGTTAGCAGTAGAAGTAAATGGAAACGATTGTCCTATAATACCAATCTTTGCTCCACCACGCTCTTGAATTGTATAAGGTTCAAATATAAGCTCTTCATACTCTTCAGAAAATGGGTCATCACCGATAACATTTTGAGAGATAAACTTCGCATCTAACATCTCTATAAGTTCACGTACTCTCTCTTTACCATACGTAAATTCCCAGTGCCCAACCATTACATCAACGCCCAGATAGTTCTGCGCTTTGACTATAGCTTCACCACCAGTTTTAAGCGCAACACCAGTACCTTGCCAAGTATCACCAGAATCTAAAAAGAGCACATTCTCAGCACCACGTTCAGCTCTTACATGATCAAGATAGGTTTTCATGTGAGCGATACCACCCATTTTCCCGAACTTCTTCGCTAAAGTATCAAAATCCATATAGGTGTCAAAGTAAGCATCAAGTGAGCTTGGCTCTAAACCATAATGTTTTGCAAATGCTTCACCACACAAAAAGCCGGGTGTTCCCACTAGGTTTGGAGCAGAGATCAAAGTAGATGGCTCTCTCCAGTAGAGTGGTTTAATATGTGCATGTATATCACACATGTGAAGTAGAGTAAAATTACCCTTAGCTTTAAAGTCATAAATATCTTTTAGTGATATTTGAGCGGGTGTCTTTACGCTTCCTGCAACACAGCCACTTGTAACAGCTCCTAGTCCAAAGATAGCAGCGATATGCATAAAGTCACGTCTTGAAATATCCATAATATACCCCTATCTCTTAAGACCAGGGATAGCAATAGGCTGCCCTTTTGATTTGTCTGTCACGAAAACTTCTAAGCCTACCATTTCAGGAGAGCCAATTGGAATGACTTTTAGTAAAGCATTTTCCATACAACCTTGAAAACGGCGTTGTATTGTTCTAAGAGAGGACTTTGTCATTCTATATGCTGGCCAAGTTCCACCTGAGTTTTGTACACCTAAATCCGGTAGAGGTTGTGTTCTTAAAACTGAACCAATTATATCTGGCGAGTGACAAGATAAACATGACAATCCACGTCCACCACGTTTTTGCTCAAATGTTTTTTTACCTAAAGCATAGGCTTCTTTCATTTGAGGGTTTGCATTTACATCTATATTTATTGGTTCATCATTTGCAATAGATTTTGCGTAAGCAAGCATATCAAACATCTTAGCATCTTTAAGTGCAAATGGTTTATGTCCATTTTGTTGCATAAGTGCTTGAAGAACTTGATCCAGTCCTACTACTTGTTTAAAATCTTTTAAGTAGCGAGGAAATCCTGCAATATATGCAGGGAGTGCATCTTCGCTAACATTGAGAAATTTTGCAAGTCCTGCGTCACCACCACAATATTTTTCAAGTAGTTCTGAACCATTTGCAACCATAATGTCTGCTGGGTTATTTTCTAACATTTCAGCGTACATTGCACGGTCAGCATCGCTCATAGCAAATTGATCACCCGCAAAAGATAATGATGAAAGAAGTGCTAGCGACAATGCTATTGTAATTCCTGTTTTCATGAATTATCCTTTTGGTTTAATATTTATACTTTGCTCATTTACTTCACCGGTGTTATCAGTAAAAGTAACTGAGAGTTTACCTTTGCCATTGATTTTCAGATATGTTGTAAACACTGGATTTACTGAGAGTGATTCCCATACAGTCATATTTGTAATCTCTTTGCCGTTATAGTTGAACTTTACACTGTTAATGTATTTAGCAGGTATAAGTTCTTTTGTTTTTTTATCTTTACCCATTCCTGTATCCATAGGGTGCATAACCATAAAACTTACTTTGACAATCTCACCATCTTTATATTTTTTTGGCTTTATTTTAATAAGTGATTTTCTAGCTTCCATTTTTATTTTCCTTTATTTTTTATATTTTGAAGTTTTGTAATGGTTAGAATCAACCACATCCGCCAATAGTTACTTTTACACTTTGTGACGCTGTTAAAAATTCACCTGTACTTAACTCTACTAAGGCAGTTACATTTTGAGTTGCTCCAAGTTTAATACGTGTAGCAAACATAGCCTTACCATTTGCAGGTGTAAGATGTACATCTATACAGCGAGCATTTGAGTTTTTACCACTTAAAATGTGAATTGCTTTAACATAATTTGACTCAGTCATTGGAGAGTCTACTTCAACCGTTACAGGAACAACAGCACCATTTTCAGCTATCTCTGGAACTTTGAGCTTTACCTTTGGTGATACAACAGTTTTTTTACCACCAGTGATAGCATTGACTGCTGTGTCAAATGACATTTTGTTTGGACCAGCTGGTTTTGCAGCCGCTTCAGCACCAAAACCTAGTGAAGGTATTACAGCCCCAACAGCTACTGCTGTACCTAGTTTTTTGAAAAAATCTCTTCTTTGCATTGTTTGTTTCCTTATATCTATTTTTTAGAGACTATATATGAAGCAATATCACATATCTCTCTTTCGTTGAATAACTTTGTTGTTAAATTAACAGTCATATGTGTTATAGGATTGTCAATACGTGGATCAGCAATTTTTTGATAAACGAATTGATTATCTCTTGCGCCTGTATCTATGAAAAGAGCTTTATACTCTGTCAAGTCAGGACCTATATTTCCAGCCCCTTTTGCACCTTCAATATTATGACACGCAACACAATTTCCATACTGCTTAGGTGTACCATCACTGTTCTTTTTACTTAAACCTTTTGGCGGGTTTTCTTTTACTTTTTCTCCATTTAAATTATGGAAGATATAAGCACCTCTTGCAATAGCATCTGTATTGTCTGTAATACAGCCAGCGGGCATAATATATGTTTTAGCTGGAGCTAATAAATCTTTTTCAATCGTTTTACTTGCGTTTGGACTCTCTATCATAGTGCTATAATCAGCACCGAAAATAGAAGCACTTACAAGGACTGAGATCATAAAAGTTTTGTTCATTCTGATTTCCTCCTATTCTTATTTCGGAGCTAAGTATAACTATGGAATGTAAAATTTGTGTAAAATACGCTTTAGAGTATATTATTTTGATTTTCACCTCTTACAAGGTGTATAAAAATCAGGACTTAGAAGGTTTCGTATGACACAATTAATAGATCCAAATACGCTACACACTGTCTCAGAACTTATACAATTATCGGTAGCACCAGTCTTTTTACTAGCTGCTGTTGGTGGTTTGTTAAATGTATTCACAGGAAGACTAACTCGAATCATGGATCAGGTATATAAACTTGATGCTATAGAAAAAGAGGAAGGAAGAACACAAAAAATGATAGAGCGACGAAAATTCTTAACTATGAGAATGTCAAATATTAATCTAGCAATTTTCTTTTGTACTGCAACAGGACTGCTTGTAGCTCTTGTAATTTTAACAATGTTTTTAAGTACACTCTTTAACTTTAGTACATCTTTTGTGATTTCTGTTTTGTTTATATTTGCTATGACATCTTTAATAATTGCACTCTCTGTATTTTTAAAAGAGATACACTACACAACTTCGTTTATAAAAACGCAGAAACGATTTAATGAGACAATAACAAAATAGAGTCAGACTTCTCGTGTAGAAGATTCTGGAAATATATATAAAAATTCGCTTCCCTCTTTGAGAGAGGAGTCTATTTTTAACTCTATAGAAGCTTCATCTATAATAGATTTTACTATGTTGAGTCCTATACCAAAGCCACCTTTACTTGTATCTTCACGGTAGTAACGATTAAATATTTTCTCTACACTCTCTATGCCAACCCCATAATCTTTAAAACTAAGATAGCACTTATTTTCCTTTATATAAAGCGATATATCTATATGGGAGTTTTCATAAGAGTACTTAATAGCATTGGAAATATTGTTATCAATAACTCTTTGGAGTTTTTTTGCACTCATAAGAACTTCTATATTTTCATCTATATAAGAGTTGATAATTATGTTCTTCATATTTGCAACTTCGCTAAAGTACTCAATACGCTCTTTTAAAAAACTTGGCATATCTATAGCATTTTCTTCATGTTCTACTTTGTCATGCTTGATGAGGTAATCCATATCGTTATAGATGTTAGAGAGTACTTTTGCAGCTGCTTTCATTCTTTGCATATATTTGTTAGGTTCATTTTTTCTATTATAAAGGTCAATGTTTACATTTATAATAGAAAGAGGAGTATTTATTTCATGTACAGAGTCCTTTATGAAATTGTCTAGGGTTTCATTCATCTTTTTAAAAGGTTTTGAAAAGGTTTGTAAGAAGATAAGACTCAGTAAAAAAATCAATATAATGATGCTAAAGAGAATTAAGAGTACTTTTTCATAAACCACAGCAAAGGAGATGGTGTTTTTGATGATGAGGTATTTTGCTCCAAAATATCTCTCTTTTGGAAGTTTAACAATAAGGTACGCATTGTTTCCATCGAGATGGTAGCCATCTTTGAAGTACTTGATTTTATAGTTTAAAAGTGTAAAAATTGGCTCAAATTTCTCATCATAAAGTCCTGATTCAAAAGTTTTAAATCTTGGATACTCAAAATACTCTTCATTTTGGTTGTACTCTTGCATAGATTTTATAATGAGTAGAGACTTCTCTTTTAAAAGAAGCTCATTTTGTATGGAGTGAATATTTTTCATATATATGAAATATAAAAACAGAGGAGTTAAGAGTATGGTAGAGATAAGAGCCGTATAGATAAGGGCATATTTTACAGAGTATTGACTACCTTTCAATGATGTATCCTAGTCCACGTCTGTTTTGTATAACAGAGTCAGGGAGTTTCTTCTTTAGGTTATTTAGCTGTACACGTATCGTTGCAGGTTCAACATACTCTCCCCAAACTTCATCTTGAAACATTTGTGTAGAGACAACAGCATTTTTATTTTTTATAAGAACTTCAAGTAGCTCTTTTTCTGTTTTTCTAAGCACAACTTCTTCATCATTCATGGTGAGTTTACTCTTTTTCATATCGTAAGTTATATCACAACCAATGTGGATGATAGAGCTATTATCTTCACTAGAACTTCTTATAGCTTGGTCAATGCGGAGTTCTAGCTCTTCTAAATCAAAAGGTTTTCTTATGTAGTCACAACAGCCACGTTTATACCCCTCTTTTAAATCATCCATATCTGTCATGGAGGTTAAGAAGATAGCGGGAATGACGATGGAGTCTTGACGTAATTTTCTTAGTAACTCTAACCCAGAGAGAGAGGGTACATTTATATCTAGCAGTAAAAGGTCGTATGATTTTTCATAGATAGCATCATACGCTTCTAAGCCATCCATAAAATCATCTACTTCATAGCCAATATCAGTTAAAAATTCTACGATACTTATGCGTAGAGAGTATTCATCTTCTAATAGTAGTATTCTCATTTTATTTTCCCATCTATTTTTTTAACAATCTTTCGATTTAACATCATTTGAATAAGTTCATCCTTAGAGTATTTGTCAAATTTTTCATAGGCCTCATCAAAGAACAGTTCTCTATCTTCTTTGTCAATGACATCTTGCAAGTAAACCAGAGCATCAGTTGAGAAGTTGCTATAAGCATTTTTTTCATACTTCTCTTCTCTTATAACATCATAGAGACTACTTCTTGTAACGTTGATAAGAAAGGAGATGTCATCTTCTGGATCTCTAAAATACTCCAAATATTTAAAAGGTAATACAAAAACAAAACCGCCAATCACTGTTCCTTCCCCATCGTGCATATTTGCATAAAAAATGTATTTATCATCTTTATAAATAACTCCAGATGCTCTTAACTCTTTAAAGTCAATAGTTTTGAGTGTTTGAATGTGGGAGTAGTTGTAGTTCCGGTTTGCTAGAATGTAGTTTGAGATAGCTAGATTTTGTGTCATTAATACAGCTGTATCTGTATACTTTACATCAAGTAAAACATATAAATCAACACCTATACTACTAAAAAATTGTGTAATAGACTTGAAAAAAGAGATAACCTCTACAAAACCTAAACGTGTTCCATTTTTTGCATATATTGGCACAGTGGCTTTTATGCCTAAACGTCGTCCGACTTCTATAGAGGTACGAGGAGTGGAATGTGTTTTAAAGTAATCTAAATCGGTTCTATAGTCTCCAATAGGCATTCCAGCATATACATCATCCCAGCTACGAGCTAATATTGTCAAGTCATTTGTAAGAATTTGTGCTCTTATATGGAGGTTGGTATTTTTTTCTATGGTGCTAGTTGTATCTACAAGGAGTTTGTATCCTAAATCTTCATCGTCATTTTCAAGAGCATCTACTAAGGCTTTGTTCTTTGATAATAAAATAGCAATTTGTAAATCATTCATCTGGTGTGTTTTAAGTTCAGAGTCAATCGTCAATCGCATCTGATCCATAAGATGATAAAGTTTTTGCTCTTGAACCTCAGACTTAAAATAGAAAAAAATTGAGACTATAAAAAGAGTGAGCAAAGCAAAAATTGCAAATAGTTTTTTTAACATAAAGTTCCAAGAAATATAAGGTCAGATAATTTTACACTATTTTTATAAAAAGCCAATACAATTGTGCATTTAGAATAAAAAGGAAAGAACAGATGAAAAAAATACTCACGCTCATATTTTTGTTTTTAGTTGGAACTGCGCAAGCACAGGAAGTAGTGCATAAAGTTGTTTATGACTTAACAACAAGTGATTTGAAACTATTTGAGAGAACTATACTTCAGGGAATAGTCGCAAATAAAACGCACTATGAGAATAATTTAGGTGAATTGGAAGTTGCTGTTGTGATACATGGAGGTGCATATAAATTTTTTGTAAAAGATTTAAACACGACTAAGTATAAAGGAGATGTGCAACTTACTACAGAGAATGAGAGTTTGAAAAAACGCATCAGAACAATGTCAGAGACTTACGATGTTGCATTTTTAATGTGTGGAGCTGGCATGAAAAACAACAAACTTGAAAAAAATCAAATTCTTGACTTTGTAAAGGTAGTACCTAACGCAAGTATAGGACTCATAGATAAACAAAACGAAGGCTTTGCTTACATACCTGTGAGGGATTGAGGGTGAAACTATAGTGTTAGCAACGGAGTAGATATCCCGTCGTTGACACTAGGTTAGCCCATAGGTATTTTTTTGTAATGATTCCATCGACCTCTTTAGCTACTCTTTGGAGCTTTGTAACGAGAAAGTAAAATATTTATTATTATACTTATTAAAGAAGAAAACCCTCCAAAAACTAATACCACTTGAAATAAACCACCATAATATACAGCTTCAGATATATTTAAAATAATATATATCACTAAGAATATAAACATAGTAATTCTATTAAAATACTTTATTTTCTCATGAGAAATACACTCTGCCTTAAAAATTAAAAATAGAGATATGAAAATTATTGTAAAAGCTATAATATTACTGTAAATGAAATTTATAGCATTTTCCAGATTATCAAAATTGTGTAGCTCTATACCCATGACAGTTAAAGTGTGGGTCTCATATAAAGTCCATAAAGCTAAAATTAATGATAAAGCTAATGAATATATAATCTTCTGTTTATTTGCAATACATGTCACAATTTTCCTCTCCACACGCTCTATAACCGAAGTGTACTAGATTTGTATCGTTGAGTATAGTACCAAATGTATCATAAGTTATTTCTTTTATGATGTTTTGGTTTTTGTCTGTTACTGTTTTGAGAGTTTCTACTTGGTCTTTACTCTTATTTGGAGTTGTTACGTGCGATAATAAATCTTATGTTTTTATTACTGCAAAAAGTGGAGAATCATTTATGATAGGTGTACTTAAATGTGGGTTACTAGGGTGACTGTGGAAAGCAGAGGAAGAGAAGCTACACTTATTTCTTATCTCTACAGAGTTTATCTAAATTTTTGACACCCTCTAAGTATAGTTCGTATTGTCTTGGTTTAACAGGGGCATCTTTATATAGTCGTAAGTTTTTCATAACCACATCTGTGAGATTATCATCCCACTGCTTACACATAAAACTAAAATATTCAATATCATCATAATCATCGAGTCGCTTAAGTGATGCAGTAACTATATTATCGTAAATGAATGATGCCAACACATATTTTACAGGGTCAGTTTTATTTTGATCTAAAGATAGTAACATAGTTATATTTAGACTTCCTCTGGATACCCCTATACGTTTATTAGATAGCTTTAGTGTATACTGAAAAACCATATAATTACTTACTAAAAATAGACTTAATAGTGAAATTACTATGATTGTTTGTTTTATTCGCATGTTTTATCCTTTGCACACTCTAGTGTACTATTGTGACATTGAATTAAAGATGCACCCATGGTGTCTACACATTCGTAATTCCCACTACACATAGTAATTACAAAATCAAATGCTAAATCACAGCTTTTAGTTGCCGCATATGCTTCACAAAAACTTAATTCATAAACTTTTTCAGAGCCATCAAACAAATCCCACAGATTATGCAAAATACTACTTTCTTTCAACCCCACAGGATCCACAAAATTAACCGGATCCCTAAGAACATACCCTATCCCCACCACTAAAATCTATCGGGTCTTTACTCGTCCATTTTCCTGTATAAGAGTCATACTCTCTGTAACCGAAGTGCACTAGATTTGTATCGTTGAGTATAGTACCAAATGTATCATAAGTTATTTCTTTTATGATGTTTTGGTTTTTGTCTGTTACTGTTTTGAGCGTTTCTACTTGGTCTTTACTCTTATTTGGAGTTGTTACGTGCGATAATAAATCTTATGTTTTTATTACTTCAAAAAGTGAAGAATCATTTACGAGAGCTGGACTTAAATATGGAGTATCATGGAGACTGTAGGAAGTAGAAAAACTGGAGCTTTGCACTAGCAATCCATTTATACTTTCTTTTTTATTACATTTAATTTGAAGAATAAAAAATCGAGATAGGGTATAATTCTTCTATAAGATTATAGATAGGAAAAATTATGGCTATTTTTGGTGAACATAGTGAGAGAATTACAACAGGTTTAATACTTTTAGCAGTTGTTTTCATCATAGGTTTGATAGATAACTTCTTTGTTATGTGGCTTGTTTTTGGTGCTGTTTACTTGATAGCGTTCAAAGAGGCTGTAAAACTTTTTGGTGTTGAAAAAGACAATCTTCTTCCTTTTGCAGCTGGGTTGTGGCTTATCGCTGGAATTTACCCTTATGGAGATGATCTTTTTGTTTTAGCTGGTGTTATGTACGCGAGTGCTGTGGCTTTTAACAAAGAGGTTCAGTGGAAGGATTTCTTCCCATTTATCTATCCAACTGCTGGTATTCTTTTTATGTTTACAATGTATCAAGAGTATGGAGTTCTCTCTCTTCTTTGGCTCTTAGCTGTAGTAGCACTTACAGATGTGGGTGCGTATGCAGTTGGTAAAAGCATTGGAAAAACGCAGTTTTGTGAGACAAGTCCAAATAAAACTATGGAAGGTGTCGCAGGTGGAATTGCAGTGGCTACAATCGGAGGAATGTTTTTTGGACTTCCTATAGTAGATTTGAGTGTTGCATTTGTAGTCTCTTTTGCTGTTGCTGTGAGTTCTATTTTTGGTGATTTGTTTGAATCTTCACTCAAACGTGCCGCAGATGTCAAAGATAGCGGAGATATTCTCCCTGGACATGGTGGTATTTTAGACCGTATTGATGGGTATCTTTTTGCGGGTATCGTTATGCTTGTGCTTTTAAGAGGGCTTGTCTAATTGGTCTTACTTGGTTCTACAGGCTCCATAGGTGTCAATGCGCTTATAGTTGCTAAAAGATTTGGCATTGAGATTGAAGTTCTTGTTTGCGGGAAAAATATAGAGCTTCTCAATGAACAGATTAAAGAGCATAAACCTAAGGTCGTAGTTGTTGCAAATAAGGAAGATATACCTCTTGTAAATCATCGTTACGTGCATGCAGGAGAAGAGGCGATTTTACGAGTTATAGAAGAGTCTACGAGTGAATTAGTTGTCAACGCATTAGTCGGATTTTTGGGACTTCGCCCAACTCTTAAAGCCATTACGTGCAATAAAAAAATAGCTCTAGCAAATAAAGAATCACTCGTTGCATGTGGAGCTTTTATAGACACTTCAAAAATCCAACCAATCGACAGTGAACACTTTGGATTGTGGTACTTACTTCAAGATAGACCCATCGCAAAAATGACCATTACAGCAAGTGGTGGGGCATTTCGTGATTGGGATATTCAAAGACTTCAACACGCAACACTCGCTGATACGCAAAAACATCCAAACTGGTCTATGGGACAAAAGATAACTATCGACAGTGCAACAATGGTCAACAAGATGTTTGAACTCCTAGAAGCGAGATGGCTCTTTGGTGAGGGTGAGTACGATGCTATCATTGAGACAAAATCACTCATTCATGCGCTTATAGATTTTAAAGATGGTTCAACGACAGCTCACTTTGCACATGCAAGTATGCAACTCCCTATAGCCTACGCCTTAGATAAGCAGATGAATGAAAATATTTTAGGACATGTTGATTTGCTTAAAGTTGGTTCACTAGAGTTTCGTGCGATAGAGCAAGAGCGTTATCCAATATGGCAGATAAAAGAAGAACTTCTTAAAAACCCAGCTCGTGGTGTTGTAGTAAATGCAGCCAATGAAGCCGCAATAGAGATGTTCATAAACCAAGAGATAGGCTTTATGGATATAAGTAAAAAAATCATAACTGCATTTGATAGATTTACAGACGCACCAAGAAGTGTTGAGGATGTTTTTGCTTTGGATAAAGAGGTACGAGCATATACTAGAGGTCTCAAATGATACTAAGTATAGAGAGCTCATGTGACGATAGTGCTGTTGCTATAACTGAGATAGCTACAAACAAACTTCTTTTTCACAAAAAAATATCTCAAGAGTTAGAACATAGTGTTTATGGCGGCGTTGTGCCAGAACTGGCTGCTCGTTTGCATGCAGAAGCTTTGCCTAAGATTTTAGAAGAGTGTAAACCTTACTTTCAAGATTTAAAAGCTGTAGCAGTCACTTCAACTCCAGGGCTTGCTGTAACCCTCATTGAGGGTGTAACAATGGCAAAAGCCGTTGCAGTTGCTTTAAATATTCCTATCATAGGGGTCAATCATCTTGTTGGGCATATTTACTCTCTCTTTATAGACAAAGAGACTACTTTTCCTATGACAGTTTTACTTGTTTCAGGCGGACATACACAAGTTATGGAAGTGAAAAGTTTGCGTGAAATCAAAACAGTCGCTAAAAGTATGGATGACAGTTTTGGTGAGAGTTTTGATAAGGTTGCCAAAATGATGGGTCTTGGTTATCCAGGTGGACCACTCATTCAAGAGCTTGCAAAAGATGGAGATAGATTAAAACATAATTTTACTATTCCACTTTCACAATCTAAAGAGATAGCTTTTAGTTACTCAGGACTTAAAAATGCAGTGCGACTTGCTGTCTTAGAAGAGAGTGAAAAAGAGAATCCAGACTATAAAGATATAGCGGCCTCGTTCGAGCATATTGCTACTATGCATTTGACACAAAAGCTAAAGAAATACTTTAAAACGACAAGACCTAAACGGTTTGCCATTGTTGGTGGTGCATCAGCAAATCTCTATCTTCGCGCTAAGATTGAAGAGCTATTGCAGCCTTATAATGCAGAGCTTATTTTGAGTGAATTACAATACTGTTCGGACAATGCGGCAATGATAGGTAGAGTGGGTGTAGAGATGTATAAAGAGAAGATGTTTAGCTCTTTAGATACTCTCGATGTAGCTCCCAAAAGTAATTTATAATCTTAATTTTAGCTTATTCAAAAACACTTACTTTGGAAATAAGACAAAAATTATCCGATTTAAAATATACTGCTCTCAACAAAACGTGAAAGCGTTATAAATCAAAAAAAATAAGGAGCCAAAATGGCAACAACAAAATTTAAAGGTACAGACGTAGAATTATTAGGAAATGAAGTAAATGTAGGAGATAAAGCACCTGAAGTTACAGTTGTAAACTCAGATGGTTTGGGTGATGTTGTAGTTGGTGGAGCTCAAGGGCACAAACAACTTATTATCGTTGTTCCTTCATTAGACACGGGTGTATGTGCTACTGAAACTCGTAACTTTAATGCTAAAGCATCTGCTTTAAGTGGTGTTAAACCAACTATCGTTTCTTTAGACTTACCATTTGCTGCTGGACGTTTTTGTTCAACTGAAGGTATCACTAATTTAACTGTTACTTCTGATTTCAGAAATAAAGATTTTGCAAACGCTTACGGTGTACTTTTAGGTGGGTCTGTTCTTGCTGGTGTAACTTGTAGAGCAATCTTCGCAGTAAATGAAGAAGGAATTGTAACGTATAAAGAAATCGTTCCAGAAATTACTGAAGAACCAAACTACGATGCTGCAATCGCTGCAGTTAGCAACTAATTTTTTCACAATTAGAAGTTAAGTTCTCCTCCTTAACTTCTAAAACAGATGAGATTTTTCTCATTTTATTCTCCTTCCTTTATATGCTTAGCTTTTTAGCTAAGTATACTTTTTGTTACCAAAAATATTTTCTTAAGTAATCGCATGCTTTACTCTGCTATAATTTTCATATAAATAATATTGGAGATAAGATGAAAAAAATACTGACTGCATTTGTATGCGGAGCTATTTTAACAACAGTTGTGACTGCTGATTTAGCAAGAGTAGAAATAGGTGGTGGAGTCTGGAGTCAATCTCCGAGTGGAGAGATGAGTTATAGTGATGACTCAGGTGCAAGTGGTGCGTATACTTCCGATAAAAAAGACGATACTAGTGCTTATGTATGGATGCTTGTAAAACACCCGATTCCTGTATTGCCAAACCTAAGACTAGAGTATACAGGTGTAAAAGATAGTGGTGTTGTAACAGGTAAGTTTAAAGACTTTACTGCCCCTGCTAATGCGTCTGCTTCAGTTGAGTTAACACAATATGATGTTATTCCTTACTATAATATCCTTGATAATACATTCTGGATGACAGTTGACTTGGGAATAGATATAAAAATTTTAGAAACAAACTATAAAGCAGATGGTGTTATCTTAGATAGTACATTAAGTGTCGCTAATTATGATGATAAAATTACCTTAGCCTTGCCTCTTGCATATCTAAGAGCCAGAGTTGAAATTCCTGGAACAGATATTGGTCTTGAAGCGGATGGAAAATATGTCAGCTACGATGGTTCAACTATCTATGATGCACGTGCAAAAATAGACTATACTTTAAGCTTTATTCCAGTTGTACAACCAGGGATTGAGATTGGTTATAGAGTACAAAAGTTTGATCTAAAGTATGAAGATGGCTCGGATGTAACAAAGCTGAAACTCGACTTTTCAGGAATATATGCAGGTTTAATGTTACGTTTTTAATCTTAACATTATACGTTTAGTACCCAAAAGGCTACAAAGATGGAAGTAAAAAAACTCACAGCGTACCTCTTATGTGAAAAGTTTAATGTCAGTATTTATGAAGCAGTTGACTCTCGCTATAAAACAACACGCTATAAAGATGTTGTTGTTATTGATTTAGAAGATGATGAGCAGATTGTTTTGTTTCGCTATGGTGTGATTGTTTGCTGGAATATCAAGTATGAGAACTTGAAATTCTTTCAAGATTTTATACATTCTCATATGATTTTAGAGCTTGAAGATATGATTATAGAAGAGTTTATATATCAAGAGGGTGAGGCATTTAAAATCCAGCAAGACGTTTTATCTTTTGATGATCATTCTATTCTTTTTAGAATAGCTATAGCACATACACTTGCACAGAATGTTAAGCTAGAACTCTTTGAGAAGCATATTGAGCAGAGTATAGAAGAGAATGCGACCATTCCCAATCAACTTGCTTTAGATGGGAAAATTAAACTCTCTAAAAAAGAGGTTGCTCAAAAAATCGGGCAACTTTTTTTAGTAAAAAGTAAGATAAATCTTCACTACGATTTACTTGATACCCCAGATTTCTTTTGGGAATATTCTGAGTATGAAATCTACTATGAAAAGATGACTAAGTATCTTGATTTACGTGCTCGAGTGGAAGTACTCAACAAAAAAGTGGAAGTAATTCAAGAGATATTAGATATGCTTAGTAATGAACAAAAGCATAAATACTCTTCATTTTTAGAGTGGATTATAATTATTTTGATTGCATTTGAGATAGTGATGAATATTGTAGATCACATAGTTTAAAGAGTATGCTTTTGCAAAATCTCAATTTCACACTCAAGTAAAATCCCAAACTTTGCAAAAACTTTTGTTTTTGCTTCATCAATAAGCTCCATCGCTTCTTTAAAAGTTCCTCCACCATTATTTACCAAAAAATTTGCATGTTTCTGGCTAAATTCCATGGCACCTACTCTTTTACCTTTAAGTCCAACAGCTTCAATAAGCCTTCCCGCATAGTCACCAACAGGGTTTTTAAAACAGCTTCCTGCACTTGGCGTTGAGGGTTGATTGGCTCGCATCTTGGCAAACATGGAAAGTTTTTCAGTGTCATAGCCATACGAGAGTTCAAAGCTTACTTCAAGAATAGGAGAAGCGATATTTGTATATCTATATCCATATTCAATAGCATTTTTTTGTAAAACTCCATGGCATGTTTTCACTTCTATAAGGTGTTCAAAAATCTCCCACTCTTTAAGCCCTGCATTCATTTTTACGAGTCCTCCGAGTGTTCCAGGAAGATGTGAAAGAAATTCAAAATTGGCTATATTGTTTTTTTTGCAAAAAGAGTTGATTCTTCCTGATGGCGTTGCTGCACCGATTTTAATAGTGTTAGAGGTGAGTGAAATAGAGTCATATTTTTTACTTAACATCATGAGTGGGGGTGGATTATCACCCATGAGAATATTGTTACATGCACCTATAAGATGCGCATCTTCTGGATAGTTGCAATCTTCAATAAGAAATACATCGTGCCTATCCCCAATTTTTATGGAAGAAAATTTTGCAAAATTGATAGTTTTATACTGCATTACTCTATAAATGTAGGAATGAGATTGAAGGCATTCGTTGCAAAGTCTATCATCTCATTGAGCATCCATGGCATAGTTAAAATAATGACAATAACAACACCAACAATTTTAGGTATAAAAGAGAGTGTCATTTCATTAATCTGTGTCGTCGCTTGAAAGATACTTACAGCAAGTCCTAAAAACATACCTGTAAGAAGTGCAGGGAGTGCAAGCATAAGAGCTATTTTAAAAGTCTCTACTCCTAAAGCTATGAGTTTGGCTTCCATTTTAGGAGTTCCTTAACTCTGTGTATTCTGTTGGGATAAGGTACTCTTTTATAGCTGTTGGAGTATCATAAAATCCGTGTTTGTACCCTATCTCAAAGAGTTTATCTATGGCTTTGTACTGGATTTCGCTTAGCGTTATTGAGTCATCATTTGCGTAGAGTTCAAGATACTTAGCTAAAGTTTGAGCATTGATGCGAACTAAGTCACGCTCAAGTAACATTTTAGAGAGTCTTTCTTTGTGATCTCGTGCTACTTGCACAGCCTTTGTAAGCGTAGCTTCATAAGCGATAGCTTTTGTAAGTGGGAGTGAGCGACGAATTGCCATTCCTCCAAGTGGAAGAGGTAAATCTTTGCCAGCAAGTTCTTGCCAAATATCCCACATTTCACGCTCAACTTCAAGCTCATCCGCATACGTTAAGATACTTTCATGAATCAACACACCAGCATCAACCACTCCATCAAGAACAGCTTGCTCAATCTCTAAAAAATTCATATAAGTAACGCGAGCATCAGGGTATGCAATACGAAAGAGCATTGCATTTGTTGTGTGTTTTCCACTCAGGGCAACTTTAAAGTTTCGTTTGAGTTTAGCACCTTTGAGTTTAATAAGTTTAGGTCCATAACCCTCACCAAAACTTACAGCCGTTCTAAGTGGTGCATATTCACTTTTTATGTGAGGATAGAGTGCAAAACTGATAGCTACAATGTCATAAATTCCATTGAGCGCATCTTCGTTAAGTGTTTGAATGTCTTTAGCAATGTTATCAAAGAGAGTCTCATTCATATCTACCCAGCCAAATTTAATAGCATAGTACATAAAGATATCATCTGCGTCTGGTGAGTGTGCTATGAGTGTTTTTTTCATTATTGTTGTTTTTCATCTCTTATAAAATTCAAAAAAAAGACTAAAAAGATTCCTAAAATAATACTTGTTACAAATGAAACAACTAACATTAAACCTCTTTTAGGTTTAGTTTTATCTTGAATGTAAGGCTCTTGAGCAGGAGTGAGTAAGTCACACTGATAGTACTGCTTAGATTGCATCATAACCTTTTCTTGGACTATTTTAGAAATGATTTCTGATAAGCTTTGACGCAGTTCAAAACCTTCTGTCTGAGCCATCTCTTTTTCAAAGTATTGAAGTCTTGTGTTGATATTGTTAAGATTATTTTTTACAAGATAACTACTTGCATCTTTGAGAAACATATCTACCATTTTTGGTGCATACACTCTATCCTCATCATTGTAGGAGATAGTAATGAGTCCACTTTTTTTATCTGCATCAATAGAAAATCTTTTGCGAATATTGAGTATTAAATCATAGAGCTCTTTCTCAGAGTTTCTAAGCTCATTTAAATTTTTTTTAGATGTAAAGAGGTTATATATGCCGCGAAAATTGAGGGCAAATACATAATTTTTATCTATGTCTTCACTATTGTAGTGTAAATTGATTTTATTACTTTGTATAAAATTTTTCATAAAATTATTATTGACAAGGAGAGAGTTAAAAGCTACATCTGGAGTCATAGAAGCACTTCCCCCTAGAGATACACCTGCCATTGCTGCAAGCCCACCAAGACCACCAAGAGCAGAAGATTTGTCGTCACTTGTCGGAATTAAAACAGCAGACGCTTTATAGCTATTTGGCAAGGAGAGTGCATATATAAGTGTTAGGATGACAATAGTAGTAGTAACTATAAATATAAGTTTTTTACCACTTTTTACAGTTTGCCATAACTCCCGTAAATCTATCTCATCCTCTTCTATATAATGATTTTTCTCTAGTTGTGTATTATTCATTATTTGATAACCCCAAGAGTGTTAAGTGTTGCAGCAGTAATTGCAAAGCTAGCTAAGATTCTTGAGATACTATCCCAGAGTTCTAATTGGTTATACTCTTGTATATAGATAGGGACAACAATAGTGTCTCCAGATTTTATCTCAAGATTTGAGCCAAAAATCCACCAACCACTGACTGCTGGCTCACTTGTTCCATCTGCATGAATAACATAGGCTTTACTCTCATCAGCAGCTCTTGTGTAGCCACTTGCAAGTTCAATGTATTTTTGAGAATCCATATTGGGGTCATAAACAAAAGAAGAGGGTGTGAATACCTCTCCAAATATGCTTACGGTGTCAATTTTCCCAGGTATAGTAAGAGAGTCTTTATCTTGTAAGACAAGATCGTATGTACTCTCTTCAAGAAGCGTTAGATTTTCATCAAGTTTTACAGTAAGTCTTCCAACAGGTTGATACTTTTCCGCTTCTAAGATAACGGCATCAAGGGCACCTGAAGCATCCGCTACTGAAGCTGTTTTTTTAGAGTTTGCAGGCATTGCATTATAGATAGCAAGTTGACGTTTAATTTTTGCGAGAGATTTATTATACTGATCAATTTGATTTTTTCTAATACTCTCCCTTGTGAATACTGCTCCTTCAATAAAAGCCTCTTTTGTAAACCCCCCAGCGCGTTCTAAAACACTACTGAGTTTTTCTCCCGCTTCTATAGTGTATTTTCCTGGAAATCGCACTTCCCCTTTGAGTTGTATAGACCAAGCTTCATTCCACTTTGGTATTTTAAAAATGATAACTTCATCATAAGGTTGAAGTTTAATATCTGCATATGTATGTAATTTTGTATCTATATGAAGAACATCTCTTCGTCTTGTTTCGTGTTCATCAAGATAGTACCTAACTATTTCTATAGCACTTGTATAGGCTTTAGGTGTGAGTCCACCAGCAATTTCTATGAGTTTTTGTACACTCATTTCATCTTCGTAGTAGGCGATAGTAGGGTTGAGTACTTCCCCGCTTATACTTATTGGTTTGAGTGCATGTGTGTCATAATAGTCAAGTACTTCTATTTCATCATAAGCACTGAGCTTTGTATCCCCTTGCGTTTTGAGTGAGTAAAATTTTGTTTGAGGCATTAAATTAGGGGTGTTAAATGTTGTAACTCGTACTTTGTCTTCTGTAAAAGAGTCTACACCTGAGGCATGTACAGCATCTAAAAGTGTCATTCCTTCAAAGTATTGTAGTTTCCCAGGGTGTAAGAGAATATCACCTTTTGTTGTAATATATTTAGATGAGAATATGTCATTTTGGCTAAAGATAAAGAGTTCATCCTGTGGTTTTAATTTGAGTGTTTGTGTTCCATCAAGTATATGCGCAAGATTAAATGATTTTATTTCATACTTTAATTTATCTGAATATCTTTTAATAACTCCGTATTCAAAATAGGTTTGTGGCAAGAAGAATTTCTTTGCTCCTTTTTTGACAGCTTCATGCAGAAGAGTATTGAGCGTTTGATCAGTAGGTAGTGTATAGCTTCCAGGACGGATTACATTTCCGTAAATATTAATGTTGTGTTGTGCGGAAAAGTCGAGAGGGTAGACATAAACGCGATCCCCGTTCTCAACAGAAAAGTTTTTTGCCTCATTAAAAGAGAGTTCAAATGTCTCAATCTTAGTATTGCTTGAAAATCTATCAACTTTAATATTAAATTGTGATGCATTTGCTTTCATTCCACCTGCATAGTGGAGTAAATCACTTAATTTTTCAGAATCTTTAAGCTCAAAAATTGCACTATTGTTTATGTAGCCATCAACACTAGCAAGTTTTTTTGCTTGATTGACAACGATAACATCACCATGTTTTAAAAGCTTTGTAGAAAAACGTTTCCCCTCAAAAAGAAGATCATAGAAGTCTAAATGCTCTAGAGTTTTTCCATCGCGTTTAATCAAAATATCTCTTACTGAACTCGTTGGATTAACACCTTTAGAAGCTATAAGGACATCTTTGACTGTTGAAAATGATGAAACATTATAGAGCCCAGGGTGTGCAACATCACCAATAAGTGTCACTTGGATAGTACTGTATTTATTGATATTAATATTAAATTCACTCATTTTAAAATGATTTTTTAGATTTTCAGTAAGGTGTTTTTTTACTTCGAGATAGGTCATCCCACCTATTTTCATAGGACCAATATAAGGAAGCTCAATAGTACCATCACTATTAATTGTTGGATTATAAACTTGATCTCTGTCTCCATAAATATAAATATTGAGCTCATCACCAGCAGTGAGTATATAATCATCAGGAGTTGGTAGTGAGGAGCTATCAATCATGTTCTTGTTAGTATAAAATTTCATGGAGTAGCGGGAGAGCTTATTTTGAATGAGGTTTGAATGTTTTTTATTGAGCTCAACTCTAAGCTCTTTATTTGTATTAAACGTAAAAGGATTGAGCCTTTTTTCAAGTTCGGTTTCATTTATATCAGCAGTGGAAATAATCTCGGGATTAGTAGCATTTTCATCAGAAATAATTTCATTTATGCTATTTTGAATTAATTTAGGAGCAATAGCTACATTAGCATCTTGTGTCTGCATTTCGTTAAGTTTTGCCTTGATATCTTCACTTGTTATACCTCTCTTTTTCATTTCAGCTTGTGCTTGAGGAGTATTCAGTAGCTCAGGATTTGCTTTTATCTGTTGTTTTAATTCTTCAACATTTGGAATTGCATGGAGAGTTAAGAGTAGAATAGATAGAGAAAAAAGGATACGTAGAAACATAAAATAACCTGCTTTATAGTTTTTTTCTTATTATACATAAAGGAGTGTAGCATTTAACTTTATTTGGCTAAAATCTTAAAATATTTGTAAAAAAATGAAAATGTAACATAAAAATATGTCAATTTGCCATATTTTTATGTTACTTAAAAAAATTACATATAATAAGGCAAAATTTACCATAAAAGTGAGCCAGTATGGACGCAAATAAACAGAAGTCATTAGATTTAGCAATGAAACAAATTGATAAAGCATTTGGAAAAGGTGCTTTAATGAGACTTGGTGATAAAACAATAGAGCCAATTAAAGCGATTAGCACAGGTTCTCTTGGACTTGATTTAGCACTTGGAATAGGTGGTGTCCCTGAAGGACGTGTAGTTGAAATTTATGGACCAGAAAGTTCAGGAAAAACCACTTTAGCGTTGCAGATAACTGCAGAGTGTCAAAAAAATGGTGGCGTTTGTGCATTTATTGATGCCGAGCATGCCTTGGATGTACTTTATGCCAAAAACCTTGGTGTAGATGTTGAAAATCTTTTAGTTTCTCAGCCAGACTATGGAGAACAAGCATTAGATATTGTTGAAACAATAGCACGTAGTGGTGCTATAGATTTGATTGTAATAGATTCCGTAGCAGCACTTACGCCAAAATCTGAAATAGAGGGTGAAATGTCTGATCAGAACGTTGGTGTGCAAGCTCGTCTTATGTCGAAAGCATTGAGAAAACTTACAGGTATTATCTCTAAAATGAACTGTACGGTTATATTTATTAACCAGATTCGTATGAAGATTGGAATGATGGGATATGGCTCACCTGAAACTACAACGGGTGGAAATGCGCTTAAATTTTATGCTTCTGTTCGTATAGATGTCAGAAGAATAGCTTCTCTTAAACAAGGTGAGAGTCAAATTGGAAATCGTGTAAAAGCAAAAGTAATTAAAAATAAAGTTGCACCACCATTTCGTCAAGCAGAGTTTGATATTATGTTTGGTGAGGGAATTTCAAAAGAGGGTGAACTTGTAGACTATGGTGTAAAACTTGATATTATAGACAAAGCAGGAGCATGGTTTGCCTATGAAGATGTAAAACTTGGGCAGGGTCGTGAGAACGTAAAACAAAAATTTAAAGATGAACCAGAACTAGCAAAAGAAATAGAAGAAAAAATTAAAACTGCTATGGGAATGAGTGATGTGATGGTAATGGATACTTTAGAGATTAGCGAAGCAGATATGGATATTTAGCAAAGTTTTGGTAAAATAGCACTATTGATATGTAAAATATAAAGGTAGATGAATGTTTATAGATAGTGTAAGTGCAATTGAAGTGATGGATTCTCGTGGAAATCCAACAGCAAAAGCAACTGTAATGTTAAGCGATGGAACAATTGAAAGTGCAGTTGTTCCATCAGGGGCTAGTACTGGTAAGCGAGAAGCATTAGAGCTACGCGATGGCGATGCTCGTTATATGGGTAAGGGTGTTTTAAAGGCTGTATCTCATGTTAACAATGAAATATCTGATGCTTTAATTGGTTTGTCTCCGTTTAATCAAGCTGTTATTGATGCCACTATGAAAGAAATTGATGGTACACAAAATTATGGTAATTTAGGTGCGAATGCAGTTCTTGGTGTTTCTATGGCAGTTGCTCGTGCTGCGGCTAAATCTTTAGGAATGCCTCTTTATCGTTATCTTGGCGGTGCAAATGCTATGGTTATACCAACACCAATGCTAAATATCATCAATGGCGGAAGTCACGCAGATAACTCAGTAGATTTTCAAGAATATATGATTATGCCAATAGGATTTGAAGATTTTTCAGAAGGTTTACGTGCATCTGCAGAAGTTTACCATAACTTAAAAGCTATCTTAAAAGCAAAAGGGCATTTAACAGCGCTTGGCGATGAGGGTGGTTTCGCTCCAAATCTTAGCTCAAACGAAGAGCCTATTCAAGTAATTATGGAAGCTATAGAGAAAGCTGGCTACAAAGCTGGAGAGCAGATTGCAATCGCTTTAGATGTAGCTGCATCTGAATTAGTTGTTGAAGGGGGCTATAGACTTGAATCTGAAAACCGTACAGTTACAAGCGAAGAGTTGGCAAATTATTATGTAGATTTATGTGCTAAATATCCAATCGTTTCCATTGAAGATGGTTTGAGTGAAGATGACTGGGATGGATGGAAAGTCTTAACGCAAAAACTTGGAAGCAAAGTACAGTTAGTCGGTGATGATCTTTTTGTTACAAATGTAAATATTTTAAATGAAGGCATACAAAAAGGTATAGCGAACTCTATTCTTATCAAGCCAAATCAAATTGGTTCAGTAAGTGAGACAATGCTTACAGTGCGATTGGCACAAAGAAATGGGTATACATGTGTAATGTCACACCGTTCAGGGGAGAGTGAGGATGCTTTTATTGCTGACTTTGCTGTAGCACTTAACTGTGGTCAAATAAAAACTGGCTCAACTGCACGTGGTGAAAGAACCGCTAAATATAACCGTCTTTTAGAGATAGAAAATGAAGTTATATATGGTGAATACCTAGGTTCTGTACTTTTTAGTTAAGTATATTTATGCAAAATGAAGAGTTGTTTGAGGGGATAGATACTTATCAAAGTGTTACTCAAAAATATTTAGGGCTTTCAGCTGGAAAGTTTGCTCTTCTCTTTTCTCTCGTTATTTTTTTAGGAATTTACCTTGGAGTTTTACTCTATGGTACAAATTCCATTGAAGTACTTCTTGGTCTTCAAGATTATGAAGAGTATCTTCAGGATGAAACTATTCGCTTAAAAGATGAAAATGCCGAACTTCAACGTGAGTATTTTGAACTAAAAGAGATTTCTGCACAATAATCATATGATTTTGCTATAATACACTCAAAACTAAGGGTTGGTTATGTATAAATTTTTTTTCTTACTCTTTTTATTATTGCTATCATTAGAAGCTCGTGATAACCCTTTTTTCCCTCCAAGTGACGAGCAAGAGTTACCTTTTTCCTCCAATCAACAAGTTGAAGTAACATCACTTAAAAGAGCAACAATTTCACTTCCATCAACTGCTAGAACTGTTGAGAGTGTGAGTGTGCAATATAAAAATTTAGATGGCTCAATTGAAGAAAAAAAGATTGAGTTGCACAATAGCATAGATTGGCATTTACCTCTTTTTATATCACAAAACTATGGAGTGTCAGATAGTAGTACTCAAACAAAATCTCAATCCGAAAAAACAGCATATAATTTGATAGCTACACTACCCTTCATACAATTTCATGTAGCAAATAAAGAGATGAAAGTTTTGACAAAAGATACAATAATAAGGGATTTTTTATTGACTAAACCTCATAGAATAGTTGTTGATTTCAAAAGAGAGATTGACATTAGAAGTTATGAAAAAGATATTGCTAAAAGTTCTTTTACAAAGGTAAGAGTAGGAAATCATAAAGGGTATTACCGTGTTGTAATAGAGTTAGACGGCTATTATACATATAAAATTGAACAGATAA
The DNA here is from genome assembly GCA_041595535.1 of Sulfurimonas sp. Classification (GTDB taxonomy): domain Bacteria; phylum Campylobacterota; class Campylobacteria; order Campylobacterales; family Sulfurimonadaceae; genus Sulfurimonas. Next base: position 59,921 of record JBFHKA010000005.1, on the reverse strand, counting down.
AAGAGGGCTATATATTTAAACTTTTATGATTGAGAGTATCTGTATCTCTGTGACATACCCTAAGGGGCACATCACGTTACACTAAGCAAATGACTTGTTTACTTACTTCCACATTTTTTTGCTGGAGTTTTTTTTGAGTCACCACACTTTTTAGTTGTATCTTTTTTTGAGTCGCCACATTTTTTAGTCGCATCTTTTTTTGAATCACCACATTTTTTTGCAGGTTTTTCCATTGTATCACCACACTTGCCTGCTCCACATTTCATATCACTTGCACTTAAAGAGAGAGTTCCAAGACCTGTAAAAAGTGCTGCACCTAAGAGCAAAGCCGTAAGATTTGATTTTTTCATCTGTATCCTTTTGAGTTAAGTTTTGAACATTATATACTCTAAGCGTATAGTGTTTGTGTATAATGTTAGACATATTATATACAAAGGTTTTCTCATTATAGTAACAAAAGAGACTCTTAAAGAGCAATTCAAATCATTTTATAAAGAACATCAACCAAAAAGTATGGAAGATGCAGTTGAAAAATTTGCTATTTTTGGTGGTGTAGGCTGGGGAGAATTAGATACTTCAAAAGAGCCAATGGAACTCATTGAGAAGCTTATATTGCCAGATTTTAGATTTATACGAAATGATGTTACAGAGGTAACTACTGGGCTTCCCTTGCACCACTCAATACTAAGTGCAGTTGCCACTGGTGATGGTCAGACGCATACAGCATTTAAAAGAGCAAATGTCTCTAAAGAGGTTGGAGAAAAAGCCGTTGAAGAGCTTTGTGAGACAGGCATAGTGAGATTAGAGAAGTCAAAAGCTATTTTTACGAGTTGGGATGAGGCAAGCACTGTTTCAAATAAGCTTGTTTTTACTTCACCATTTTTGAGATTTTGGTTTGCCTTTGTTTCTCCTATATTTAAAGGAGTTCGTGATGGAGACTATGCAGAGATTCGTGAGCGCTTTGCAAACAGATGGAGTGAGTTTTTTGCTTTAACTTTTATAGAATTGAGTCATGAATTGCTAAAGATGAATTTTGTAGATGATACTATAGTTGAGATAGGGACGTATTGGGATAAAGATATAACGTTAGATATCTTTGCAAAAACCGCATTGGGTAAAACTATTGTAGGAAGTTGTAAATATACAAATTCAAAAGTAAATAAGAGTGAGCTTGCACGTCTACAAGAACTTTGTAAAAAAGCAAATATAGAGGCCGATATTTTTGTAATAGTATCAAAAAGTGGATTTTCTAATGAGTTGAAAACACTCAAGGGTGAGAATGTACGGCTCATTATGTTGAAAAATTTTAAAAAATTGGTGGAATAATGCGTAAGAAAGTTTTACTGCTACATGGTTGGGGTGGAAGTAATTTTCCACATTGGCAGAGTTGGTTAGCAGGGGAATTAGCAAAAGAGTATGGCTATGTAAACTTTTTACAATTTAGCAATTTCGATACTCCAAAACTCACTATTTGGTTAGAAGAGTTACAACGAGCACTTAAAGATTTTAAACCAGATATAGTAGTCACGCACTCGCTTGCTAACACACTTTGGTTTCATTTTTGTAATATGCACGTAACAGATGAAATAGAGAAGCTTTATCTTGTAGCACCACCGAGTATGACGTGCAGTGTTACAGAGCTTAGCGAGTTTTTTCCACTCAATGCTCCTAAAAATCTCTATGCAAAAGAGAAGCTTCTTATAGTCTCAGACAATGACCCATATATGAGTATAGGGGAAGCGCAACAATTAAAAAAAGAGCTTGGTATAGATATGAAAATTGTAAAAAACGCAGGGCACATAAACAGCGACAGTGGGTACGGTGAGTGGGATTGGATGCTTAAAGAGTTAACAAAAAATTAAAACGTTAAGCATAAACATCAATCGAAGTTGAACTTACCGTAGGTTTTACTTCTTGAACCTGAGTCGCCTGAAAGTTTTGTGCTTTTGTAAGGGTTTCATTTGTGGATTTAGGTACTTCTGAAGATGTATTTGACGTGTTATCTTTAACAGAACTAGGATCCAATTTACCAACTTGAATAGCACTAGGAGAGGGCGACTGGTAAGTATACTGAGCTACTTGCATAACATCCTCCTTTAATCTGACATACTAAATTATAACACAAAAGTTTCAATCGTGTATAATAATAGTTATAAAATGGAGGAAAGATATGTTTTTTAAGAGTTACCCTTATGTCTTAGTAACACTTTTTTTAGGTCTATTTATCGTTTTAGGTATCGCTCCCATTGATAGAGCTGTATGGTTTGTAGAGATTACACCAGTTGTAATTATATTTTTTATATTTATTTTTACTTTTAACACTTTTAGATTTAGTGATTACTCCTATACGCTTATGTTTTTCTGGATGGTTTGGCATACAATAGGAGGACACTACACTTTTGCAAATGTTCCTTTTGATTATGTAACGGAGTTATTTGATTTTGAGAGAAATCATTTTGATAGAGTGGGACATTTTGTCATTGGTTTTTATGCCTTTGCTTGTGCAGAGTTACTCTCAAGAAAAAAGTGGGCACATCCAGCTTTAGCGACACTAGTTGGTTTTTTCTTCATACTTAGTGTAGCTGCGAGTTACGAGATTATTGAGTGGCTTTATGCAGTTATAGATGGCGGAAATACTGGCGTTGAGTTTTTAGGCTCTCAAGGAGATATTTGGGATGCTCAAAAAGATATGTTGAGTGATGGACTAGGAGCTATTTTCTCTCTTGTTCTTTTTTGGATTATCAGACCTGATTTACTTCATTATGAAAAGTAGACTTTTTAGAGTAGTTGTTGTTTTATAAACTCACTGTAATGACCTTGTTCAGCTTCAAGTTCTGTATGTGTTCCTTTTTGAACGATTTTTCCTTCATCTAAAACATAGATAGTTTGAGCATTTTTTACAGTGCTGAGTCTATGAGCGATTGTGATAACTGTTTTGTTTTTGAGCAGAGGTTCAAGCATCATTTGTAGTTTTGCTTCTGTATGGACATCAAGAGCTGAAGTGGACTCATCAAAAATGACCACACTTGGATTTGCTATAATCATTCTAGCTATACTTAAACGTTGTCTCTGCCCACCAGAGAGACGTATTCCGTGATGTCCGACTATAGTGTCAAGCCCATCTTTCATATCTGCTAGCATAGAGTCTAACTGTGCAATTTTAAGAGCTTTATATATCTCCTCATCAGCGATGTGTTTATCTCCCATCGTGATATTAAAACGTAGTGTAGCATTAAAGAGAATGGGCATCTGAAGCACTAAAAAGACCTTCTCTCTGAGTGAACTTTTATCTAGGGCTTCTGTCTCTATTTTATTGTACAGAAGTTTACCACTACATTTTTCGTAAAAACCTGCAATCACTTGTGCAAGCGTTGTTTTTCCACTTCCACTTGCACCAATGAGTGCTATTTTTGTTCCTGCTTTTATAGTGAGTGTTATATTGTTGAGTATTTGTTTTTCATGTATGTAAGAGAAGTTAAGATTTTCTAAGTTTATATCTATTTTTTTTGTTTCTAATCTTTTTGTGCCACTCTTTTCTGTTTTAAGTTTTAGAACTTTATTGATTCTCTCTAAAGCAGCCATCGCCGAAGCGTAACTATACTGCATACTAAGCATATCTTGAATTGGTGTCATAATAAACCAGATGTACCCAAACATAGCAAACATCATCCCGATACTCAAATCACTATAGGCAACAAGTAAAAGACCAGATGCACGTAACAGTTCAAACATGACTAAAAAGACAGTAAATGAGAGCCTTTCAAAGGCTACATTTTTATAGCCAAAATCATTGGAAGTTGTTTGTATTTCTTGTGCCAAAGTAGTTGCACGAGAAAAGAAGTAAGGCTCTTGGTTACTTGCTTTTATCTGTCCAAAAAGTTCAAGAGTCTCACCTACATCTTCTTGAAAATTTGCAATGGCAGCATTCTCTTTTTTCTTTAATTCTCCCACTATCTTAGACATTTTTTTACTAAGGAGCATAATAATAGGTTGAATAGTAAGAATAAGAATCCCCAAAATAGGGTCAATAGCAATCATAACAATAGCAATAGCTAAAAGTGTTAAAACAGAAGAGACGAGTTTACTGACCCCTGTAATTATGAAAGTATCTAGTGTGTTTACATCTGTTACAAGGTTGGATGTAATTGCTCCGCTCCCTAGAGTTTCATACTCATTCATAGAGGTGATTTTGAGATGATTTAAAAGTTCTACACGTATCATATAGGTGACATGTTTTGCTATTTTAGTAAATATTTTTGTTTGAATGACGGTAAAAATATAGTAGATAAAGCGTAGAAGTACAACTGCAAGAGTCACAATAGCTATATAATAAAAAGCCGTAGTGCCATCTAAAAAATAATCTATAAAGTGAACAACAGTAGCAGGCTTGTTTAGTAAAACTTCGTCTACCATGAGAGGAAGCATTAAAGGAATAGGAACGCTTAGCACAATAGCTATAAGCGTTATGATTTGCCCATAAATGAGAGCAGGCTTCTTCTGCAGTACTAATGCAAGAAGTGTTTTTAAGTTAAATTGCTTCAACTCTGTTCCTGCCATTGTTTTTTGCTTTGTAAAGAGCTTCATCTACTTGAGCAAAAACCTTTTTTGCATCGTCATAGTCACGTAGTTGTGTGACTCCAAAACTACAAGTCACACTTCCAACTGGGTTTATTTGAAGTTTTTCTATAGAGCTTCTGATGTTTTCTGCTTTTTGCATTGCTGTTTCAAGATCTGTGTGTGGCATAAAAATTACAAATTCTTCTCCACCCCATCTTGCAAATACATCTGAGTTACGTAAGAAACTTTGTACATGTTCTGCAAGAGTAATAAGAACAATATCTCCCGCTTGATGCCCATAGGTGTCATTTACTTGTTTGAAATGATCAATATCTAAGAGAATAAAAGAGAGGTCATGTTTATAGCGACGAGAGCGTTGCAACTCTTGATAGAAGAGTTTATCAAACATCTGTCTATTGTATTGTTTTGTGAGATGATCATGATTTGAGAGGTAGTAATAATGCTCTTTTTCTTGGCGTATTTTATTATGTGCAGTAATATCATTGACGATAGCTACAAACCTCTCTACACCATCTACATCCATAAGCTGTAAATTTATATGTACATCATAATAGGTGCCATTTTTTCTTCGATGGGAGGTTTCAAATATTTCTGTTTGTTTCTCTCCATTTAAAAGAGGTGCAACCAATTTTTCAAATGCTTCTTTTGTATATTCAGGTTTGAGTTCATAAGGTTTCATACTTAGAAATTCTTTCATACTATAGCCACTATTAGAAATGGCAGATTTATTAGCAAATATAAAAAAGAAGTCATCTTTTGAGAAGATGTAGATTTCATTAAAAGAGTTGTTAATAATATCTTCAAAGCCTTTGACTTTGTTATATAAAGCAACAAGAGGTGCAACAACAATTTTATTTACTATTGTTCTAATGACTACATATCCAACGACAAACACAAAAAGTGCGATGAGAAGAGCCCAAATGTGAAAGGTACTTTGGAGTTTATTGAATTGCTGTGTAATGGCACTTTTATCTATCTGTGTCAGCATTGCCCACTCAATGCCATCAAACTCAAAGAGTGAATAGCTAGAGAGAACGTCCACGCCTCTGTAATCTTTTGTAAGACTTACTCCATGTTCATTGTTAAATGCCTTTTGTATGTTACGTGTGTTTATACGACTCTCTTGAGGATGCTCGAAAGAGGCACTCACTGTGAGACCTTCTTGTAAAAAGCTATCACTTCTTAGAAGATAATCTTTTCCTACTGCATATGTCTCACAACTTTTAATGTTACTGCCTCTAAAGTGTAAAACTTTGTTTATAAGAGTACTCGGTAAACTTAGTATAAGAACGGAGATAACTTCTCCCTTATCAAAGACAGGGGCAGCAATGAACATAATAGGCTCTTTTCCATAAAGAATAGGGAGATGCATATCGCTATAATGCGCTGTTTTTGTTTCTAAAACTTTTTCCCATAAATGAAGAATTTCACTCTTTTGAAACTCTTTTGAATGTAGATTTTTACCAATATATGCATCATAGTTCATAGAGAGAAAGACATAACCGAGTTTGTTATCTATAAGCATCATATCTGTGTACATATACTCTCGTAGAAATTTTGAGAAGTAATTTTTATATTCTTTAGCAAGAGATTGAAGTCTTTGAACTTCTTTACTTTTTTCTTGTGGTGACGCTTGTAAATTGTATTGTGACTCAATTGCACTAATATGTTGCGAAAATTTTAAGACAGTCTCTGTAGAAGCAAGAGCTTTTGCATCAGATTTTCTAAAATCTAAAAACATAGAAAGCATATGCATTTTAATTTTATTTATTGCAACGAGTTGTTCTGAAGCATGTTTATAAAGGATTTCTTTACTTTTAAGGCTATAAAGTGAGATAAATATAATAATGACAATCGCCATAACAATAGCACCAAACATAGAGAGAAGTATTTGTGGTTTTCTTCTTATCTTATTTAATGTTACTTGCATCTCAAACCTTTTAGTATTGAATAGCTGTTCAGTATTTTAAAGTTTATTATTATAGCAGTTAATAAAACCTTAGCAAAAATAACTATTCATTTTTTATGAGTTTGCTGTTATAGCTTTTGCAATTCTAAGGAGTGTTTCTTCTTTTCCAATGACTGCCATAACTATGTCAAGTCCAGGTCCGCTAAGTTTCCCAAGCAGTGCCACACGTAATGGTTGTCCAATCTTTCCAAAACCTATTTGCATTTCATTAACAACCTCTTCCATAATTGCATGGTACTCAAGTGGCAGATGAAGTTCTGTGGCAATACTTAATTTTGCTCCAAAGGTATTGAGAATTTCTACTGAATCCTCTTTAAAAGCTTTTTTCACAGCTTTTTCGTCATACGCACTCGGTGTAGTTATAACCTCTCCAATAAGTGCTACTAACTCTTTTAAAGTTTTTGCTCTCTCTTTGAGTGCATCAAGTAAAATCTCTTTTTTGTCATGTGAAGTTAGAAGTAAACCATAATCACTTAAAAGTTCAGCAAGTTCTTGATTTGGCGTATTTTTAATGTAATGTGCATTGAGCCAATCAAGTTTTTCAGTGTTGTAAATCGAAGCTGATTTATTGATGTCTTTTGGATTAAAAAGATGAATCATCTCCTCGATAGAGAAAATTTCTTGATCCCCATGACTCCAACCTAAACGTACTAGAAAATTTAGAAGTGCCGCTGGTGTGTAACCCATCTCTTTGTATGCCATAACATCAGTTGCCCCATCGCGTTTAGAGAGTTTCTTTCCTGCTGAATTATGTATCATCGGTACGTGGTAAAACATTGGTACATCAAAGCCCAAAGCTTCATAAACTACCATCTGTTTAGGTGTATTGGATAGGTGGTCGTCCCCACGAATAACTTCATTGATTCCCATAAGGTGGTCATCAACCGCTACAACAAAGTTATATGTTGGTGCGCCATCTGCACGTGCTATAACAAAATCATCTAAGATGTCTTGTGCTTGAAATGAAATGTTTCCTTTTACGCCATCTTTTACAATAATTTCACCCGAGAGAGGAGCTTTTATACGAATGGCAGGCGCAACACCTTTTGGTGGAGTACCAGTAAAATCACGGTAACGACCATCATACATAGTCCGTTCTTTGTTCGCCATTTGTGTCTCACGTAACTCTGTGAGTTCCTCTTTTGTCATGTAGCATTTATAGGCTTTTCCGTCATCAAGAAGTTGTTGGATGTACTTGGCATATATCTCATCACGTTGGCTTTGGTATGTTATTTCTCCATCTGCTTCAAGACCTAGCCATTCAAAGGCATCAAGTATAGCTTGTGCAGCTTCCTCTGAGTTTCTAGCTTTGTCAGTATCTTCTATACGAAGTACAAACTTACCACCATTTTTTTTCGCCCAGAGATAAGAAAACAATGCAGTTCTTAAACCACCAATATGTAAATAGCCAGTAGGACTTGGAGCAAAACGAGTAACAACCATGAGAGAGCCTTTAAGTAATAATTAGCGAATTTTAGGCAAATGTTGGTTAAAAGTTGGTAAAAAAGAGATAAAATATAGTCCAAATTTTAAATAAAGTGACAATATGAATAAAATAATTTCAATACTGCTATTTGCTTTGAGCTTGAGTGCTGAGGTATACGACGGTGTAGCCATAGTCGTGAAAGATAAAGCGATTACTCTTTTAGATATAAAAAAAGAGATGCAAGCCTCTAAAGTCGATGCAAAAAAAGCGAGCGATATTCTCATTCGCCATAAACTCGAAGAGATAGAGACGCAGGATAGAAACATCGTTGTCAACAGCTCTGAAGTCTATGATGACATTAAAGAGATGGCCGCACGTAACAACATGAGTATTAGTGATTTTTACGATGCAGTACGTGATGCAAATGGACTCAGCTCAACAGAACTTAAAGAGAAAGTAAAAGAGAAATTGTTGAGTCAAAAACTCTACTCCGCTATAGCATACTCCTCTCTCTCAGAACCAAGTGATAGTGAGGTAGAAGAGTACTATGAACTTCACAAAGATAGTTTTAAGCACCCAGCATCTTTTAACGTTATAATTTACGATGCCACAGAGAAAGAAAAACTTCAAGAAAAAGTTGACAATCCTATGTTTTACTCTCCAGACATTCAGACAAATGAGCAAACACTCCCTTACGATAGAATTTCTCCAGAGTTAGCATCTCTTCTTGAAAAAACTCCACTAAACAGCTTTACACCTGTAGTGCCAAATGGAAAAGGTGGTTTTATGAGTTTTTACATCAAAGCTGTAGAGTCTGCAAAAGAGAGCGGTTTAAAGAGTGTAAGAAGTCAAATAGTCAATGCTCTTATGGAAGAAAAACGTGAACTTATTTTAGGTGACTACTTCGCTAGACTTCGTCATAATGCAGATATTAATATCATAAGAACGGTAGAATAATGTTAAATGATAAAAACTTTATAAAAATTGCACAAGAGTTAGCAACAGCTTCTAAGTGTGTTTCAAAACAAGTCGGTGCAGTTATAGTCAAAGATGGAAGAATCTTAAGCACAGGCTATAATGGAACGCCAGCAGGCTACACAAACTGTAACGAACACTGGAATGGTGAGTACACAAAAGAGCATCATGAGTGGTCAAAAACATACGAAATTCATGCAGAGATGAATGCAATAATTTGGGCAGCACGTAAGGGTATTTCTATCGAGGGTGCAACTATTTATGTGACGCTAGAACCATGTAGTGAATGTAGTAAAAATCTCATCGCAAGTGGGATTAAACGCATAGTCTATGCACAACCTTACGAACACACACACTCAGAGGTTATCTCTAAATTTATTAAAGATAATGGTGTGAGTATAGAACAGTTAGCTCTTTTGTAATCCCGGGGACAGGATATACAATTGCAAATTGCAATATTTTTTAATAATCATAATTTATTTCTATATAGTTTTCACACCTAAAATATAGGAGGTGAAAAATGGCAAGAATAAGAAGAATAGTAGTCCCAAATACTCCTCATCATATAACTCAAAGAGGTGTTCGTTCGATGAATATCTTTTTTAAAGATGAAGATTATGAATACTATAAAGAGTTGCTATTTACTCAATGTAAATTACATGATTTAAAAATTCTTTCTTATTGCCTTATGACAAATCATGTTCATCTAATAGTTATACCAAAAAATAGAGAATCCCTCTCAAAAGCTATAGGTGAGACACATAGACTCTATACAAGAAAAATAAATTTTGAACAAAAAGTAAGAGGGCATCTTTTTCAAGAGAGATTTTATTCTACTCCTTTAGATGAAGAACATTTTTTATATGCCCTAAGATATGTAGAGCAAAATCCAGCAAAAGCATATATGGTTGAACACCCTTGGGATTATAAATATTCTAGTGCTAGATATAGAGTAAAGCTAATTTCAAAAGACATGTTATTATCAAGTTATGATGTAATAGATAATATTCTTAATTATAAAGAATTTTTACAAAAAGAGACTCAAACTAAATTGCTAAAAGAAAAAACAAGAACAGGTAAACCATGTGGCAATGAAAACTTTTATGATAAAATACAGTCAATAACTGGAGTAGATTATAAAAATAAAAAACCAGGACCTAAGGTAAAAAATAATTAAGTATCCTGTCCCCGGAATTTCTGTCCCCGGAATTACGGAATTACAAAGAGTAATAATATAGAGCTGTCTCACAATCCAAATGATCCGAGTGTGTATACAGACAGGGTATTTTAAACAAGAAATTGAATATTTAAAAGGTAAAGGATACAGTGTTAGCTCTGATGGTAAATCGATGATAGCCCCTAAAGAATAAAAAGGAATGAAGATAAATGAAAACAACTTATGATTTTGGAGATAAAAATTCATTAAAAGAAGCTAATGATTTCTTACAAGAACTTGAGTATGCACAAGTTAATAAAAAATATAAACTGATATTTAATACGCCTAATATATACAATAAAAAAAAATTATCTGCGCATTTTTTAATTAAGTTTGAAAATGATTTTTATTTAAAAGCTTTAAAAACACATGGCGTTTATGATTTTGAATTTATTTCTTCTCATTTTGAGAATGCTGAAGTAACATTTTATGAGTCTAGGGAATATAGTTTAAATATCTTTCATATTCTATGTGATATGTATGATGATGTTTTTTTTGATGTAAATAACTACTATCCAGTCAATTTTGAACTCACGGAAACATATAAAAAATATTATGAATATTTCGATGATAATAAAGGAACACGATACTATGGTGTAAAGCCTACTAAAATAATTGAATTTATTATTAATCATTATGATTTAATAAAATTAGAGTTACTTAAAAATAAGGGTTAACAACTACAAATTCCCAAAATTCAAATTCCAAATTCAAATTCACAAATCCCCAAATCCCGGGGACAGGATATACAATTGCAAATTGCAATATTTTCAATAATCATAACTTATTTCTATATAGTTTTCATACCTAAAATATAAGCATTTCGATTTCTTAGTCTGCGGTATTATGCCCCGCCGTTGACACCCATATTTTCATATTGCAATGTTTTTGCAATGTTTTTATCTCATACTTTCTTATCTAAATTGATAAAAGGAAAATAATATGAGATACTCGAAATTATTAGTAAGTTCAAGTTTGATAGCTATGCTTGGTTTAAGTGCTTGTGGTGGAGGTGGTGGAGATGCTAGTACTCCTTCTAGCCAAACAGGTGTAAAAACAGGAGTGTTTTTAGATAGTGCTGTAGAAGGCTTAAACTATAGTTGTCTAAGTTCTGGGCTTCATGGTAAAACAAATGCAAACGGCGAGTACAACTACAAAGATGGAGATGTTTGTACTTTTAGCATAGGTGGCATGGAATTAGGTACAGCAAAGGCAAAAGGGATTATGACACCTTTAGACATTATTCAGTTCTATAATGGAGAAGAGAACAAATTTCGTAATGTGCTACGTTTATTACAAACTTTAGATCAAGATGGAAATGCAAGTAATGGCATTGTTTTACCTAATGTAGATGGAAATATCACTGGTGGTTTTAATGTAGTAGAATCCTCTTTTGCTAGTGCTTTTCAAGATTTTTTAGATGCCAATGAAATCAATGCATCTATTGTAAGTTCAGCAGATGCAACACAACATTTTCAGCAGACACTATCAAATGAGTTTGATGCAAATTTAAGTGATGCTATGTTTGAAGATAAAATGATAAATATTGATGGCACTCAAATAATTTTAAAAACTGACAAATCAATGGAGATTTTTTCAGCAGGAGACGATGCTCCATGTTCTGGCTCATGGAGTTTATCTGATGATCATACGCTATTAGTTTCAGCTACAGTTTGTGGACTATTTCGCCCAATTCTATTGACTAATCCACAAGAGTATCAGTTTATGTTTGCTGATACTCCAGCTCAAGGTGTAAGTGTTGTACATTACGATGGCAATCAATCAACACTTTTTGAAGTAGACACTTTTATTGATGCTGTTGCACCAAGTGCCCCAACAGATGTCACATATAGTGATGTAAATCAGACGTCATTTACTATCAACTGGAAAAACTCTTCAGAGAATGAGACTGTTAACAAAGTTGCATGTTATAAAGATGCAAATATACAAACACAACCAATGTTTCAGTTTCTTCCTGGTTCAAGTGCAACTGGGTTTAGTGTTACATATACTGGACTTGACATAGATACTCTCTATGCTTGTAGAGTAGATTCGAGTAATATAATGGGCTTAGTGAGTGCAGATATTGTAAATGTTAGAACTGACTCAAACACTTCAAGTGACACGAACAGCTCAAGTGATACTAACAACACTTTAGCAAGTATTGATGTAAGAGAATTAAATGGTTATACCGTTATCACAAATTACAAAAGTGCTACAACCTCTGGCAATGCTGTAATGACGAATAAGTCTTATATTTTTGGACCTAACTTAGCTGTAGATGTGGTTTTTGATAGAAAAGATGGAGGGCAAACAGTATTTAGTGGAACATATAAACTCTCGGATGTTACAGGAACAGTTTCTTTGGAATTTCAACTTGATGAGACCACACTTCTAGCTTACACTTTAATGTATGATCAATCAGATCATCTCCTATACCCACAAGTGTACAATTCATTAATGATGACGATTGAAAAAATTATCGCAAATGAACAAAACGGAATCACAATACAAGATGATCAACCTATAGTCGGTACAAATGCATTTACACTCAGTAGTGCTAGTGACTTAAAAGGTTATACAATCTCTTCGAATGTTTCAGACCTTTTCCAAGCAACAGAATCTATAAAATTCAATTGTGACGGTAGTGCTGATACTACAACTACTACTGTAGCTGCTGGGCATGAAGACATTTCTACTGAACACTCTAATGTAGAGATACGCACTCATGATAATATAACATATTACCTTGAAACGTTAGGTCGTAGTTTACTGCTTACTACTACAAACCAGCTTATTATAGATGAAACATGTTGGGATGGATTTACTACGCAAGGTAGTTGTTTGGATAATTGGAAAATTCAAAGTATTGAACAAACAGAAGTGTGTCAATAAAAATTGACTCCATAGTATCACTCATACCTAAAGCTTTAGGTGTAAGTGATTTTTTTATATTGTGGATGAGTTTGTTAGATTCCTAACATTCTTTTCCACCAAGATTTTAAAGTTCCATCTTTTTCAAAACAAGACTTCCCTTTTTCAATATCAATATCATTTTTTGGAGAACATCGAATCAATGGATTATTTCTAAACTGTGTGCGGTTTATACTAACTTTATTTCCATTATTTGCCATTTTAGTTAATACACTTATATCTTTTACATTTGTATTAACCAAACCTATTATCTTTAATTTTTTTAAAGATTCAATCGAATCAATACTTTCAACAGGTATATCTTTTAATGAAAGGAATTCTAAGTTTTTAAAGTTCTTCAAAACAGAGAGATCTTTTAATGGCATTTTTTCTAAACTGAGATAGGTAATATTACTCAGATTTTTCAAACAGTCAATATTTGATATATTTCCACCTTCTAATGATAAACTATCTAGTTTTTTTAAATCTTTTATATGGCATATATCTATACTGTTTTTACTAACTATGTACAATAATTCTAAATTCTTCAATGATTTTAAAGGAGAAATATCCTCTACATTATCTCCAACAGTAAAAGTCCGGAGCTGTGTCATTTTAGCAACTGGTGAAATATCTTTTAAGGGAGTTTCTAATAACCTAAGTTGCAATAGATTTTTGAGATTTATTAAAGGTTTTATATCTGTTATGGGATTTCTACTTATATCTAATTCTTCTATATTCATGAGATTAGATAAATAAGACAAATCTTTAATTTGATTACCTCTTAATTCAAAATTTCTAGAACTTCTAAAAAATTGTACAGGAGATAAATCTGATAAATTTGTATCATAAACTCCAAATTTATACATACTTCCACGATGATATTTATTTATATAGCAACTAATCATATCATTACATCCCTCTTTGCTTGGTAATGAAGCAATTGAACATAAGGTACCCGTTTTTATAATATTCAAAGTTTCTAATTGAGAATGTGAAGGATTTAAACATACCTTCATAAACTTTTTTTGTTTCACCACTATTTCTTTCGCATTATCAACTAGTGGATTGTAATTGGCGGGCATTGATATTTCTGCCCCATACAAAAAAGAACTAAGGTACAAGTAAGTTAAAAAAATCTTTTTCATATTTTGCAATGTACACCTCAAGCTTTAGGTGTGAGTGATTTTTTTATGTTGCGAATGAGTTTGTTATACAGGCTAGATTTTCCTAATACCCTTTGCAATACAAGTCTCTCGATGAGTTTTATGAGAGGAAAGAGTACGAGTAAAGAGATAAACAAGCCTATAAGTATCATAGTAACATTGATGGTGCCTGCAGGATTTCCAGTAAAAAACAGATTTTCAGTATTCATTCCAAAAAAACCTACAAGTAAGTTGAGTGGCAAAAATATACCAGAGAACACAGTTAAAATATAAATATTGTTATTTATCTTATCATTTTTAAGAGAGTTGTAGTAGTTATAAAGTGTGTCGAGTTTGGCTGCATGAAGATTTGCTAGACGTTGGTGTCTTTGAATGTGCTCTAAGATGTTGTTGAGTTCGTCTAGTGGAAAGTTTTTGCTTTGTTTGTAAAATGTACCATAATCATTTAAAACTTCATCTGCACGGTCTAGTATTCTATCTATGCGTGTTAAATCTTTTTTTAAATCAAACCAAACATCAAGAAAAATAGATGGGATTTTACGAGTATAGAGTTTATCTTCAAGTATATCAATCTCCTCTATATATTTTTTTACAAGCATTTCTGAGTGATGAAGGTGTAGTTCTATAGAGTTCAAAACATCTAAGTGATTTTTTAAAACAGAGAAGTTGTCACTCGCTCGATTGTATCTATACATGGCATCTTGTAAAATAACATAAGGTATAGAAACCCCTTTTAAGCCATCATCATTAAATTCAAAAAATCGCATGATGAGTAAAAGGTACGTTTGCGTTTTAAAAATATACGAGGGGTGATCAGGATTTTGAATATCTATGATGTGAAGTGTTTCAAGCAGATTAGAAATTTCTTCAAAGCTTTTTGTATTGTTTTGCATCTCTACACCTTATATAGTTTCACTTTATTGTATGAGCACATTTTACACTACAATAAGCTAAAATCACAAAGAAACCCTTTATGAAAGTTTAAAATTTTTTCTTAACTTGATAAAAGAGTTTTGTTATTACTAATTAGTAATATAATTTTGGCAAGGAATAGATGCAATGAAAACAAACAAGCTTCCAACTTATGGACAAAATGCTGACAAAGCTATGAAAACTTGGATACAGCTCTTCAGGTCCTTTAACAAAATAAGAGCCAAAGAGTCGCTTTATATCAATTCGTTTGATTTGACTATGAATCAGTTTCAAGTTTTAGAAGTTCTGTATCATAGAGGTGATTTAAGTATAGGTGCTATTACAAAGCTCACTATGGGCACGCCTGGAAATATCACCGTTGTTGTGAGAAACTTGAAACGCGATGGTTACATTAGCGCTATTTCAGACCCAAAAGATAAACGTTCTTCTATACTCTCTATTACCCAAAAGGGTAAAGATATTATAGAAAAGTTGTTTCCAAATCATGCTAAAAACTTAGAGAGTTATTTTGAAGTTTTAGATGATGATGAGATAAATACTCTATTTATGTTACTAAGAAAGTTACATAAATCACAGTAAGAAAAAGGATATAAGATGAAATTTACAACTGTTGTATTAGCTTCAATGCTAAGTGTAGGAACGCTCTTTGCGGGGACATATAATGTAGACAAAGATCACTCAGATGTTGCTTTTAAAGTAAAACACATGATGATTTCAAACGTTAAAGGTAACTTTGAGAGCTTTAGTGGTTCATTTGTATATGATGAAAAAACAAAAACTCTCCAAGCGTTAAATGGTGTGGTAAATGTAAGCTCAATCAATACAGATAATGAAAAAAGAGATGCACATTTAAAAAGTGCTGATTTTTTCGATGCTGTAAAATACCCAGTGATGAAACTCACACTTGTAAAAGTTGAGGGAGATACTGCATATACAAAACTAACGATTCATGGTATTACAAAAGATGTGAAAATGGAGCTTGAGACAAGCGGTGCAGTGGTAAAAGACCCTTGGGGCGGTACTAGAACTGGACTCTCTTTATCTGGAACAATTAATAGAGTGGATTTTGGTCTAAAATGGAACCAACTCATGGAAGCTGGTGGTGTTATGGTTGGTGAAGAAGTTAAAATGAACATTGAGCTAGAAGGTATTTTGGCTAAGTAATGTCTATGTTAGCAAATGACACAAAAAGAGCTCCTGCCTTTTTTATAGGTTATGGTAGTCCAATGAATGCTATAGAGTAAAACGCTTTTACAAACTCTCTTGGAGAGTTAGGTAAAAGTATTGAAAAACAAAAGCTATTTTGGTTATATCTGCACATTGGAGTATTTCTTACACCGCTGTAAGTGTTCATGATGAAGACAGAAGTCGCTTTGTGTATGAAAATATTGAATATGGAAGTCTCAGTATGCGAAACTGGTTACTTACTTAAATTATTTTTCCATAAAAAGTATTTAAATAACTCTTAAATTAGTGTACATCTTTGCTATAATACTCCAAATGTCTGAAATTTTGAGAGAGATTCTTACATAAATATTTAAGAGGATTCTGCAAATGCAAAACAAAACTACTTACTCTAAATTAGCTGATTTTGGTCGTAAACTCTTAGGACAAAGTTCCTTAGTTGATGGGCTTCCCCTCATCTCTAAATATGCAAAAGAGGTAATGAATGCACAAAGATGCTCTATATTTATCTACAATCAAGGAAGTGGTGCATTATGGACTACTCTCGCAGATGGTGTTGAAAAAATTACAGTTCCAAGCGACAGCGGAATAGTTGGTTATACAATATCTCAAAGAAAACCTCTTGTTGTAAATGATCCTTACTCGCACCCAAATTTTTTGCCAGATGTTGATTTAGCAACAGGATATAAAACAGAAAATCTTATAACAGCTCCTATTTTTAGTTCAAAAAGAGAGATTATAGGTATTTTAGAACTTCTTAACAAAGAAGATGGTTTTACAAATGAAGATATGAAGTTTATGATATTTTTTGCACACTATGTAAGTGGATTTTTAGAGTTAGCAAATAGATATTTAGACGAAGATAGTCAGCAAAAAGGTAAATAAATATGAAAAAATTTAACCAAATCGCGGAGTTTGGAAAAAAATTGATGGCATTAAATAGTATGAGTCATGCCCTTGATTTAATAGGGGAAGAGGCGAAGAAACTCTTTGGTGCAGATAGATGCTCTATATTTATAGTAGACAATGAAGATAAGATGCTTTGGACAAAGCTTAGTGATGGAATTGGAAAAATTGTAATCGGTCTTGATGCAGGTATTGTCGGGGATACCTACGCAAAACAAGAGGGACAAATTGTCAATAAACCTTATGAAGATAGTAGATTTTTACCTCATATAGATAAAAAAAGTGGCTATACAACTAAGAACATGATTACGGCTCCTATTTTTGATTCTAAACGAGATATTATGGGAATTATTCAACTCTTAAATAAGTCTCGCTCTGATTTTAATGCGGATGATTTAGAGACACTTAATTTCTTCGCCAACTATGTAAGTGGAAGTTTAGAACTTGTTTTGATGCAAGAGAAGTAAATATGTTTGCATTTCTAAAGTCAGAGTATATTTTGCTTTTAGCAATAGCTACTGTGGCTTTTTTTTTCTTTTTTTCTAGCCTTCTCATAGGTGATTTGAACGACACCTTCTATGTAAGTATTGCCTTTGTCCTTCTGTTTTTTGTGATGCTCCTCTCCTCATTTAATGTTGTAAGACACGCAGATGCACTCTCTGTAAAACTTGGTGAACCTTATGGAACCCTCATCTTGACACTGAGTGTTATCACTATTGAAGTCATCGCAATATCGGCTGTTATGATCACAGGTGAGGACAATCCGACTTTAGGTCGAGACATGATGTTCTCTGTTATCATGATTACACTCAACGGACTTGTAGGTGTTTCTCTTTTGGTTGGAGGTATGAGGCATATCCAACAAGAGTATAATTTTCAAGGTGTAAATAGTTTTCTAGCAGTCATTGCACCTCTTGTAGTGATTGGACTTATTTTGCCAAACTACACGCTTGCTACAGAGTATGGAACACTCTCTGTCATGCAGACTATGTTTCTTATTTTTATTACATTTGGCTTGTACTTTATCTTTTTATTTATGCAGACACTTAGACATAGAAACTTTTTTGTCTTAGACCATGAAGTAGACACTGTGCACAAAGATAGTGGGCATTCTTTGCTGTACCATGTTGTGATGCTTCTTGCTTACCTTATACCCATTGTTCTTTTATCAAAAAAATTAGCAATTATTGTCAATCATACTATAACAACAGTGGGTGCTCCAGCAGCTCTTGGAGGTCTTATGGTCGCTATTTTAGTCTTAGCACCAGAGGGGATGTCGGCAATTAAGGCTGCACTTGCAAATCGACTGCAACGCTCTATAAATATTAGCATGGGTTCTGCATTAGCAACAATTTCGCTTACGATTCCAGCTGTCTTAATCATAGGTTTAGTAACGGGAGAAAAGGTCATTTTAGGTCTTAATGGTGTGGATAGTGTTCTTTTGATTTTAACACTTTTTGTGAGCATTATCAATTTTAGTAGTGGTAAAAGCAACATCATTCAAGGTTTAATTCACCTCATTTTATTTGTGCTTTATCTGCTTCTTATTTTCGATTAAAAAAAGAAGCTAGATTAACTCATAGTGCGCTTCGTAAGCAAGACGCATTACGCCTATAGCGTAGTTAGATGAGTTGTTATAACGCATAATTTTTTTCGTATACTCTCTAAGGTATTCTAGTCTTGGTCTATCTTTCATAAAAAAGTTATAGGCTTTGCCATCTTTATTTGTTTCATAGACAAGAGATGTATTTTTATGTGCAAAATCATAGGCATACCATTCATCTTCTATTTTTGGTATATCTTCCATTTTATCCCACTCTATGAGTGTGTCAAACTGCGCTTTTTTATTTAAAAAATTTGCAACCGAGACAATCGCATCTTCCATCGTAGTTAAGTCCGCAACTTTACCTTTGTAAGCGTCTGCATATACAAAACTATTTGGCATAAACTGAGGTATTCCAACTGCCCCTGCATACGAAGAGGGAAGGTTACACTGCTCAGGTCGTACACCTTTTTTATAGCAGTATTTTATGATGGCTGCCATGTTTGATTTACCCATTTTTAAGAGCCACTTTTCTCGTTGGCTCTCTGGTTTTGTTCGTATGACCATGGTGTTAAAAACTATAAAAGCATCGTGTGTGGGTTTGATTTTTCCAAGATGTGTCTCTTTGAGTAAAATCGCTGCAATTATCTCACGATTGACCCCATATTTTTTTTCAGCGTAGTCATACACTTTTTTATACTCTTTAAGATTATCAACCATCTTTGGTATGTAGCTTACTAGAGTATTATTTGCTTTTTTTTCATTTGCTCTATGGTGTTCAATTTTGCTCGGTTGTAAGTATGTCCAGCTTACTTCATCAAACTTTTGCGTTTTAAAGTAGGACATTAAAAATTGATTTGCGTATTTGTAGGAGACGCCATCTTTTACAGCTTTTTCACATACTTCTATATAGTTTTTATTTTTAAATTCGCAGTTAGTATATTTAGCTGATAGGAGAGTTGTTAGGCTTAGAAGTAATAGTAGTTTGGTAGTCATAATTTATCTCTTTTAATCTTTTTGGTGTACCGACATCGTGCCACATTCTAGTAAACAACTCGCCACTTACTTCGTGTTTTGCTATAGCTTCTCGAAGAAGTGGAGCTAAAGGGCTTTTTTGTAACGGTATACTTTTAAATAGTTTTGGATTATAATAACTAATACCTGAAAAAGTAAGCATCTTCTTTGCTGAGTTTAAAACATCAGACTTCTCTAAGCCAAAATCACCACTTGGATTATGCTCTGGGTTTGGAACTAAGATGAGGTGCGCCATCTTGCCTTGTAAGTCAAAATCTGCATCAAATTCATAGTCACAAAAGACATCGCCATTAACAACTAAAAAAGGCTCATCTCCCAAAAGTGCCAAGGCTTTTTTTATGCCACCCGCTGACTCTAATGCTCCCTCGTTTTGCTCATCAGAGTAGAGAATTTTCACACCCCATTTTGCGCCATCACCTAAGACTTCAGGGATTTTATAACCTAAGTGAGCGAGGTTAATGACTATCTCTTTAAAACCATTACGTGCGAGTTTTTCTATGTGCCAAACAATGAGTGCCTTGCCTCGAACTTCTAGGAGTGGTTTTGGAAGTGTGTCGGTGAGTGGTCGCATACGCTCTCCACGACCCGCTGCGAGTATCATCGCTTTCATTACGTGTGACTCTCTAAAAAGGCTGCTAGCTCTTGTGTCTCTTTGTAGAGTTTTGCAGTTTCTATAGTGTAGTGACGGGTGAGTGGAATGTCTTTTAAGTAGCCGTCTTTTTTATCACGCAAGTGTAGGCGAGAGAAAACACCGAGTACTTTTATGTGGCGTTGCAAACCCATAAAGTCAAACCATTTTATAAACTCTTCATCACTCGCACGTAAGGCTTTTTTATCGCGAAATTTTAGTGCTAACGCTCTAACCTTTTTTCTATCAAACATAACGTAACAATCTTTAAGCAGTGATACCAAATCATAGCACAAAGCTCCACACATAGCGTCTTGATAGTCTATAACGCCTAATTCATTGTTAGGTGTTAGCATGATGTTACGTGAGTGAAAATCTCTATGTACAAAAAGATTTTGAGGTTGTAAGAGCACAACTTCTGAGATGGCATCTAGTGTCTTTTTTAGCATCTCTTTTTGTGTTACGTGCAAAGTAAGAAGGAGCTTTTTTTCTAAGTACCACTCCTGCATCAAATCCATCTCAAAGTGTAGAAATTTTTTGTCATAGAGAGGTAAGCCAGTAGCATCTGCATTTTGCATTTTTACTATCTCATCTATTGCTTTTTCATAAAGCTCTTCGAAATTTTCCTCAGTTAAAACATCAAGGTAGAGTGTAGTTCCAAAATCCTCGATAATAAGGTAGCCAGCCTCAAGGTTTTGCTCTAAAATTTTCGGAGCTTTTACACCCGCACGTAACAGACGTTTTGTGACATCTAAAAAGGGTTTAAGCGAGCCTAACTCACGAGAGCTATCCATAAGTATATAGGTTTCATTTTTGTTTGTAAGACGAAAATATTGTCTAAAACTAGCGTCCGCAGAAGCGACTTTTATCTCAAAATCTTTGTAAGGTGTTGTCGCTAACCAGAGTTGTATCTTATCCATATATGCCACCAAGTAGAGAATCTTTTTTTGCCCCTGTCACAGAGCTAAGGTTTACGACTTCATTGTTTATGCGTTTTTTTGCAAACCAAGCAAAAGCCATTGCTTCCATTGCATCTGAACGAACACCGTAGGCATCGCTTTGTTTTACTTCTATGTTTGAGAGTTCTTTTATTCGCTCTACTAAAAAGCTGTTTTTTGCACCGCCACCGCAGAGTATGAGGAGTTTTATGTGCTGTTTTTTTACTTCGTTTGCAATCGTTTGCGCTGTAAGTTCTAAGAGCGTTCTTTGTATGTCAGCATCTTCGATGGTGTTAAAAATCGGCAGAAGATTTGCAAGCCAAGTCTCATTGAAATACTCACGACCTGTACTCTTTGGAGTAGGGAGTCTAAAGTATCTATCTTCTAGCATTTTCTTTAAAAGCTCTTCGTTCATTTTGCCACTTCTAGCAAATGCACCATCTTTGTCATAAGGAAGCGTTTTTGTTTTACTTATCCACATATCAAGAAGCATATTTGCTGGACCTATGTCATAGCCAAGAAGATGAGAACCTAAAACAGATATATTCGCAATACCACCGAGGTTGAGCACACCAACATTTTTTCCTAGCTTACTAAAAACAAACTGATGAAAAGCAGGAGCAAAAGGCGCACCTTGCCCACCATTTGCTATATCCATATTTCTAAAGTCATTTACAACAGTTATGCCTGTTTTTGCACTCACAACAGAAGCCGAGCCAAGTTGCATAGAAAATGGATACGCACTTAGTGGTTCATGCCAGAGCGTTTGACCGTGCAGACCTATGGCATTTATATCTGTTACGTGCGTAGTAGTATTATGTAAAAATTGCTTGATAGCAGAGGCATACATAAGCCCAAGTTTCACATCGAGCGTGCCTATCTCTTTGAGCGAAGTCACACCGGAGATACTCTCTAAAATCTCTTTTTTGAGTGCCTTATCAAAACCAAATTCTTCAAATGCAAGAAGCTTACACTGCGTCTCATCTATCTCACAAAGCGCCACATCAATCCCATCCAAACTCGTGCCAGACATGACACCTATGTATAAATTATTCATTATTCTTCCCTATTTGCATAATCAAAAACGCAACAAGTGTTCCCAAAACAATCTGCCAAGCAAAACCTATACTTAGACCAAAGATGTAAGGTTGGCATAAAAGTACGGTTAAAAATCCGCCTCCTAGTGCGTAGGGGACAGTTTTTGCACTGCCTCGCGAAGTAAAGACTGCGGAGAAAAAGACTCCTAGAAGTCCTGTGTAGGCAAATGCCATTACACCTAGAGCGAAGCTGATGAGAGAGAGGTCTGAGTAGCGTTGCCAGAAGTAACTCACAACTGCCATAAGTGAGAGTATAAGAGCGAAGAGAAGTACCGCATTTCTGGAGGCTTTGAGGAAATATTTATCTGTTACGTGCGTATTACGTGCGAGTATATATGGCTTGTACAAATCCTCTATGGCAACCGAGCTAAGAGCTCCTAAAACAGAGTTTGTACTTGAGAGTGCGGCAGCGATTGCACCGACTGTTACAAGCCCGCGTAAACCCTCTGGCATTTCGTTTAAAATGTAGTACATAAAGATAGTGACTTTTTCGCCCTTAAAATTTTGCACAACCTCTGCGTGCTCATAATGCAGATATAACAAAGCACCTATGAAAAGAAAAAGAAGCACAACAGGAATACTCAAAAGTATAGAGAGTATAAGTGAGCGTGAAGCCTCGGTTTTATTTTTGCACGTAAGGAGACGTTGGGTCAGATCTTGGTCGAGTCCAAAGGCCGCTATATTGAGCAGAAGCCAACCGCTTAGAAGCCCTATAAGAGAGAATTTCCCATCGAGTGAAGTGTCTATAAAACGGAGTTTATCATTTTGTGCAAGTGTAGCAGAAATCTCTACATTGCCGAGTGAAGTGTAGAGATAGTACGCCACAATCAAACCAGCTCCAACGTAGGTAAAAGCTTGGATTCCATCGCTAAGTATGACAGACTTTACACCGCCAAAGTAGGTGTAAGCGAGTGCGCCTACAACTAAGATAAAAATTGCAAAGAGCATGTGGGTAAAAGCGATGTCACCAAATAAAATCATAGAAATCGCCAAAGCTCCAATGTAGAGCCTCGCTCCACTTGCCATAACACGACCGATGAGAAACATTACACCCGCTTGTTTTTTTGCACGCTCACCGTAGCGATTTTCCAAAAGTTCATAAACAGTTATCGCTCGCATCTCGTAAAATTTCGGTACAAAAACAAGTGCGATAAATATAGCAGCCAAAAGAGCCGAGAAGTAAAAACCTATAAAAGTAAAGTCATTTTTGTAGGAGAACTCAGGTACGCCCAAAAAGGTCGCAGCCGATTGTGATGTAGCAAGAATGGAGAGTGCGACTGCAAACATGGGCATGGTATTTGCGCTTGTGAAATACTCTCTTGAGGAGCTGATTTTTGTACGAGAAAAGAGGTAAGAACTTAGAGCTAAAACTACAAAATAGGCAAAAAATATAAGCCAATCAAGCGTGCCAAAATTGCTACTCAATACCTGCCCTCACTTCACGCATAAACTTCGCTCCAGGGTCGGCTTTTTGTGTTCTATAGCCAAGGTTTTTCTCAAGCCAAAGAGGAGATTTTTCATACTCTCTATATTCGTAATGTCCTATGATTTTGTTGATTGTCGGGTACTTTGCTTGCAAATATTTTACCAAACGTATATTTGCTTCTATTTGCGCTTGTGTCAAGTCCTCTTTTGTATTGTTTTCTCCGCCAACATTTTCTACGCCTATAGCAGAGTAGTTGAGTCCTATAACATGGCGAGCCATCCAATTATCTGGCATAAGTTGGTAAATGACTCCATCTCTGTCAACTAAAAAATGCGCCGAGACATTGAGAGCCGAAGCATTGAGTATGTCTGTTCTGTCGCTATAAAGAAGCTCGGGGTTGAGTCTATTAAAACAGTCATCAAAATCCATCACTGCAGTCCAATGAAGCACTATCATTTTTGGTGTTATCTCTATGTTTTTCACATCAAGTCCGTAGTGTGATTTGATGTACTCTTTTGTAAGCTCTTGGCGTTTGTCGGTAAAAACAATAGGCTTTTGCACGATGGAGTTTTTTGTGTGGAGGTTCTCGATTCTTCTGTTTGACTCGATGATTCTCTTTACAGGTATAGAGCCATTTTTCACTTGCGCAAAAATAGTTTCAACAAGTGTCTGTGTAGAAACTTGAGCTATTTGGTTTCCAAAAAGAAGTATATCTACACCCGAATTGATGGCAAGTGTGACACTCTCTTTGAGTGAGTAGTGCAAAGAGATAGCTTGCATCTGCATGTCGTCACTCACGATAACACCCGCATATTTCATAGTCGCACGTAACAGTGTTGTGTTGACATTTTTTGAGAGTGTTGCTGGGTAGTTTTCATCGAGGTTTTTGTTAAAAACGTGTGCTGTCATTATCATCTCTACTTTGCCAGCTTTTATGAGTTGTTTGTAGGGTTCTAACTCCTCTTTTTTCCAAGTGTTTGTTACATCTACAAAACCTTTATGAGAGTCTCCAAGTGAAGAGCCATGACCTGGGAAATGTTTTAAAACTGAGATGATGTTTTGCTTGTTTTGCTCCTCAATAACTACATTTGCATACTCCACGACTTTTTCTGGTGTTTTTCCAAAGGAGCGTTCAAGTCCAACAATGACACTATTTTTTGGATTGATGCTCAAATCTACAACAGGAGCAAAGTTCATATTTATGCCATTTTCTTTAAGCATTTTTGACTGCAAAGCATACGTTACGTGCGTTTTATCTAAACCTAGTTTTGCCACCTCAAATGCTGAGGGAATTTCAATAAAACCATACTTAGGTTTAAGTCGTGCCACCTTGCCACCCTCTTGATCTACTGCGATAAAAAGCGGTTGCTTTGAGAAGTGTTTGAGCTGTGCGGTAAGTTTTTTGAGTTGTGCTGGACTCTCTATGTTTTTTGTTTTGTTTCTATCATCATAAAATCTATCAAAAAGTATAACGCCACCCAAATCATACTCTCGCATATCTTGTACAATTTGTGACTTTTCGCTTAGCTCCCTATCTCCAAAACCAACGATGAGCATTCGCCCTATCATCCTCTTGAGCTCTTCATCTTCTATGCTTTTTGCATCTATTATGTGCGAAGTGAGAAAGAGTGTGAGTATGAGTAAAAATAGTTTCAAAATAGTTCCTTTATAGCTTTGTTTATAAGTGCTTTTGTCGTATCTTTTGTGATGGATTCTGGCTCAAAATGATCACTTACAACTTTTATGATTTTAAAGTCTTTAATGGCGGGAGAGTGAATTACAGCCTCGTAAAATCCAAACGATTCCATATCGACAAGAGCGTATTTTTCTTCATTTGCTTCTTCATCTAAGCAGAGAATTTCTTTTTTTGTAGTATCAAAAACATAAGAGTTTTCCTCATAAATAATCGAGCCAATCTCTAAAACATCACCAATCTCATAGAGCGTGTTAGCTGCGCAAATACCAACGTTAAAATAGACATCTTCATCTGTTATGTCAAAATGATTGATGAGTGTTTGTGTTGCCTCTCTAGCTCTTTGCACACCAAGCCCACTTACGAGAAGTTTTATCTTAGCATTGGAGTAAAATGTAAAACCATTAAGTGCTGTTTTTGTAAGTTTATATTTCTCTACAAAAGCTTGTGCTTCGCTCTTGAGTGCAGTTATGATGTAGAACAAACTATTTTGCCTTGAATCTTTTTACTTATTATAGCAATATTAAAGTACTAAACCCTTTGCAAAGTATATTTTTTTTGTTATACTTCCACTCGCTCTTCTTTAGACCTGTGCAATGGTGACTTAAGGTAACGTGTCAGGGTAGGAATACAGCAGCACACTTTTTTTTGCTATGTGCCGCAGGTATCTGGAGAAGGGTCTTTTTCTTTTTAAATCATCAAACCAATCGTATCCCATAATTTAACTCCGTTTCTATCATCCCATCTTTAAAATGTTTTCGCAGTCTGTATATGAGTGTTCTGAGTGTTGATTCACTTGGAGGGTTATCTTTGTATAAGGCATCTTCTATGGTTGCAAAAGTTACAACGCTACCTCGTGCTTCTATAAGAAGTTTTAAAAGTTCAGCCTGTTTACCACCAAGTTTTGCAAAACCATTTGGGGTGAAGAGTATATTGGTATTCATATCAAAAGAGTATTTTGTTGAGAGTTTTACTTTTTGCGTAGTTTTTGAAGAAGCGTTTACTTTTATCTCTGCAAGTTTTAAAAGTGCAAGTAACTCTCCTTCATTGTGAGGTTTTGTAAGGTAACCTAGAGGATGTGTCTCAACAGCTTTTGTAATTGTCTTCTCATCTACATACGCAGTGAGATAGATGAGTGCTATATCTGTATCAAAGCTTTTATAGAGATCTATGCCATCGATTGTGTCATTGAGATTGATGTCCATAATTATAAGAGAAACATCGTTGCAATTAAGAGTTTCCTTTGCTTTTGTAGCATTTGTAACATAATCCACTACAGTATATCCATACTCTTGTATGCTTTGTGCCAATCCAAGAGCAAGAAGACTCTCGTCTTCTACAATGAGAACATTTAGAGGGGCATTCATCATTTTAGCTTCTCTCTTTCCATTTAATGGTAATTTTTGTTCCTTCACTGGAGTCTATAGTAACATCTGCATCTAATTGTCTTTTTGTCAGAGTTGAGACTATAGTTAAACCAAGCGAGTTTGTTGTTTTTTTATGAAATCCAACACCATTGTCTTCTACACACATACAGGTATAATCTTCTTCTTTTGAGGTTCTTATACGGATTATACCCTCTTCTTTAAAAGCGTACTTGAATGAATTTGTTACAAGTTCGTTGAGTATAAGTCCACAATATATGGAGTCTCCAATATTAATGTTATGCTGAATATCATACTCTATTTTCACATCTATCTCAAAATTTTCTTGAATATTTTTGACTATTTTTTTAAAATATGTCTCTGTACTAAAAAGATTTGTATCGTTTTGCAGATGGAGAAGTTCATAGAGTTTTGAGATGGAATTTATTCTACTATTTGTTACGCTAAGTTCATTACGTGTCTCTTTTGAATTTGTATTGCTCATCTGCAATTTTATGAGTGAGAGAATCATACCAAGGTTATTTTTGACCCTGTGGTTAAGCTCTTTATAGAGTATCTCTTTTTCCTCTAAAGATGCTTGTAAATCTAAGGTTTTTTTCTCTACCAACTCTTCTAGGACTTCTTGTTCATGTTTTTGAAACTCTATAAGCTTTTTATCTGCAAGATTTTTTGCTTGTGTTGTCAGCCTGATACGATGTGCTAAAGCTAGAGAAAACATAAATGCTTCAAAGACGAAAACTGCCTCATTCATGTATTGGGTATTAGAAAAAATACTGTAAACACCGACAGCTTTTAAAACAGAAATGATTAAAGAAGTTACAATCAATGACCAACCAATGAGGTAGTAAAAAGCCTCTTTAGTATTATGCACGTAAGCATAAATACCTGTAAATATAATTGTCAAAGCGATGGGAATTAAAATAACTACTATATTTAAATTAAAAAGAAAATTATCATAGCTAAGAAGTGAGATAATAAGGAGCAGATAGATATATGCTTTTAGGATTTTATGTAGACGTTGAAACCTTATGGTATTTAAAAAAGAGATGGTAAAGAGAAGCATCATGATGACGAGCAAGTTGACATTTGCAACCAGTGCTTTTGTCATAAATATTGTCATACTACTGTTGAAAAAATACAGAGGTGCTATACCAAGATAGATGGAGTCAAAAAGAATAATTGCGAGCATATAAAGGGTGTAATAAAGATATGAAATGTCTTTTGTAAATATATAAATCATGAAATTATATAGGAGTAGAGTGGCAATGATAGTGAAAAATATAAATAAGAAAAGCGTGTATCTATGTGTGGCTTTTAAATATTCTATCTCATTGTAAAGTTGAACTTTGACAAGAAGCGTATATATTTCAGAAGATGCCTTTAAGTAAAAGGTTTTCTGCTCGTGCGCATGTAACGCAATGGGAAAAACTGGATAAACATTTGTACGATTTTTGTTATAGTGATATAGACCATCTACACGCTCAATATTATCATAATATAGAGCAATATTTTCTGTTCTATTATTGACAAATTCTAAGAGTTTTTCGACTTTTGAATCTGAAGTATTTTGCAGAGTAAATTTAATCCAAATGTTCGTTTGTGGAACTATCCCAAGGTTGATAATTCTTTTTTTATTCTGCTGGAAGTTCATTCTCTTCACATTTTCAAGAGAGAGTTTCCCACTATCATCGACATAAATTTCCGATAAAGCTAAAATATCTACACTCGACGTTTGCTCATCTATTGCGATGTTTTTTGCAGATAGATTTAAACAAGTGAATAAAAAGATAATCATGTAAATTGTTACTTTCATAAACGTAGCTTAACATGAAATTTACTGAAAATGCAAAATGTGACGTGAAACGTGACGCTTCTAATGTAATCTTATTGTAGAAGAAAATTTGAAGTTAAAGGGAGATTAGTATGAGTAATTTCACATTAAAAAAATCATTGTTGTCATTGAGTGTAGCAGTAGTGCTTGGTATGACAGGTTGTAGTGGCGGTGGAAGTGATAGCACCCCTACTTCTGCAGTAGCAAAGTCTTATAGCGGTATTGGTTTAGATGGTATTTTAGTTGGTTCAACCGTCTGTATAGATGCAAATACAAATAATGCATGTGATGCAGGGGAACCCTCAGCAATTACAGATGCACAGGGAAAATTTACCATAGCTGAGACAACAGTAACTGGACCACTTCTTTTAGTAGGTGGAGTAGATAACTCAACAGGTGCAGATTTTACAGGCTCACTTAAAGCTCCTGCTGGCTCAACTGTAGTAACTCCTCTTACTTCAGCTATTCAGTCTTTGGTTGAGAGCGGAAAAAGTGCAGAAGATGCAGAAGCAAATGTAAAAGCAGCAATGGGACTTACAGATGTCAATTTAACTACCTTTGATCCATACGAAGAGATTACAGGTGTAAATGCCACAAAAGCACAAGCGGTTTTAGCAAAACAGACACAACTTCAAGTACTTGTACACTCTGCAACAGTAACAGTTGCAAATGCTGGTGGACAAGATGTAAACTCTACCATGAGTGCTGTTTTTGATGCAATAGTGGAAAACTTTAATGGAGCAACAACAGCGGTAGCACTGGATGCTACAAAAGTAACAGCAGCAACAAAAAAAGCGGCAGATACAGTGTATGCAACAAATCCAGCAGCAAGAGTTGCAGCAAAAGTTGTAGCACAAACTTCTGCTGAGAATTCGGTTAGAGATGCTGATAGTGCAGAAGGTGCAATCTCTGGTGGAACACCAGCACAAGCAACTGCTAATCTTGATGCGGCGATTACAAAAGTAAACACAACTGCAGAAGCGGATTTAAAAACAGCTGCAGAAAATGCAAAAACAGCTGCAAATCTCTTAACGGAGCAAAAAATTGCTGAGATAGAAGCACTTCAAAAAGCACAACAAGAAAAAGAAGCTGAAATTTTAGCTGCACAGCAAGCAAAAGCAGAGGCAGAAACTGCACTTGTAGCTGCAAAAGCTACAGCAGAGGCAGATGCGCAAAATAGAGAGAAGTATGAAGCATATTTAGTAGCGCAAGTAGCAGCTGAAAAAGCAGCAAAAGAGAAAGCGCAAGCTGATTTGGCCGCGGCACAAGCTCAAGCAGCGGCAGCAGCAGAGGAGACAGCTATAGCAGCTGAGGCAGCACAGAGAGAGGCAACAGCCCAAGCAGCAGCAGCCCAAGCAGCGGCAGAAGAAGCAGAAGCACAAGCTAGACAAGATGCAGCAGATGCAGCGGCAGCGGCAGCAGCGCAAGCAGCAGACTTAGCAGCAGCGCAAGCAGCAGCAGCACAGGCACAAGCAGATGCAGCAGCAGCTATTGCACAAGCGCAAATCAATACAAATGTTGAAATGGCAAAAGTGTATGCTTCAAAAGCAGCACAAGATGCAAATGCTACACTTATTATTGCAACTACATATAGCGAAGCGGATGCAAATGCAACGACAGCTCAGGCAGCAGCAATAGCAGCAGCACAAGCAGCCATTGATGCAAATATAACATTGCCAGGAGATAACAACATATCTGCTTCAATAGCATTTAAAAATGAAGCGCAAATACAAGCAAATATTGCAGCAGCAGCTCTTGCAGGTGCGCAAAAAATTAAATCAGATGCTGAAATTGAGGTGGCTGCACAAAGTGCCCTTGAAGCAAAAAGAGCGAGAATTGCAATTATTGTTAGTGAAGTAAATACTACAAAAGAGAGAGCACAAACTATTTATGATGCAAATGGAAATAGTGTTGTAATGCAGATTGATAGTGATATGAACATAATTGAAACAATTGCAGAATCTTATGCTGATGCAGAAGATGAGTTTGTGGAAGCAAATAGTTCTAGTAGTATTGCACATGCGGCTTATCTTGATGCAAAGCTTTCTCATACAGCAGTTAATGGGGCATATATAGATGTTTTGTATGCTCTTAATGATGCGAATGAAACAGCAGCGAATGAGGCAAAAGTAACTGCTCTTGCAGAAGATGCAAAAATGAGAACTGCTTTGGCAACTCTAGTGAGTGAAGCTGCAAAGATTGCAGAGCTTCGCACGACAGTAGAGGCTATTAAAACTGTGGCAGATCAGACAGAAGCAGTTGCAAAAGCACAGAGAATAGGCGTAATGGAAACGACTGTTAGAGAAATTGCAACACAGGCAAATACAACTTTATCAGAAGCAACAACTGAGTTTACAACCGCTTCTGCTCAAGTAGCTACAATGTACTCGATTGCTGTTACATATAGTAGTAGTGAAGCTCTAACTTTAGCAAATGATGCGAATACAACACTAGAGACTCTTCTAGGTCATTTAAATTCACTTCAGGGTGATGTAATTACAGTCATGGAAGCAAATGGCTCTATGTCTGTAGCTGTAGCTGAACAAGATGAAGCCATAGCTACAACAGCTTTAGCAACTGCTACAGAAGCAAATGCAAGTATAGACGCTCTAGGAGCAACTGTTGAACCGCTTCTTGTAACTGTTGCAACAAAATTAGCGGAGGCAGAAGCAATTAGAGATAGTATTGTTGCGAGTAGACCAGGTTTTGTAGATGGAATGGTAATGGCAAATTTTGGTACAAATGATGGTGCTTTAGAAGCTTGGGTTACTACACTTAATGGTGCACCAACAGGAACCGCTTCATCTCTTAAATATACTCTTGGGATAGATGGCAAATTTGCTGAAGCAACTCCACCAGTTGATTATAAACTAGTAAATGGAGTATGGACTACACAGACAAATAGTGGCGCATATACAATTCAAACGGATGGAAGTGCTATATTAGAAAATGGTGAGCAGATGCAAATAGCTCAAGAAGTAAATTTAACGACTGTGCCAAATAGTCAAAACAGTGCGATACTAGACATTGTAAATGGATTCGTTCCTAGAGATACAAATGTTACTTTTAGCAGTGGTGCAAAAGCTATGATGATGGCACATAAAGGTCCTGATAAATATGAACTCTATTGGACACCAGTGAATAATGAATCAAATGCTACATTTAGTACAATTTTAGAAGCGATAAATGATTCATATTTTGCTTTTGGTAGCTATATGGATGGTATGAATGAGTATCATTTTACATTTGAAAAAGATATTATAAATCATGTAATTGATGCGCAAGGAACTACAATTAGTAGCTTATCAGAAGGTATGACGGGATATTTAATTTCAACTGGAACATCTTCAATTGTTGGTACTTGGAGTGTTGTTACTTTACCGGGTACATCTTCTCTAGCTATTGTAATGAGTACAGAAATTCAAACTGATAACTTTAGTAACTTAATTGCAGTAAATACAAATGCAACAAATTCTCCTGTAATGGTTGGAGATTTCACACCAGCTACATCTGATTTTATGCCAGATTCAAATCCATTAAAATTCAATCAGATAGCATACGATGATATTAAAAAAGCAATAGAAGATGCTATTGCTCAAAGTGCTACTTTTAATCTTACAACATATTTAGTAGGTACTACAAAGTATTATGTTAATGGTGATGGAACGCCAGCACAATATACATATGATATAGATGGTAGTTCTTTAAGTGGTCTTGATAGTTTTGGTGCTTATTCTGGTGAATCTTATAGTATTGTAGGAAATACATATACAGCTGTGACTGCTGAAGGTACTTTTGTATTCACACATACTGGGACAACACAAGATGGCAAAGGTGAAAACTTTGATATAGTTCAAATAGCTGGTGGGTCATATACTGGTTCAACTGTCTTGTACGCCAATGCAACTGATAGAGATGCTATTATGTATAGTATGTTAGGTACTCCAGTAGATTATGGAGATGGAAATTTAACAGGTGTGACTATTTATGAAGTCTATTTCAATCAAACAACTGGGACTAAAAATATTGACATGTTTGAGTTCGTGAGTGCAACGACTACGAATGCAACTGGAATAGAGGGTGAAAATGCAGGTGGAGCAGTGACATTTACTTACAGTATAGCAAATGGGAATGAAATGACTTTGTTCACACAAAATGATAATACAAATGAAGGAACAACCAGTTTTTATACGCCAGTAGATACAAATGTGAGCTATATGATGATTGGATACTGGAGTAGTGCAGATACAAACGAGAGTGATGTTAACTACTATTTTGACACTCTTGAAAAGGCACAATCTTTTTCACTTGACTCTAATGCAAGTAGTAGTGCATCTGTACTTGTTGATCCATATATTATAGGCGCAACACTCTGTGAAGATGTAAATCTTAATGGAACATGTGAGCAAGGAGAACAACTTTCTAGTGACACAAATGAAACTGGAAACTTTACTTTTGCACAACCATTAACTCCTGGCTCACACATCATCATTGCAAATCAAGGAAAGCATGAAGGTAAACTTTATGATTTAGACCTTGGCGCAGTCGTAGATGCAATGGGAAATGTAGAAGTTGTTTCTCCAATGACAACATTTTTGGCAAAAGGTTTATCAACAACACAACTAGCTGAAATTTTAAATAAGGCTGCTGTGGATGCTGGTTTGACTGGCTGGTCGATTACGGCTGATTTAATTGATTCTAATCCATTAAGTCAAGGAGTTAGTACAAAATCTATAGCAACTTTAAATGATTCTGATTTTGTGGCACTTCAAGCTTCAATGGCAAGTTATGGAATCTTAAAGATTATGAAAGGTTCAACAGCACTGAGTGATTTAAACGCAAGCGAACTTTATGAGAGTGGTATGAGACTCAATGGACATATTGAGTTGAGTGAAATTGCACAGAAGGTATTAACGGGAGTGATTGCTTCATTAAACAAAGCGAACTTAGAGAGTGTTGCTACGCAATTAACAACTGCAAGAGAAGCAATTGCAGCTGGTATAAATAGTGCAATTAGTAATCAAGTTCAAGCAGATGCAATGGCATTAGCAGGGTTACCAGAACCTACTGCAGATTTAGTAATAAAAATAGCAGTTGTTATGGTGGATAGACTTACACAAATTGGATATGATGCTTGTAATGATAATGGAGGAAGTTATGAAGCTGCTCTTACTGCAGTAGATGCGAACTACGTTACATTAAGCGGTAAATTAGCAGAGTTAGGTCAAAAATACTATGGTTTGGTACAGCATGATTCTATAGCAAATTTAATATCACAAACTGGTGGACTGTTGAGCATTAGTGCTTTTCCAGCTGATATACAGTACGGATATAATGCAGTTGAAAGTTTTGCCACTACGATTAGATTTGATATAAATAACGATTTAGTTGGTAATGGAGAATAAACAGTAATATTCTTTTCATTTTAGTCTGCATATTCTCACATTTTTGTGGGAATATGCACTATATAAACTTCAAAATAACAACAAATTCCAATTCCCTATAACCAAATCGTAACCAAAATCTACTATAATAACAATTCAATAAAAAAAAGGTAATTTTCATGTT
Organism: Sulfurimonas sp.; assembly: GCA_041595535.1. Classification (GTDB taxonomy): domain Bacteria; phylum Campylobacterota; class Campylobacteria; order Campylobacterales; family Sulfurimonadaceae; genus Sulfurimonas. The sequence continues at coordinate 25,510 of JBFHKA010000005.1, read as the reverse complement.
AAATAAAAACAAAAGAAATGCATTCTCTCTTATAGAGCTAATGATAGTTATCGTAATACTAGGACTTTTAGCTGCTATGGTTATGCCAAGTCTTACAGGTAAAGGTGCTGAGGCGAAACGCGACCTTGTATGTGTTCAGATGAAATCCATTTATGATGGTGCTCTTGATATGTATAAAATCAAAAATGATATATATCCATCTACAGAAGATGGGTTAGCAATTTTAACAAAGACTGATGAATACTTTAAAGATGGCAAAATGCCAAAAGATTCATGGGGTAGAGAGTTCATTTATATCAACAACGATGGTAAAGTAGAACTTATCTCTTTGGGAGCTGACAAAAAAGAGGGTGGCAAAGATGAAGCTGCCGATATTAAAATGAGTGAGTGTAAATAGCCCTTGAAAAAGGCTTTCTCTCTTATAGAACTCATGATAGTGATAGTAATTATTGGAGTAATCTATACTCTGGCTATTACCAAACTTAAAACTTTTGGAGAAGAGAAGGCAAAACCTAGTTTGATAACACTTAAAGAGTATTTGGGAAGTTTTATAAAAGAGTCACATGCAGCTAAACTTATATGTTTAGATGATTGTTCTGAATGTTCCGTTTATGTAGATGGAGTTAAAGAAGAAACTTTAGAAAATTTTTTAGACGCAAGTGTACGTCGTTACCGTTATGACTTTTTACAAGGTGCAGTAGAAAAACAAGAGGAAGTGTTCTTTAATGAAGAGGGCATTCAAGAGAGAGTCTGCTTCTCATTTGAAGTAGATAAAAATTTAATTTCTGATCAGGTTATGGTTGTGTATAAAGAAAAAGCTTACGATTTTACGACATATTTAACACGCACGCAACAGTATGATTCCCTAGAAGATTTAGTAGAAAAAAAACAAAATGAAGCACAAAAGATTTTACGATGATATTTAAGTACAAAGGCATCAATCAAGAGGGAGCAAAAGTTAGCGATAAAGTAGAAGCTATCTCTTTTGAAGAGGCTCGACTTAAAGTCAAGTCTAAAGGTATTATCTATCAATATTTAGAAGAAGATGCCCCTGCCTTTTATGAAAAATTTGAATTTTCTCGCAAGTATAAAATTCCTCCAAAAGAACTTGCTGCACTCTCTCGTGAACTTTCTATGTACATTCGTTCAGGAATTAGTATTGTTTCTGCACTTAAAATTGTACAAACACACTATGAAAAAAATAGAAAGATGAAGCTTTTTCTCTCAACAGTAAGTACACATTTAGATGAGGGACAAAATTTTTATTCAGCACTTGATACACAGAGTGTTGTAGAGTTACCAGCATTTTTTAAAGAGTCTATCAAAGTAAGTGAAAGTGGAGGAATCTTGGATGAGGTTCTACTTGAATTGTCACGTTTTTTAAAAGAGCAAGACAGAATTCGTAAAGAGATTCGAGGTGCTTTTGCATATCCATCTTTTATGATTATTATCTCCCTTGTTATGATAGCATTTATGCTTACCTTTGTTGTTCCACAAATTACAGGTATTTTTGAGAGTATGGATCAAGAGCTTCCCCTGCCTACACAGTTTGTAATCGCAGCAGGAGATTTTTTCTCCAATAATTTTCAGCTTATTCTTGCTCTCATTTTCGCTATTGTAGTTTTGTTTGTCACTTTAAAAAAGAAGGTTTATGCCTTTGCTTATATGGTCGATAAGTTTGTACTTAAACTCCCTCTTTTTGGTACGATAGCTTTAAAAAGTGAACTTGCACGTTTTTCCTATATTGCTTCGCTTTTAACGCGCTCTGGAGTTCCATTTGTGCAGACGATTAATCTGAGTGCAAATATCTTAAACAACCGTGTTATAAAAGAGCTTTTTGTAGGAGCAAGTAAAAAAGTAGTAGAAGGCAAGCTCCTCTCAAACGCACTAAATCAATCTGCTACAAAAATAGATAATGCTTTTATTCAGTCTATCGCACTTGGAGAAGAAACTTCACAAGTAGAGAGTGTCTTGACAAATGTTTCAGAGTTATACTTTGAAGAGAACCGTGATAAAATTTCTCTTTTGCTTACACTCTTAGAACCTGCACTTATGCTCTTTGTAGGTGGTAGTATAGGGTTTATTGTTGCAGCGATGCTTCTACCAATTTTTTCTATGAGTATCCATTAATGTATACAAAGAAAAATGCCATTGCCCTACTCATAACTGTTATGTTTGTTATAGTAATAACTGTTGCCATAGGTTTTGGACTTAAGCAGGTAAATGAGGCGACACAAGAGATACAAAATGAGAAGTTTTTGTATCAAAGTAGCATCATAGTTGAGGATGTTTTAAAGATACTCAAAAACTCACCTGACTTAAAAACTGTAAGAGATGGAAATAATACGAGTGATTTATTTACTTTTTTAAGTCAAACCTCTCTTATTCCTTTTGAGACTTCAGGTATAGAGATTGTTCTTCAAATTAAAAGTGCTAGGGGAGGAATAAATCCTAAAGATTTGAACACAACTACAACTGATATTTTCCGAGAATACTTAGCATCTAAAAGGATAAATAGTGAGTATATCAATCTATTGCAGGACAATATGAGTGGAATAAAAGTAGATAATAGCTATAATAGTAGAATTTTTGAGGAAAATCCATACCTATATCGAGACACTATAGCATCGCCTACACATCTTAAAGTGATAAATGATTTTTATTCCAAAGAGTATAATGATAATGCCTTAGCAGATGTAGATTTTGAGAAGCTTTTCTCTTTTAGTGATACAAACGATACGAATGGTACTAAAATTGACCTAAACTATGCATCAGCTGAACTTTGGGAGATGATGACAGGTGTTAGTGAAGAGCGTGCTAAGGAGCTTAGCATAGGTGCTGGAATGTATGAAAGTGATGAGGATTTAGGTTTGAGTGATTCGGAGTTAGAGAGACTTAAAAAGTTTAAGGTGAGTTTTTATGAGCCATATATTTTTGTAGATGTTGAAATCAGGCAAAATAAGAGTAGAGCAAAAATAAGTTTTGAATACAATATAAAAAAGAATAAGGGATCAAATTTTGTTTACGAAATTTAAACGTAAAAGTTCGATGACACTTTTTTTAGACCCATTATCTACTATGAAGGTGGAGTATCCAAAGGGAGAAAAAGTAAACATCATTCTCTCCCCATCACTCTACTGGGTGAAAAAACTCATATTGCCCGTGAGGTATGTACGTGAGGTAAAGAAGCTTCTCCCTTCCATTTTTGAAGAGATACTTCCCTCTGGTCATTATAGTTACAGTGCTTATAAGCAAGGAGAAGAGTTTTATATTTTTGCTTATGAAGATAAAAAAATCATTGATCTCTTGAGTCAAAATGAGATTAACTCAGCAGATATAAATAAGGTCTATTTTGCGCAAAGTGAACTCTCTTCAATAGACGCAGCAAAAAGCATAAATGAAAAGCAAACACTTTATGTAAAAGATGATATTCTCTTAGTGACTCCAAATATTTGGTTTGATGAAGTGAAACCTTTAGATTTAAGTCAAGTAATTTTTTCAAATAATGCAATTAAATTACAACAATATGGGCATATAGTAGAGAATAGTAGCCTTTATAAAATAGGGGCGATGTTAGGATTTTTAGCTTTTTTACTTATTTTTGAGATTTTTGTTACTACACAAAAAAGAGATGCCATCCTAGAGTCAAAAGATGAACTCTTCTCAAAATACAAACTTCAATCAACAATGATGCAGAATCTTTCTACTACACAAAAGTATGAAAAAATCCATCAAACACAGAGTATGATAAGAGAAATTTTTTCCTACTTTTTAACAATGAAACTACAAAAAAATCAAAAAATAGCACTAATGGAATACAAAAATGGTGTTTTAAGTGTTGTAATAAATGGAGTAGAAAAAGGAAACGAGAAAAATATCACTTCGCAATTAGATGCTAACAAAGTAAAATACGCTAGTTCTCTCAATGATTCTAGTCTGAAGCTGGAGATGAAAATATGAATCAGTTAAATCCTCTTCACATTGGAGCTCTTTTCTTTGTGGTTCTTGCATATCTTTTCTTTACGCTTAGTGGTGCTAAAAGTGAACTTGCAGAAGCAAAAAAAAGCTATAAAGAGAGTGAAGAGATAGCACTTTCTCTTAGTTCGCTTAAAGAGACTTATGCAGATACAAAAAAAACAAAAAATGCGCTTGAACGCGTTCTTTCACAGCCCTCTCTTAAAAGTGCAAATCTTGATGTCAAAGAGAGTAAAACAACTACAAAGATTAGTGCAAAAAGTATGAATACTGCGACACTCAACTCTCTTATGGGAAAAATTCTTAATGGGTCTTACATCATAAAAGAGTTGAAAATCAAAAAACTGAGTGAGACTTCAGCTTCTCTTGAGATGGAGATACAATGGTAAAAAAATTAGGCAAATTTTTTGCATATACACTCTTTTTTGTTTTTGCTCTTATTCTTTTTACTCCAAAATCAAGCCTCTACTTTTTGCTCGAAGAGAATATGAAACAATTTGAGGCGATTATTTCTAAAGAGAAGATTGAAGACTCACTTTTTACTCTTCGCATGCAAAATCTCGAGCTAAGTCTTAAAGGTGTAGAGAGTGCGCTCATTGAAAAAGCAGATATAACACTCCTAGGTCTTTATAATAGTGTAGCTTTTTATAATATAGAACTCTCTTCGGTTGTAGATGCTTTTATGCCACCAAACATAGAAAATGCAACAGTGAGCTATACAGTATTGCATCCTCTACAAATCAGGGCTGTAGCACTAGGAGATTTTGGTAAAGCACACGTTACGTGCAATATAATAGATAGAAATGTTTCCATTGTACTAGAGCCATCCAAGAGAATGCTAAGTGAGTATAGAAACTCACTTAATGAGTTTAAAAAAGATTCACAAGGAGGATATGTTTATGCAAAAACTTTCTAACAAAAAATTCCTTCGTGTTGTATCTATCTTACTTGTATTGCTTCTATTGGCAAAACTTATCTCTTTGGCTATTTGGTGGTATTTACCAAGTGAAGGCGTCGAGTTAAATGCAAAGAAATCCTATAGAGCAAAATACCAAAGAGTTGATTTCTCAAATATGTTGGTTTATGCAAAAGTTGCTGATACACCAGCAAAACAAGAGGCAAGCTCTTATAATATTGATAATCTCATTCTAAGAGGTCTTTATGGAAGTAGATTTCATGGATTTGCAATTGTTGCTAAAAAAGCATCTCCAAAAGTAACAGACATTGTTGCAGTTGGAGAGATATATGAGGGATATACACTTAAAGAGATAGCTCTTACTCAAGTACTTTTTAGTAAAAACGCTAAAGATTATGTTTTGGCACTTGAGACTACAAGCAAACTTAACACCTCAGATGTTGTGAAGAAAGTTGAACATCAAGAAACAGCTCAAACACAAACAAAAGAAGTAACAAAAGCAGATATTAATTTCTATGCAAAAAATCCAAAAGATATATGGAAAGATATAGCAATTCGTGAGGTTGTAAAAAATGGAAAGATTGCAGGCTTTAAAGTAAACCGTATAAAAAAAGGCTCTAAATTTGCAGAGTTAGGTTTAGAAGAGGGTGATGTTATCATACGCGCAAACAATGAGGAGCTAAACTCCTATAGTGATGCAATCAAACTCTATAAAAATATTAACAATATTGATGTGCTAGAGTTGGTGGTACAAAGAAATAATCAAGAGAAGGAAATAATATATGAGATTCATTAAGAGCATACTTTTAACAACGTTACTAACGTTTTCACTCAGTGCTAGAGAGCAGGTAAATGTAAACTTTTCAGATGTGGAGATAAACGACTTTATTAAACTTGTCTCAAAGATTACACATAAAAATATTCTTATTAACGATAAAGTTATGGGGAGTGTAAATTTTGTAAGTACAACACCTGTGTATGATGATGAACTCATAGGTATTTTAGTATCTGTATTAGAGTCTAAAGGTTTTACGCTTGTACAAAATGGTTCTTTGTTTGAAGTTGTACGTTCAACAGAAGCAGCAAAGAGTAATGTCGCTGTGTACGAACAAGGAAAGAAAGTTTACGGTTCTTTGATGGTAACGCAAGCGATTACTGTTAAGAGTGAAAATGTAGATGTTGTTGCAGCAAAGGTTCGTTATCTTATTTCAAAAACTGCAAAACTTATGACAATGAAAGAGAACAATACTCTTCTTATAACGGATTATCCAAAAAATATAGAGACACTTAAAAGAGTCATAGAAGATATTGATACAAATAATCAAGCTATAGTAAAAATCATACCAATAGAACATGCAGAGATAAAAAAACTCAATACAAGACTTCTTGAAATAACAAAGTCCATCTTCAATGCCCAAGTCTCATCTCAAGAAGTTAAACTTATTTTAGATGACAATATGAATGCTATAATTGTTGTTGGTCTTCCTGCGAATGTTAAAAAAATTGAAAAAATCATAACAAGTATGGATGTTGAATCACATGGTGATAGAGGCATAGAAATTTTCTCACTTAAAAACTCTGATGCAAAAACTGTAGTGACAACACTTAACGATATTATTTCCAAACAGACATTTACTGATCCAGCAATGAAGCCAAATGTAGCAGCGAGCGAAGAGATAAATGCCGTTATTGCCATAGGCGATCCTATGGTTTTAAAAGGGATTAAAGTGATAGTGGATGAGCTCGATAAAGAACAGTATCAGGTTTATGTTCAAGCAAGAATTATAGAAATCAGTCAAAATGCTAGTTCAGATATTGGGGTTAAATATGGATTGGCAGTAGGAGATGTAACAGCTTCAGGTCTTTATGCGATGAGTGCAAACTTTGGTTCAAGCACACTTACCGAGAGTGCCAGTGCAGCAGTTTTAAAAGCACTTGGAGATATAGGAAGTGGTGCAGGAAAAGCTTTTGCGTTGGGTGCAACTCTAGACTTTTTAGAAGGTAATGGTGCATCAAAGACAATTTCAAACCCATCTATACTTTGTTTAAATAACAAAGAGTCTTCTATCTATGTTGGTAAGACTATCTCCATCTCCACAGGTTCAGTTTCGACGGCTACAGGTATAAATGGTGTTACAAATAGCTATAAACGTGAAGATGTTGGTTTAACACTTAAAATAAAACCTCGTGTTTCTTCCAATGATAAAGTAACTTTAGAGGTTGAAGCTGTGCTTGAGAATGTTTTAGATGATGGAAGTAAAAATGCTACAGGACAACCAGTAACCTCTAAACAAGAGGTGAAAACGCAGGCTATTTTAGGTCATGGTGAGAGCATTATTATTGGTGGACTTGTAAAAGTTTATGATACAGATACAGTAAGTAAAGTTCCAATTTTAGGATACATTCCAATCATTGGTGAGTACCTTTTCTCTTCGACTTCTAAAAATGAAGAAAAAGACAACCTTGTAGTCATTCTAACACCTTATGTTATAGACAAAAGCGAAAATCTCTCGCAACTTCAAAAAGATTTAGGTGTTCTTTCAAAAATTCAAGAAGACTATAGCAAAGAAGCGATTAGTGAGTTTAAAGCTAGAAAATCTGATACAAACCAAACAAGTAAATAGCCATGTTAAATTTAGAACCTATACATAACCTAAAACTTGAAGTCTATGAGCCAGAGGGTTTGGCAACAGATCTTAGTGTTAAAAACTATCTGCTTTTTAGTGAATATAAAGAAGAAGTCGTAGCTTTTGTATGTGAACGTTATCTTAGTGAAGCAACTAATTATTATACAAAATTAGAGCAATATTTTCCTCTATTACTCTTAGATGAAGACTCCTATGACAGACTTTACAATCGTTTTTTAGAGCTTCGCACAGATAAAGCTATAGAAACAATGCAAGAAGATTCTGAAAATGGAAATGCAGAAGAAGATATTTCTCTTACAGATTTTCTACGTACCTCTTCAGATATTTTAACAAGTGAAGAGTCTGCTCCGATTATCAAATTTGTAAATGCTCTATTTTATCAGGCTGTCAAAAAAAGAGCTTCAGATATTCACATAGAAGTCCAAGAGAAAAAAGGTGAAGTGCGTTTTCGTATAGATGGTATGCTTATCAAAAATGCTGATCTTGATAAAAAGGTAGTGAGTCTTATTGTAAGTCGTATTAAGGTCATCTCAAATCTTGATATTTCAGAGAAGCGTATTCCACAAGATGGTAGAACGCAGATAAAAATAGCAGGAGAAGTCTTAGATATACGTGTCTCAACGCTTCCAACTTTTTATGGGGAGCGTGTGGTTATGCGTCTGCTTATGCAGAGTTCTCAAATTCCTCAAATCACAGAGTTAGGTTTTAATGAGTCACTCATTGGTGATGTAAAAAAACTGTTACGTGCATCTCATGGTATCATCCTCGTTACGGGTCCTACAGGTTCAGGGAAGACAACATCTTTACACTCTTTTTTACGTGAAGTTGAAGAACCACATAAAAATCTCATAACCGTTGAAGACCCAGTGGAGTATAAGTCCGATAAAATTGCGCAGATTCAAGTAAATGAAAAAGTAGGACTTACTTTTGCCGCAGCATTGCGTTCTATTCTCCGTCAAGATCCAGATGTCATAATGATAGGGGAAATTCGTGATGAAGAGACAGCTGCCATCGCTGTTCGTGCCGCACTTACAGGGCACTTAGTTTTCTCAACCTTACACACAAACTCAGCAGCAGCGACTATCTCGCGTTTAGCAGATATGAATGTGGAGCCTTTTCTTATTTCTTCTTCACTTTTAGGTATTTTAGCACAGCGCTTGGTACGTGTGCTATGTGAAGAGTGTAAAGAGGAAGATGTCTTAGCAGAGGAGTTTGCTGAGGATTATAATATTCCAAAAGATGCAATTATTTATAAGTCTCGTGGTTGTAAGGCATGTGGTTATAGTGGGTTTTCTGGTCGTCGTTCTATAGGTGAACTTCTTGTAATGGATGATTCCATTAAAGAGCTTTTAAAACTTACAACGGATGAGCATACCATTAAAACACAGCTAGAAAAAAATGGTCTCAAAACTATCTCTATGCAACTCTCACAGATGCTTTTACAAGGTGAGACTTCACTTGATGAAGCTATCCGTATTGGTTTAGGTCATGCCTAAAAGCAAGCGTTCTCGCTCTGCTTTTACCTTGATAGAGGTAATGGTTGCAGTAATGATTGTTTCTGTTGTTATTGGAGCACTCTTTAGTATGCAAGGCAATATAACGCACAAATACTTTTCAGCACAAGAGATGATGCGAACAAATCAATATAGTTCTTTTTTGCTTTCAGGTGATGACACCTATGGTTTTGACAAAAGCAATATAGACATGAAAAGACTTGTAGATGAGTTTGAACTTGAGAGTGATTTAAGACGCAAACTCTCTGCTATAAAAGTCAACCTCGATTATGAAGAGTTAAGTACAATAGACACAAATGAGCTTGATGCAGATACTCAAACAACAGATACAACACAAGAGGTTTCTGGTGGTGCTGGAGTTGTGTTTGAAATTGGAAAAACTATTTTAAAAACAGATGCATTTACTTCCTCTCTTATACGAGTAAGAATCCAATGAGAAAGGCTTTTACTCTTATAGAATTGCTGATTTCTATAGTCATTTTATCTATTATTATGCTTTTTCTTTATAAAAGTTACTCGCAACTCAATATGTCCAATAAGATATATACAAAAAAAGTACAAGAGATTAAGAAAAGCGAACGTATAAAAGAAATTTTGTATCTTGATTTTGCAGTTTCAAAATATGGAAGTGTTACAATCCTCAATCAAGAAAAAAATGAGGATGTTGTTTTCCTTCAAACGACTCACTCTATTCATAAACGTTTTAATCCTTATGTTGCTTATATAGTCAAAGAAAAAAAACTTTATAGGTTAGAATCACTCAAACCTTTTAAAGAGTATCCACTTGTATCGGATAGTGAGTTTGTAAGTGATTTTTTAGGAGAGGTAAAAAGTTTCAGAGTTTATGCTCCTAAAGATGCTACAAAAAGAGTTTATCTTGTTCATATAGATTTTAAAGATGAGAACGAAGTTCTATTGAAAATAAAGGCTTTTAACGAACTTTAAACTCTACCACTTTAGTTCCTATACTTAGAAATTCCACAGGGTTGATTTGGAGTGGGTGGATTCTCTTTTAAGTACTTTAAATCTTCTAAGGTTTGTGTCAAAACTCTTTTTTGCTGGAGAATAGGAAGCATTAAATTGTCTTTTTCATTGAGGGGAATATCCCAATTTAAAAGGATTGTCTGTACCTCTTCATCAAGCTCTTTGAGTGCATTTTCTATATGTTTAATTGAATTCATAAAGTGAGTATAGCAAAAAACAAGAAATTTTTTGGTATAATCCCAATCTTCATTTCAACCTCGGTTGGATGCTAAGAATTTTACAAAGGAGCCATCGATGCCAAAAATGAAATCGGTAAAAGGCGCTGTAAAGCGTTTTAAGGTTAAGAAAAATGGTACTGTTAAACGTGGAACAGCATTTAGAAGCCACATTCTAACTAAACAAGATGCACAAACTCGTCGTGAGCAAAACACTCCAAAAGTGGTTGCAAAAGTAGATGAAAAAAACATTAAGGCTATGATTAACTAATTTTAGTTTATTCATAAATCTCCAACTTTAAAGAGTTGGGCAAGTCCACCAAAAGTAGTGGCACCTTGACCGCAAAAGTGGCTAGGTAAAGAAAAAGGAAAAATATGCCAAGAGTTAAAACTGGTGTTGTTCGTAGAAGAAGACACAAAAAGATATTAAAATTAGCAAAAGGTTTCTATAGTGGACGTCGTAAACACTTTAGAAAGGCTAAAGAGCAGTTAGAACGCTCAATGTACCATTCGTTCCGTGACCGTAAACAGAAAAAACGTGAATTCCGTAAATTATGGATTATCCGTATTAATGCTGCGGCTCGTTTAAATGGAATGAATTACTCTACATTTATGAACGGACTACACAAATCAGGTATCGAGCTCGACCGTAAAATTCTTGCTGATATGGCTATGAATGATGCTGCTGCATTTACTGCAGTTGCTGAAGCTAGTAAAGCTGCATTAGCTAAATAATTCTAAACCCTTTTTTGGGTTTAGTCTTTCTTTTAAAATCTCCTATTTCTATCAAAAACTTATAACAAAATGTAATTTTATATTTCAGATGCTATAATGCTTCTAAAAATAGTGAAGTTACATGTATGAATGAGAGTCAAACGGACAAAGTAAATTTATTAGCACTCAATGACATATTTTTACACACAAACAGAGCATTAATTGGGCACATTCTAGTTGTTGCTTTTATGACATTGATTTTAGATGATTTCCTCTCTTTTACTATAATTCTTCTCTGGTTTAGTATGCAGGTATTGAATTTTTATATTCGTTCACTCATAGTTCAAAAATATCTAAAAATACGAGATACTATAGAGTCGTATGCAGATGCAAAACCGTGGTTACGATACTACTCTATTAGTGTTTTTATTAGTGGTGTACTTTGGGGTTTGAGTGTTATTTCTCTTGGAGAAATACCAAGAGAGTATCATTACTTAATGGCAGTTGTAATCATAGGTGTTGCTTTTGCAGCAGTGACAACACTTGGACTTCTTCAAGAAGTTTTCATGTTATTTACAGTACCTATGCTTAGTATGTTGTTTTTCTCGTTTTTGAAATTTGATGATAATATAAACTATCTCTCTTTTTCTCTCATAGTCCTTGCTTATCTTTATGCACATAATGCAGCAACACAAATAGCCGATAATTTTAAAATTACGAAACTAGAGCAGGCTAAAACAGCAGCGATTCAAAAAGAACTCATAGAACAAAAAAATATGTACAATCATCAAGCCCATCATGATTTTTTAACAGGGCTTCCAAATCGTATTCTCTTTAACGATAGACTTGAACAAGCTCTTAAAAGTGCAAAACGTAATAATACAAAAGTAGCACTTCTTTTCTTAGATCTTGACCGTTTTAAAGATATAAATGATACTTTAGGGCATAAAATAGGGGATGAGATACTTGTAAGTATTGCAAATAGACTTAAATATGTTGTGCGAGAGGAAGACACAATTTCTCGCTTGGGTGGCGATGAATTTACTATTGTCATACAAGATTTAAAAGAGATTCAAGATGTTTCTTTATTAGCCCAAAAGATTATTGACGCATTACAACAAGCGATTATTCTAGAAGAACATGCACTTTCTATAACAACAAGTATAGGTATAAGTATATTCCCAGAAGATACACAAGATATGCAATCTTTAATACGATTCTCTGATATGGCAATGTATAAAGCAAAAGAGTTTGGAAGAAATAACTATAAATTTTATGCCTCTAAGGAGAGCTAAAATCTACTCTTGCGTGTAAAAAATGTAAGCCAAAGAAGCCCCCATATAAAGAGCACCTGTTGTCTCAACTAAAGGTGAATCTCTAAAAGTTGCTTCGTCTATATCAGTATAAGATACAAAAGCTCCACCCCACCAGTTTCCTTTTTTGTATGTCATGCCGACTCTACCTCTAAATCCACTGTAACCACTTTTTGTTTCATACGCTTCTCTTGAGGGTGTTACATACTCTTGCGCTACACCATAATAGTAGTCGTTATACTCTTTATCTGTAAAAAGAAGACCTGTTCTAAAAGTCCACTCAAATGCACTATAATTAAGTGAGTACTTCAGTTGTGGATTGGAGATTAAACCTCTGTAAGATATGGAAGAAAAGTTTGTAGAAAGAGTTGCACGTAATGGAAGCTCTAGCTCAAGCATTGAGACACCTTTTGCATAGATTTGATAGACAAATTGTGGACCGATTTCTCCTGTTAAATCTAAGTCAGGCATACCTTTGCGAACACCATCACTTTCACTACTAGCTGGCAGAGAACCACTTACACTTATATCGAGTCGGAGTCCATCAATACCAAATAGCTTACCAGTGAGCCCATCTTCATCAATTCTAAAAAATTCTCCTCTATAACGAACATAAGGGAGAGGAACATTGATTAGTTGAATAGATTTTGAACCTATGTAATTTGGATAGTAAAGAGACCCTACGCCAAATCCAAGTTCTATAGTTGGTTTTTCACGAGCATAAAGTGCGCTCATAAATAATAAAAAAACTAAGAAAGCTATTTTCATAATTCACCTTAAAATGCGAAGTCTATCCCAACTTTATTACAATATGAGTGCAACATATCTCTCTCAAAGTCATTATTTGTAGCATAATTGTAACCAAAGGTTTTACTCCAGAGTGAATGTTCTTCCATACAGAGATAGAAGAAGACTTTATCTTCTCCTGCTATCTCACGTTGCCAAGGTCTGAAACTCTCATAAGCATGTTTAAACATCTCAATTTTTGTCGCTTCTGGGTAAGAGGTTTTACCACTTGCGTCGGTATGTTCTATCTGCGTAATTTTACTTCTAAATTCTCTCGCACGTAACTGTTTTATAACTGGTTTAATGAAGGTCAATGTTCCGAAGCTAACAAGAGCTACTTCTTGTGGTTGAAAGGTGCAGAGAAGCTTCTCATAAACACTTTTATACTCGTCTAAATATCCCTCATACTCCACGATAGGGTGAAAATGAAAACCGACTTTAACGCCTTTGTTTGCCAGAGCACGTGCTGCATTTATGCGTTTTTGGAGTGAAGCTGTAAGATGCTCCTCATTTGTTATAATTGTTGGAGTGTTGAGACTCCAAGTGCAGAGAATATTTTTAGGAACTTCATTTTCAAGAATGTACTTAATGTTGTCCGATTTTGTTTTAAACTCTAAAATTACATTTGGATTTTGACGTGCAAATTCAAATAGTGCATCCAAAATACCCTCACGGTTTCCAAACATAAGCGAATCGGATGCTTGCCCTGTTCCTATGTGGTATGTTTTATTTTTATCGAGATTAAGATTAAGAAGCTTTTCTGTAAAGTTACTATCAAACGTGATGGTGTTTTGGTTGTAAAAACTCTGAATGGAACAATAGGAACAATCAAAACCACAAGACTCAATAGCATCGAGTGTCAAAAGATTACAGCAACGTGTTTTTTCACTTGCAACAGGGCAGAGCCCTAGTCCAAAACCCTCTTTTGGTTCTGTCTTAAAAGTAAACTTTTGCTCTTTTGGAATGTTCTTGAGAGTAAAGTTTTTATAAGAGTTTGGTCTGTTACGTGTGATTTCATACGCTTGTTTTAATCGCGTGAAAACAACCTTCTTTTGTGTATGCTCTGGAAAAATCTCTGTTATTCTCTGCTCATCCCACATTCCAAGATCACGTGCCATGTCTATAATCTGTTTAAGCTCTTGGTGCGAAAACTTAAAGAGGTACGCTTTTTCTTTTATAAAGAGTTGTTCTTCAATAGGTAATTTATTAAAAAAAGTATTTTGTATTGCTTGGTTGAATTTATTTGTATATGTATGCATAAGCAAATTTTAGCAAAATAGTTTGCAATTTGCCATATAATTAAGTGAAGTGTAGAAATATGAGTATTATATTCGTATCTTGACATTTAGGAGCTAGTAATGGTTTTAGGAAAGTGCCCTTACTGTAATGATGGTCATATTGAAGTACGAGAGAAAGAGGTGCGTGGGAAAAAAGTAAAATTGTATGCCTGTTCAAACGCTCACTGGAAAACAGAAGATGGAGAGATGTTTGAACTCGCAGGAGATGCAAGTTGTGATTTTAGAATTTGGCAAAACACTTTGGCAAAGTATGGTAAGTGGTTGGGCTATAAGGAAGTAAGAGAACTTATCAGCGATGGAGAGTTAGAGGTTGAACTTTTAAGTAAAAAATATGGAAAAAAAGTTTACTACACAAAGCAGATAGTTTTAAATTCTGAGTATGGTGTGAGTGTATTATGGGACTAAGATGAAAATACATATAGATATAGATTGTTTTTTTGTAAGTGCTGCAAGGATTAGAGAACCTTACCTTGAGCATAAACCAGTGGCTATAGGTGGGAGAAGCGATACCAAAATCTTTAGTAAAGATGCTAAAAATCAAACTGTAAATTTTGAAAATACAGGGAGTTTTGTACCCACATTTTATAAAGCTTATGAAGAAAAAGATGATGACATAGATGCTTTTAAAGATGCTGATGGTCGTGTGAGAGGGATACTTACAACATCAAGCTATGAGGCGCGTATATTTGGAGTAAAGACGGCTATGAGTATTCGTGAAGCCCTGCAATTATGTCCAAATCTTATTATAAAAGCGCCTAATATGTCTTTGTATCAAGAACTTTCACATCAGTTACATGATTTTTTGATGTTGAGAATTCCACTCGTAGAGCAAGCAAGTATTGATGAATTTTATGCGGACTTGAGTGGTTGGATTACTGATGAAGATGTTCCAGCATTTATAGATAACTTACGACATGAGATAAAAAGAGAGATAAAACTCCCTGTTTCCATAGGAGCTGCAAAAACAAGATACATAGCAAAGCTCGCTACAACGTATGCCAAACCTTTTGGATGTAAAATTATCACAGAGTATGATTTTGATACATTTGTAGATCCTATTAAAATAGACGACTTTGCTGGAATAGGGCGAAGTATGCATAAGAAACTCCAAGCTTCTCATATTTATACATTAGGAGATCTTCGTCGTTCTAGAGGTGTTGTTGAATCGTTTGGATCCTACGCAAAAGATCTATACAAAAGAGTGAGTGGCTTAAGTGATACTCCTATTAAAAC
The DNA here is from genome assembly GCA_041595535.1 of Sulfurimonas sp. Taxonomy (GTDB): domain Bacteria; phylum Campylobacterota; class Campylobacteria; order Campylobacterales; family Sulfurimonadaceae; genus Sulfurimonas. Next base: position 9,914 of record JBFHKA010000005.1, on the reverse strand, counting down.
GACACACAGAAGAAAATCCATTGGAATATCTCGAACCTTTGATCCACTCTTTGATAGGAGTGAGTTAAAACGAAGAGTACATGTCCTTGCAAGACATCTCATATTTGCCATACAAAAACTTGGTGTGTATCCAACTGTTTTTCATCTTAGTATAGCCTATGAAATGAATCAGAAATCTCATAAAAATATTTCACTTTCTGAGATTTTAAGTGAGAAAAAGTTTGATGCTTTATGTATAGAACTTCTACATGAAGCAGATACCCACAAGCGATTACATGTGATACGATTAAGTATAAACTGTTCGAGCTTCACACGAGATTCACATAAGGAACTCTCTCTCATAGGATTTTATGAAGAGCAGAAGATGCACAAACTTTCCCTCTCACTTCAAGAACTTAGAGAAAAATATGGAATTGACAGTGTAAGACTAGGAAGTGAATTATGATAAATACCTGAAAAGAGATACGTTTAATAAATCTTTTAAATAAATTTGGGTACAATCCACATCCGCTTTACTGTTTTAACAAAAAAATAGAGTATTTCTATCTTTATATACATTATATAGATAAAAGTATTGGCAAGGTAAGAAAGTGTATCCTGCCTACAAACGGTAAAGACTAAGATAAAAGGACTTTCAATGAAAGTACGTGCTTCAGTAAAGAAGATGTGTGATGACTGTAAAGTTATCAAGAGAAAAGGCATTGTTAGAGTAATCTGCAAAGTTAAAAAACATAAACAGAGACAAGGATAATCATGGCTCGTATATCTGGTGTTGATTTACCTAAAAAGAAAAGAATAGAGTACGGTCTAACGTACGTATACGGAATTGGTCTTCATGCTTCACGTCTAATATTAGATGCTACAGGTATTGATTATAACAAAAGAGTTTACGAGTTAGATGAAGCTGATGTAGCTGCAATTACAAATGAAATCCGTGAAAACCATATGGTTGAGGGTGATTTACGTAAGAAAGTAGCTATGGATATTAAGGCACTTATGGATTTAGGTTCATATAGAGGTCTACGTCACCGTCGTGGTCTTCCATGTCGTGGGCAAAAAACTAAGACAAATGCGCGTACTCGTAAGGGTAAACGTAAAACTGTCGGCGCAGCGTAAGGATTAGCATATGGCAAAAAGAAAAGCTGTTAGAAAAAAAATAGTAAAGAAAAGTATTGCACGTGGTATCTGTCACATTTCTGCATCATTTAACAATACACTTGTAACGATTACAGATGAAATGGGCAATATGATTGCTTGGAGTTCAGCTGGAAGTCTTGGTTTCAAGGGTTCTAAAAAATCTACTCCGTTTGCAGCGCAAGCAGCAGTAGAAGATGCAGTAGCAAAAGCTCAAGTACATGGTATAAAAGAACTTGGTATTAAAGTTCAAGGTCCTGGTTCAGGTCGTGAAACAGCTACTAAAGCTGTTGGTGGAATTGAAGGTATTCGTGTTACATTTATGAAAGATGTTACACCATTACCACATAACGGTTGTCGCGCACCTAAGCGCCGTAGAGTTTAAGGAGATTACTGATGGCAAGATATAGAGGTCCAGTAGAAAAAATCGAAAGAAGATTTGGTGTAAGCCTTAACCTAAAGGGAGAGCGTCGTTTAGCAGGTAAATCTGCATTAGAAAAAAGACCTTACGGTCCTGGTCAACATGGTCAACGTCGTAAGAAAGTTTCTGAGTATGGTTTACAGTTAAATGAAAAGCAAAAAGCGAAATTCATGTATGGTGTTTCTGAGAAACAATTCCGTGCTTTATTCGTTGAAGCAAAAAGAAGAGAAGGAAATACAGGTACAAACCTTATTACTTTAATTGAGAGCAGACTTGATAATGTTGTTTATCGTATGGGTTTTGCTTCAACTCGTCGTTTTGCACGTCAACTTGTAACTCATGGTCACATTTTAGTTGATGGTAAAAAACTTGACATCCCTTCTTATAGACTTAAAGCTGGTCAAAAAATAGAAGTACGTGAGTCAAGCAAAAAGAATAGTCAAATTATTCGTGCTATTGAACTAACAAACCAAACAGGTCTTGCTCCATGGGTTGATATTGATGCTGAGAAAGTATTTGGTATTTTTACTCGTTTACCAGAGCGTGACGAAGTTGTTATTCCAGTTGAAGAACGTTTAATCGTTGAGCTTTACTCTAAATAGTAATTAATTAAAAAGGGCGTTTAAGAATGAAAAAAATTAAAACTACTCCTCTAGCTCCACAAGAGTTTGAGGTAGAACAGATTAGTGAAAATGAAGCGAACATCATGGCATATCCGTTTGAAACGGGTTATGCGATATCTTTAGCCCATCCACTTCGCCGTTTTCTATTAAGTAGCTCAGTTGGTTATGCTCCAATCGCTATTAAAATCGAGGGTGCTAAGCATGAGTTTGACTCAGTGCGTGGTATGCTTGAGGATATTTCAGATTTTATTTTAAATCTTAAAGAGATTCGTTTTAAATTAAATGATGATGCAACAGAATCAGAAATTCACTATAACTTTGCTGGTCCTTGTACTATTGTAGGTGCAGATTTAAGCAATGATGAAGTGGAAGTGGTAACTCCAGATGCTCCACTTGCAACACTTAATGAAGATTCTACACTTAACTTTAGCCTGAAAATTGCTCAAGGTATAGGATATGTTGCTAGTGAAGACACTTATGAAGAACTTGAAGATGGATATATAGCTTTAGATGCTTATTTTACACCTGTTAGAAGTGCAACTTACAAAATCGACAATGTACTTGTAGATGACAACCCGAACTTTGAACGTGTTGTAATGAACATCAGAACTGATGGTCAAATATCTCCAATTGATGCATTTAGAAACTCTTTAGAGGTAATGTACGCACAACTTGCAGTATTTAATTCTGAAATTAGTATCAAAGCTCCTACAACTGTAGAAAGAGTTGAAGAGTCACCAGATCTAAAAAAACTAACTACAAACATAGATAGTTTAGGGTTAAGTGCAAGAAGTTTTAACTGTCTTGACCGTTCAAGCATTAAATTAATTGGTGAAATTGTACTTATGAGTACAAACGATTTAAAAAATGTTAAAAACCTTGGAAAAAAATCATACGACGAAATCGTTGAAAAAGTTCAAGAGTTTGGTTTCGCAGTTGGTGCTGACTTAGCTGATGATGTAGTCACAGCATTAAAAAAGAAAATAGAAGCTTTACAAGCTTAACAGAGGAATAGATTATGAGACACCGTCATGGATACCGTAAACTAGGTCGTACAAGTGCACACCGTGCTGCTTTACTTAAGAACCTTAGTATTTCGTTAATTGAACATGGTAAAATAGAAACTACTGCGATTAAAGCAAAAGAGTTACGTTCATATGTAGAAAAACTTATTACAGTTGCTACTAAAAATGACTCAAATGCACATAAAGCAGTATTTGCAGCGCTTCAAAGTAAAGAGGCAACAAAAACTCTAGTAAATGAGATAGCACCTAAGTACGTTGATCGTCCAGGTGGATATACTAGAATTACTAGAACTAGAATTCGTCGTGGTGATGCTACTACTATGGCGTTTGTAGAATTAGTATAATCATTATATAAATTAAGCGTAGAAATATTTCTACGTTTAGCCCCTTTTACTTCCCAATTCTAAAATACTTTTTCATTTCAACATAGGACTAAAAATGAGTAATTTCGCATTTGGAACTTACAGAATTACAGACCAAAACCCTACACACATTCAAGCACTTAGAGAGGCTATAAATGCAGGTGTAAAACTAATAGATACTTCATCAAACTATATGGATGGTGGTGCTGAAAGGGCGATAGCACTGGCATTACAAGGTGTGGATGATAACGCACGTAACAGTGTAGAAATAGTTAGTAAGTTTGGTTATATTCAAGGCACAAATCTTTTAAAGCATAAAGAAGAAGCTTACGAGGAAGTTGTGGAGTATAGTGAGACATGTTATCACTCTATTAGTCCCTCTTTTATGCGTTCACAGCTTCTTGATTCTTTATTACGTTTAGAGATGAAAAAACTTGATTGTTATTTATTGCATAATCCAGAGTATTTTATCTATGATGCTATCAACAAAGATTTAGATAGAGATGAGACATTAGATAGAATGTACGATAGAATTTATGATGTTTTTGTTGCCCTAGAAGAAGAGGTACAAAAAGGCACAATAGGCTCGTATGGAGTTAGCTCTAACAGTTTTGCAAAACCGAGTAGTCATCCAGAATTTTTGCCATACGAAGATTTGATAACACTCGCGCAAAGAGCTGCCCAGTTTGCAGGAAATAAAGAGCATAGTTTTACAACTGTAGAGTTACCAATCAATATTCTTGAAACCGAGGGGCTAAAATGCGCTACTTGGGCGAAAAAAAATGGCTTAAGAGTTTTGGCAAATAGACCACTCAATGCAGAATATAATGGGATGATGTATAGATTAGCCGACTATGAAGAAAGCAGAGAGTATTATCACTATCTCAATGATCTGCTAGATGTTTGTGATAACGATATACTTAAGCCTCTCTATAATCTTATAGAACAGCTAGATGTAAACAAACATAAGTTTGGTTGGATAGGGGATTATGATGGTTTTTTGTATGCGCAAATTTTACCTCATATCAAAACAACACTTGAACGTTTAGATGAAGAACAATTAGAATCACTTTTACAGTATATAGATATATTTTTAATTGAATATAGAAAGATGGTAGCCTATGAATGTTCAAAAGGTACAAGAGTTGCTCTTAAAGAGAAATTTCAAGAGTGCAAAAGTAGCTTGCAAGAGTGTGCAATCAAGTATTTACTATATCGACAAAACATAGATTATATCTTGGTTGGCATGAGGAAAGCATCGTATGTAGACGAGCTTATGGCTTTAAAAGTATAAGTAAATTATATTTTTAGGACTTGTTAAGCGATTTTGTTCTATTTTATGGTTACTAAAATAAATAGAAAATTTTGAAGGATTAAAATGATTCCGTTTTCTGATGAAGAGTTATTAGCACCAGTCAAAGCAGTTATAGATAAAGTACGTCCATCTTTAGCACTTGATGGTGGAGATATAGAGTTCATCGCTGTAAAAAATGCCACAGTCTATGTACAACTTAAAGGGGCATGTATAGGCTGTGCAAGTAGTGGAAGTACATTAAAGTATGGTGTCGAGAGACAACTTAGAATAGATATTCATCCAGAGCTTTGTGTAGTCAATGTTCCACTTGGAATGGAAAACGATATAGATAAATTTTAAAGAGACCTATGAGCACATTAAGCAAATATAAAATATTAACACAAGCAAGAGAAAGTTTCTCAAAAGCAGAGTATAAAAAAGCACTTGAAAAGTTTGCAACAGTTTTACAAAACTATCCAAACTCTAAAGAAGCTTATAATGGCGTTATCCTCTCGGAAATGGCTATGAGTGGGGAGAATGGGGCAGAAGCTCTTTTTGACTACTATGAAATTCTCAAAGAGGATGACAAAGAACGAGCGGATGTAATTATGAGTGAAATTTTGCAAGATATGGATGGTTCTATAGAGAAACTTTCCAAAGTATTTGCAGAGCCTTTACGAGATAGATTAGAGTATGAAGATGGCATTTTATACAGTGACTTTAAAGCACTGATAGATGCAGGTGCAGACTTTAAAGAGACTTTTGAGAACATCATGTTTTCTACGCGTGTTATCATCACAAGAAAAGAGGATTTCGCAGATTTCCTAGATAGACTTATAGAGCATGGCTTTTCTGAAATGGCACTTACATATTTAGAAAATGCACTCAGTGTTTACCCAAGTGATAAGCTTTTACTTAAACTTTTAAGAAAACTTGCTAAAGGCAAAGTTATTGAAAATTGAGTTACCAAATCAGTCCTATACATATGTGACTGAGAACTCTCAAGAGTGTGATGCACAAACTGCCTTTGTTGTAACAACTCAAAATGAGAAGTATTTAGAAAATGCACGTGAAAATGGTGCGCATTCTATTGTGAAAATAGAAGAAATTGCAGAGCTCTTTGGTGTAAACAAGATAAAAATAGTAGGCATTACAGGAACGAATGGCAAAACAACAACCGCAAGTGCTATCTACTCCTTTTTACTTGACTTAGGTTATAAAGCTGCTATGCAAGGTACGCGAGGTCTCTTTATGAATGATGAAATCGTAGAGGGAAAAACGCTAACAACACCCTCTGTGCTCAATACCTATAAACATATTTACCAAGCTGTAAGAGCTGGATGTGAGTATTTTATTATGGAAGTGAGTTCACACGCAATAGTTCAAAAAAGAGTAGAAGGGCTTAACTTTGAGCTTAAAATACTTACAAATATTACACAAGACCACCTAGATTATCATAAAACACTAGAAGAGTATACAGCTGTTAAAAACTCATTTTTTCAAGATACTGGAAGAAAGTTAATCAACAAAGATGAGTCAAAAGCTTCGTTTAACATCAAAAATACTTTTACATATGGCATAGAAAATCCTGCAACGTATAGACTTATGGCGTACTCTTTAAATGACGGTTCAAGTGGGATTATTCAACATTTTCAAGAGATAGTTCCCTTTACAGCTTCAACGCATGGTTTTTTTAATCTTTACAATTTAATGGCAGCCATTTCAGCGGTGCATCTTATAACTGGGAAAAAACTAGAAGAGATTGCAGATGTTGTAGATAATTTTGCTGGTGTGAGTGGGAGAATGGAACAGGTGTGTCAAACACCAAATGTCATAGTCGATTTTGCGCATACTCCTGATGGAATGCAACAAGTTCTCAATGCACTTAGAGAGAAAGAGCTTATCGTAGTATTTGGTGCAGGTGGAGATAGAGATAGACTCAAACGCCCACTTATGGGAAGAGTTGCAGTAAATTTGGCAAAGAAAGTTTTTATAACAAGTGACAATCCTCGCCATGAAGATCCTCAAAATATTGCTGAGGATATATTAAAGGGCATTGAAGACACAAGCCATGTTGTCGTTGAGCTTAATAGAAAAAAAGCTATAGAGATGGCGCTAGATACACAAGAAGAAGATGAAGTCGTTGTTATACTCGGAAAGGGAGATGAGACGTATCAAATTATTTATGATGAAAAGTTCCCTTTTGATGATAGAGAAATAGTGCGAGAGTTATTACATATAAAAGTGTAGACTAAAAGTTTTTATTAAAGTCTACATAATTGCTTGTATTTACAAAGAGATGTGCTGTTAAAGTTGTTGGTACGCTATGAATTGTGAATGTTACTTGAGATGAGTTAGACTCACTTATAGTCATATTTGCATCTGAACTCCAAGTAATATTTCCTTGCATAGTTACATTTGTCTCATTATTTTCAAAATTTCCATATACCATTAGTGTTTGTGGATTACTTGTATCACTTACATTAATATCACCCGAATAAGTCAATGAAAGTAGTTCTTTGACATGTACAGGAATGGTGCTAGGAAATTTTCCTACATATCTAGCAGTTACAGTTACATCCCCACCATTTTTAGTAGGATAAATTGAATTTGTATATGCGTAAAGAATAGTAGAGTCTGAACTTGACCATGTAAGATTTGTAGCCTCTTGAGCTGAAGTGTTGTCATCGTAAAAAACGGTAGCACTTAAAGTTTTGCCTGTATCTGTAGAGTAGATTGAAACGTTAGTTTCATTAATTTTAATAGAACTAATATCGTGTAGAGGCGAAGTAGTCGTGTTGTCTCCACAAGAGACAAAAAGTAGTGAGGTAAAAAGCATTGATAGTAGTAAAATTGGTTTCATAAATATCCTTAAAATCTATAATTGAGGCCAATGTAAGCCATATGTAAATTTGAGTCATAGCTAGTTTTTTCTACAACAGTATCTATTTTTTCGTATGATAAATGTCTATATTCATATCCAAGTTCTAAGTCTATATCGTTGTTGAGCGGTACATAGGTTCCTAATGTAGCATTAAAAGAGCCATATGTTAAGTGTTTTTGTAAGGCTCTGTTTATTTTTAAATAACCAGTTCCAAATCCTATTTTTACAAAAGGTAATATATAAATATCAAAATCAAATGATTTTAAAAGATTAACATTAAAGCCAAGCTTATTAGAATCATTCGCGCTACTTGTTGAGGATGAGAATATTTTTGACTGATTCATAGTATACTCCAGTGAAAACTCTACAGCATAACTTTTTATGTCACCATATCCAGCTTTCAGTATAGCAACAGGAGAAGAGCTTACTGCCTCTATTGCAGTAAAATTTTCATTGGAAATACCATAGCCTAAACCTATATAAGGTTGGGAATCTGCATGTATGGACGCGTATAATAATAAAAATAGAATGATTTTTTTCAAAGTAAAGAGCCTTAATATTTTTTTTCAGATTATATCTAAAAAGTATCTGTGTAACTTAAAAAACTAAACTTATTTTGTCTTATTAGAATTATAGAGCATAATTTTGCTATAATTTCGAAAAAATTAAGGACTGTTTTTATGGGAATTCCTCAACCGGCATTTTATATCTTTAAGTGTGAGCAATCAGCTCCTCCAGGTATGCCTAAGCCATCATGTGTAACACCACCGACACAAGACCTTTTCCAATATCTTGCGCAAAAACTTATGCAAGAGGGAATCATGGGGACAGTGCAACCTATTCGTACTTCATGTATGAACAGATGTTCATCTGGTCCAGTGATGCTTGTAGAACCGGGGCATACAATGTACACAGCTCTTACAAAAGAAAAAATAGATAGAATTATTGCAGAGCATATTATTGGTGGAAATATCGTGGAAGAGTATGTCATTAATGATGAGTTATGGGATGCTCCTATAACTCCAACAGAGATGCGTAAGCAGATGGGTAGATAGGATAAGTATATGTTAATTGATATGTTGTATAGTAAAATCCATCGTGCTACGGTAACAGATGCGAACTTAAACTATGTTGGTTCTATTACAATAGATGAAGAACTTCTAGAAGCTGCAAAGATGCGAGTTGGACAAAAAGTAGAGATTCTTAATGTCAACAATGGTGAGCGTTTTTCAACTTACATTATTTTAGGTGAACGTGGAAAACGTGACATCTGTTTAAATGGTGCAGCTGCTCGTAAAGTACATCCTGGGGATAAAGTAATCATTGTCGCATATGCAACATATGATGAAAAAGAGCTAGAGAGCTACAAGCCAAAAGTTGTCATTTTAGATGATAAAAACAATATAGAATCTATAGCGGACTCCATCTAAAATATGTTTAATGTAGGCGATATGGGAAAAATGTTTGAAGGTATGCAAGAGAATGCTGCAAAACTTCAAGCGGAACTTGAGTCTAAAACTTTCAGTGTAAAAACTGGTGGCGGAATGATTGAGCTTAGTGTCAATGGAAAGGGCGAAGTGATTGATTTAACTATTGATGATGAACTTTTAACTGACAAAGATTCTCTTCAAATTTTGCTCATAGGTGCTATGAATGATGCAAACAAAATGGTTCAGCAAAATCAACAAAATAGTGCGATGAATATGTTCGGTGGGATGGGTGGATTAAACCCGTTTAGTGGAGGAAAATAGGTGTTTCGCCTATTTTTCCTTACAAACTTTCTTTTTTTAAATCTTTTTGCGTGTGAAGGTGGATATTTTAGCTGTATAGATAAGGTTAAAGACTCCAAAACATTACGCGGAGACTCGCTCTCAATTCCTGTAAAAAATCATAAACGACTTATCTATTCCAAACAACTTCCAAATGCAAAAATTTTAAAATATGATCCTTTTTTATCGCTTTATCTTGTAGAAGATAGAAGTAACTTTGCCTACCCATTTGAGATAAATATGCGATTGCAATTAGGCAGTGCCGTAGTCAACACTACAACTGCGGTTGAGGGAAAAATTTCACATCATCAAATTGGTCTTAATGATTTAGGTTCATGGAGTGAAAAAATCACTACCCCTGCAGTGATTACAAGTAGTTGCTGCTCTTTAGAGGGCATAGTG
>JBFHKA010000004.1:0-101895 GCA_041595535.1 Sulfurimonas sp. | reverse complement strand
TATTGCAGGACCTGGTGACGCACTTGCAAATCCTAAAAAAACATTTGAGACTTTTTCACTTGTACGCGAAAAAGCACCAGACTTAAAACTTTGTCTCTCAACAAATGGTCTTGAGTTACCTAAGTTTGTAGACGAAATGGTTAAATATGATATTGACCACGTAACTGTAACTATCAATAGTGTAGATGAAACAGGTGAAATTGGTTCAAAAATCTACCCATGGATTTTTTACAACAACAAACGTATATATGGAAAAGAAGCTGCAAAAATACTTTTAGAGCGTCAACTCGAAGGTATGAAAAAGTGTGTTGAAAATGGAATCCTTATAAAAGCAAACTCTGTTTTAATTCCAGGTATTAATGATAAACACTTACCAGAAGTATCTAAAAAACTTAAAGAGATTGGTGTTTTCTTACACAACATTATGCCAATTATTTCAGAGCCTGAACATGGAACTGCTTTTGGACTTGCAGGAGTACCGAGTGCAACAGACCAACAACAAATGGAAGTTCAAGAAGCATGTGGTATGGATATGAAACTTATGCAACACTGTCGTCAATGTCGTGCAGATGCTGTTGGACTTATCGGTGAAGATAGAGGTCAAGAGTTTACAAAAGATGTCTTTAGTGAGATGAGTTTTGATGCACTAGAGCAACACTATAACGTAGCCGCACGTCAAGATGCGCAAGCAAAAATTGAAGAGTTCAGATTCTTCCTAGACAAAGCAAATGAAAGAGTTATAAAAGAAAAAGCAGAATTAAGCTCTGATGGTCAAACAATTTTAGTTGCAGTTACAACTGCAGGTGAGGGAATGATTAACCAACACTTTGGTTCAGTAAGAGAGTTCTTAATTTATGAAGCGGGTGATAGAGGTATACGTTTTATACACCATCGTAAACTTGATTATGAGTATTGTGCTGGTCCTGATGGAGCAAATCCAATGGAACCAATTTTAGAAAAGCTCAAAGATTGTAAACTAATTCTTACAGCAAAAATCGGTGGTTGTCCACAAGATGATTTAAAAGCTGCAGGTTTAATAGCAGATCAAAGTTACGCTTATGAGCCAATTGAAGCTTCCGTGCTTAAAGCAACAAGAAAATACTTTAACCTACCAGAAGCTCTTGAAGTAAACTAGGTATTCACATGGCACTGATTAATGACACAACTTTACGCGATGGTGAGCAAGCTCCCTATGTTGCGTTTAACACGTCAGAGAAACTCTCTATAGCACAAGGGCTTGTAGCCTGCGGTGCAGATGAGCTTGAAATCGGTATACCTGCAATGGGTGTAAAGGAACAAGAAGACATCAAAGAGTTACTTGGCTTAGGGTTAAACACACGTATGATGAGTTGGAACCGAGCGAAGATGAGCGACTTAGACGCTTCATTAGAGTGTGGCATTGGTGCAGTGGATTTGTCTATACCTATTTCAGATATTTTGATAGATGTGAAATTTAAAGGCAATAAGTCTTTAATGTTAAAAGATTTAGAGCGTGTAATACTTCAAGCAAAACGTGAAGGTCTTTATGTCTGCATAGGCGGTGAAGATAGTTCACGAGGTTCAATCGAGTTTATGAAAGAAGTTATAAAACTTGGACATGAACTTGGAGCGGACAGATTTCGCTATTGTGATACAGTTGGGGTAATGACACCTACTAGAATTTATGAGGACATAAAAGCATTATCGTCACTAAATCTCCTAGAGATTGAGATGCACACTCATAATGATTTTGGTCTTGCAAATGCTAATGCGCTGAGTGGAATTGATGCGGGGGCAAAAAGCATCAACACTACAGTAATTGGTTTAGGCGAGCGAGCTGGAAATGCTTCATTTGAACAGATTTCGATGGCACTTAAACATCTCTATGGTCAAAAACGTCCATGTGACGCTTTTGAGATGCGCAACCTTGCCGTGACTGTTGCAAATGCAGCGGGTATTACTCTTTCTCCATCAGCTCCTATTGTAGGAGAACATATATTTTCTCATGAAAGTGGCGTGCATGCCGATGGAATGATGAAAAATGGTTCTGCTTATGAGCCTTTTGGTGCAGAAGAAGTTGGATGTTTACGAGAGTTTCCTATTGGCAAGCACTCGGGAACAGGAACAATTATGTATCATCTTCAAACACTTGGTATACAAGCTGAAAAAAGTGCTTTACAAACTTTGCTTCCACATATTCGTGAAATAGTAACTTCACGTAAACGTGTGTTAGACAATGCAGAGTTAGTGACTCTCTACAAGGAGAGTTTGTGTTTATAGGATGGTTGAAGTTTTCAGATGTAAATGAGTTAGTAAAAATATCTGAAGATCTTGGTTGGTTACTTGATGGGTATCATGTAAAACTTATGATGATGCATTCGCCTCATCTTTGTTATGGTGCATATGAAGATGGAAAACTCGTAGGTGCCGTTATGGCTATAGAGTTTGAAAAATCTGCAATGATGAAGTACTTTATGGTTCAAAAAGAGTACCAAAACCAAGGAATTGGTAGACGTATTTTTACGACTCTTTTTGAAGTACTCAAAGCAGAGTATGAAACTGTTTACATTCATGCAAATCCTGAATATGCTAGTTTTTTTGAGAAGTTTGGTTTTGAGACAACTATGGAAGTTGGTCGTTTTGTAAATGTTGGAAAAGTTCCTCCATTTAATTTTACAAATGCACACGCTAAAGAGTTGGATGGCTCTAATTTTGAAACTGTCATAGCTAAGATAGACAAAGAGACCTTTGGTGAGAACAGAATGGATTTTCTCTTGGATGAAATGGAGCGAAACAGTTCACTCAAACTCAGCCTTCCAGATGGCTTTCAGCACTCAAGTATAGTAAACGCACGTAACGTTTATTTGGGTCCATGGCAAGTAAGAACTGGACATGAGGCAGAAGCGGAAAAAATGATGCGAGGGATTCTCTATTTTAGAGGACTCAAAAGAGTAGTTGCTGATGTTCCACTTGGTGTGAAACATGTAGTAGATTTATATGAAAAATATCATTTTCAAAATAAACAGCAGTTCTTACATATGGTATATGGAAAAGAGAGTGCTGTTCGTTTTGAAAATATATATGCATTTTCTTTGTAGGAGAAGTAGTATGTGTTTATTGCAAATGAGTGTTGGAGACAAAGTCTGTATTGATGCTCTTAATGTGAGTAACGAATTGAAGCAACGTTTAAATTCTTTAGGGTTTCTTCGCAACACACCTCTTAGTGTTAAAAACTTTGGACTCTTCAAGAGTACAGTTCAAGTGATGATAAATAGCTCATTTGTAGCATTAAGAAGAGATGAAGCAAAACTTATAGAAGTTCACAAAATTTAAAGGAGGAAAAAATGTCAGAAGATATAAAAGATCAAAAAAGAGAGTTAGCAAAGTATAAAAGGTTAGCAGTTGAGATTGCTTCAGAAATACATGATATAGTTGAAGATACATTATGGACAGACTATGTTAAAATGCCAGAACTAGCTGAAAAACTAAAAGTAGCAGTTGAAGAGGCAAATAACTTTAAAGCGCAAAATAATCTCTAAAACAGTTACCTCACTCTTTTTAAAGCATTAAAGGATAGGAAGATGAAAGAGAAGCAAGAAATTCTCGATATGGAAATTTGTGAGTGTGGCGAAAAAAATGTCGCACAAGCAATAGAGATTTTTCAAAACTCTTCCCTACCTTTTAAAAAAGCAAAAAAATTAGTAACCGAATGTAACAAGAGTTGCTGTCGTGCTGCACTTCTTAAACTCTACGATATGAGTCTTTATGGAAAATATGACTATGATGAGATTGCTTATATAATTGAAGAACGTTTAGAACGACTCAAAAGATTAAGCGAAGGGGTTTAAGATGTATGACTATGAATGGGATAGATTAAAAACTTGGCTTGATCAATATGGTGCACTTGAAGAAAATGTAACTTCTGTACATGAGATAACACGACTCGATTTAAGCGGACATGCAATAAAGAGTTTGCCTGAAAACTTTGGACTCTTAACGAGTCTATTGGTTTTAAATGTGGCAAACAATAGACTCACAACTCTTCCAGATTCTATGAAAAATCTTAGTAGCTTAAGTAATTTAGATATGCGAAGAAATGCTTTTGTAGAGTTGCCAAATGTACTGGGTGAAATGCTTTTACGCTCCTTAAATGTGAGCGGAAACAAGATAAGCAATATCTCTGTTTTAAAAAAATGTACATCGTTACGTGTGTTAGATGTAAGCTCCAATTCACTCCAAGAAATTGGAGAAATTTTCGAGAAAGAAAATGAGTTAAGAACACTGAATCTCTCAAACAACTTTTTAAAAGATATAGATGCACTTCTTCCTGTTCTAGGAAATCTTCAACGACTCAATCTTAATGGTAATTTACTTCGTGAACTCTCAAGTAGTTTTTCTCATTTGGTTTCACTTGAAGAGATAGAAGTGACAGATAATGCAATAGAAGAGATAGACGAGGCTTTTTTTCGCTTAGAAGTTGAAAATGTTAATTTTACAGCAAACAGTTTAAAATCTTTACATCTTCATGGACTCAACGCCTTAGAAGTATTGACTTTGGATGAGAACCCTTTAGAAGAACTACATATAAGTGAAGATTTTGCTCCCTATTTACAAGAATTTTCGTGTGATAGTTGTTCTCTTAAAGAGCTCCTTCTACCTTCTTCAAAACTTTTGGAAAATCTCTGTTACTCCTCTAATGAGATATGTGAAATTCCACAAGAGATTGAGGAGTATACAAAACTTCGTAAATTAGACATAGAAGATAATGCAATAGTCGCACTCCCAGATACATTAGCAAATCTATCAGAATTAAATACTCTTTATATAAAAGGCAATCCTTTGAATGAGCATGCAAAAACAATCATCTCTATTTTAGATCCAGAAATATGTGACTTAAACATGAAGACAGGGATTACAATAGAACTCGCTCAAAGAGATGACTTAGAAGAGATGGCAAAATTACTAAGCGTACTCTTTGCAATAGAGAAAGATTTTAATATTGACTTTAACAAACAACTCTCTGGTATTACAAAACTCTTTGAGCATGAAAGCTCAGATATGCTTGTAGCAAAATATGAAGGTCATGTTGTTGGCATGGTTACTATGCAGAGACTTATCTCTAGTGCAGAGGGTGACCATGTCGGACAGATAGAAGATTTGGTTGTACGAGAAGAGTATAGAAAAATGGGTGTTGGAAGTCGTCTTATAAATAAGATGCGAACACTTGCACAAGATCATGGCTACAAACGTATACAACTTGCTGCAGACGTAGATAACTCTAACGCACTAAAATTCTACAATAGACGTGGATTTCATAAAACAAACCTAAGCGTTTACCACTACATAGTCTAACAATTTCGTCTCCTGCATAATTCATTCCTACAAATTTGTGCATATTTACGCCCTTTGTCGCGTTTGTGTCTTTATTGTCACATATATTTGTTCTAAAAGTCGAGAACAGAGCTTGCAATAACTACAGCGAAGTACGAAGACAGACTCTTGAATCTAACTTGTTAGGTTTTAGGAGGGTGTTTAAAACTAAGGAGAAATTATGGCTGCATTACGTCAGATAGCGTTCTACGGAAAAGGTGGGATTGGTAAATCTACTACATCTCAAAATACATTGGCTTCAATGGCTTATTACTTTGATAAAAATATTATGATTGTTGGTTGTGACCCTAAAGCGGATTCAACTCGTTTAATTTTACATGAAAAAGCTCAAAACACTATTTTACAACTTGCTGCAGAAATGGGGACAGTTGAAGATTTAGAATTAGAAGATGCATTAAAACCAGGTGCTGGTATATTTGCTCCTGAAGCTCCACACGGTTGGATTAACTGTACTGAGTCAGGTGGACCAGAGCCAGGTGTTGGTTGTGCAGGTCGTGGTGTTATTACAGCGATTAACTTTCTTGAAGAAGAAGGTGCTTACGAAGCTGAAGGTTTAGATTTCGTTTCTTATGACGTTCTTGGTGACGTTGTTTGTGGTGGATTCGCTATGCCAATTCGTGAAGGTAAAGCACAAGAGATTTATATCGTTATGTCTGGTGAGATGATGGCTATGTATGCTGCAAATAACATCTCTAAAGGTATTTTAAAATACGCTAACACTGGTGGAGTTCGTCTTGCTGGTCTTATCTGTAACGCTCGTATGACTGACTTTGAATATGACCTTGCATGGGCTTTAGCTCGTGATCTTGGTACTCAATTGATTCACTTCGTACCACGTAACAATATCGTTCAACGTGCTGAAATCCGTCGTATGACAGTTGTTGAATATAGCCCTAAAGCTGACCAAGCTCTTGAGTATAAAGAACTTGCACGTAAAATTATTGCTAACGATATGAAAATTATTCCAACTCCACTAGAGATGGATGATCTTGAAGCACTAATTATGAAATTTGGTCTTGAAGAAGAAGCTGATATTGATAACATCGGTAAAGCTGAGCACGAAGCTTAATCAATTAGATTAACTTCACAAGCGTCGTCTCTCTTTTGAGAGACTAACATTCTCGTAATGAAAAGAAAAGAATAGATAAAGAAGGAGAATTTTATGTTTATTTTAGGTTTCCACTTCCCAGCTGATATGGGTAACACAGTTCCAGATGAAGCTGTAGTAGCAAAATTAGATGAAGCAAATATTGATACATCAGGTATCAATGAAATTAAAATGGTAACTGAATACCATGGTCAAAAAGAAGAGCTTTCTTATACAAATAAAGATACTTTTATGTTCAAAGCATTAGTTCACTATGTGAAAACTGCTGAAACAGACTATATGATTTATACAAATCGTTACCAAATTTCTGAGCTTTCTAAACGTTTAGACAGTGATGATGAGACTATGGCTCTTTGTAAAAAATTCGACTCAATGGCTCACTTTAAAATTACAGCTGCATAAGTAGTTCTAAATTTAAAAGCCATGGAGGCTAAGCCTTTGGGCTTTACCTCTTCGTGTATTACTTGCCTCTAATTTTATAAATTAGAGCGGTATAAACTCATATTGAATATATAAATATAAGGAGACTACAATGGGTCCAGAAACATTGGAAGCTAAACAAAAAGCGGCTATCGAAGAAGTTTTAAAAGCTTATCCAGAAAAAGCTGCAAAAAATCGTTCTAAACACTTAGGTGTTGGTGGTCCGGATGATGAAAGTCAAAAAACATGTGGTAATGTTCGTTCAAATAAGAAAACAGTTCCAGGTGTTATGAGTCAACGTGGATGTGCATATGCAGGTTCAAAAGGTGTTGTATGGGGTCCAGTAAAAGATATGGTTCATATCTCTCACGGTCCTATCGGTTGTGGTCAGTATTCACGTGCTGGTCGTCGTAACTACTATATTGGTACTACTGGTGTTGATACATTTGTTACTATGAACTTCTCTTCGGATTTCCAAGAGAAAGATATCGTTTTCGGTGGAGATAAAAAACTTACAGCATGTCTTGAAGAGATAGATGTACTTTTCCCACTCAATAATGGTATCACAGTTCAATCTGAGTGTCCAATTGGTCTTATTGGTGATGATATCAATGCTACATCAAAACAATATGCTAAGAAAACTGGTAATACAATTGTTCCTGTAAACTGTGAAGGTTTCCGTGGTGTTTCTCAATCACTTGGTCACCACATTGCAAATGATACAGTTCGTGATTATGTATTTGAAGGAAACATTGAAAACTTAGGTGATCCTGTTGCAGTAACTGAATATGATGTTGCTATCATTGGTGACTACAATATTGGTGGTGATGCATGGTCAAGCCGTATTCTTTTAGAAGAAATGGGATTACGTGTTGTTGCACAATGGTCAGGTGATGCTACTCTTAAAGAGATGGCACAAACAACAAAAGTAAAATTAAACTTACTTCACTGTTACCGTTCAATGAACTATATTTCTCGTCACATGGAGAAAGAGTTCGGTATTCCTTGGATAGAGTATAACTTTTTTGGTCCAAGCCAAACTGTTAAATCTTTACGCAAGATTGCTGCATTCTTTGATGAGAGTATTCAAGCTAAATGTGAAGAAGTTATTGCTAAGTACCAACCAATGGTTGATGCTGTTACAGCTAAATACCGTCCACTTCTTGAGGGCAAAACAGTAATGTTGTTCGTTGGTGGTTTACGCCCACGTCACGTTATCGGTGCTTATGAAGACTTAGGAATGGAAGTTATTGGTACTGGTTATGAGTTCGCTCATGATGATGACTACAAAAGAACTAAAGATGAAATCTTCCGTTCAACTGTAATTTACGATGATGTTAATGAGTATGAGCTTGAAGCGTTTGTTAAAAAACTTCAACCAGATTTAGTAGCATCAGGTATTAAAGAAAAATATGTATTCCAAAAAATGGGTCTTCCTTACAGACAGATGCACTCTTGGGATTATAGTGGTCCTTACCACGGATATGATGGTTTTGCAATTTTTGCTCAAGATATGGATTTAGCTATAAATTCTCCTGTTTGGGCTCACACTACAGCACCATGGGATAAAGAAGGAGAAGCATAATGCAAGACGTAAATAACATTGTAAACGGTAAAGACCTTTTCAAAAAACCAGAGTACCAAGAAGTACTTGCTAAGAAAAAAGAGTTTGAAGGTGGTTATGGTGCGGTAAATCCTGCTAAAACTGCTGAAATAGCTGAGTGGACTAAATCATGGGACTACCGTGAGAAAAATCTTGCTCGTGAAGCGATTACAGTTAACCCTGCAAAAGCTTGTCAACCACTTGGTGCCGTAATGGTAGCACTTGGTTTTGAGAACACTATGCCTTACGTGCATGGTTCTCATGGTTGTGTTGCGTATTTCCGTTCATATTTTACAAAACACTTCAAAGAACCAACACCATGTGTGTCTGATTCTATGACTGAAGATGCTGCGGTATTTGGTGGTCTAATAAATATGAAAGATGGTCTTAAAAACTGTGCAGCAGTTTATAAACCAGAGATGATTGCAGTTTCTACTACTTGTATGGCTGAAGTTATCGGTGATGACCTTTATGCGTTTGCTGTAGCTGCAAAAGAGGAAGATGGTGGTGAATTCTTACCAGAATCATTCCCAATTACTTATGCACATACACCATCGTTTACTGGTAGTCATATTACTGGTTATGATAATATGATGCACGGTATTTTAGAGCAACTTACAACAGATGTTGAAGTTAAGAAGAATGAAAAAATCAATATCATCCCAGGTTTTGAGACATATATTGGTTCAATCCGTTCTGTAAAAGCTATAGTGGAATCTTTTGGTGCTGAGTATACAATGATAGGTGACCACTCTGATCAATGGGACATGCCAGCTGGTGAGTATACAATGTTCAAAGGTGGTACAACTATCGCTGATGCTAAAAATGCTAAAAACTCTAAAGCAACTATATCTTTACAAAAATATGCAACTGTTAAAACTATGAAAATGGTTACTAAACGTTGGAAACATGCTGGTGGTTTCTCTAACCCAGTAGGTCTTAAAGGCACAGATGAGTTCGTAATGAAGTTAGCTGAACTTACAGGCAAAGATGTTCCAGAAAAATTAAAAGTTGAGCGTGGTCGTCTTGTAGATGCTATGCAAGATTCTTATCCATATATGCATGCTAAAAAATTCGCTATCTGGGGAGATCCTGACTTTTTAATAGGTATGGTTTCATTCCTTTTAGAAATGGGTGCTATTCCAACTCATGTTCTTTGTAACAACGCACCACGTGGTTGGGAAGAAGAAATGAGAGCTTTACTTGACACTTCACCTCGCGCTGCTGAGTGTAATGTATGGGCTGGTAAAGATTTATGGCACATGCGTTCATTACTATTTACAGAGCCAGTTGATTTTATGATTGGTAACTCTTATGGTAAAGAGCTTATGCGTGATACTGGTACTCCGCTAATTTATATCGGATTCCCAATATTTGATAGACACCACTTACACCGTTACTCAATCAGCGGTTACGATGGTGCTATTAACTTATTAACTTGGATTACAAACAAAGTTTTAGACAAACTTGATGAAGATACTAAAGATATCGCTTCAACTGACTACTTCTTCGACTTAGTTCGCTAATCTACACTTCATATATTCCCCTTGTAAGTCATCCTCTTTCTTGAGGGTGGCTTTTTTATTTCCAATATTTCTTCCTTCTATAAATTTTTCTTTAAATTTTTTTATTACACTGTTCAAAGAGAGTCAACTAGCATACTATATGCATTTACTCACATAAAAGGAGACTTTAATGAGTGTGCAAGAGCATATTAAAGCTAATTTGATGAAAGAGATTTATACTGATATAGATAAAATGTATGATTTCATAGAACAACATTATATTTTAAGTGAAGATCATCGTGATTTGGTTATCAAACATCTCAATAAGTTTAAAGACCAGATCTATCTTATTTCTGAAAATTCAAAGTTGTCTTAATGCAACATCATGTAGTCTTGCAAAAGCTATGCCTATGCGCTTTAAAGCATAACACGCAACAGATTCGTAGTTATGATACAAAAGAAGAAGCAAGACTCGAAGCGTATGATTGGGCAGAGAGTCTAAGTAACTCATTTTGTGGTAAACATAGGTTTGATGTTGTAGAGGTGGATGACAATTTTGTCATCTCTGTAGAGAGTGGTGGCTTTGATGAGCCATGTGAGATTTAATATAAGTTAAAAGCTTAATAAATAAAGGATTAAAGATGGAATATCATGTTGTAGTTGAAAAAATGTGTGGATGTGCAAAACGTAAAGGGATGCCTCAAATCAAAACTTTTGATGATAAAGAAAATGCACAGAGAGTTGCTCGTGCTTGGGCGCAAGAACTCAATGAGACATTTTGTGGCAAACATGGGTTTGATGTTGTTGAAGTAGATGACAATTTTGTAATTTCTGTAGGTGAAGGGAGTTACTAACACGTAAGTTTTAAAGGAGATAGTATGAATATCGGTGTACCTAAAGAGATTAAACCAAGTGAGTTTCGTGTTTCTGTTACTCCAGCAGGTGTGAGAGAGTTGGGCAAAGATGGACATAGAATCTATGTTCAAAGTGGAGCAGGTGAGGGAAGTGGCTTTAGCGATGCAGAGTATGTAGAAGCCGGAGCCTATCTTCTCCTTGAAGCTTCTGAAGTATTTGATATTACAGAAATGATAGTAAAAGTAAAAGAACCTATAGAGAGTGAATATGAACTCTTCAAAAATAATCAAACACTTTTTACCTATCTTCATCTAGCTGCTGATAAAGAGCAAACAGAGTTTTTACTGCGTAAAGGTATACGAGCATTCTCGTATGAAACACTAGAAGTAAATAGACGACTACCACTACTTGAACCAATGAGTGAAGTTGCAGGAAAGATGGCAGCTTTGATGGGCAGTGTCCATTTAGGAAAGTATAACGGTGGAAGTGGTTTACTCGCTGGTGGTGTAGTTGGAACAAGTAGAGCTAGAGTAATGGTTCTTGGCGGTGGCGTTGCTGGAAAGGCTGCTGCTGAAGTTGCAGCTGGACTCGGGGCAGAAGTAACAATTCTTGATATAAATACAGAGCGACTTCACTACTTAAATGATGTTTTACCCGCAAATGTAGCGACACTTTATAGTACACATGCAACAATTCAAACTTTACTACCCCAGAGTGATATTGTCATAGGAACAGTTTTAATTCCAGGGGCTAAAGCACCTAAACTCATAACAAGAGATATGCTCAGTCTAATGAAAGAAGGGAGTGTTTTAGTAGATGTCTCTATAGACCAAGGTGGTTGTTTTGAGAGTTCGCACGCAACAACGCATAAAGAACCTACATTCATAGAACAAGGCATAGTTCATTATTGTGTTGCAAATATGCCTGGAGCGTATCCAAGAACTTCAACCTATGCACTTACAAATGCTACTTTGCCTTATATTAGAGATTTAGCACGTTATGGAGCTGATGAGATCTGTGAAAAACGACCTGTAATGCTCAGCTCATTAAATACATTTGATGGAGTACTTTATAACAAAGCGGTAGGGGAAGCTTTAGGGATTAATGCTTTAGAAGCTTTTGCATCTCATGGATAGGAAGAGGTTTGGAATAATAGTAACCTTGGATACAGTCACAACCATTTTCTATCATGAAATTTTTTTGTTCCAAGGTTTCAACTCCCTCTGCTATAAGTTTTAAATTTAAACTTTTTGCAAGAGCAATAATGGCTCTTGTAATAGCTACATCATCTTCATCATGAGGTATCTCTTTAACAAAAGACTGATCAATTTTGAGTCTATCTAAAGGGAGCTTTTTTAAATAAGAGAGTGAAGAGTAGCCTGTTCCAAAGTCATCAATCGCAATTTCTATTCCCATAGCACTTATTGCATGGAGCTTTTCTATAGATATTTCTGGATTGTTCATGACTTGACTCTCAGTAACTTCTAACTCTAGCCAATGAGGTTCAAATCCTATCTCATTCATAGTTTCAAGTAGATGTTCTATAAATGTATCTTGATTTAATCTTTTCATGGAGAGATTAATAGCTAAAGTATCAATCTGTAGTCCTTCTCTTTTCCATTGTGTAAATTGTGTCATTGCTTTTTCCATTACAATTTTGTCAATATTTATAATCAGCCCATTTTCTTCAGAAAGAGGAATAAACTTTCCTGGAGGAATGATTCCAAGACTTGGATGTATCCATCTCACGAGTGCTTCGACGCCAATTATTGTATCTGTACTTGCTTTATACTGAGGTTGAAAATAGACTTCGAACTCATTGTTATCTATAGCAATACGTAAACTACTCTCCATTACAACTCTTTCAAATGCATATTTTGTCATATCTGTAGAGTAAAATTGATAATTATTGCGTCCTTCATCTTTTGCTTTATACATTGCTGCATCTGCATACTTGATGAGATTATTTTGATCAGTAGAATCTTGAGGATAGAGGCTTATACCTATACTTGAAGAGATATAGAGCTGATGCGACTTTACAATTATAGGTTCTTTCATTGCTTCAATAATTTTTTGAGCAACTACTGAAGCACTACTTTTACCTTGAACTTCTTTAGCAATAATTGTAAACTCATCTCCACCGAGTCGAGCTAATGTGTCTTCTTCTCGAATGGAATCTTTAATTCTTTTAGCTGCTTCTATTAAAACTTCATCTCCTATGTGATGTCCTAGTGAGTCGTTTATTTTTTTAAATTGGTCTAAGTCTATAAAAAGAAGTGCAAATTGTTCATTATTTCTTTTTGATGTAAAAATTGTTTGAGAAAGTCTATCTTGAAAAAGCATTCTATTTGGAAGATTTGTGAGTGCATCATGATTTGCTTGATGATTAAGTTGCTGTGCTTGGAGATTTAAAAGTTTTTCATCTTCTACTTGTTGTGTTATATCTGTGTCAAAAATTACATAAGCATTTAACCCATTATACGTCATAGTATGAATGTAAGACTGGACATGATATGTAGTTCCATTACGACATTGATGTACTGTTCTGTTAAGCAATTTTTTTTCTGCAAAAAGAGTTGCTTTTAAGTCTTTTGCTTTTTCTTTAGAAAGATAGGGATTGACATCATATATATCCATTTGCAACAGTTCATCTCTTGTATAACCAAGTGCTTTACATGCACCGCCATTTACATAAAGATATTTAAGTGTTTCAAAGTTTACAATGTATATTTCATTTGAAGAACGTTCAATAAGTTCTACAAGTTCATTTGCAAGAAGTTCTGTCTTTACAAATTTTGTAATATCTTGTGTTGTACCGATTAATTTATCTGGTTGATTATTGCTATCATAAATTACTTGTCCATTTATATGAATATAAGCTACAGATTTATCTTTTTTGTGAATTCGACATTTAAAGGAGGTAGGTTTGCCACTTTCTATTGCTTCTTGCAGGGTTATTTTTGCATGCTCCAAATCTTCTGCAAAGATAGATGAAAAAAATAAACTTAAATCTGTCTCAATTTCTCCCTTTTTATAGCCATAAATTTTATAAGATTGTTCAGACCAAATAGATGTATGTGTTTTTAAATCTACTTCCCAACTTCCTAAACTAGCAAGTTTTTCAAATAGTAAAAAACTATTTTCTCTAGCTTCAAGCTTTTTTATAGTAGTTTCTAGTTTATGTTGTAAGGATTCTATGGGCATACTATTTTCCTAAAGAAGATGACCCATCTCATCACGTTTGACCTTTAAATACTCTTCATTATATGCATTTGCATTCATAACAATAGGCATTCTTGCTACTATTTCTATATCGCTAATAGACTTTATTTTATCTGGATTGTTTGTAAGTAGTTTTATTTTTTTTATATTGAAATGACGAAGAATGAAGGTTACAATTTCATATGTTCTCTCATCTGCACGAAATCCGAGTTGATGATTTGCTTCGATTGTATTTGCACCTTTATCTTGGAGTGCATAGGCGTTGATTTTATTTAAAAGACCAATATTGCGACCCTCTTGTCGTAAATAAATCACCATTCCATTTGTTTTTTCTGCCATAGAAAGAGCGTACACTAATTGATCTCTACAATCACACTTTAAACTTCCAAGCGCATCACCTGTTAAACATTCAGAATGAACCCTAACAATAGGAACTTCGTCGAGATTCTCTTTGTAGATCACAAGGTGCTCTTTAGAGCCTTCTTTAAAGGCTTTTACTTTAAAATTTCCAAATTGTGAGGGTAAGTTTGCTACGTCAGATATTTGTATATTCATTATATTAATCTTTAAAACGGTAAAATATTTTCTTAAAAAAAATTATTATAGCAAAAAAAAGGTTCAGTTATGTTTCAAAGATTTCGAAGAACTCGTTTAAATAAGCATCTTCGCACACTTGTTAGAGAAACAAGTGTACGTGTTGATGATTTTATATATCCTCTTTTTATTCGTAGTGGAGAGGGAATAAAAGCAGAAGTAGCTTCTATGCCAGGTGTTTTTCAAATGAGCATTGATGAAGTTTTAAAGGAGTGTAATGAACTTAAGAGTCTTGGAATTTACTCTATTATTCTCTTTGGTATTCCTGACACAAAAGATTCTATTGGTTCTGATGCTCTTTGTGAGCATGGAATTATTGCTTCTTCTATACGTAAAATTAAAGAAGCACATCCAGATATGTTTATTGTAACAGATTTGTGTTTTTGTGAATATACAGATCATGGGCATTGTGGCATTATTGATGAGAAAAATGCAACTGTAAATAATGATGCAACTCTTGAAATTTCAGTACAACAAGCCCTCGTTCATGCAAAGGCAGGGGCAGATATGATTGCGCCCTCAGGCATGATGGATGGAATAATTGAAGCGTTACGTGCAGGTTTAGATAAGGGTGGATTTGAGAACCTACCTATCATGGCATACTCTACAAAATTTGCCTCAGGTTATTATGGACCATTCCGTGATGTAGCAGAATCTACACCAAGTTTTGGTGACCGAGCAAGTTATCAGATGGATCCAGCAAACCGACGTGAAGCAATCGCTGAATCTATCTCTGATGAAGCACAAGGTGCAGATATACTTATGGTAAAACCAGCACTTGCATATTTAGATATAGTTCGTGAGATAAAAGATAACACTTCTCTACCAATGGCAGTTTATAATGTGAGTGGTGAATATGCATTGCTTAAATTTGCTGGGATGAATAATTTAATAGATTATGATAGAGTTGTGATGGAAACAATGATTGCTTTTAAACGAGCTGGAGCAGATATAATCATCTCATATCACGCCAAAGAAGTAGCTAAAATATTAATTAATAGTTAGTTTAAAGAAAACTATAATAAAATAACTAACAGATAAATTTAGGAAAAAATTGTGCGACATTTTTTAACACTCAAAGACTTTACAAAAGACGAAATTTTGGAGATTATCACTATTGGTCTTGAAATAAAAAAAGATTTAAAAGCAGGTATCTACAAAAAAGAGCTTGAGAATCAAACATTAGCCATGATATTTGAAAAAAGTTCTACTCGTACACGGGTGAGTTTTGAGACAGGAATGTTTCAACTTGGTGGACATGCACTTTTTCTTTCAAATCGTGATATTCATTTAGGTCGTGGTGAGCCAGTCAAAGATACAGCACGCGTAATATCGAGTATGTGCGATATGGTAATGATACGAACTTTTGAACATAGTATGATAGAAGAGTTTGCTTCTTACTCAAAAGTTCCAGTGATAAATGGATTGACTGATTCGTATCATCCTGTGCAACTCCTTGCTGATTATATGACTATGGTAGAGCATGATGCGCATACTAATCCGATTGTTGCATACATAGGTGATGGAAACAATATGACAAATTCTTGGTTAATGCTTGCTGCAAAATTAGGATTTGAACTTAGAATAGCAACTCCAAAAGGTTACGAAGTAAACGATGTTATTTTAAAAGACGCGATAAGCCTTGCACAAGAGAGTGGTGCTATAATATCTGTTATGAATGATTTACAAGATGCAGTTCGTGGAGCGACAATAGTAACTACGGATACTTGGGCATCTATGGGACAAGAGGACGAAAAGGAGCAGCGTGTTAAAGATTTCAGTGGATTCATGGTAGATGCTTCTATGATGTCTTTGGCTGCTAAAAATGCGAAGTTTTTGCATTGTCTTCCAGCTTATAGAGGACAAGAGGTCTCTGAAGAAATTATGGATATACATGCAGATATTATTTTTAATGAGGCTGAAAACAGATTACATGCTCAAAAAGGGCTTATGGTCTGGTTAGACAAACAAAAAAGGAGATTAGTATGAGATTTTTTCTAGTTATTTTACTTGGATTTACAGCTCTATTTGGCGCAACAGTAGTAAAAGTAGATGAGAGGTTTCAAGACTCTCAAAGTTGTAAATCTTGTCACCTACGTATAGTGAGTGAGTGGGAAGAGTCTTGGCACTCAAAAAGTCACTATATGAATGATGAATATTTTCGAGCAAGTATAGATTATGTTAGTAGAAAAACGAGGAAAAGTTTAAATAGTATTAAAGTGCAATGTGCAACTTGCCACAACCCTAGAATATCTGTAACAAGTACGGGTGTCGATTATGAAATTGCAGCGGTAATGGGGCTAGATAAAGGTTCTAAAGTAGATAAAGCTGTACATAATGATGCTATTAGTGAAGGAATTAACTGTGTTGTTTGTCACAATGTAGATAAAATCCACGATGAGTATGATGCTACTAAACGCGGTATTAATCGTGTTGAATGGACAAAATCTGGAACAATGACTGGTCCATTTGATGATGCTAAATCACCTTATCATAAAACAGTCAAGCATGCTTTTATGGATGAAGAGCCAAATAGATTATGTTTTGTATGTCATGCAAATGATAGAAGTGTACATGGGCTGGTTTTTACAGATATGGAAAGTGAATATCTCGATAAAGATAAAGCTTGTGTAGATTGTCACATGGGAGAGAGACGTACAGATTATGCTTCCACATATAAAATGTATAATGGAGAAGCAAAAAAACGTGAAGTAAGAAACCATGGCTTTGCAGGTGCACATACTACACCTATGTGGAAAGACGCTCTTATATTATCTCTTGAGAAAAAACGTAAAGATATTATAATTACAATAGAAAATCCACAGCCACACAATATTCCAAGTGGTTTTGGTTCTAGAGAAATTGTTGTTGATATTGTTTATAGCAAAGGTGACACAGTCATTGAGAAACAAAGTATATCTCTAACTAGAACATACTATAGAAAGAAAAATAAAACTACAATACCACATTTAGCAATCGAACAAAGTAAAGATTTGAGTATACCTGCACACGGGAAAAAAGTTTTAAAAGTTGCTAGGGTGTCAGGGGCAACAACAGTAGATGTAGAACTTTCTTACCGCTTAGTAAATGATGAGGTTCGTGACCTCTTAAAGCTAAAAGGGAAAAATTGGTCAGAGAAAAAATTTATTGCAAAAAAGAGTATCTCTTTACGATAACTCTTTAATGTTCTAAGAAGTTAGTAGTGAATTCCAGTAACAGTTCGTATCTTCTCCATCATTGGAGATGCAACTTCTTTAGCTTTATTTGCACCTTCTAGTAAAATTTCTCTTACTTCATTTGAATGGCTTAGATAATAATCACGTTTGATTCTGTAAGGTTTGAAATATTCCCAAATAACATCAGCTAAATAGAGTTTAAAGTGACCATGACCTTCTCCTCCACGTTTGTATCTTTCTTGAAGTTCTAGAGACTCATTTTCACTTAAAAAGAGTTTTGCTATATTGTATACATTACAATTCTCATACTCTTTTGGATCTTCAAGTGGAACATTTTGGGTTACTATTTTTTTAATTGTTTTAAGTTGGGCTTTTTCTTCACCGAAAATATTTACAGTATTGTTATAACTTTTAGACATTTTTTGTCCATCAGTTCCAGGAACTGTTGCGACGTTCTCATCTACTTTAAATTCTGGTAGTTTAAAAATATCTCCATAAGCATTATTAAATTTTATAGCTATATCACGTGCTATTTCAACATGTTGAATTTGGTCTTTTCCAACTGGAACAATGTCTGGGGAAAAGAGTAAAATATCTGCAGCCATTAAAACTGGATAGGAAAAAAGCGAGTGATTTGCGGCAATACCTTTTGCTGTTTTGTCTTTATAACTGTGAGCACGTTCTAAAAGTCCCATAGGTGTAAATCCAGAGAGAACCCAATAAAGTTCAAGCACTTCTTTTACATCTGATTGAACCCAAAAAGTTGATTTTTCTGGATTGATACCTAAACTTAAAAAGTCCGTAGCTGCTTGCATTGTTAAAGATGCTAGTTTCTCACCGCCATTGCCACTACTCATCGCATGATAATTTGCTATAAAAGCAAAAGTATCACTGTTTTGTTGTGCATCAACCATCTGTTTTATAGAACCAAAATAATTTCCAATGTGTAAATCGCCTGAGGGTTGAATGCCTGTAAATACTCTCATTATAATTATTTCCTAAATATTTTTAATTTACAATATTATACCAATTCTCAGCTTTAGTTAGTTATTATATAAGCAAACAAGAGGAGTGAAAGACTTCTCAAAACAAAGGAATAAAATGAACTTACAAATACGTTCAAAAGATATAACACTCGCGGGAAATACAAAATCACATATAGAGTCTGCTCTAGAAGCATTCAAAAAATATAATCTTGAAATAACAACTATTAATTGTAATATTAAAACTGAAAAAAAAGGTGTAAATGTAGAGTTTGACATTCGTATAGCACATGCCCAACCTGTTGTAATTACACAGAGTGATGAAGACTTAGACACAGCTATTGATTTAGCAATAGATAAAGGTGCTAAAGCACTTCGTCGTTTACATGATAAAACTATTTCTCATAAAGTAACTTCAGTCAAAGAACTAGAAGCTTTAGATTTATAATTTGAAGTTTTTTATATTATTTTTGTTCTCTTTAGTCTTGATGGCTAATGATGACTATAATATAAGGTTCGCTGCAGGAGCTTCTTCTGCAAGTGATTTTGATGAGTTATATACATTTAAAGGCTTCAATACACATTCTGCTGGAACAAGTGTGTATGGTGTCTCTGCTGGGTACAGAGTTGTTGAGAATATGTTTGACTTACCTTTTGATATTTATACAAATGGGAGTCTAAATTATTTTTATGAAAATGGTCATCAGGATGACTTTCTTGAGGGGGATCTGTATATAAAACTCTATATAAAGTTTAATATTTTTTCAAATCAATTAAGATATGGTATTGCAGAGGGTATTTCGTATGCAGGAAGAGTTCCTTACGTTGAAGCTCAAGAGGCAATTGCTGAAGATGATAAACAATCCAACTTTCTTAATTATATGGAGATGACATTTGACTTTGATGTGGGTAAGCTTATTCGCGTAAAAGAGTTAGAACAACTCTACCTTGGCTATTTAATCAAGCATCGTTCGGGTGCACATGGGACCTATGGCGGTGTTTATGATGGTGGATCAAACTATAATTGTATCTATATAGAGAAAAATTTTTAAGGTAGAGAATTGAAAATAATTTTGTTTTTGTTACTAGCAATAAATATATTTGCACAAGAGATGTACTCAGCACGTTTGTTATATGGAAGTGCAACAGAAAAAGCTTTAGGTGATGTACTTATTGGTGACTTAGGCTCACATCCTGAAAATTTAAGTGTTATCGCTGTGGATGGTGGTTATCTACTTAAAAATAGTCTGTTTAATGCACCCATAGATATTTATGTAAAAGCAGGGGTTTCCAGATTTTATGAAGGAGATTATGATGCTGTATATGAAGTGCTTGCATACATTAAAGCTTTTTACAATATAGACTTTTTGAACAATAGAATACGTGTAGGTCTTGGTGAAGGTGGCTCCTATACAAGTGATATTCTTCGTACAGAGTGGCTAGAAGCACAGACACAGACAGATGGAAAAAACTCATACTTCCTAAATTATTTAGATATAACTGCAGATTTTGATTTTGGAAAACTCATAGAGTATAAACCTTTATATGGGACATATATTGGAGTGGCTCTTAAACATCGCTCGGGTATATTTGGACTTATTAATGGCGTCACAAAAGGTGGTTCAAATTACAATAGCATTTATATAGAGAAAAACTTTTAAAACTTTATTGAGGAAAAATCTTGAAGTTGCTTATTCTATTCCTTCTATTTCTTAACTTAGTGGCTGATGAGAAGAATTATTCAGTGCGATTGGCATATGGAAAAGCTACAATAAGTGATTTTAGTGAAATAATTATTGGAAATATAAAAAAGCACCCAAATGATTTGTATGTTACAGCACTAGAAGGTGGTTACAGAGTAGCAGAAGATTATAAAGATTTTCCAATAGATGTCTATATAAAAAGTGGATTAAGCTATTTCAATGAGAATGGTTATAGTGATAATGTTATAGAGGGAGTTGTTTATATAAAAGCATATTATAAATTTGACTTTCTTGCAAATAGGATTCGAATTGGTGCAGGAGAAGGGGTTTCTTATACAGATCATCTTTTGTATACAGAAATTTTAGAAGCTACTCAGGAGCATGATCATAACTCAAAGTTCTTAAATTATTTAGATATTAGTGTGGATTTTGATTTCGGAAGACTCACAGCATATAAGCCACTTTATGACACATATATAGGTTTTACCTTGAAACATAGGTCTGGAATCTTTGGATTGATTAATAACGTCAAACGTGGTGGTTCAAACTACCCTACAGTAAGTATAGAAAAAAACTTTTAAAGGATTAAAATATGTATAATTGGGTCTTATGGTTTCATGTCATTTCCTTTGTTTCGTGGTTTTCCGCAATCTTTTATATGCCTCGTCTTTTAGTTTACCATGCTGAAAATATAACTAATACAGGTTTTATAGAAGTAGTGAAAATTCAAGAGAGAAAGCTTATGAGAGTGATAGGTTTTCCAGCTATGTGGGCTACAATCATTAGTGGTTCATATCTAGCTTATGAGTTTGGTTTAAGTGGGCATAATTGGCTTTATATTAAAGTGTTTTTTGTGCTTGTATTAGTTTGGTACTTTTTTTCATTAGAGAAGTATAGAAAAGAGTTTTTAGAAGACAGATGCACTAAAAGTGGTAAGTTTTTTAGAGCATATAATGAAATTCCAACAATTTTGCTGTTTGTGATTGTAGCGATGGTTGTAATCAAACCATTTTAGCTTCCATCTTCTATAAACTTCAGTAGATTCTAATCACAAAACATTGCATTTTGAGTTTTACTTATTTTTCTCCACGTTTTTTTGCTTTAAAGAGTAGAGGCGTGCCAATAAAATTGAATGCTTCACGCATTTTATTTGTAAGGTATCTTCTGTAAGTAAAGTGCAAACCACTCGGTTTATTCATAATTATTGCTATCTTTGGCGGGCGTGTCTCATATTGTGTTGCATAATAGATACGTATTACTTGTCCACTTACACTAGGAAGTGTATGACGTCTTAGTGCTTTTTCAATTACTTCATTGATTTTTGATGTTGAAATTCTTTGAGAGTAATTTTCATTTATTTCTAAAATCATATCGTGCAGCTTATCAACCCTTTGGTGTGTCTTTGCCGAGAGAGTGATGATAGGTGCATAGGCTAAGAACTTAAATCTATCACGTACTTCTTTAATGATTTTATCATGTTCGTCACGTTTAGAAATATCCCATTTATTGAGAACTATAATACATGCCAAACGGTTACTATCAACAAGTCCTGCTATCTTTTCATCAAGATCCATAAACGGCTCACTCGCATCAAGTACTATAAGAGCCATATTTGCATTCTCAAGCATCTCAGTTGTACGCATAAGCGCATATTTTTCTATTCCTAAGATCTTTCCACGACGACGAAGACCTGCTGTGTCAACAAAAGTAAGTTGCTTGTCTTTATACTCAATAGTTTCATCTATAGGATCAATAGTTGTTCCAGCTACATCACTTACAACTGAACGCTCCTCTCCAAGAAGTGCATTTAGAAGTGAGCTTTTTCCAACGTTTGTGCGTCCAATAATAGCTATTTTTATATGATTAACATCATTTTCATCAAACTCTTTTATTCTGTCATTCTGAGCAAAGATAGAGTTTTCTTCAATCTCTTCATCATCATCCCAGTAGATAAAGCCATCATCTTCTTCATCATGCTCTTGTATATTTTCAAAGAAATCTTCATCATCTTCAATTTCAGGTTCTACTATACTAATGTCTTCGTCATTCTCGTCTTGAACAATGTCACTATCTGGAATTTTTGAAGCAATCCATTCAAGTAAATCAACAGTATTTCTATTATGTGAGACGGAGATACCAAAAATAGTATCTGTTCCAAATTCATAGTAATCCCAAAGGTTGTCTTTCATTTTGTCATTATCTATTTTATTGACAACTAGAGCTATATCTTTTCCCATAGATTGAAGTTCGTAGAAGAATTTTTTATCTTCATCTTCAGGAATGCTTTTTCCATCTACCATATAGAGAATGATGTCTGCACTATAGGCAGCCTTGAGTGACATCTCTTTTATTTTGTCAAAAAGCTCACACCCTTTATCTAGTCCACCAGTGTCAAGAAGGAGAGCTTCTTTATTAATGATGATAGCAGTTCTGCGTTTTACATCTCTTGTTGTTCCAGCGATGTCCGCAGTAATTGCATCACGTTTTTTAAGCAGACGATTAAAAAGAGAGCTTTTTCCAACATTTGGACGACCAATAATGGCGATTTTTTTCATGAGTTGACCTTAAAGAGGGTTAATTATTTCGCAATTATATCTAAATTAATGTGTGAGTTTATTTGAGTGCGCTCAAGATGGCTTTTTTACTAAAACCTTTGATCACTTTTTCATTTATAATGACTATAGGAACTCCTGTGCCATTATACTTCTTATATAACCTTTCACCTTCGGACTGCAGAATATTATATTCTGAGTAGGTGTTCCCAGTACTCTGTAATAACTGTTTTGCTTTGACACACCAAGGACAGCCTGGACGACTGAGTAGAATAATCTCTTTTTTAGGAACACTATTTTTTGCAACAGCTATATTTGTATTCTCGACACTATAATTGTTAGTAGCTGCATATCGTGTAACAACTGAGTTCTCCTGTTGAATTATTGTATCAAGTAAAGTACTTTTTCCTTTCGCTTTATTATGTTGGTAATAAGTGAGAATTTTTTCTTTTAATACAGGTTTATCTTTATAATAAAACATTCCTGCATTTACAAGGTTTAAAAATTTTTGATAGTCGTTTTTTTTCATAGAGTAATTTAATTCTTTAATCGAGTGCTGTAAAATCTTATCATGACTTTTTTGTAAAGATCTTAATGCTTTTAAATAGAGCGACTTATTTGTTTTATTATTCGAGTTATCTGCTTGAAATCCAATCTGTTGTGTGTCATTTAACTTTTGTATATATTCACTTGTTTCTACTTCTAAAGAAGCAACGTTTTTAAATGTAGCAATATTTTTGACTGATGTGTAGAGTGGTGTTCCTTGTATGGAAAAAAGTTGTGGATAGTGCGGAGTAGCTTGGAGGAGAGTAAAAAATGATAAACTAATAAAAATGAGTACATATTTCATAATAAATATCCTAGAGTAGATGTTTTAAAATACTTTTGGCAGAGATTAAAAGCCAAAAGTATAGATAGAATGAAAATATAAATTAATTAGTAGGAAACTCTGCGTCTAAACTTTTAAGAGCTTGTTCAGATTGAAATTGTTGCCATCTTGCATCGTCACTATTGAAACTAGATTTTACAGCATCTTTTACAGCCTTATTGACTGAAGCTTCAGGAACTGTGACGAGCATAAAGAGGTTTCCTGATGGAGCGGTCCACATATCTACTGCTTTAGAACCTTTTAAATCAACTTTTGCAACTTGTTTTGTTACAGCAGTTGTGACCATATCAACAGATTCACCAGAACCAACACCAGTTGCTTTTGTAAAACCTTCCATCTTATCTTTTACTTGTGTTTGAATTTGTTGTGCCAAATCAGAACGACCATTCATAACTGCAACTTTTTTCATATGAGCCATACCTGCGGCACTCTTCTCTGCTATACCAACGCCAGCATAAAAACCTTCAACATCTGGAATACAAGTCCATCTTGGAGCAGGTACATTCTCTTGTTTACACTCAAATGTTGCTTGATATTTTGTTTCTTCTTTTACTTCTGGAGTGTCACTACACCCTATAAATGTTGTTGTAATCAAACCAATAATCGCGATTTTTGAAACTATTTTTATCATTGCAAAGCCTTTTATCTCTATTTATTTTGTGAAATAGTATACTACCATAAATCTTTATTTTGCTTTATTTAATTTGATTATAATAATTACAAGGAGTGTTATGAGAGAGTACTATTCTTACGAGAGTTTCAAAAAAGATACAAATCTTATACTTCAAGAGATAGTAAGTTTTGAACCTCAAGCTATAGTTGCAATAGCACGAGGAGGTCTCACTCTAGCACACGCGTTTGCTGAAGGAATGAATATACGTGATGTTCAGTCTATAAGAACAGAACTCTATGATGATATTTCAAAACGAAAAGAGATTACTCTTTTTGGAGATTGTTATTTTGAAACACACAAAAGAGTTCTTGTGGCAGATGATATTGCAGATAGTGGCGAAACGCTCCAAGCAGTGATGAACTATTTAGAGGAAAAATTTCCAAATATAGAATTCAAATCAGCAACTCTTTTTTACAAGAAAACTTCCATCTACGAACCACATTATTGGATAAATGAAGCGCATAATTGGATAGAATTTTTTTGGGAGAAGGACTTTCTCTAATTTACTTTAACGAAAAATTTTGTACCACGTATAGCTACTACTCCTTCTGGGGTAGTTAAGGTAAAACTCTCAGGAGCAAGTTCTCCAATTTTTCCAGATTCAAATGAGAGAGAACCTTTTTGTATTGACATTTTAAATGAATATTTTCTTTCTTTAGGTCTAAAGATGTATGTATCTATATTTAGCAGACTATTTGAACCTATTACAAGATTTGAATTATCATCGAAGATAACCGTAACACTGCTGTTATCGCTGGTCATTATAATGTCGCCAGATTGTAAAGCATCACCTTTTTTAATCTTATTTATTTTACCAGAATTATTAACATTTACAATGCCATCTACATCTCTAACAATAGCTATATCTTGTGCTAATAGCCCACTTAGTAGAAGGGACAAAACGAGTAGTAATTTCATGTATATATCCTTATAATAAACTTATTATGACTGTGTGTCATCTGAATACTGCTGTGCAATATTTTTAAAATCCTCTTGAATTTCCAAAAATGCATCTACTAGTACAGGGTCAAAATGTGTTCCACGACCTTCTTTAATTATAGCAAGAGTTTTCTCAAAACTAAATGGTTTTTTATAAACTCTTTCACTTACAAGAGCATCATAAACATCGGCAATAGCCATAAATCTTGCTTCAATAGGAATTGCTTCTCCAGATAAACCATCGGGGTAACCTGTTCCATCCCACTTTTCATGGTGATGGTGTGCTATATTTTTTGCCATAATGAAAAAATCATTTGTTTTATAGTTAGAAATTGCATTATCAATAATATGCATTCCTAATTCAGCATGCGTCTGCATCACTTTATATTCCGTTGGAGTTAGCTTGCCAGGTTTTTTAAGAATAGAATCTTCTATGCCTATTTTTCCTACATCATGTAAAGGAGCTGTTCTATACATCATCTCTATGATTTGTGGGGAAAGATAATCGGTATAGATTCCTTTGTTATAAAGAGACATTGCCAAATGTTTTATATATTTTTTTGTTCTTATAATATGTGTACCAGTCTCTATATCATGTACTTCAGCAACATAAACCATACTATCTAAAAGTGCAACGTGCGAACGATTAAGCTCCTCTGAAAAGGCTTTTCTTTCATAAGTATCTATAACGATGTAAGCAACACTTACTAAAAAGAAATGAAGTAAATAAGGAAATAAAAAATAAGCGAAGGAGATGTATGCTCCAAAATAAGCTAAGACACTAAAACTCATTACACCACTAAGAGATAATACTCCTATAAATAAAAACAAAATAGTACTGTTGCGTTTTTTAATGAGTAAATAGAAAAATAAAAGACTCATAAAAAGCGAGAATAAAACATTTATATATTTAAAGTACTCTGGTTGGTATAAGAAAGAATCACGAAGAAGATTATCTATAAAAGTCACATGAACTTTTATGCCTAGGGATCTTATTCCATTGGAGAGTATCACTTGGTCGTGCAAGGCAACAGCTGATGAACCGAGTAAGATTATTTTTCCTCTGAGCATCTCTTTAGCAACTGTACCATTTAAAATATCGACTATAGATACTTTTTTGTACCAATTATTATGATAGTTATTGAGTAAAACATTGGTTGCTTCATCAGTTTTTACTTGATGTCCTAAAAATGTAAAACTATTGTTTTGTAAAAGTGCAAAATTTGGGTCAATACTTAAAAGAGTTGCCAAAGCAAACACAGGAATCTGTTGGGAACCATGACTTTTAAAGAGTGGTATTCTACGCAACATACCATCTTCATCAGCACTCATATTTAAAAAGCCAAAGTTGTCTACAGCATCTCTTATCTGCGGTGTATCACAGGTCATATATTGTGATTTCTTTAGATTAAAAGTGTCTAAGTTCACATTATTGTATGGAAGTGGGTTGCAATCATTTGCAAAAACTTTGTTCTCACTTAGATAAAGACCTAGTGTAGCATTTGAATTTTTGAGCGATTGAGCGAAGATAATATCATTATCTTGTAACTCTGCAGGTAGTCCCGTGATTTGGCTTGAGATATTAAAAAATCTTTTGTAAAAAGAGGTGATTGCTTGAGGTGAAGTACGATCTTTTTCTGGAAATATTAAGTCTAAACCAATTGCACTAGGTTGATACATGCTTATTTTGTCTATAGCCTCCGCTAAAATAACCCTTGGCCATGGCCATTGACCTAGAAGCTTTAAACTCTTTTCATCTATATCTACAACAACAACATTAGAAGTAGCATTTTCATCAGAAGTATTTTTAAGGAAACTCGTCTGAAAATCATAAATCTTATAGTCAAGTATTTTTGTAATAGTACTTACATAAAGAGCACAATGAACAGCTACTATAAAGAAGATGATTACTATATATGAAGTATATAGTTTTATGTTTAGCGAATTAATATTTCTACTCTTCTGTTAAGTCTTTCACTGACATTTTGATTTGTGAAAATTGCTAAATCATTATCTCCATAAAAGTTGACTTTCATGCTCTCATAGCTGATTCCACTCTCTTTGATTTTTTGCGCGACATACTCTGCACGTTTTTTAGATATTTCATCTTTTAATTGTGTAGAACCTTTGGTGTCTGAATGACCAATAATAGTTATGTAGAGATCTTTTCTATCTTGTAGCGTTTTTATTATGTTCATTAATGACTCTTGAGAGTCTGGTGTGATGGTGTTACTTTGAAAATAAATAGTATAGCGGAGCATTTTTTCAGGCTCTATTGATAGGAGCTGTCCAAAAGTTGCATTTATATCCTCTAGAGACATCATTTTTGGAATAGATGGTGCAATATCAGAGGCATATAAGTATACATATTGATTTGGTTCGTTTAAAATGGCAGAGTTTATATGATTTTGAACACGCACAGAGGTATTTTTTTTCTCGCCTTGTATTAAAAGTACAATAGTTTTGGGTTTAAGTTTTTTTGTATAATTTACAACTTGAGGATAAGGATAGTAGTCTTTATCAAAATTATATTCTCCTGCTTGCGAGACAATAGAAGTGAAGAGTATCAAGAAAAATAGAAACATACGCACAAAAAACTCTTTCAATAAAAATTTAAGACGATTTTAACATAATTTACATGTTTTTTGCATACTCTTTTTGTATCATTTCATAGGCTTGGTTAATCTCTTGCGTTTTTGCTGTAGCTTCTTTCATATAAGATTCACCTTTGCCTTGTGATTTAATAATGTCTGGATGGTACTCACGAATAAGTTTTCTGTATGCTTTTTTAATAGTACCTATATCATCTCCCTCTTTTACTCCAAGAAGTTTGTAGGCATCCTCTATATTTGCCTTTGGTTGGACATTTTGCATAATTTTTTCAAATTGGTCAAAAATTGCATGATAGGTCTGTGGGTCAAACTCTAAAGTCTCAGCAATAAGTGCAAGTAACTCTTCTTCGCCTTTACTTACTTCTCCATCAATAAAGGCAAGTTGGATTAAAAAGCCCATAAACTGTTGCTCTTTTTGTCTGTCATTTTTTGTAGTTCTAGCGAGGTTACGTGCGATTTCTAAAGTGTTATCTTTTTTCTCTTTTTCTTCATTAAATATCTGTTTTAAAATATCTTTTGTTTTAGCAGGTTCTGGAAAAACAGCTGAAATGTCATCAAACATTATTCCAATGAGTTGTGCTTCGAGTGCATCAACTTTTCCATCAGCTTTTGCAACTTTTGCTACAAGTGCTACAAAAAGTCCTAGCTCACTATTTTTTAAAGATTCATAAGAGATGGAGAAGTTTTTAAACGCCTCTTTTGAGTAGGATTCGTACTTACCATAACTTTTAAATATGTAATAAATTACTGCACCTAAAATCACTAAAACTAAAATATTTCCCATTCGAAGACCTCTGTTTTTTTGCATATTATAAGCCTAAGAAGTTAATAAATGGGTACAATTGCATTTATGATACATTTGAATAAGATAAACAAAGGTGTACAGTATATGCTGATTGCATCTTTTACTTTTGCAATTATGGGAGCATTCGCTAAGCTTGCCTCAGAGAGCATGAGCTCACTAGAAGTTGTTTTTTTTAGAAATGTTTTTGGTGTGGCTATCATTTTAGTAGCAGTTTTAAGAAAACCAATGACGCATCAAGGGGGAAAACCATGGTTGCTTTTCTTCCGTGGTTTCATGGGCTTTACAGCACTCTTGGCATTTTTTTATAACATCGCGCACATCTCTTTGGGTGATGCAATGACTTACTCCAAAACTTCTCCTATTTTTACAGCTATTTTTGCTTTTTTATTTTTACATGAGAAATTGACACTCACAGGGTGGCTGGCCATTTTTATTGGCTTTATCGGTATTGTATTTATTACACAACCAACAGCAATTGGCTTTTCAAAGTACGACGTATTAGGTGTATTCTCAGGTATTGGAGCGGCATTGGCGTACACATCTGTAAGAGAGTTGAAACGTTACTACGATACACGTGCTGTAGTACTCTCTTTTATGGGAGTAGGAACAATTGGACCAATTTTACTCTTTTTAATCTCACCTTATGTAAATATGCCTGAACTTGATTTTATGCTTGGTGAATTTGTGATGCCACAAGGTGTCGTTTGGCTGTATGTGATTGCTATGGGACTCCTTGCAACGCTCTCTCAAGTACTTATGACTAAGGCGTATGGGGAGACAAAAGCAGGCATAATTGGAGCGGTGAGTTATACAAATATTTTCTTCTCCATCTTGGTTGGTTTATTCCTTGGAGATGCTTTGCCTTCGCTTATGACAAGCTTTGGAATAGTGCTTATAGTTGCTGCTGGAATTCTCGTAGCACGAGCAAAGTAAATTTACTTTAAAACCATTATGCTATAATCTCTAACTTTTTTATACCATAAGAGGTAATGAATGAAACTTTTAGCAGGACCGTGTGTCATTGAGAGTGAAGCAAATATTTTTCAAATAGCTAAAGGGCTTGAGAAGTATCATAATGACCCTTCGATAGATTTTTATTTTAAGTCAAGTTTTGACAAAGCAAATAGAACCTCTTTGGAGAGTTTTCGTGGGCTTGGTATGGAAGAAGGACTTCGAATCCTACAAAAAGTAAAAGATGATTTTGGTTACAAAGTTGTGACGGATGTACATGAGTCTATTCAAGTACCAGCAGTAGCCGAAGTTGTAGATATGCTACAGATTCCTGCATTTCTTTGTCGTCAGACAGATTTGCTTGTTGCGTGTGCAAAAACAGATAGGGAAGTAAACATCAAAAAAGGGCAGTTTTTAAGTGCGGATGCTATGCGTTATCCACTCCTTAAAGTGCTTCAAACTCGTGGATGCTCTGAAGCAACGTATGAAAATGCCCAAAAACATGGAGTTTACTTATGTGAACGTGGAAACTCTTTTGGCTATGGAAATATGGTTGTAGATATGAGAAACTTAGTCATCATGCGAGAGTTTGCTCCAGTCATCTTTGATGCTACACACTCTGTTCAGATGCCAACAGCACAAGATGGTAAAACCGGTGGCGATAGCTCTATGGTTCCCTACCTAGCAAAAGCTGCAGCTGCTGTGGGTGTGGATGGTTTCTTTTTTGAGACACATTTTGATCCGAGTTGTGCTTTGAGTGACGGACCAAATATGCTCAAACTTGAAGATTTAGAACATTTAATAAATAAAATAAAATTAATACAGGAGATTTAAAAATGAATTTAATTGAAGGCAAATTAAAAGTTGTAAATGGCAAAAAAATTGCTATAGTAAGTACAAGATGGAATCACTTTATAGTAGATAGACTTGTAGAAGGTGCAAAAGATGCGTTTGCTCGTCACGGTGGAGATGAAGCTGATTTAACACATGTTTTAGTGCCAGGTGCGTTTGAGCTTCCAATGATAATTGATAAACTTCTTGCAAGCGGTAAATATGACGCTGTTTGTGCTCTTGGTGCAGTTATTCGTGGATCAACTCCTCACTTTGATTATGTTTCTGCTGAGGCTACCAAAGGCATTGCTATGATGAGTTTAAAATACCAAAAGCCAGTAAGTTTTGGACTTTTAACTACTGATAATATTGAGCAATCAATAGAGCGTGCAGGAACAAAAGCAGGAAACAAAGGCTTTGAAGCTATGACAGTTGTTATAGAGATGTTAGACCTTTATGAGACATTTTAATGGCAACTAGACATCACGCACGTATGGCAGTTGTAAGTCTTCTATATGCTTATGATTTAGGAAATGGAAATACATCTGAACATGCAGATGAGATACTCGAAGAGAAAAAAATTCGTAATAAACAGAGAGACTTTGCACTTACACTCTATGCGGGTGTGATGGAAAATCTTGAAGCATGCGATAAAGCTATAATTGAAAATCTTAAAGAGTGGGATTTTGAACGTTTAGGTACGATAGAGCGTGCTACTTTACGTTTAGCAACGTATGAAATTTTATTTGGTGAGTTAGATTCTGCTGTTGTTATTAATGAAGCGGTTGAAATTACAAAAGCTTTTGGAACGGAGCAGTCTCCAAAATTTATTAACGGTGTATTAGACGCTATTGCAAAAGTGAAATAGAGACATTTTATGTTAAAGGTACTCATTTTCCTTGCACTCTTCTCGGGGCTACTTACTGCATCAAATAACTGTTTGATATGTCATGAAGGTATTGAAAATATTCGTGATGAATCATCAGGTATGATGAAAGCTATTTTAGAAGTAGCACAGAAAGCTGGTTATGCAGGAAATGATTGTATCGTCTGCCATGGTGGAAACCCTAAAAGTAAAAGTGAACAATACGCACACAAAGGCAGTGTAAAGTACTTCAAAAAAAACAAAGGTCCAA
This sequence comes from Sulfurimonas sp., assembly GCA_041595535.1. Lineage (GTDB taxonomy): Bacteria > Campylobacterota > Campylobacteria > Campylobacterales > Sulfurimonadaceae > Sulfurimonas. Next base: position 69,968 of record JBFHKA010000004.1, on the reverse strand, counting down.
AAGATTTTTATGCAGCTCCAGCGAGTAGTTTGGTAAATGAAAATAGTTGTGGAGCATGTCATACCCAACAGCTGTTTTCTCAAAAAAATTCTCTTATGGCAACGAAGCAAGAGAGTATTCAAAACGCACTTTACAACTTCGGAGTAAAAGGGGATGCTACACATAGCATCGGAGTATACAGCACAAAAAATCCACAAGACCCACACAGCAGACTCGGAACAAAAGAGTACAAACAATATATGCAAACGCTCGCATCCAAAGAGCCACAAGCATTTCCAACAGAAATAACACAACTTCCATTAGCACCAACAAAGCAAGAACTTCAAAAAGACCCATCTTTAGCTGCTTTTACCTACTTACACCGTCAAGAGTCTAAAAATGTACGTGGCAATTTTAAGGGTGAGGGTTGTGCTACGTGTCATATACCTTACTCTAAAGATGGCTATTACGAAGGTGCTGATAAAACTATAAACAAAAAAGAAAAAGGACATCTTCGTGTCCACTCTATTCAATCATCACGCGAAGCAAAAGTTAAACTTCCTACGCGTGAATATAGTGGCATTCCTGTAGAGACATGTGCGACTTGTCATAACGATACAATGGCAATAGCTACTTCCTACCAAGGTCTTATGCAGACACAACAGAGTGGCTCTCTCGATAAAGAAGGAAAAAGAGAGGCCTCCTTACATGACAAACATTATTTGCATATGCAGAGTGATGTACACTTTAAAAAAGGGATGCTTTGTCAAGATTGTCACACTTCGAATGATATGCACGGAGATGGATTTTTAAGCGGAGCTAATGCAGCGGCTGTAGAGATAGAGTGTCAAGATTGTCATGGAACAACATCGCAGTACCCTTGGGAGTTGCCTTTAGGATATGCAGATGAGTTTAATACAACTGCCATAGCAGATGAAGCACGTGGTACAACAAAAACCGTAGCAGAGTACTTAAAACAGGGAAGTGTGAGCGAGCCAAAAGATGGCTATTTGCTCTCTGCTCGTGGGAATCCACTTACGCACGTAACGAAAGAAAATGATGAAGTAATAGTGCATTTAGCAAGTGGAAAAAACATACACTTAGAGCCCCTTAAAAAGTTAAAAGCAGACAATAAGCTCTCTAAAAAAGCTTTACTCGCTATGGATAGCATAGCATCACATATGCAGAGTATGGAGTGTTATAGTTGTCATGCAGTGTGGGCACCACAATTTTATGGCTCTTTTATAGAGATAGATTACTCAAAAAGTAAGAAGAAAATTACGGAGGGTGATAGTTTTTCACGTTGGGAAGAACCAGCTCTTGCACAAAATGGTGAAGCTAGAATTAGCCCGACTATTCCAGCATCTAAGATGATTAAAATTATTAGTAAAGATAGAAAAGTTCTTGTACAAAATTATGTGTATGCAAAATCGCACGTAACACCACTTCAGCCACATACTATGAGTAAAGAATCACGAAGTTGTGAATCGTGCCATGTCTCCTCGGCAGGGGCTGGCTTAGGCTTTGTGGATGCAAATATAACAACGATTAAGAGTGTTGAGCAACACTTTAAACTCTCAGCACCTCTTTCACAAGAGCAACAAGAAAAGCTCAAGATGGAAGGTATGTGTTTCTCTTGTCATCAAGATATACCACAAGGAAACCTAGCAATTTCAGCGATGAAGCATATGGCTTCTATGGCAGATATAAAAGTAGATAATAAAGAGCATCAGAGTATCTTAAATAATATACTCAACATTGGAGCTTGGACACAGGTACTACTCATCCTTTTTGTTGTGCTGATATTTATCTATGTTCTGTATACTGTTTTTATTAAAAAAGAGTCAATAAACCCAAAAAATAGAGGCTGGAAGTAGTGCAAAAAAGATTAACAAAGCAAGAAGCACTTGATTTAATCAGGAATGCTGATTTAAAAGAGTTAGGTCGTATGGCAAGTGCAAGAAAAAAAGAGTTGCATCCAAAAGGCATTACAACTTTTGTAATTGATAGAAACATTAACTATACAAACATCTGCTGGGTAGATTGTAAGTTTTGTGCCTTTTATAGACATGAAAAAGATGCAGATGCGTATATACTCACTTTTGATGAGATAGATGCGAAGATAGATGAACTCTTAGAGATTGGTGGAACGCAGATACTTTTTCAAGGTGGAGTGCATCCAAAACTAAAAATAGAGTGGTATGAGGATTTGGTTGCGCATATTCATCAAAAATATCCAACGATTACTATTCATGGTTTTAGCTCTATTGAAATAGATTTCATTGCAAAAGTTTCGCGCATCAGTGTTGAAGAAGTACTTACTCGCCTTAAAGCTAAGGGACTTGCTTCTATTCCGGGTGCGGGTGCTGAGATACTCTCAGACAAAGTGCGTGACATTATTGCTCCTAAGAAAATAGACTCAGAAGTCTGGGTAGACATTCACCGTAAAGCGCATAAGCTCGATATTCTCTCAACAGCGACTATGATGTACGGAACGGTTGAGAGTGATGAAGATATTATAGACCACTTTGATATGATACGTAATCTGCAAGATGAGACAGGTGGTTTTCGGGCCTTTATTATGTGGAGTTTTCAAGGTAAAAATACGGAGCTTTTAGCGCAGATTCCAGATATGGATAAACCATCTTCAAACCGATATTTACGTCTTTTGGCAGTTGCACGACTGTACTTAGATAATGTAAAAAACATTCAAAGCTCATGGGTTACACAAGGACCATACATTGGTCAAATGGCATTACGTTTTGGAGCGAATGATTTGGGTTCTACAATGATGGAAGAGAATGTTGTAAGTTCAGCAGGAGCAGCCTATCACATGGCAAAAGATGAGATGGTTCAGCTCATAAAAGATATAGGTGAAATTCCAGCTGTTCGTAACACAGCATACGAGACTTTAGAGATTTTTAACTAATGAAAATAATTGCAATACTTCTTATAATAGGACAGATTTTAATGGCGGCAAAAATAGATACGATTAAAGTACATGGGGTAGAAGTTCCATTTATTTATGAAGAGGATACAAGACTTCCTCTAACAACAACGCAAATAGTTTTTACAAATAGTGGTAATATAAAAAACACAGAGATAGCTGGTTTAGCAGCCTTTAGTGCAAAGATGTTAAACGAGGGGACAAAAAAGCTTGGTGCGAATGCTTTTGCAGAAGCACTTGAATCAAAAGCTATTAGTCTCTCTGCTCATGTTGGAAGAGAGACGCTTGTTATGGAAATGAGTGCTTTAAAAGAGGAATATGCTGCTGGAATGACGCTCTTTGAGTCTCTTTTGAATGATCCAAACTATAGTGAAGAGAGTCTCTCAAAAGTTAAGACAATGACGCTTGGGAGTTTGAGTCACAAAGAGAGTGATTTTGATTATATCGCTGCAAATGAGTTAAAAGCCATTATGTTCAAAGGAACTGTTTTAGAAAAACCAGCTTCGGGAACAGTTGAGAGTGTAAATAGCATTTCTCTTAGTGATGTAAAGAGCTTTGTAAATGAAAATCTTGTTATCTCCAAAGCTATAGTTGTTGTTGGCGGAGATATTGATTTAGATGAGGTAAAAAAACGTGTAACAGAACTTCTATCGCTCTTGCCAAAAGGTCAAAAAGAGGAAGTAAAGCACTGTAGTGTTATTCAAAAACCAGAGACAAAAGTTCTTATAAAAGAGACACAACAAGCCTATATCTATTTTGGTTCACCGTATAATATGGAAGTAGACTCTGAAGATAACTACAAAGCAAGAGTTGCGACATTCATACTTGGAAGTAGCGGTTTTGGCTCACGTCTTATGGAAGAAATACGTGTAAAACGTGGTCTTGCTTACTCTGCATATGCGAAAATAAATGTGAACCAATCAGGCTCTTATATGGATGGGTATTTACAGACAAAGTTAGAGTCTATGGATGAAGCAAAAAAAACTGTACAAGATGTACTAAGCACATTTGTCAAAAAGGGCGTTACAAAAGATGAACTTGAACAAACGAAGAAGTTTCTTTTAGGAAGTGAACCTCTACGTGTAGAAACAATGAGTCAAAGACTAAACCGCACATTTATGGAGTACTACAAAGGTTTTAAACTTGGACATTCTCAAGAAGAGTTGGACAACATTGCTAACTTAAAACTCAAAGATTTGAATGCATTTATTCAAAGCCATACGGAGATAACAGAACTTAATTTTGCGATAGTTACGAAGTAAGCATTGCAATTTGTCATATTTTAAAATGAGTTCTCAGAAATTTGCTACTCTTTTAAAATAAGGAGAGAAAATGAACCTCACAAAAGAGCAAGAAGCAAAATTTAAAAAGCTAGGCATTCACAGTTATGCACAGCTTGCTCTTTTGATACCTCACTCTTATGAAGACTTGCGTCTCTCTCAAAAACTCATACCACACAAAATGCAACTTATAGATGCTACAGTAGAGTCAGTTTTTCGTGCTCCAAACTCCATTCAAGTTACTTTTTTTGCACATAACTTTGGGCATACTATAACAGGCGTTCTCTTTCGTCCTAAACCTTACATGATGCATCAGTTTGTTGTAGGTTCTCGTGATTACTATTATGGAATGATAGAGTGTAAAATGGGGCAGTGTAGTATGAGTATGCCAAGAAAAGTAGCAAACGTAGGTGCTATCACTCCTAAGTATAAAACAGCACTTAGAAGTGATGTTATGCTACATCTCATAGAGCAAACTCTTACAAAAGAAAATCTCTTAGAAGAGGGGTTACGTGCAAATATGGTAGATGAGGTTTTAAGACTTCATTTTCCCACAACAGAGGAACTTTTAAACGCTTCACTTAGTGATGTTACACGTACAGCATTGAAGTATATAGAGCTCTTTGCTTACATGAAAGTTCTCGCAGGTAAACGGAGGTATTTTACACCCATAGTTTCAAAACAGAGTACATGTGAGAGTTGGATGCATTCACTCCCTTTTGAACTGACACTTGAGCAGAAAAATACAATTGAAGATATACGAGAGGATTTTGCAAAAGATGTTGCTGCAAAACGAATGGTAGTAGGAGATGTCGGAAGTGGTAAAACTATGGTCATTTTAGCCGCTGCATATATGATGCTTCCAAATCGCTCTATACTCATGGCACCAACAACAATTCTTGCAAACCAACTTTTTGAAGAGGCACAAAAGTATCTCCCACAAGCAAAAGTAACCTTAGTGACAAACAAAAGTAAGAAGATGAATTTAGACGAATATGACCTCATTATTGGTACCCATGCGCTTCTTTATAGAGAGCTTCCAGACACGGCACTTGTGATGGTAGATGAGCAACATCGCTTTGGAACTATGCAGAGAAACCTACTTGAAAAACTTGTTACGTGCAAAATTAAAAAACCTCATTATTTACAATTTTCTGCAACACCAATTCCTCGAACATTGGCAATGATAGAGAGTGCGCACATAGATGTAAGTCTCATCACTTCAACACCATTTAAAAAAGATATAGAGTCACAAGTGATTCATAAAAATAATTTCCCTGATTTACTCGCACACATAAAAGAGGAGATAGCAAAAAACAATCAGGTTTTAATAGTCTACCCATTAGTAGAACAGAGTGAAGTTTTGGAGTATCAGAGTATAGATGAGGCGCGTGGGTATTGGGAGAGAAACTTTGAAAATGTTTATGTCACACATGGAAAAGATAAAGAGAAAGAACAGGTGCTCTTTGACTTTAGAGAAAAAGGAGATATTCTTATTGCTACAACTGTTGTAGAAGTTGGTATCTCGCTTCCTAGACTTACTACTGTTGTTATAGTTGGAGCTGAGAGACTAGGGCTCTCAACGCTCCATCAGCTTCGAGGACGTGTCAGTAGAACAGGTCTTAAGGGTAATTGCTACCTCTACACAAATCAAGACAAATCAGAGCGTTTAGATGCCTTTGTGCATACAACAAGCGGTTTTGATATAGCAAATCTGGATTTGAAGTTTAGAAAGAGTGGCGATTTACTCAAAGGAGTCAATCAGAGTGGAAGTCAATTTAGATGGGTTGATTTTGCGGAGGATTCCGAGATAGTAGCTTTAGTGAAAAAAGATTTGGGGATTTAAAAAATATCTTTAGTGACCACAGCGGTCCAAGCGGAGTGAACGGAATTACTTCCGTTCACGGAACTATTAATATAAGCCAAATCTACCATCGTCTCTTTTATGAAGAACACGCGTTTTACCTTCATGGTCTATGAAAATTTCAAACATTTTTTTACTTTCTTTTAAGTCGTTAAGAACATCTTCAACTTCACGAGGTTTATAAAGCGTTAACGAAACAGGAACGATTTCATCTTCCATAGCTTCAGTTTCAGCTTTTACATCAACACTCTCCGCTTTTACGTCATTCATACCAACTTTATGGTGAGAAGTATCACGATCATGCATACGGCGCATAGCTTTTTGAGCTCTTGAAGTAGCTAAGTCGATAGCTGCATATAAGTCATCATCATTTTGGCTTATAACTATAGAGTTTTTGTGAGCAAGATTGATAACAAATTCAACAACAGAGTGATCTTTTCCTTTTTTATTTTGTGTTGAAGCTATAACATTGACAGAAATAATGTCCATGTTAAATTTATTGAGTGTTTCTACAGAAGAGGTCATATGTGCCTTAATAGCATCTGTAAGTTCTACATTTCTACCAGTGAGAGAAATATTCATTTATAATCCTTGTTTGTTTATACTAGACAAGGATTATAGCATTAAAAGGCTTATAGAATTGGAATATAACTATAATTTTTGTATAGTTCTTCTGAAATATCTTATAGGCTCTGTGGAAATATTTGGATCATTGACACTTACTGTAATATCTAATATTACCGAACCACTCTGCTCAGGTGTCTGAACTGTGATTGTTGTTGGTGCAACTGGGCAAGTATCAAGTGGATGGTTTGTATTTACTGGAAAAGGAGCTGTATATGCATACCTAGCTCTAATATTTATAGTGTATATAGTGTCCTGAAGAAAATTTAAATCATTTATATGCGAACAAGGTCCATCTTGGGCAATACGTAATAATGCATATTCTGCTGCACTTTTTGAGAGTAAAATAGCTTGTTCATAGAGGTATAAGTCTACTGTTCTTTTTGAAGTAGTTGTAGTCATTGAGATGGAAAGTGCCATAATAGTAGCAACAATAACAATAACGGCAATTGCCATAATCATTGCTATACCATTACGAAAAGATTTTAAAGTATTGTTTTTTCTTTGCATAATGAATAATCTCCTCCATCAAGAATTAATAAGTCACTTTTTGCACAAACTTGAATTTTCATGATAGAGTCTATACTCATAAACTGAAAAGTACTGACTCCTTCCATTAAAATAGAAGATCTCCCAGCTTTATAGTTCTGTCCATTCCAAGGTTGGTAGTTATAGTAAAAGGTAAGAGTACCCATGTTATTTGGTCCTGCTGTATAGACTAAAGCATTTGCTGTCCATGCGAGTTGGTAGTATTCATAGATATTACCAGCTCCTGCAAAAGTTTGACCTGCTATTGAAGAGGTAAAATCATCTACTTGAGCAGTCGCACTATTTGAGTTAATAGGATGCATTGTAAAAGTTTGATTTGGAATAGGTGATACTGCGGAGGCATTCCAGCCGTAACCATTTACATCACTATTAGAGTTAATAAAATAGAGTGCAGCATCTGCTATGGTTTTAGTGCCATATGAGAGTTGATTGATTAAAGTACTTACGGCTCCTGTATCCGTACTTGGAGAGATTAAACTAACAGATGTAGATGGGTTTAAATCAACTATACCACTCCATAAAGGAGCAGTAGTCCCACGAAAACCATCGACATCAGCCTCTACCCATTCTACAATTATATAATTAGCTCTATTGGGATCAGTAGGATTGATACTACTAACAGTTACTGGAGTAATACCATCTCCTGTTCTAGCTATGACTGAGTCTTTGATTCTATGTTGTAGTCGTGATGCAATAAATTCAACGGCAATACCACTATTTGATTGTAAGGTATTGTTAACAGTTGAAGTTATAAAACTGTTGTAAGCATTTACTAAAATTTCTGTTCCAAACTTACCAATTATTCCCATGATAACAATGACAAAAATAAGCTCTATCATTGTAAAAGCGTTACGAATTTTCATTAAAAAGTCCTAGAATGGTAATCAACTTCACCAATGTTAGCACTATATGTTGTTAGACTTACATTATAGTCATCACCACCAGTTACAGTTGCAGTTATTGCTTTCATACTTGAATTCGCTGCCCCTCCAAATATAGCATTTGGAGTAACTTGTATTGTTGTCTGCCAGCTAAATTTGTAGCCTTTTTCATTTACAGTAGCATTAGTAAGAGCACTAGCTGTTTTATTCATATCCTCCAAAGAAGTAACTGCTGCGACATTCACAGTTGCTCTAGTAGTAGTATTGTCATCCAAACAGCGTCTACTGACATGTCCTGCCATAAGTCTAGTAACATCATCGCATTTTCCAACTCCATTGTAGAGTTGAATGACTCTCGCTAAAGAGTCTGTCGCACCAGGCTCTAGAGAATTATCATCCCAGTTTGCTGTTACTGCTTGATTAAGTTCTGTTGAAGCGGCAAAAATTGCTTCTTGAACTAAGTTCCCTTCAATGCCACGTGTCGTACTCTGGTTCATAGTCGGTATAGAGATAACAGCAATGCCAATAACTACAATAGCAAATATAAGCTCTATAAGTGTAAAAGCATGTTTTACCACATAACTCTCCTATTTGTTTTAGGAGCAGCAGTTGCATTTGTAGTTGTACTAGTTTCATGTGCGCCAGCCCAACCAGCTCCTCCATTGATGAATTCTACTTGAAATTCATTAGCTATAGCATTTTGGTTATATTGATTATAAATAAGCCAATTGGATGCACTGTTTTGCATTGTTGTTTTATATGGGTATCCTGATGAAGCATCATAATATATCTGACTTGAGTCTTGATGATTTCCAGTAGGATTAGTAACTACTTGCACTTTACCAGTATTACCTACAAAGCCTTTTTGGTTAATAGTGCCTGCTGTACCAAATCCATTTGTATGGTTTGGATTTACAAACCATCTTGGGTCGTCTGTACTATTATAATCCGTACCAGCTGGTAAAAGTGTTTTACTATTACTATATACTTCATAATAGATGAAATCAGTAGCTAGATTGTTTTTATCTGTCCCAACTGGAGTGACAAATCTTTGTCTTGGTGCATTTGTACGACCATAATAGTGTGTGATATTTTGATTTATATTAAGACTACCACTTACGGGGCGTCTAGTTCCTATTAAGTCTGCATAAATCATACAATCTTGTAGTTCATTTGTACAATTTATATCGTAGCTATTATATGTGACTATTTTTGGATTTGTAGGAGCACTTGCATTTCTATCATAATTGACATTAAAAATAGTGTTTATAGTTCCACTGTAGTCTTTATCAAAATAACTAGGAGGAACTGAAACAGTCATCGGTAAAGATGCATTTGTCTCAGTCGTATTGATATCATCTGCTACAAGGAGGAAACCGCTTGCATTTATACGGTGAAATCTTGATTTATAAGCAACATTTCCATTTGCATTTTTTAATGTAGTATTAGATTTACTAAGATTAAAATCAAGTGGTACTGCATAACAGTTATTTACAAAGTTGCTTACTGGATTATTGTCATATCCCACTGCGCGTACTGTTCCATTTATGTGAATAGACATGCTTTCATCATTATTTATATTTGCCGTATAAATATATGCATTATTAGCCGGTACAGAAGAATTATCAGTAGCTAGTGAGATTGCTAAACCAGTAGTATTAAATGCGTATGGATGAAAAGTTATATCGTGGTCTCTGTAAATATTTGCATTACTATCAGCCCCATGATTGGTTTGAATGTCACATCCATTAAATGGTTGAGCCGTAGATGTAGTGGTAGTGTCAGAATTAACTATACAGTCATTTCCAGAAGTAAAAGCATTACTCGTAATATGGTGTGTTGTATCTCTCCAATCTACCGCAGTCCAAGTTTTATCAATCATTCTATATAAATATTCTCCAACATTAGATGTAGATAGCTCTTGATTAACTACCTGCCCATCTACAAAATGAAATTGATAAGAAGGACTCTCAATATCATTACATCCTGCTTTTGGTGTTTTTGGTGTCCAAATCATTGTTCCATTAAGGTCAGTAGCATAACCAGGAGTGTAGTTCATACCGTCATTTCCTGTTGAGTTAATATCAAAACGATAGTTATATCCAGCAGCTAAGTCCATAGTCTTATCAGGAATTGGGTAGTCAGCAGTTATTTTTCCAGGAGCGTAGCGTGTGAGCAAAGAAAGGTCTATTTTTGTCAAGTTTTTTTGGTGATTTGGTGTAACCGTAATATCATACTGACCTAGGGTAGGATCAATATCAAAAATATGTACACTATAAGATTCAGGGCGAACAGCAAAGTTGTCTCTTGAACATATTCCTTTTGCATAGTTATTTTTTATGCAGGTAAAGCATGTAGTTGAACTACTATTTGAACATGCAGTGGCACATGCAGTATGTATACTTGGTTTGTACAAACCTGAAATGGAAGTTATGGTTTTAGAGTTATTTGTAGTGGTCGCGGTCCAGTTTTGAATGAGTGTTTGATTCATATCATCAAAGTACCAAATTCTAAAAGTTCCATTTTCTACAGCAAAATTATAATAATCATTTAATTGCGTTGGCACATTTGCTCTAGGAGAAGAAGTCGAGAGATTTAAAGGCACGACTATTGGCACTGAGATATTAGCATCAGGTTTTCCACACGATGCATTGATGTCACCAAAAGAGTTAGCATCTATCATTTCAACTAAAACGGTTGTATTTACATCAGAGGTAGGAGGCTCATTATTTCCTGTTAGTGGTGTTGAATCAAATACAACATCTACATCAAAAGGTTTACGAGAGACTTGAGTATATATATTGTTAGTTAAATTATTTCTTTGAACAACGTTAAATTGCCCCCATTGAGGATTATATGATGTAGTAGGTGGACAAAGAGGCACATTTAAACCACCAAGCACATAATCAGGATATGGTATTCTTAAACCATTTGCAGTGATATAGTATCTGACAGATAAACCAAGAGAACTATTTATGTCAGAAACTCCACTAACCTTTGGTTTAAGTGTAAATTGTGTATAAACATATTCATTTGCGCCTAGTCTACCATTACCCTTACGGATGTTATGACCATCTGTACAGCCTCTATTACTTACCGAGTTATCACCATTTATGTCATAGTCACATAATGGTGTCACAGAAGTTGGAGTACCTCTATCTATTAGAGATGTTCCGTTGACATTTGATGTATATACATTGCCAACATGGTCAAATTGTGTACTATTGACATCTGTTCTAATTGCTATACCTTCAGCTGGGATGTCTGCTTCTTTATTCCTTAAATAGACAGTTACTTCAAGGTCAGAAGATGAGAGAGTATTGTCTATTTGTGCTTTAGGATAAGTAGCCCTATCAACTTTGAAATATCTACCATCTTGTTTAAGTGAGTAGTCATAGCACATTTGTGGAAGAAAGAGTTCAGTAGAAAAAACGATGAGTGATGGAAAATAAGTATCTTGATCAGATGTAAATTGGAAGTTTGCACCAGTTTCATTTGTTGTAATAATATTACGTGCTCCAGGAGTTGTTCCAGTATCATAAAGATGGATGTCAATCCCATTGTTGTTATTTAAAGACGGGCTACGTACTCCAGTTACATCGACTCTTGAGTCAAAAGTGCCCAATGTTCGTAAGGTTGTATTGAATGTTAAACCTGCCATTTTAATTACATCACCATTATTGGTAAGAAATCTATCACCTTCCGCTGCAAATACATATGTTTTAGAATCTACTGTACCAGATCTTGGAGTTAAAAAACCACTTACAGGAATATTTATACTATTACCACTTTGTACTATTCTGTAGCCATCAAAGATAGTAACATTTCTAGCTTTTGTTTCGTTAGGGTCTTGATAGACTACTACTAAAACCCAAGCTCCATATGCACCTAATCCATCTTGTGGATTTGCACTACTAGTTGCTCCAGTTTGAGTGTCAAAAGTTGCAGTGTTAATGTAATATTGCCCACTTCCATTAACAACATTAATAGCATCTGCACTTGCTGAGTAAACTCGAATCCAATTAGTTGATTGTGTTGAATCGAAGTCTCTTACGTCAGCTGTAAGTTGTGTAAAAGGTCCAGTATTTCCTTTTCGTATTTGAATGCTTGTAGCTGTAGCCATTGAAGCGCTATCCCATGCAAGATTATTGGATGTAGCTGCTTTTCGTCCTTGCCAATATATTCGCGCATACTCAATAGTGGAACCGGCTGGTATGTTTAATGTAGAGTAAGAGATAGGAGCTTTTTGTAAGTTTGCAGAATTATTTGAAATATTGCTTGGTTCAACACACTGACCACGCGTATCAAGGACACATAACACAGTATTTCCTATTACTTTGACATCCCCAAAAAGATTGTTCTGTTGACGTTGTACAAAATTACGTCCCCCTATTGTGATAGCTTGAGCAACAGTAATAGTAACAGTTTCTGAGGTTGAACCCTCCGAGTTGCTTGCTGTAACTGTTAAAGTAAATACCGTTCCACTTCCACCTAATTGAGAACTGTTTAGAACACTGATGGCACCTGTATTGCTAATACTAAAAGTAGAGTTTGCACTAGTGATACTAAAGCTTGTTGGTGCTGAACCAGTAGTGGCCACAGAACCAACAACTGTTCCATTTGCAGACCCAGCTGTTACAGAAAATGTTTGGTTTGGAATTATTGTTGGTGGGGTATTCGCAGAAGTAAATTCGAATTTTATAGTGTAGTTTGTTGAAGGTTGGAGGTTTGGTGCATCTACATATACATTAAAGTCAGTAGGAGAATTAAAATTATATGTTTTTACAGTTTCGTAGGTGCCAGTATAGCTAGGACAACTTCTTTCAGAGTATGTAAATTGTGCAGATCCTCCAGAAGCATTTGTAATGGTTATTTTTACACTACCAGGTTCTGCGACCCTTATATAATATGTTTGTGAGTTCCAATCTTGTCTTCCTCTTCTATCTTGTGTAAAATATACAGAATCTGTTTGAGTGTAAGACGTATTTGATGTTGAAAGTGTAGATGAATAATCTGTATTTCTACATTCGTCAGCAGCAAATAGATTAAGATTAAAAACAAATAAAAAAATTAATGATAGCTTGATAAACAATGACTTCATAATAGACTCCTCTGTAGGTGTAAAAAAACTGCAGCCAAAAACAGGGCTCAGTCGTTCAAGTAACAGTACATTACTAGTTAATCCTACATTATCAGTCTCTTGAGCTTAATATGTGCTGAAAGTAAATGAATTTATGAAATTTGTTATTTAATGTGTGGTTCCAGTTGTTCTGTCTTGGAGCAACTGGAAATATGAAGGTTTCGATTTTGTTACGTGAGGATCACACTCCTCCATCATTAAGCATTATATTTTTTCTCATCATTATGAGAAATTTTTTGTTGTAGTCAACGAGCAGGTGAGGTGAAACATTTTTCATGTGATATCCTTGTGTTTGAAGTATTTAAAAAAATACTTTGTGTTTAGGCGTATAAACAAAAAAACTATCGAATCCATAAAGATTATAGCAAAAAGTGTTCACACAAAGATAATTTTGTTAAATAATTGCTAAGTTTGAAAGATAATTTGCTATTTTAATCATTTATATAACTCTTTTAGCTAAAATAAGCCTCCAAATATAAAGAGGATAACTATTTTTATGAGAATAAACACAACTATTTTTTTACTACTACTTGCATTTTTCATTTTTTTTAGTGGATGTTCAAAAGACATTGAAGAGTATAATAAACCAGCAGTTTACTGGTATGCAAAGATTATTGAATCAATTTCAGATGGGAATCTAGACAAAGCAGATAACTACTACTCTTCATTACAAGGAGAGCATATTGGCTCTCCCTTACTTCCAGAAGCAACAATGATTTTAGCTATAGCACATATGTACTATGAGGAGTATCTTTTAACAGAGCACTTCTTAAATGAGTATGTTAAAAGGTATGCAAATGAAAACGAAAAAGAGTTTGCGGAGTTTTTGAAAATAAAAGCAAAATATATGGCACTCCCAAATCCAAGACGTGACCAAGTTCTTATCAATGAAGCAATAAAAGAGGCAGAAACGTTTAAAAGAAACTATCCTGATTCTATGTATTATAGTATTGTGGACACTATGGACACAAACCTCTACATGGCAGAAGCTGCTCTAAATGAGACGATTGCTGGCGTTTATGATAGGGTAGATAAGCCAAAAAGTGCAGCATATTACAGAGAAATTAAACCACAACCTTGGATAGATTGGAATGAAGTAAATCGTGCAAATACTCCATGGTACAGAGAGTGGTTTGAAGGCGATGGCACTGCAAGTTGGTATGCGTTTTTAGTACCAGATACCCAGAGTGTGGTCTCACGTAACTCTGTTGTAGATACAAACGAAACAAATAACTCTAAATAAATATAGGAAGCAATCGGATGAAACTTAGTAATTATGGAGAATTTCCTGCTGACATACCAGTCATAGCAGAGGATGAACTTTTTTTATACCCATTTATGATATCACCTCTCTTCTTGAGTGATGAAAAAAATATACAAGCAGCAACAAAAGCGATAGAAGAGAACTCTTTAGTAATTGTATGTCCAACCAAACCTTCACATGAAGGAGAACGTGAATATAGCTCTCTTTATGATGTAGGTGTTGTTGGCTCTATTATGCGAAAAGTTGCTTTACCTGATGGGCGAGTAAAAATTTTATTTCAAGGTTTAGCACGAGCAAAGTCTTTGGGTGAAATCTCTAAAAATCCACTTATAGCACGTGTTGATATTATTCAGCCACAAGAGGTTAATTCTTTAAAAATTGATGCTATTTTAGAAGTGTTACGTGAGAAAGTACGTACACTCTCTGGAGTGAGTAACTACTTTCCAGCAGACTTACTTAGGAGTATTGAAGAAAATCACGATAACAACCGTATTATTGATTTAATCTGCTCAACTGTGAAACTTAAAAAAGAGCAAGCATATTCACTTTTTGCTCAGCTTGATACAGAGCAGAGATTTTTAGATCTTATAGACTTTTTGATAGATGAAATTGAAGCAAATAAACTTCAAAAAGAGATACGTACGAAAGTACATAGTCATATTGAAAAAGTGAATAAAGAGTATTTTTTAAAAGAGCAACTAAAGCAGATTCAGCAAGAGTTAGGCACTGATACTTCAAGAGATGAAGAGCTAGAAGAGTATAGAAAAAAACTAGAATCCAAAAAAGATAAGATGGGAGAAGAAGCGTATAAAGAAGTTCATAAGCAACTAGAGCGTTTCTCACGTATGCATCCAGATTCATCTGATGCTTCAATGACGCAAACGTACCTTGATTGGGTTTTAGATATTCCTTATGGTGAAATGTCAAAAAAAGCACTAAAAATTGACAATGTTGAGATGCAACTAGATGAAGATCATTTTTCTTTAGAGAAGCCAAAAAAAAGAATTGTAGAGTACTTCGCAGTAAAAGAGTTACTTGAGTTACGCGGTATTTCCGTGAAAAAAAGTGCAGGAGCAATTTTATGTTTTTCAGGACCTCCAGGTGTTGGTAAAACATCTCTTGCTAACTCTATAGCTACTGCTCTCAAACGACCATTAGTTAGAATAGCATTAGGTGGTTTAGAGGATGTAAATGAGTTACGAGGACATAGAAGAACGTATGTCGGTGCTATGCCTGGACGTATTACGCAAGGGCTTATAGATGCTAAGAAGATGAATCCTGTTATTGTCCTTGATGAGATAGATAAAATAACACGTTCACAAAGAGGTGATCCAACTGCAGCTCTCTTAGAGGTATTAGACCCTGAACAAAATAGTGAGTTTAGGGATTATTATTTAAATTTCAATCTTGATTTGAGTAATGTTATTTTTATAGCTACAGCAAATGATATTGGACATATTCCTGCCCCATTACGTGACAGAATGGAGTTTATAACACTTAGCTCTTATACTCCACAGGAAAAATATGAAATTGCAAAACGATATTTAATTCCTCAAGAGTTAAAAAAACATGGACTCAAAAAGAGTGAACTAACAATTTCTAAGTCAGCACTCAAAGAACTTATTCATAGTTATACCCGTGAAGCTGGTGTACGTAATTTACGCCGTAGAATCGCACAAATGAGTAGAAAAATTGCTCGAGAAATACTAATGAATAGCGGAAATGAAAAAATTTCTATAACACTCAAAAATCTAAAAGAGTATTTTGACAAAAGTGTTTTTGAGATAGAGAAAACAGACAAAGTACCAGTTGTTGGTGTTGTAAATGGACTCGCTTGGACTGCAGTTGGCGGTGATGTCTTAAAAATAGAGAGTATACGTATTAAGGGCAAAGGGACACTTCAACTAACGGGAAGCTTAGGTGATGTTATGAAAGAGTCTGCAAGAATTGCTATGAGTGTTGTAAAAACTCTTATAGATACTAATAAATTACCTATAGATGCAAGCAATATACCCTTGAGTTTTAAAGAGCAAGAGGAAAATATTACTGTAGATGCGAGTGAAGTTTATAAACGCTATGACTTACATATACATGTTCCTGATGGTGCTACTCCAAAAGATGGTCCTAGTGCAGGGATAGCAATGGTGAGTGTGATATCTTCCATATTAAGTTCTAAAAAAATACGTTCTGAGATTGCTATGACTGGAGAAGTGTCTCTAAGTGGAGATGTTTTACCAATTGGTGGATTAAAAGAAAAACTTATTGCTGCACATAAAGCTGGGATGACAAAAGTTCTAATTCCTGCAAAAAATTATGAAAGAGATTTAGAAGATATTCCAAAAGAAGTGCAAGAATCACTAGAAATTGTTGGAGTAAAAAGAGTGGAAGAAGTATTAAAACAAGTTCTTATTTAAGACCTTGTTTTTTAAATTTAGACTATTACAGTTGCGATTTTTTTGATTAAATCATCGTTTCTGATTGGTTTCATTAGGAAACCATTTGCACCACACTCAAGAGCTTCAATTTTTTTTGTTTCATCTGTTGTGAGAACTATAATTGGTAATTGACGTAAGTTGTCATCTGCACGTACAACTTTTAGCATATCAATTCCACCCATAATTGGCATGATAATATCAAGTAAAATTAAATCAATATCATCACGACTTTTAAGTTGTCCTATAGCATCAGAACCATTTTTAGCCTCTATAACTTCTTTTACTTTTCCGCTTTTGGTTAGCATTGATTTTAGTAGTTTGAGATTGATCATATCATCATCAACTGCTAAAACTACTAGGTCTGTTCTTGTCATTGTATAAGTTCCTTAAATAAATTTTTCTAGCACAAGTCTTAATAAATCCCTATTGATTACATTTTTAATACTTTCTTGCACGTAAGAAGCATCATTCTCATCTTCAGCCGTAGATGGATCATTCATTACCACTAAAGATGTTGTTAAAGAGTTAAGTGCATGAGACTCTTTGATAATAGAAGCTAAGTGCTTCATGTTTAATTCATCGAGTTCTTTGTCAAAAAGAACAACTTTATAGTTGTTTGTACTACTCATTTGATATAACTCATTTACTGAATTTGCAACTTCATAAGAGTAATTCAGGGCCGTAATGATTTTAATGAATAGTTTTGATTCAAAAGGACTTTTTTTAGCAAGTAAAATATCAGCTTTATATGTATAGTCTTTTACTTCAGGTATTTCTTCTTCTAAAGTGACTATATCTTCAATCTTTTCAGGAGTGTCTATAACATCTTCTTCTAAAGTGACTACATCTTCAATTTCTTCAGGAGTATCAATAATTTCTTCTTCCAAAGCCACTTCTTCTTCAATATCTTCAGAAAGCTCAATAGTCTCAACGCTCTCTTGAACATTAGGAGTATTTTCTTCCTCTTCTAGAGTTATGATTTCTTCAGGGTCTTCTTGAACCTCTAGTACTTTTTCTATCGGTGGTACTACTGCTACTACTTTTTCTTTAATATCTTCAATACTATGTGGTACTTCAGTAACATCAATAATATAATCAGCAAGAAAGTGATTAAGGAGAGAGACTATTTCAGAACGCACTAAAGGTTTTGTTGTATATTCATCAAGCCCAGCAGCTAAAAATCTTTCTCTATCACCTTTGAGTGCATTTGCTGTAAGAGCTAAAATAGGTACATGTGGTTGATTATAATCTTCTTCATAATCAAGAATTTCTTTTGTTGCTTCCATACCATCTAGGAAAGGCATTTGAATATCCATAAAGATCAAATCAAAATTACCATCTTTACGTTTTTGGAATGCTTCAAGACCATTTGAAGCAATAGTTACAGTAAGACCTAAATCTTCCAGTGTTCTTTTGATGAGCTTTTGATTAATAATATTATCTTCAGCAATAAGAACATTAGCATTAAATTTTGATGTTTCTGCATTAAACTTTTTACGATTTATTTTTTTTGCTTTCTTCGCATTAAAGTTGACATTATGATAATTGTCAAGAGTTTGTTTAAGTTTAGAATTATTTAATGGCTCATAAAGAGTTTTAAATATGTTAAGTTGCATTGAATCAATTTTTTTCATAAAATAAGATTTTGTCAACAGAATCATCTCTTGTGAAAGAGCACTATATGCTTTGAGTGATTTTTCATCTGTATAATCATAATCTATAAAAATTAAGTCATAGCTAACTTGTCTTTGTAATGTTTCAAGCTCACTCAAATCTTTAAATGATGTATAGCTTACACCATAAAAGTCTAAGTACTCTCTTAAATATGTCTCTTGACGTTTTGATTTGTGTGCTGATTCAATAATAAGTGCATTAATACTAGAAAATGTTCCTTGAGAACTTTCGTTTAAAGTTTCTATTTCTTCAAAGTCAATTGTAAAGAAGAAAGTAGTTCCCTCTCCTGGTTCACTATGTAAATCAAGCTGACCACCCATAAGCTCAATAAATCTACTAGAAATGGTAAGACCAAGACCTGTACCACCATACTTACGTGTAATAGATGTATCGGCTTGTGAAAATGCATCAAAAATTCTTGCTTTTTGTTCGCTCGTAACACCAATACCACTATCTTGAACTTCAAATCTAACTCTTGTAGTTCCCTCTTGAGCTGAATCAAGTTTTCTAATGTCAACATTAATAGCACCAGAACTACTTGTGAATTTAACTGCATTTGAAAGAAGGTTAATAATAACCTCTTTAATTTTTGTTGGATCCCCTTTGAGTGGTTGCTCAAGTTCTGGATCAATAAAACATCCAAGGTCAATATGTTTTTCACTAGCACGAACAGCATACACTTCCACAGCACTCTCAAACTCTTCAATCGGGTTAAATACAATATCTTCAATTTCAAGTTTATTACTTTCGATTTTAGAGAGGTCAAGAATATTATTGATAATTTCAAGAAGATTCTCAGAACTTTTTTCAATAATTTCAACAAATTCGAGTTGTTCTTCTTCGAGTCCTGTATCTTTAAGTAACTCTGTAAATCCAACGATACCATTCAGTGGTGTACGAATTTCATGTGACATATTTGCCAGGAACATGGATTTTGCTTCACTAGCTTCTTGTGCTGAGAGTTTGTCTTTCCTTGTCTGTTCAATGATTTTTTCTAGTAAGTCATATGCTTGAGATGTACCTTGTGCTGTATGAAGATTTATATCTATATTCTCTTCTACTTCATTTGTATCTTCAGCAACCCTTACTAAAACTTCTTCGAGGTTTTTGATATTTTGTGCAATCTCATTAGAGAGCAAATAACCAAGTATTGCTAAAATAACTGCAACAAGCCAAATAGTAAGTGTAATTGCAAAAATTTGTAGTGCGTCTGACTTTACTGTTACGGCCCTGTTATCCATAGCAGTTAAGAGTAAGTCTTCAGCGATAGAAATCATATTACCTTTTTCGGTAATCATTGTAAACCAAACACCAGGAGTTGTCTCATATTCTCCCGTAGCTGCAGCAGCTAAAATATTTGTTCGTTCTGTATTAATATCTTCAAAAAGTTCCATAGCATCTTCAGTTTTAAAAACACCATTAAGTTCTGCGATCAGTTTTTTATTTTTTAAGGCGTCATAATTAATAGCATCAGCTTTGGCAATAAGGGAAATCCATTTATTGATTTCACCTTCTTCGAGTTCTGTAGAACGTGCAATCGCAAAAGAGATAAAGTCTCTCTCAGCTGCAGTGTACTCATTAGCACGTACTAAAGCAATATATTCAGCTGCATATGTATTGATTTCTGGGTCAAGCTGATTTAAAGTGATTTCTTCAAGTTGTTTAATTGCAGTATGCTGTGCTACACCATAAACATCTTCATAAATTTCTTTAAAGTTTGTTTTATGCTCATCTACGAGACCCCTAGATCTTTTTATTTTATTTAAAAGTGATCTTAGTGCTTTTACTTGTGTATCAGAGGCTTCTTTAGCAATTTGTTTACTTGCGTTGAGTTTAAGAAAAGCACGTTCTTTGTCATCAGCCATTGCTCGTTGTTTTGTAAGTGAACGAAGCGTATTTGGAGATGAATTTCCAAGATACATAACAGTCATACCTCTTTCACGAGAGATATTATTGATTAGTTGGTTAAGTTGTCTGTTTTCAGAAAGCTTGTCCTGTAATACTTGAGCCGCTTTATAGTTTGCATACGAGTTATAAACATAGTAACTCGTAATAGAAAAAAGTACAATTATAGGAAAAAGACTGATAAGTCTTAATCTGTTTTTGAGTCCTAGTTGCATTGCTTAACTCCCTATCTTTGATATTTGTGCAAGTATTGCATCTATGTTTGTTAAGGTTTTTGACATTTCATTTGTGTCACTTGAGTTTATAAGAGAATTCAGCTCCGGAGTCATATTATTTATTCTCATATTTTCACTCATTCCTTTTAGTTTAATAGCTTCACTTCGTAAAATAGACAAATTATTGTTTGAGAGAGCACGATGCATCTCTTGTGCGATTTTTTGACTTTCTATAGAATAATCATCGAATAGTTCATCAAAAGTTTTTTGATCTAGTCCAATTTCATTGGCCGCAAGCTGTTTTGAATACTCAATTGAAGGCGTTTCATCTTCGAAATCTAAATCTTCCAAAGACTCTTCATTGCTATCTAGCTCTTTATCAAGTTCTAGGAGCTCAATGTCTTCTATATCTTCCAATTCGTGACCAATCTCTTCAATTTCTAAGGCACTACTAAAAAAATCATCATCAGCTAGTTCTGGAAGATCGATTTTTTGTGGAACTTCGGTATCATCAATACTGTAAAGGTCATCTTCTGAATCTTCAATTTGTATTTCTACTTGTTTTTCGATTTTATCATCTTTATTTTCTGATTTTTTCTTAATAACTTCAATCACTTTTTCAACTTCTATCTCTTCCCCTGCAAGTTTAGCAATGATTTTATAGAATGTATCAATGTTTTCTTTGATTACAGTAATATCTGAAGAAGTGTTGATAGTAGCAAGTGCTTCGAAGGCATCTTCTATACGTAAATTTGCCGCAACTCCTTTGAGTTTATGAGAAAGTATTTTCACATTATCTAGATCACCATCATTTAAAGAAGTATAGAGGTTCTCTTGAAAGTCTTTAGCTTGAAGAATGAAATCTTGAATAAATTCTTCAATCAAATCCAAAGGAAGACCAAGTTCATCAGAGGCTACATGTGGGTCATATACATATCCATTATCAAAACTTTCTTTGACAGTTTCTGTAACTAGAGTTTCTTCTTCTTGCGTTTCTATCTCTTCTTCATCAAAAGACAAATCTCCAACATCAAGCATTTCATCTTTGTTATTTACTAGAGTGACAGGTGCTTCAGGAAGATCTTCAAGCATATCTTCTGGAATGTAATCAGAAGTAGCAGGGACTACTTCTTCAAACTCTTCTTCTTCATCAAAGTTAACTTCTATTGGTGTTTCATAAGGATCAATTTGAAGTATAGGTGTTGGTTCAATTTTTTGTATAGGGAGTTCTTCTGTTTTCTCAGTAAAACTTGATGTTTGGGAAGCAGATGTTACTTTTACTACAGGTCTTTCTGTAATATCACCAGCAATTTGTTCACTCTCTTTATTTGTAAGTTCTCTTAAGTTATTGAGATATACGATGTAAGCTTTTGCTGAAGGACTATCAGTTAAAAATGCAGTTTGAATAGTTAGTGTAGATCTAAAATTTTTATTATTTATATTTATGATAACTTTTGACTCTTCACCCGAATCGGCACATGTAATAAAATCAATCCAATGTACATGCTTAAAATTATGAATGTAACCCGGTGTTTTTACAAATAAATCTGCAAAATCAGAGACTTCAGCTTTTAAACCTCCTAGATTTTTAAATCCTAAGGTCTTTAAATCTTTTTCATCTATTCCTATAAACTCTTTTTGAAAGTTATAAATTAACATGCACTACCTCCCTAATCTTGTGATTCAAGCATTTTTTTGTAAATACTCTCGTTTTCTTGGATATCTTTTCTTGAAGCGGCTTTTCTTGCAGCTATATAACCAATTATTACGTCATTTTCGTCTTTGATAGGTAATATTTCTGTTTCTACCCAATAAAAAGCACCATCTTTTCTAAGATTTTTCACAAGACCATTCCACGCTTGTCCACCTTTAATGGTTTCCCACATTTTTGCGAAAATAGGTGCTGGCATGTCAGGATGTCTAATAATATTATGTGGCTGACCGAGGAGTTCATTAACTTTATATCCAGAAATCTCTGAAAAGAGTCTGTTCGCATAGGTAATTATTCCCTTAGTATCAGTTTGACTAACGATGACTCCTTCGTTAATAATATACTCTTGTTCTGTTGGTATTACTTTATTCATTCAAAACCCTTATGTTGTGAGTAAAACTATAATTGTCACAAATATATCATAATCAACTGAAAAAAAAACTTAGTTGTAAAACTTCTTTACCATTTTTGCATCTTTTTCATTTAATATGGTACTTATTTCTTCCATAGAGACTCGTTTTAGTTCTGTAAATGTTCCAAAATGGTTTAGTAACTTTTTCACTTTTGCAGGAGATATTCCATTTACATTAAGTAATTTACTCTCTTGGTCTAATTTAAGTTTCGTTTTTTTATGAAAACTAATAGCACTTCTATGTGCTTCGTCTCTTAAATTTTGTATCCACTGAAGTCTTTTGTCACTATTTTGAAGCCTAAATACATCTTCTTTCGTATATATAATGTCGTTTGCCTTACCTTTAGCACGATGTGCTTTTGCATCGACCTTTTCTTTTGAAATAGCTAACACCTCTAAATAAACTCCATTAGATTCTAAAATTTCATAGGCAAGCTTTAAAAGTGTTGCTCCGCCATCAAGGATCCACAAATCGGGGGGAGAGTTTTTTGAGAAACTCTCCACTCTTTTTGTTAATGTTTCTTTCATCTGAGCGTATTCATCTCGTGCATTTAGGTGATATGTTCTATAACTTTTTTTATCAAATTGTTCATTTTCATAAACTATCATTGCACCAACTGTAGCTTCTCCTGCCATATGTGAATTATCAAATACTTCAACACGATTAGGAATTTTTTCTAATCCACATAAGATTTGTATGTTTTGGAGTAGTTGATGCTGTTGTGTATGCTCCTCTTTTTTGAGAAGTTCTGAAGCATTAAGATTTGCAAGTTGAATTAATTTTTTTCTTTTTCCTTTTATTGGAGTAGAGATGTCTGCTTTTTTTTCAAAAATTCTGCTTAAGTGTTCTGCAATGAGTTCTTGATCTTCAAAAGCATTTGCAATTAAAATGGGTGCAATAATAGGTGGTTTTTCATTTTTATAATAATCAATGAGCGCGCGTGAGTAAAGTTCGTTTTCATCAAAACCTTCTCTAAGATTTACATAGTCGTGGGAGGAAGATATGATTTTTCCGTGACGCATAAATATTTTAACGACTACAGCTCTATTGTCTGTGTTTAATACAGTAAATATGTCATAGTTCTCATTACTCGCAAAATCTATGTCACTTGTGATTTCTGAGCGGGTTATTTTTTCTATAGAGTCTCTAAGCAGACCAGCTTCTTCAAAGCGTAATTCTTCTGCATAAAACTCCATTTTCTCTTGTAGTTTTTCTATAAGTATTTTTTTATTTTTGATGAGTTGGATTGCCATCTCAACTTCTTGAGTATATCTCTCCTGTGTTATAGGAAGTTCACATGGTCCAAGACATTTATCTAGTTGGTAATACAGACATAACTTTTTGGATTTTATACAAGCTTTTTTCTGAACTAATTTACAAATATCATAGATTGCATTAAGAATTTCTCTTGCTCCCACAGAATAAGGACCAAAGTAAGTAATATCACTACTTTGAATAACCTTACGTGTGATATCAAAACGTGGATATTTTTGAGAGTTATCAATGTAAATATAAGGGTAAGTTTTATCGTCACGTAACAGTATATTATATTTTGGATTGAGTTGTTTGATAAGAGAGTTTTCAAGTATAAGGGCATCGTGTTCTGAATTTACTACAATATAACTCATAGAAGTAGCTTGAGAAATCATCTTATAAATTCTTTGTGAAACTTTTGGATTAGGTCTTAACTTGGGTGTGAAACTAAAGTAGCTTTTTACTCTATTAGAAAGGTTTTTAGCTTTTCCTATGTAGAGAAGTCGCCCGTTCGTGTCAAAGTATTGATAAATTCCAGCAGAAGATGGTAGTTGTTTAATAGTCTCTAGTAGTGTCATTTTTATCTTTTATAATGTTTTGTATAGTTTTTACAAGTGCATTGAGCTTTTCATCTTTAATTGTTATACTAAAAGCACCAGTGGCTCTCTCTTTGTACGTTTGTTGTTGTACTGTAAGAATCTCCTGTTTTATCTCGGGGGTGTGTGTTACAAATGCTTTAATGTCAGATATCTCTGTTTCAAGGCACTCTTGGGGTAAATGAAACTTTAAAGCGCTTTTAATAGTTTGTATATTATTATCAAATTCTTGTTTTGCACCTGAGTTGTTTAAAACAAAAAATAGAGTATTATTCTTTATGTATGAAAACTTTATACTTTTTTGTATAGCAACACGGAAGAGAGATTCTATTTTTTTTATACACTTATATTTAGATAATTTAGAAAATTGAGGTTGGTTTTGAAGAGATACAATAATTTGACGAGCATTTTTCATTTGCTTATTATAGCAAGCTTTTTATTAAGCCTCAATGCGTGTGGTTATAAAGCATCTCCATATTATCAAGAAGATATTCCAGTAGAGGATGAAAACGTGAAATTTATAATTGAAAAGAAAAAGTTCAATGATACAAATCAGAGTTGTCAAGAGCAATGATTCAGTATGATGTAATAATAGTTGGAGCTGGTGTAGCTGGCTTGTATGCAGCTATGAAAATACCAAAAGAGAAAAAAGTTCTTATAATTAATAAGCGTGAGAGTTTTAAATGTAATACTTTTTATGCACAAGGTGGAGTTGCATTAGCTAAAGATGAAGCGGACATACCAGTTCATATACGAGATACTCTTGAAGCTGGTGCAGGATTGTGTGATGAAGAGGCAGTGAAAATACTGAGTGAAAACTCCAGAAAGACAATTGATGACTTAATTAGTAAAGGTTTTGAGTTTGATACAAATGAGGCAGGAGAACTACTTTACACAAAAGAAGCTGCACACTCATGCGAAAGAATTCTTCATGCTGGAGGTGATGCAACAGGAAGATATTTGCACTATTTTTTAATGTCACAAAATCCGCATGCCATGCTTGGAGATGCAAGAGTTGTTGATTTGCTTATAGAAGATGGAGTTTGCTATGGTGTTACAGTTTTAGATCATAGAGAGTGTAGAAATATCTATGCAAAAGATGTCATTATTGCTAGTGGAGGTGTTGGTTCTCTGTATGAGTACCATACAAATGCACCATGTATCAGCGCAGATATGCAGGGTCTTGCTCTTATGAAGGGGATAGAACTTGAAAAGATGGAGATGCTACAGTTTCATCCAACTGTATATGTTAAAAGTAATAATGCACAAAAAATGCTTTTGACTGAAGCTCTTAGAGGTGAAGGTGCAACGATAGAAGATGAAAATGGAAAACGTTTTTTGTTTGATTATGATGAGAGAGGAGAACTTGCTTCTCGTGATATTGTGAGTAAGTCTATTTATCTTTATAAGAAAAAGACAGGAATGCAAGTTTATCTTTCTTTTTCAAATTTTGAAAGAGAGTATTTTGAACATAGATTTCCTAATATATACAAAACACTTCATGAATTAGGTTTTAATGTTCCTAAAACAAGAGTTCCAATTTCGCCAGCATTTCATTATGCAATAGGTGGTATCAAGACAGATACATATGGGAGAATTCCTAATGTAAAAAATCTTTATGCAGTTGGAGAGGTAGCATCAACTGGTGTACATGGAGCAAATAGACTTGCTTCAAACTCTCTACTTGAAGGTTTAGTGTTCGCACAAAGAGCAGCAGATGACATACTAAATAAAGAAGAAAAAAAGCTTTTTGTAGAGTTTGATGTTACAGCTGAAGTGATGAGTCTAAAAGAGGATAAAGAGAAAAAAAATCAACTACGAAGAATAATGTGGGAGAATGTTTCAATTATAAGAACAAAAGCAGGATTAAGTGACGCTTTAGGGGCAATTAATGCTCTTTTAAATGAAAAAATTGGTACACTACTGAAATTTCGTTTACTGACTGCAAAAGAGATAGTTACATCAGCACAAACGAGAACAAAATCAATTGGTGTGCACACAATACAAGAGGATGAATAATGGAACAAGAAGCAATTAATCTTGCGGTAACATGGGTAGGATGGTTAAGTTTAGCTGTCTTTATAATAGCATATTATTTTATAGCAGCAGAGGAAAAATATTCAGTAAACAAAGCAAAACCTGCACTCTTCGCAGGTACATTTATGTTTATGCTTATTGGTATTTATTATGCACTTAATGGTTTGGATCCAGAACCGATACATGATGAATTGAAAATATTAATCTTAGAAATTGCAGAAATCTTTTTCTTCTTGCTTGTTGCTATGACGTATATAGAAACACTTATAGAACGTGGTGTTTTTGATTTGATGAAATATAAGCTTGTTTCAAAAGGCTATACATATAAAAAATTGTTTTGGCTTACAGGTCTTTTAGCATTCTTTATCTCTCCAGTTGCAGATAATTTAACAACGGCACTGATTCTTTCAACAGTTCTTTTTACAATTGATAAAAAGAATCTTAAATTTCTTGTTCCTGGTGCTATAAATATAGTCGTTGCAGCAAATGCTGGTGGTGCATGGAGCCCATTTGGAGATATAACAACTCTGATGGCATGGACGGCTGAAAAAGGACAGTTCATAGATTTCCTTTACCTATTTCCAGCCTCAGTCGTTGGTTGGGTAATTACTGCATATTTATTGAGCCTGTCTGTACCATCTGGTGCACCTGAATTTGATCCTTCAACAGAGAAAAAACCGAAAGTTCGTGATGGTGGTATGGGTGTAGTGTATCTGGGAATTGGAACAATCGTCATTGCAGTTTTGGGGCATCAATTTTTTCACTTTCCAGCAATGTGGGGTATGATGTTCGGTTTAGCACTTCTTAAATTTTACTCAATTAAGCTTACAAAAACAGGAGCAGACAGTTTCAACATCTATGTAAATATGCAAAAAGTAGAAAATGACACACTCCTTTTCTTTTTTGGTATTCTCTCAGCTGTAGGTGCGTTGCACTTTTTAGGTTTCTTACACTATATCCATAGTTTATATGAGATACTAGGACCAACAGTTGCAAACATTGGTGTAGGTTTTCTCTCTGCAATTGTAGACAATGTTCCAGTTATGTCTGCTATATTAAAATCAAGTCCTAGTATGGGAACTGACCAATGGTTGCTTGTAACAATGACAGCTGGTATTGGAGGCAGTCTTATTTCTTTTGGTTCAGCTGCTGGTGTCGGTGTCATGGGAAGACTCCATGGAATCTATACTTTTGGTGCACATCTGAAACACTCTTGGACTATTTTAGTAGGGTATGCAATTTCCATCGCTATATGGTATTTTCAATTTGAAGTTTTAGGTCTTTATTAAGAATATAGACCATTTTAGGTTTCCAAGGTTCTCTTGGAAACTGACTCTTTTCTTTTCAAATCAAACATTAATCTTTTTTATTGTATTCTTTTACACTTACTTATTAATTAATATTTACAAAAGGTCCCTCAAATGACAAATGTTAGCATTATAGTACTAGACTTTGGTTCTCAGTACACGCAACTTATAGCACGTCGTCTTCGTGAAGATAAAATATACTGTTAAATTCTTCCATATCACACTTCGGTTGAAGCCATAAAAGCAAAAAATCCAAAAGGTGTTATTCTCAGTGGTGGACCCTCTTCAGTATATAGTGAAAATGCTTATGAGGTAGATCAAGGTGTTTATAGTATGGGGATTCCTGTGCTTGGAATTTGTTATGGTATGCAAAGAATAGCTGTAGATTTTGGTGGAAGTGTAATTCGTTCTTCTCACCATGAGTATGGGAAAGCGGAATTAAAAATAGAGTCAAATTCTCCTCTTTTAGATGATTGTGATGATGGACGTATTGTTTGGATGAGTCATAGTGATAAAGTAGACGTTCTGCCAGAAGGTTTTACACCTATAGCAACATCTGCAAACTCTCCATATGCAGCTATTGCAAATGAAGAAAAACGCGTTTATGCTATGCAATTTCACCCTGAAGTGCAACACTCAGAAGAGGGCTACTTAATGCTTCGAAACTTTGCTAAAAAGATTTGTGGCATAACTGAAAAATGGAAAATGGAACATTTCTTAAAAGAGCAGATTAAGCTTATAAGAGAAAAAGTAGGAACAGGTAAAGTTCTTTGTGGGCTAAGTGGTGGTGTTGATAGTTCTGTTGTTGCAGCAATGCTCTATGAGGCTATTGGAGACCAGCTAGTACCTGTATTTGTTGATAATGGTCTTTTACGTAAAGGAGAAAGAGATGAGGTTGAACAAGTATTCAAAATCAATTTAAAAGTTCCACTCATTACTGTAGATGCAGTTGATAACTTCTTAGGAAAATTAGCAGGTGTATCTGATCCAGAGCAAAAGCGTAAGATTATAGGTCACACCTTTATAGAAGAGTTTGAAAAAGAAGCGAAAAAACATGATGGCATTAAATTTTTAGCACAAGGGACGCTATACCCTGATGTTATAGAATCTATCTCTGTAAACGGCCCATCTGAAGTAATCAAATCACATCACAATGTTGGTGGTCTTCCTGATTGGATGGATTTTGAGCTTATAGAACCGTTACGTGAGCTTTTTAAAGATGAAGTGCGTAAAATTGGACTAGAACTTGGTCTTCCAGAGTCTATGATAAATCGTCATCCATTCCCTGGTCCAGGGCTTGCAATTAGAATTATGGGAGATGTAAATGTACCAGATTTAACGCTTTTGCGTGAAGCTGACACAATCTTACTTGATGAATTAAAAGCAAGTGGATATTACACAAAAACTTGGCAAGCATTTGCAGTTTTACTCAATGTAAAATCTGTAGGTGTTATGGGTGATAATCGTACATACGACAATACTGTGTGTGTAAGAGTTGTTGAAGCAGTCGATGGTATGACAGCTACATTCGCACATTTACCACATGATTTACTTGAGAGAATTTCTCGTCGTATTATCAATGAAGTCGATGGTATTAACCGCGTAGTATATGATATTTCTAGTAAGCCACCAGCGACCATTGAATGGGAATAAACTAAAAAATCTGTTGAAGGAGTGTAAATGCAAAAGCCAATTTATCTCTTTTCAACATCTCCTCATCCACATGCTATTCATATAAATTCTCTCGAAATTACATTTTTTAAACCTTCTATAGATTTTTTACAGTATGATTATTTCATCATAACTTCTAAGCAAGCAGTTAAAGCTTTGGAGCAGTACGAGAAAACTAAATACAAAAAGGCAATTTGTATTTCAAATCAGACTGCAAAAAGATATGAAGAGATTGGCGGATCACTTTTAGAGATAGGTGGTGGTTATGGGGATAGTATCAAAGAGGTAATAAAAAAGTACTCTAAATCTACAAAATGGCTCTATTTAAGAGCTGAAGTTGTTGCATCTCATTTTGTTCAAGAGTCTAAAAAAGAGGGATTTAAAATCGACGAGATAGTACTTTACGAAAGTAGATGCTCAGAAGAGATTTTAAATGTAGAGATACAAAACGATGCAGTATTGATATTTACATCTCCATCAAGTGTAGAGTGTTATAAGAAGAACCATACTTTTACACTGGCAAATAAAGTCGTTGTTATAGGCGAGAGCACGGCAAAAAAACTGCCTTTTAATGTTACCTATGAGGTAGCTAAAGAGCCATCTATTGATAGTTGTTTTGGTGTGTTACACTAAAAACTCATGCTTTTATTATATAATGTGTTAAGGATTTTTATGAAGCTACTATTTATACTACTATTCGCATATGTGACCTTATTTGGGGAATCTTACTTAAGAACCATACGGATTGCTTCTTTTTTAGAAGAAAAAGATGCACAAACATCTCTTGAAAATGTAAAGCTTTTTCTTCAAGAACATGAGAATCTAATACATTTAAAAAAAGAGAATGGATTTGAGTTTCAAGTTCAAAAATCTGGTAAGTATTATGTTGTACTTGCGGAACCATTTACTAATAGAGAAGTTGTACAAGAGGTCTTAGATACACTTAGATTACAATATGCAGGAATCTATGTTAAAAAACTATCTTCTGAGAGTGTAGTTCCAAATGTAGTAAAAGAGCTAGATAACTCTCCTATACTCATTGTAGATTCTTTACCAACTGAGCGTATAAAAAAAGAGATAGTTCATGAAACAACTTTTGCAGAAGAGGAGAAAAAAGAGCAGTATTCTGCCCCTGTACCAATGAGTGTGCAAAAAACGAATACTCCACAACAAGAAGCTGTCAAAGTTGATAAAAAACCAGTAAGTCTTGAGTCCACTACAGATACATACTTTATACTATTTTTATTTGCTCTTCTTGCATTTGTCATTACAGCTGTATATCTTTATATCGCTAAAAGAGAGAAAGATAGCTTTATTAATAAAGATATTATCTTAAGTACAAAACTAGAACAATTAAATGCAGAACTTGAAAACAAAGAGATGTTTTTATCGCATACGACACATGAACTTAGAACACCAATGACTTCCATTATGGGCTTAACACATCTTGTACTTGAGAGTGACTTATCTAGTTCGCAACGAGAATATATTCAAAAAATAGGAAGTTCAGCAGAACTTTTACTTAACATTATAAACGACATCTTAGATGTATCTAAACTTGAATCTGGAAAATTTAAATTAGAGCGAAAAGAGTTTAACATTAACGATATATTTGATTATATACTCAATGTTGTATCTATTCAAATTAAAAATAATAATGTAAATATTAAAATGGATATAGACCAAGATGTTCCTTCTCATGTAATAGGTGATTCATTACGTGTGGGACAAATTTTAATTAATTTACTTGCAAATGCGGTGAAATTTACCAGAGAGGGAGAAGTCTCACTAAGTGTAAAAAAACTATCTAGTTTTGGAGATACGATACAACTAGAGTTCATTATTTCTGATACAGGTATTGGGATGACTGAAGAGCAAGTTGAAGGTTTATTCCAATCATTTACTCAAGCGAGTGAATCGACAAGCAGAGAGTTTGGGGGCACTGGTTTAGGGCTTTCCATTTCCAAACAGCTTGTAGAAATAATGAATGGAAAAATTGGAGTTAAAAGTAAAAAAGATGTAGGAACAACATTTACGTTGACAATACCATTTAGGTTAAAAGATGCAGACAATAAGCGTCAATATCGACTTCCTTCATCTAGCTTTTTAAATAAACAGGTATTGGTAGTAGACTCTTCAAATAGAAATGCAATTGCCCTTATTGGTGGGCTTGGTTACTTTAATTATGCAACGCACGTAATACCATCATTTGAAGATGTTGTACTCACTCCTGATATGACATTTGACATCATTATAATTCATCAATCGCGTATAACAGAACTTGCTAAAAACAAGATACAAGAGATACATAGCTCTACAAATCAGCGACCAAAGCTAGTAGTACTTAGTGAACTCTATAGTGGTTTAAATACAAACCTCATAGAAGAGTCTCAGATTGATGGCTATTTAAAAACACCATTTACACAACAAAATATTTTAAATATGATTATTGAACTCTACGTTTCAAAAACTTTAGATACAAAGTCTAGAAAAAAAAGTCCAAAAAATAGACTTAAAGAGTTAAAAGATAAAAAAATTTTAGTAGCTGAAGATAATGTTTTAAATCATAAAGTGATAGCTGGTCTTCTAGCAAATACTGGAATAGAACTCACCTTTGTTGTTAATGGACAAGAAGTTGTAGATCTGCTCCATAAAGATTTGAAATTTGATATGATTCTTATGGATGTTAATATGCCAATTGTTGATGGCTACGAAGCAACTAAAGAGATACGTAAACATAGTAAATATGATGCTATTCCAATCTTTGCACTTACTGCAGACGCACAAGAAGATGCTGTAGAAAAATCACTTCTCTCAGGGATGCAAGGGCATATAACTAAACCAATTATCGTAGATGTTTTTTATGGTAAAATTTTGGATACTTTAAGCTCTAAATCAGAGAATACATATGTGAAATCTACAACAAATGAAGAGGAAGAAGAGTTTGAAGAACTTTCTGTCTCTATGGGACTAGGTAGATGTAATAATGATGAAAAATTATATATCTCAATTCTCAATGATTTTAAAGCTATGTATGCAAGTTCCGCAATTACATTAGAGAATTTGTGTAGTAATGATGAGTTTAAAGCAGCTCGAAAAATCTCTATGGATATTAAAGATGTAAGTTTAAATATTGGAGCTTACAATCTTTGTGAAAATGCAGCTGCATTGGAGTATGAACTTGAAAAAGGTGCTCGTGGAAATTGGCGAGAGATAGTTTCTCTCTATGCTAAAGGTCTAGAAAAGCTCTTTGTTGATATTGAAACATATCTTGTAAAAGTTTAGTTCAAAAACTTATTTTTTGTTCTTGTAATTGCTCGTTTAAAAATGTCCAGATTATAAGAGCCTTGTTTGAGTAACTCAAAAGCCTTTGCTATTGAGTTCTCTGTAAGTTGTTCTTTTATATTTACTGCTGTTCTCACTATGCGAAGTGCTTCAACCATAGTTCGAATAGACTCTGGAACTTCATGTTCATTGTCTAAATAACGCATACACTCACTAAAGTCATCATTAAGATGTAAATGTTTAAAAACAATAGCATTTATTTGTGCGGTAGTCATCATAGTATAGATTATTTCCGTATGAGAGATATCTTCATATTTATATAAATCATTTGCAAATTCTTCGACTTTGGAATTATCAATAACCTCTTTAGCTATTAAGACACTTCCCATTTGCATCAAAAAGGCAATAGGCGTAAGAGCCCTCGCTAAGTCTATGTTTATACCAATATACCATTGAAAAATGAGTTCACTCTGCATCACACTTATTTTTGAAAATTCTGTTGTACTTATATCATAAGGAGATAAATCAATCTTAAAATTTCTTTGAATAGTAGAAGAGAGAATAATAGAGCGAATCTGTGTTGCTCCAAAGAGGGTAACAGCTTGTAAAATTGAAACAATACTTTTTGAAAATCCATAGTATGGAGCATTTACTTTTGATAGTATTTCTGTTGTAAGTAAAGGGTCTAACTCAATTATTTTGACAAGTTTATCTATGTCAGGATCTGCTTGCATAAAGAGCTCTTCAATCTTGATAACAGATTCAGGAAGAGGTGGAAGTGATTCAATTCTTGCTATTAGTGGAATATACGACATAAAAATCCTTAAAACTATAATTTTTGCATTATATAAAAAAATAACTAAAATTAAATCAAGTTTAGAAGATGTATAATAAACTATTAGTCTGAATAGCTCGTGTCAACACGTATATGAGGGTTCTACATAAACAAACTGTGAACTGGTAGAATTTTTGTGTGTCAATGCTCTCGTTTGAGATAAGTTTACTCTTATCGAGAGAGTGTCGCCGTTAGACTACTCTCCCTTCACCCAAATTAGGCTTTTAGAACCAAGCCAATTGTGTGACGGCTATTTGGATTAATATCCCCTTTATAAAATTAAATCAAGTAACATTTTTGTATAATCAACTAATTATTTTTTGAATATATTTTTATCAATTTTGGAGCTATTAAATGAAGATTTTAATCTTAGGCAGTGGTGGTAGAGAGTACTCTATCGCTCGTGCTATATCAAATGAAAGTGAGACGCATGCGCTCTTTTTTCAACCAGGAAATGGTGCAACAAACACTTTAGGTACAAATCTTGACATTAAAGACTACAATGAATTAGCACTATATGCAAAAGAGAATAACATAGAACTTACTATAGTAGGACCTGAAGCTCCCTTGGTTGATGGTGTTGTCGACATTTTCAAATCTCACGGACTTACAATATTTGGACCGAGTAAAGAGGCAGCTCAACTAGAAGGTTCAAAAGTTTATATGAAAAACTTTCTTGCAAAATACAGCATTCCGACTGCACGCTACATCGAAACTGATTCAATTGAAGATGCCTTTAAATTTACACATACTCTCACAGTTCCAATAGTTGTTAAAGCAGATGGTTTATGTGGTGGTAAAGGTGTAATTATTGCACAGAGCCATGACGAAGCAAAAGTAGCCATTTCAGAAATGTTAAGCGGAAAAAGTTTTGGAGATGCAGGCCTCAAAGTAATCGTAGAAGAGTTTTTAGATGGATATGAGCTCTCTATGTTTGCTGTGTGTGATGGTAAAGATTATATCCTGCTTCCAGCTGCACAGGATCACAAACGTCTTTTAGATAATGATCAAGGTCCAAATACTGGTGGAATGGGTGCTTATGCTCCAACTCCTCTTGTAAATGAAGAACTTTATCAAAAAGTTCGCGATAGAATTATTCGTCCGACTTTAGATGGTATGCAAGAAGAGGGTGCACCTTTTGAAGGTGTACTCTTCATAGGAATTATGGTTGTAAATGGTGAGCCAATTACTCTTGAGTTTAATGTACGATTTGGAGACCCAGAGTGTGAAATACTGATGCCTCTTATGACTTCATCAGTAAGCGATATGTTTTATAAAGCGGCAACAAATCGTCTTGGAGAGATTAAAGTTGAATTCTCTAAGCAATATGCTGTGGGTATAGTGATGGCAAGTGGAAATTATCCATATGGAAATTCTATTCCTGCTGAAATTATAGTGGATGAAGTGCACCATGATGAGATAGAAGAGTTTACACATATCTCTTATGCGGGTGTGACGCAAGAAGATGGAATTCTTTATGCTGATGGTGGACGTGTACTAGTGTGTGTTGGATTGGGAGATACTATTAAACAAGCAAGAGATAGGGCTTACTTAAGATGTGGTCAGGTTCATTATGTTGGTAAAAAATTAAGAACTGACATCGCTTATCAAGCGCTTTAGGAAGTATGACTTTGAATGAAGAGATTGAAAATTTATTACATCGTGAAGATATTCAACTAGCCTCAATTCAAAAAAGGGCAACGGCATTTTTTATAGATGAAATGCTTCTCTCGCTTATACTGATTATAGCGTTAGGGAATTCTCTTGACAATGCTCAGACTATTGAAGAACTTATAGCTTTTATCAATAGTTTTGTTTTAGAGTTTATGACTGTAAAAATTATATATCAAACCTTCTTTTTAACACAATATGGGGCGACACTAGGAAAGTTAGCTATGAAAATTCGGGTTATAGAGATAAGAACACTTCAAAAGCCATCCATTGCAGCTTCTTTAAACCGCGCAATCTTTAGGGTTATAAGTGAGCTCCTACTCTATTTAGGATTTTTATGGGGAATGTTAGACCCAGCTCGCCAAACATGGCATGACAAAACAGCAAAAACCTTGGTTGTAAATGCTTAAATTTTTTCTACTTTTTATTTTTTCAATCTTACCTCTTGTAGCGAGTGAGAAGATAGAAATATATGCATCATCTATACAGAACTTTGGTACTACAGTCGAAGCTTCTGAAGGGGTGAGCGTTGTCTACAAAGGTTATTTTTTAAGTGCACAACGAGCGTTATATAATAGAAAGAGTGGTGATTTAGAACTTTTTGATAATGTTCGCGTGAATCATGGGTCAGATTATAAAGTTTTGGGAAAGTATGCAAGATTAAATATTGCAAAAAAAGAGAAGTTCTTTCAGCCTTTTCACATGCTAGAAAAAAAATCAAAAGTTTGGATGAGTGCAAAAGAGGGAGAAGCTAAAGACGAAAAAATAGAGATTACAAGCGGTGTATTAAGTGGATGTAATCCTCTTGACCCTTTGTGGACTATAGAATTTTCTTCTTCTGATTATAATCAAGATTCAAAATGGATGAATCTTTACAATGCAAGACTTTATATCTCTGATATACCAATTTTCTATACACCTTATTTTGGTTATTCTCTCGACACAACACGTAGAACAGGTCTGCTTATGCCCTCTATAGGATTTTCTGAAGCTGAAGGAATCTACTATGAACAACCACTCTATATTGCAGAGCAAAATTGGTGGGATTTAGAACTTAAACCTCAAGTACGAACATTTAGGGGTAAGGGTATATATGAGACTTTTAGGTTTGTTGATGGAAAGAACTCCCATGGAGAGTTTACTGCTGGCTATTTTAAAGAGAATCAAGACTATTTTGATAAGAATAACTTACAAAATGATTCTCACTATGGCTTTAATTTTAACTACGATAATAATGATTTCATCAATCAATGGTTTGGAACAAATTTTAGTGGACAATCAGGTGTGTATATAGACATAAATCATATGAATGATGTTGATTATATTAACTTGAGTTCTAGTAATAGTGAAGATCAGGCAACCGCAACGCAGGTGCTCTCAAGAATGAATATGTTTTACAATACTGAAAATAATTATTTTGGTGCATATTTTAAATACTATTTAGATTTAACAAAAGCTAGCAATGCCACAACTTCTCAAAAACTTCCAACATTTCAGTATCACTACTATTTAGATACCTTACTCAAAGATCATCTTCTTTATTCATTGGATATACAAAGTAATAATATAACAAGGGAAAAAAACACTAAAGTTCTTCAAACAAATATAAATTTTCCTTTAACACTTCAAACATCACTCTTTGATGAGTATTTGAATATTGCATATAGAGCAAATCTTTATATGCAATATTCAAAGTTTTCAGGTGAGGAAGAAGTACCTGTTGCTGGAGTTGTGTATCAAAATGGTTATTATGCAAGAAACTACCATACACTCTCAGCTTCTACACAACTTGTTCGTGCATATGATTTAGTAAGTCATGTGATAGGTTTAGGAGTTTCCTACAATAGATCTGGAACAGATTCTAAAAGTGGATTTTATAAGGATTATATAGACGCAAATGACTCTGTTAAAGAGGGATATGAATTTTATGAAATTTCTGATATTAAGGATGAACTTCAGCTTGACTTTACTCAGTATCTTTATGACTCCTCTGCAAACCAGATTCTTTATCATCGTCTTGCTCAAACACTCTCCTATACTGACACAGAAGATAGATTAGGAGAACTTGAAAATGAACTTGATATTAAAATTACAGATACTTTTCATTTTTATAACAATATGTTCTATAATTATGACCAAGGACTTTTTTCAAAAGTATTTAATCGAGCCTCTTTAGTTACGCCCGATGTGAGTGTTACACTCTCTCACCTTTACAAAGACTCTTTTAAAGAAGCAACTTTAGATGTTCCGAGGTATACAAGCTATCTTACATCAAGTGTAACCTATAATTATAATAAGCATTACTCTTTTTCTGCTATTTACAATTTTGATATAGAGACGCAAGAGAAAAAAAACATGAGTGTAGGTTTTATGTATAAAAAAAGATGTTGGGATTTTGGAATACGTTATAGTGAAAATAATAGACCAATACTCACTAATACAGGAGAGTCTTCTTCAGTGTATGACAAATATATCTATTTAACTTTAGTTCTGAAGCCACTGATGCAATCTGAACAGTCATCATCATTTTTAATGTATAAACTTCCAGAAAGTAAATAAGAAGGAGTGAAGTTATGAACACATACAAGCATATGTTTTTAGATAGAGAAGATGCAGCAAAGAAATTATTTGAAGTAATTCCTATACAGAAGTTCAAAGAGGAAAACTGGAATATTGTTTCTGTTTCAAAAGGAGGATTAGCTCTTGGTGCTTACATAAAAGGTAGATATTCTAATCCTCTAGAAATTCTTTTTTTAGCACCAATTATGGCTCCAAATAATCCAGAGTGTGAAATCGCGAGAGTAAGCGAAACTGAAGAGATAGTTATTAACGAACACTTAGTCGAAGCATTTGATATTAAGTACGATTATATTTATGGGGAAGCTCATAGAAAGCATGAAGAGGATATACTTAGCCATATTTATCAGTATAGAAAAGGCAAACCTTTCCCCTCAATGAAAAACAAAGTTGTTTTATTAGTGGATGAAGGAAGTGAAACTGGTAGTAAATTCATGACAGCAATTAAAACGATTCTTGCACAGAAGCCTAAGGCAGTTTATATAGCAGTTCCTGTGTTGCCAAGTGATGTTTTAGAGCAGTTAGAAGCATTTGTGGATGATGTATTTTTTCTTTATGATATAGAAGATTTTGTGGAAACACCACTCTATTATAAAAATTTAGAAGAAATAGATGATGAAGAGATAGAAAAATTATTAGAGGTAAATAAATGAAATATGATGTAAGTTTAGAATTAGAAAATAGAGAAGAGTCATACTCTTTTAATGATGTGGCACGTCAAGCAGATGGTGCAGCGTGGTTAAAATCAGGTAACACGGTAATACTTGCAACAGTAGTCATAGATGAAACGGAAATCGTCAAAGATGATTTCTTACCTCTTACTGTGCAGTATATAGAAAAAACATATGCAGCTGGAAAAATTCCTGGAGGATTTTTCAAACGTGAGACAAAGCCGAGTGATTTTGAAACACTTACATCAAGAATTGTTGACAGAAGTTTACGACCTCTTTTTCCTAAAGGTTTTGGGCATCCAACGCAGATAACTATTATGGTGTTTTCTGCTGACAATGAGTCAGACTTACAAGTACTTGCATTAAATGCGGCATCTGCTGCACTATATACATCAAATATTGATATTAATACTTCTGTTTCTGCTGTTCGTGCTGCAAAAGTAGAGGGAGAGTTAGTTTTAAATCCAACACTTTCACAACTCTCAAATTCTACTTTAGATCTTTACCTCTCAGGAACAAAAGATGACTTACTGATGATAGAAATGCGTACATTTGGTGGTGAAAAGCTAGAAATGTCTGAAATGATGGTAGACCCTATGTTAGATCCTACAATGTCAGGTGTAATTTTTAGCGCACATATTTCAAATGCAATAAGTGAAGATGAACTTATCACTGTATTTGAGAAGACGCAAGAGGTGCTTTTTGCATCTAATGCAAAATATGAAGTTGCATTTGAAGCTTTGAAAAAACCAACAATTGCACTTGATTTAAAAGCGCACGTAATCAATGAAGAGATGCTCTCTTATGTAAAAGAAAATCATCTCTCAGACATAGCAAATGCAATGAATCAAA
Source organism: Sulfurimonas sp. (assembly GCA_041595535.1). Classification (GTDB taxonomy): domain Bacteria; phylum Campylobacterota; class Campylobacteria; order Campylobacterales; family Sulfurimonadaceae; genus Sulfurimonas. The sequence goes on along the minus strand of JBFHKA010000004.1, from coordinate 30,331 downwards.
TGGCAAAATCAGAGCGTTCAACAGCATTAAGAACTCTAAGAAAAAGTATATTACTTACAAAAACAGAGTGGGCAGATGTGGAGAGTGAAGTAGAGTTAAAAGATGCAATTGAAAGAGTAAAAAAAGAGCAAGTTCGTTCACAGATTTTAAATGATAAAGTTCGTGCAGATGGACGTGCTTTAAATCAAGTAAGACCGATTACAATAGATACAAATGTTCTTCCAAGTGCACATGCATCTTGTCTCTTCACACGTGGTCAGACACAAGCTTTAGTTGTTTTAACTATGGGTGGACCAAAAGATGCGCAGATGTTTGAGTCTTTAACAGATACACAAACACAAAATGAAAACTTTATGGTGCATTACAATTTTCCAGGTTTTTCCGTAGGCGAAGCTTCTCCTATTATGGGAACAAAGCGTCGTGAACTTGGTCATGGAAACTTAGCTAAACGTGCCTTAGAGCCTATAGTAAATTTAGATGGTCAAACAGTACGTTTAGTTTCGGAGATTTTAGAATCTAATGGTTCTTCTTCTATGGCTACGGTATGTGGTGGATATATGGCGTTACGTGCTGCAGATATTGATACGAGTGATACAGTTGCTGGTATTGCTATGGGTATGGTGAGCGAAGGGGATAAATACGCAATTCTCTCAGACATTATGGGACTTGAAGACCACGATGGCGATATGGATTTTAAAGTGACAGGTTCAAAAGATGGTATTACTGCTATGCAGATGGATATTAAACTTGGTGGCATCTCTTTAAATATACTCAAAGAAGCACTTTACCAAGCTAAAGAAGGACGTGCACATATTATTGACATTATGCTTGAAGCTGAAAAAAAGATAGAGTTTAATGATGGTGTTTTACCAAGTACAGATATTTTTCATATAGACCCTAGTTTCATTGGTGAGATTATAGGACAAGCTGGAAAAACAATTCGCGAGATGATAGAAAAATTTGAAGTAGCGATTGATATTGACAAAAAAGATGGAAAAGTAAAAATTACTGGTAAAAATAAAGCAGGCGTGAAAAATGCAAAAGAGCATATTCATGGCATAGTGAACACTCCAAAAGTATCTAAAATAAAGTACGAAGTTGGAGATAAATATGAAGGAATTGTTAAACGCATTGTTGATTTTGGTGCCTTCATTGAGCTTCCAGATGGAACAGATGGACTTTTACATATCTCTAAAATTTCTGATGAAAGAGTTGAAAAAGTAAGTGATGTTGTGAGTGAAGGTGATAAAATAGCTGTAGAAATATTAGAATTTAAAGGTAATAAAATTTCTTTGGGTCGCGCATAAGAGGTTTAAACTACTTTTTAGCACATTTTCTATATACTCCCGCTATCAATTTCTAGTAGGGAAATCCTTGCATTTATGTATGGGTTGCTTCATTGTATGATGAGGTTACGCTATCCGAACGTGATTGTAATAATTTTAAGGACACAATATGAAAAAAATTCTTTTTCTTTTAGTAGCTTTTTCAGCTGCTGTATTCGCTAATGATGGTGAGGTTGCAAACCAAACTCTTAAAGCTTACTCAATGATCGCTGCTGGTCTTGGTCTTGGTTTAGCTGCATTAGGTGGAGCAATCGGTATGGGTCATACTGCTGCTGCTACAATCGCTGGTACTGCACGTAACCCAGGTTTAGGTGCTAAACTTATGACTACAATGTTCATCGCTCTTGCAATGATCGAAGCACAAGTTATCTATGCACTAGTAATCGCGTTAATCGCTCTTTACGCAAACCCATATTTAGGGTAATCTTTACGATTTAACTAAATATACCTCATTCTTGCTCCTTTTAGGAGCAGGAAATTTAGCCACACTTTATGCGGTCGTGGTGGAACGGTAGACACGCAACGTTGAGGTCGTTGTGCCTTCGGGTGTGGGAGTTCAAATCTCCCCGACCGCACCATTTATAATTCTTCTCTCTACAAACCAAGAAAATAGAAACATTCCTAAGTAAGCTACATCCAAACCGAAAATTACAGATATTGAATTTTCTGAAAACATTCGCGTTACATAAAATGTGAGAACAAAAAAGACAATTCCACTCAAACGAATATACAATGCCATACTAAAAGCACCACTCGCTTTGATAAATGCAATCTGATAAGCATTGAGCATTATAAAGATAAAAAAGAAGCTTAAATGTGAAAGATATAGATAAGCGTCATGATACTCCTGTGGAAATATCATTGTAATGACATACTCTCCAAAAAAGTAGATAAAAGCAACAAAAATGAGATTGACAATAAAACTAAAACGATAAAACCAAATTTTGAGTTTTTTTATCTCATTTTTTTGCTTTTGATAGTATAACTTGCTAAGTTCAGGAAGTAAAAATCTAAATACTGGAAAAACAAAGAGAGTAATCATATATATCAAGATAGGCTTCGTTACAACTTGAAAATCACCTAATTCACCTATAGAGTAGTAGTGGTTAAAAAAAAAGACAGAGAGGTAAATAAGTATCATACCAGAGCTGAATTCAAGTGTAGATATAAGTGATTTTTTGATGAAAACTCGCATATCTGAATCGAGTATAACGCGTTTAATTATAGGCTCTTTAGAACTTTTTTTCTTAGAGAGATAGATATAGAGTGAGAGTGAAAATGAACTCATTATACTCATAATAAACAGTGCTTGAATCCCTTTAACACCAGAGATATAAAACGCAATGCTAAACCAAAGTATTGAGAGCAAAGGTTCTAAAAAATTTGTTCGATTCATGAGTAAATATAATCTATACATTGCAAGTTGATTGCTTAGGTAGAGATAGAGACTCATAGATATAATGGTTGCTACTAAGTACCAGTAGTTAATATCTAAATTAAAATGGTGTTTTACATAAGGAAGTACAAATCCCCATGAAATAAGTAATGCAGATAAGATAAAGTAACGAAAGATATTTATAATAGCATTGTCTTCTTTGAGTTTGTTGTATGTTACAACCATAGAAGAGCGAAAACCAATGAGTATAAGAAGAGAGAAAGAGAAGATGTCAATCGCTGTATAGTAAAGTGTTAAATCACTCTTCCCAATAATCATAGAGAGGGCAATTTTTAATCCAAATCCCATAATTACTGAGAAGAAGGCAATCCCAATAGCGGAGTAAAAATATTGCTGAATTGTTTTTGCTTGAGCCGTTGCATTCATAACAAAGACGAGTATCTCATTATTTGTAAGTCATAAAAACTTACAAATAATAGATTTATTTTATAAACTGAGATGCAACTTCTCTTAAAATTGCATCTGCTTTTGAAGTTTCACCACTATATTTTATAATTTTTACATTATGTTGATTCATAGTGTTCGCAGTATTTTTACAAGCTCTTGAAACCACTATATAATCACACTCATCTAAAAGTGCACCCATCTTGTCATGTTGCGCAATATGTTCTGCATCATTATCTCCATGATTGCATTGATGATCATCATCTTCATGCTCATGGTCTAAGTCTGTTCTTGGGTTACTCTTAATTGCCTCTAATGCAAATGATTTGAACATTCCTGTCCCATTCATTGTGTAAATAGCAAAGTTTGGAGTATGCCCTGCATTACCAAAAAAAGTAAGCGTTTCGTCTTTAACGGGGATAGCAATTTTCATAGTATATACCTTTTATTATTTTGTGCAATTGTAGCACTTTTAATGTTTATTAAGCTTGTAATTTAAAATGCCCCTTGTGCTTTGTATTTTATTCAGCTATACTGCGCTCAAGAAAAGATGATTCCAGTTACATCTTTAGTCTGCTTTATATTGATAACTTCTTGTTGACAGTACATTCATCCTAAAAGAAAACTTTATATTAGATTTTTACCACCGAAGTAAATTTGGTGTACTCAAACAAACAAGGAGTTACAATGGCAACATTAGTAAACGGAACAGTTAAATGGTTCAACAGCGAAAAAGGTTTCGGATTTATCGAACAAGAAGATGGCGGGAAAGATGTATTTGTACACTTTCGTCAAATCAATAGCAATGGTTACGATCGTGTATCACTAGACGAAGGTCAAAAAGTGACATACGAAATTGGTCAGGGCGAAAAAGGTCCACAAGCAGAAAACGTTACAGGTCTGTAACTTTCTCTACAAGTAGCTTTTTAGCTACTTGGCCTTTTATATATACATTTACTTCAACTACCAAAATATCGCGGAATAGAGCAGTTCGGTAGCTCGTCGGGCTCATAACCCGAAGGTCACAGGTTCAAATCCTGTTTCCGCAACCAATCCCCATTCATTACACTCATTTTCTTCCAAAATATTTGTTACGTGCGAAAAATAAAGTGCTAATATTGCTTTACTCTATGCTACCTGTGTAGTGTCTTGGTATGTCTAAAGTTTTTTGGAGTTCATAGGCTTTTTTTAGCTCTGCATCTGTAACTTTCCAAGTATCTTTCAAATATTTCAAAGTTTGTTTTTTATCATATCCATATTCTATTCCTGCCAAGATGTATGCAGATGCAGTGATATTGTCTTTTATTAAATCATGGTAGATTTCACCAAGATTGTTTATAGCATTTTTATGTCCTTTCTTGGCTACTTTTTTATACCATTTAATAGCATTTGGAACATCATTAAATTTGTTTTTATAAAGTTGAGCTGTATTGAGTCCTCCTTCTACATCTCCCATTTCAAAAGATTTTTCATACCATTTGATGGCATTATCATAATCTTCTAATTTTTTGTAAACCAACCCAATATTAAAAGCCACTGCTTTGGATTTCTTTTCCTCAAAGGAAATTTTTGCCCATTTTAATGCTTGTTTATAATCTTGTTTTTTATAAAATGTAGTTGCTTTATCAAGTGCATTTTGAGATGCAGTGTTTGCAAAAACAGCTTGCAAACTAAGTATAAACAGCAGTACAAATATTTTTAATAATTTTTTCATTTGTTTCCTTATGCTGTAATTGAAGTACTGACATAACTCTTCACTCTATGCCGCCTGTGTATGGGTTTGGAACTAGAGTTTTTTGGAGTTCATAGGCTTCTTTTATGGTGGCTTCATCTATGTTCCAATCTTTTTTTAAAAAATCCAGAATATCTTTTTTTGAGTAACTTTTATCAATAGTTGCAATATAGTAAGCAGACGCTGTTAAGTTGTCTTTTTTAATATTATGATAGATTAAAGAGATATTGTCATAAGAGCCTAATTGCCCTTTTTCAATACCTTTTTTATACCATGTTATTGCTTTAGCAATATTATTGAATTTCTTTTCGTAGAGCAAAGCTACATTAAGCCCCCCTCCTGGGTATCCCATTTCAAAAGATTTTTCATACCATTTGATGGCATTATCATAATCTTCTAATTTTTTGTAAGCCAATCCAATATTAAAGGCTACTGCTTTGGATTTCTTTGCTTCAAAGGAGGTTTTTGCCCACTTTAATGCTTCTTTATAATCTTGTTTCTCATAATACATTGTTGCCTTATCAAGTGCTTCTTGAGATACAGTATGTGCAAATACTATTTGGATGGATAGTACATTCACTAATAGTAATAATTTAAGTAATCTTTTCATTTTTTTCCCTTATGTTGTGATTGGAGTGCCGACATAACTTTATTCTATGCCGCCTGTGTATGGGTTTGGAACTAGAGTTTTTTGGAGTTCGTAGGCTTTTTTTATAGTGGCTTCGTCTATTTTCCAGTCATCACGTAACAGTCCTAAGACTCTTTCTTTTGTATAAGGATGTCCTATCATGCCTATCATGTAGGTTGCACTATTTAAATTGTCATTTTGTTGATGATAAAGTAGTCCTAGATTTTTTCTTGCATCTATATGACCTTTTTGGATGGCTTTTTTGTACCATTTAATAGCGTTGTCAATATCTTTTTGTTTTTTATATAATAAACCTAACTTTACCCCCCCATCAGTTTCTCCCATCTCAAAAGATTTTTTATACCATTTAATCGCATTGTCATAATCTTTTAATTCTTCATAAGCAAACCCAATATTAAAAGCTACTTCTTTGGATTCTTCTTCCTCAAAAGAGATTTTCGCCCATTTTAATGCTTCTTTATAGTTTTGTTTTTCATAATAACTTGTTGATTTGTCAAGTGCATCTTGAGCTGCACTATTTGCAAAAATAGACTGTGAACTAAATATAAGCAGTAGTACAAATATTTTCAATAATTTTTTCATTTTTTTTCCTTATGCTGTGAGTACAATATTATTCGTTACGTGCGAAAAATAAAGTGTGGATTGTGAGTCTATAAATATATTTGGAAGTGCCGACATAACTTTACTCTATGCCGCCTGTGTAGTGTTTAGGGATGTCTAAAGTTTTTTGGAGTTCATAGGCTTTTTTTAGCTCTGCCTCTGTAATTTTCCAAGTATCTTTCAAATATTCAAAAGTTTCTTTTTTATCATATCCATATTCTATTCCTGCTAAAATATATGCAGATGCAGTGATATTATCTTTTAAATCATGGTAAACTTCACCAAGATTATTTATAGCTTTTTTATGTCCTTTTTCGGCTGCTTTTTTATACCATTCTATTGCATTTTTGTAATCTTTTTTATCTACGTCATATAGCATTGCTAGGTTATACCCCCCCTCGATATCACCCATTTCGTAAGCTTTTTTATACCATTTTATAGCATTTTGATAATCTTTAAGCACTTCGTCGTACAATAAGCCTAGGTTTACCCCTCCATCTGAATTTCCCATATCAAAGGATTTTTTATACCACTTGATGGCATTGTCATAATCTTTTAAGTTTTTGTAAGTCAATCCAATATTGAAAGCCACTTCTTTGGATTCTTCTTCCTCAAAAGAGATTTTTGCCCATTTTAATGCTTCTTTATAGTTTTGTTTTTCATAATACATAGTTGATTTGTCAAGTGCATCTTGAGCTGCACTATTTGCAAACAGTAATTGAGTTGAAAATAAACTAAGCAGTATAAATATTTTAAACAATTTTTTCATTTTTCATTTTCCTTATTTCAATAGTTCTATATCTTGTGAACTTAATGGCGTAGGTATAAGTTCATCTAAATAATAGTTGATTTTCTTAACAAACTGGTTACCTATATACTCAGTACGGTAGTAATACTCGATGCCAAGTTTGTATTTTATTGAAGTAACGCCATTAACACCACTATCAATTAAAATATGATAATCTTTTTTACTAGCTTCTTCTAGCTTATTAGAAGAGACATCTTTTTTGAAACTTTCAAATATATCAATGAGTTTATCTTTGTCTTTGTCTGTAGCTTCAGTTGCATCTATGAAAGTATAATCCGAATAGTTATTATCTTCTATAAGATAGATAACCCCTCGCATCTCATCATAATACTCTTTGTTAACACGAATATGACCATTAAGATTAAGGTCTATAGTTTGCTGATAATTATTAATATATTCATTATAATAATTATGAGTAGGAATTTTTTCTACTTTTATGCTGATGTTTTTCAAAGCTCTTAGTATTTCACTAAACTCATATCTTGCAGCTGTTTGTAAATCTTTTTTATTCTTTTCATAGTTTTTATAAATAAAATCTCTTACAGCTTTAGCTCCACCAATCATTGTTATGTCTTTTGCCGACATGAGAGCATCACGATAACCACGACGAATATAGTACTGTTTATTTGTTGTACTTAAACTCTCTAGTATATAAGGTCTGCGACCATTTTGGTAAAAGAGAGATTTTTCTATCATCACTTCGACTCTTGAGTCAATAAAATAACTTGAGAAGAGATACCATAAAATCTCAAGTGCAATGTACCCAGCAGCAGCTATCCAAATGCCTGATACAAATGCCAAAGCCACAGTTATAGCTGCTTTTGTGCTAATCATAAGCATAGCATCATAATCTTCATTATCTAAAGCTTCCACCTCATAGTATGCACCAACAATAACAGCAGGAATAGCAAGTTTAGCAATAATCTTTTGAGGAATGGAGTGTTCCGCTAGTAAAAAGTCTACCATTACCATCGCTTTTTGACTTCTTGGTAAAACTTTAGTACCTGTCTCTACCACAGTTTTAGTTATAGAGTTTATGCCTGTTGTTATCTCTAAAAGAGCTTTTAGGTCGTTTTTATTATAAGTTTTAAGCGCGTCTCCTGTTGTAAAGAGAGTTACGAAGAAGCTTAGACCTTTCATTGTGGAGATGGAGAGTTTGTAGGGTTTTGATTTTCTAACAACTTTTGTCCACTCTTTTTCAGTTTTTGCTTCTCTTCCTCTTGTACTCTCCTCTTTCGCTCTCTGTTTATCCTCCGCTCCATGAACCTGACTCGTTATCCCATCTAGTGCTTTTAACTGCTCAAAAAGTTTCTCGTGGGCTTTTTTGACTTTTAAGTCTTCGCTGATATTACCATCGTTTAGGTTTGAGAGTTCAAGTTGATACTCTTTTTCTGTTTGTGGTGCTAGTTCAGTTAAAAAGTTATTGGCGTTTGTTTTTCGTACGCTGAAACTATCACTATTGTATAAACCTTCTATTTGAGAATGTAAGATGATGCTATGAAGACTTTGGTGATAAAGAGTAAAAATACCTTCTGCATAAAGTTTTTCATGCTCAGTTGCATCAATGCTTTGAAGAGTAGTAGACAAGCCTTTTAGAAAGTCTATGACAGCACTGTTTTTGTTAAAAGGAGAAGTTTGTGTAACTTCTGCATCAAACATTGTTCTACTTGCAGTAAGTGAATAAGCTATATTTAAAAAGAGTTTTACTGTCTCAAAGTCTGTTCGTTTTAACTCACTGTAAGCCTGTAGTAGATCTTTTAAGTTTGAATCTTTGAGTTTAGTAGAGAGTGTTTTGCTTAATGCTTCAGGTGATTTTTTGGTATCAGCAAAAAAGAAATCAAATGTCTCCTCTCTAGGAACTAATGTTTTAAACTCTGAAATATGTCCTTTTTTCTTCCATGAATAAGCACAATACTTAGCGGTGGTATCTAAATCTGCATAGTCGTCTATAAAAGTATCGTTTCTCTTTCCTTTGGCATTTTGAAAAAGAGTTCTATATACACTACTCTCAAGCTTATCATTAATCTCATCTTGAACATCTTCATCGAACTCAGGATGCGCTTTAAGTATTTTAAGATTGTAGTGAAAGTCTTCAGCTGCATCTTTGTACTTTCCTTGTAAGCTAATGTCGTGTTTGCCGCTAAAATAAAGACTAAAAAGTGTGAGTGCTGTTACTTCTGCACGATTTTTTCTCATACTTTCTTCATACTGATTCTGTTTTGGTAGATCTTTGAGAATTTTTGTTTTAGAGTCATACTTCGTTGCATTTTTACCTAAACAGAGATAGTTATGACTTTTACTTTCAACAATACACTTTTCTTTTAAATACTCTGTTGTTCTTCCATCAAATGCATTATAATGCATAAAATTTCCATTTCCTCTACGACCGCCTTTATATCTTAACTTGAGTAAAAACGAAGCGTTGAGCCTTACGTCATTAAGGTAACTCATTGCAGCATCATATTCTATAAAGCCATTGAGTCTGACAAGCATGCTTTTAGTGTTTATGACACTTGGTGTATGACCTCGATTACTAGTGTTATGGCTATTTGGAACACTCCATGTATAGCTTCGGTCTTTACAAGTTTGTATGATGTAAGGAAGAAACTCTTTTTTCATACCTTCAACTAAAGTATCGTAAGCTTCTGAAAGTTTTTTCTTTGTTTTTTCTCTCTCTAGTTTTTCTTTTGAAGATAGTTCAAGTTCATCCATAAAGTTTGCAACACTATAGGCATACGTGTTACGCTCCTTTACTCTATCAATAAATGTTTTGTTATGCGAATAAGCACGATAAAAGTTACTATGCATTTCTTCATAGAGGTCTTCTACTTCACCTATAGGGTCATCTAAAAATATAATTGTAGAGAGATACTTTCTTGATTTACTATTTTCTTTTATATCTTTAGCAGAGTAAATATGTTCTTTCAAGATTTTCTCTGAGAGTTTTATATTTTTAGAGTACTCTTTATGATGAAAAACGCAACTATTTTTTTTACTCTCTATTGTTATAACAGTAGATTTAAACTTTTTTCTCTCTGCATCTTTGAGTTTTACATTACTATAAACAAACTCTAACTCTCCACTCTCTTCATAAAAGGGAATATAACGGCGAAGCACTTTAGTTTTTGTATCTTTAAACTGCACCATGTACATCTGTGGGTTAAAGATGTCTCCACGGTTTATGACTTTATACTCTTTCGTTCCCTTTTTATCTGTCACATACAGATAAGCATCTGTAGAGGTAAGAACCTTGTCTTTTTTGTATGTTCCATTTGCTACAGAGTGAAAATTAGAAAGGATTTTAAAGTCTCTTGCTCCTCTTAAAGCTCTTGCATGATTTGCGCTGGCTCTTAAGGGATAAATACGATGTCTCTCTTTTTTTAGATTTTCTTTTGTGTCAAGTTTTGCATCTTTTAATGCCTGCACTGTTACATCCATAGTACTGCCACTAGATTTTACAGGTACTTTAGTGTTTGCTTGTCCTGGGTCACTTAGTATAACCGCGACACCTTTATCTGTTTTACAGCCATCTGTTCGGAGGAGGTAGTTTGTACCTTGGTTGGCAACATTACTCTCTGTTACAGCAGAACTTATCGCGACAACCTTTGTACAAGGTCCACCATTAGGAGAAGGATTTGGGCAACCCGATATAGCTGCGTTGAGAAGGTCTTTATCGTAAAGAGGTTTTTTCCCTCCTATGACGTGGTTGGGTACTGTAGATTTTAAGATGACTTTTCCACCATGCTCACACTTAATGACGCCATCTTCTACTACTATGTACTCATTTCCCATATTTTACCTTTAAAAAGAACAATTTCTATAATACTATTTAAATAAAAATAATATATAATAACATATTCATAAAAAAACATAAAAAAATTTAGTTGTGTAACTATACGATACACTTATCTCACTGTTTAAGATTTGTTATATACATATTTTGTAAATAAAAGTTTTTATAAAGCTGATAATTGGTAGTATCCAAATCTATAATAATAAAAAAAAATAAAAAAAAAGTATTTTTAGTGAATATTAATAATATTTGATTTATTTGTAAAGGTGTAAATTTGTCGTTAAATATACTAGATAATATTAGCCTAGATTATCCATGTGGAAGTGATTACAAATATGAAGATCTATTTTTAGAAGTAGAAGCTGAAATAGATAAATCAAAAAATATATTAGAAAATATGGAAACGGACTGGAATAAAGTCTCTTATTCAACTGAAAGTCTTTTGTGTGAGCATACTAAAGATGTAAAAATTTTATGCTGGTGGACATACTCTTTATGGAAACGAGAATCATGGGTAGGTTTAGAAAAAGCTTTACCTGTTTTTAATACTCTACTGAACACACATAAAGATGCATTATTTCCAAAATCTAAAAAAGTAAAGATTAGTTCTATAAATTGGTTAGAAGAGCAACTTAATGAGGATATTTTAGATGAAAGTGGAAATATATCTGCACAAATAGAGTATCAGAAGTTTTTTGATTTTTTTGGTGAGTTAGAAAAAAACTTTTCACTGACGACAGAGGAAGAAAAGACTTTATTTTCAAAAATACAAAGAGCATTAAAACGAGTTATTGATGCACAAGAAGTTCAAAAAAAGGAAACTGAAGAAAAGAGAGAAGTTTCAACATCGACATCATCTGAGGTAAGTGAGATAGCATCTGATAGTGATGCGGCTAAATTACTAAGTGCAATGAAAAAGAATGCGACCCTATTACATAACTATTGGCGAGAAAAAGAACCTGGAAATTTGGGTGCCATACGTCTTACTAGAATGTTGTCATGGTTAGAAACAGATGGTTTACCTATGAATGAAAGCGGTAAAACACCTCTTAATGCACCTTCTCAAGAAAGTGTTGATGAAATTGAAATTTTATACTCAGAAGAGAAGTATGTTGAAGCATTAGATAAAGTTGAATCACTTATCTCATTTTCTCCATTTTGGTTAGATGGACATTATATGTCGTTTAATATTTTGACTGCAATGGGAGAAACATCAGCAGCATTAGAAGTTAAAAATGCATTGATTAGCTATGTGAATGCAGACAGAAAAATACTAGATCTAAGTTTTAGAGATTCTACTCCTTTTGCTTGTCTAAAAGTAAAAGAGTGGTTAGCTCAAAGTTCTGGTTCTTTAGAATTTGGTGGAAATGAAAATCAGCAAAATGACAATCGTGAAGAAATAGTAGAAGCATGTTATTTACTTGCGAAGAAAAAAAACATTAAGGAGGCTATGAAAATATTGCAAAATAATTATGCTAGTGCACTGAACAAGGAAGATAAATTCTTTTGGCGTTTATCACATGCAGAACTAGCAAAAGAATTTGGGAAAAATGAACTTACATTGGCACTTGTAGAAGATTTAAGGAAAGAGATAGAAGTACACAAACTTGATGAATGGAATCCAAAGTTATCAGCAAAAGTACTAACGCTATTTTTAAGCTTTAATCGTACACAAGTAGATGTGGAAGAGTTACAAATAGCATATGCAAACTTATGTAAAATTGATGCTGAAGAAGCATTAGAAATTAAAATTTAAAAGGAAAGAAAATGAGTAAACAATCAGAATCACCAAAAGAAAGAATTAACGTCACATACAAGCCTGCAACAGGAGATCAGTCTGCAGAGATTGAAATTCCATATAAGATTACTGTACTGGGTGTGTTTAACCCAGATGAAGAAGAAATGCCTGTTGAAGATAAAAAAGTTATAAGCATTAATAAAAATAACTTTAATGATGTTCTAAAACATCAAAACTTGTCTTTATCATTTAGTGTAGATAATAAGCTAACAGAAGAAGAAGGGGCATCATTAAATATTAATTTAGACATTAATAGTATGAAAGATTTTTCTCCAGAAAGTATCGTTGAGAGTGTTGATGAACTTAAGAAACTAATGGAACTCCGTCAGTCTCTAATTGCCCTAAAAGGTCCTCTTGGTAATGTTCCCGCTTTTAGAAAAGCAATAGAAAAAACTATTAGCGATGAAGGTGAGCGAGCAAAGCTTTTAGATGAATTAAGCATTAATGAGTAAAGGAAAAAATATGTCAACACAAACATTAGAAGAACAAGGTTCGGCAACAGTAAACGGAAGTATTCTTGATAGTATTATTTCACAAACTAGTATTTCTAGGGAAGATGAAGCATATGATATCGTTAAGTCAGGAGTGGGTGCACTTATTGGTGAGATGTTAAAAACTAAAAATGAATCTGAAAAAATAAACAAAGCGATTGTTGATCGTATGATTGCAGAAATTGATGCAAAATTATCTACTCAGATGGATAGTATAGTACATAATGCAAAATTTCAAGAACTAGAATCAAGATGGCGTGGTTTATATATGCTAGTAGAAAGAACTGATTTTAGACAAAACATTCAAATGGAGATTATTAATGTTTCTAAAGAAGCACTACTAGATGATTTTGAAGAATGTTTAGATATCACACAGTCAGGTCTTTATAAGCATATATATACATCAGGTTATGGACAATTTGGTGGAGGACCAGTAGGTACTATTATTGCAGATTATCAACTCGCACCATCAAATGTAGATATGAAATTTTTATCTAAGGTAGCTTCAATTGCTGCAATGAGTCATGCTCCATTTATCTCTTCTGCTGGTCCAAAGTTTTTTGGTCTTGATAGCTTTGAAGGTTTACCTGACCTCAAAGATTTAGAAGATGTTATGAGTTCTCCTGTATTTGCTGCATGGAGAGGTTTTAGAGAAAATGAAGACTCTCGTTATGTTGGGCTTACTCTTCCTCGTTTCTTGCTTCGTGCTCCATATGATCCAGAAGATAATCCAGTAAATAAATTTGCCTATAGAGAAGATGTGTCAGAAAGTCACGAAGATTACTTGTGGGGAAATACTGTTTACGCTTTCGCTTCTCGTTTAACAGATTCATTTGCAAACTATAGATGGTGTACGAATATTATTGGACCAAATAGTGGTGGTGCAGTAACAGATTTACCAGTTCATACTTTTGATAGTATGGGAGATATTGAGATGAAGATTCCTACAGAAATACTTGTGTCTGATAGACGTGAATATGAACTTTCTGAGCAGGGTTTTATTCCACTTACTATGAGAAAAGGTAGTAATAATGCAGCTTTCTTTGCAGCAAATTCTGCGCAAGCACCAAAAATATTTGCAAATACAGAAGAAGGTAAAAATGCAGAGCTAAATTATAAGTTAGGTACGCAACTTCCTTATTTATTTGCTATTACTCGTATGTCTCACTATATTAAAATTTTACAACGTGAACATATCGGTTCATGGAGAGAACGTGCAGACTTAGAAAGAGAACTTAATAAGTGGATTAAACAATACATAGCAGATCAAGAGAATCCATCTGCTGAGATTAGAAGTCAACGACCGTTCAAAAGTGCAAAAATCCTTGTCGAAGATGTAGCTGGAGAACCAGGTTGGTATAGAGTAAAAATGTCTTTAAAACCTCATTTCAAATATATGGGAGCAAGTTTTGAACTTTCTCTTGTCGGTAAGTTAGATAAGGAATAGTGACATGTACGCGGGTAGCATATTTGAGAGGTTAACAAAAGCTAACTCTTCTAGTAAATATGTCTCATCCGAAGAAGCAATATATCAGTCAATAGCAAATAATCTTTCGCGTATATTTTCAACAAATGCTGGTAGTTCAGAAACAGTTGAAGATTATGGAAGACCAGACTTAAATAATGCACATTTGAGTTTAAAAGACTCTATTGAATTAATAGAAGATAGCTTAGAAAAGTGTGTTAAAAAATATGAACCTAGACTATATAACACAAGAGTGGGAGTTTCTAGAAACAATTTAAATATGAATAAAATGGATATTCATGTAGAGGGCTTTTTGCTTGTTGAAGGTAAAAGTCACAAAGTCAACTTTAGAGCTGACTTATTATCAAATGGCAAAGTTAAGGTATACAAAGATGAAGACTAAGGATTATTATTTACGAGAACTGAATGCTCTACGTACTGATGGGGTAGAGTTTGCAAAAGAACATCCAGGACTTTCATCTTTTTTAGCAAAAGAAGGGCAAGACCCAGATGTTGAAAGAATGCTTGAAGGTTTTGCATATTTAACAGGGAGACTACATCAGAAATTTGATGAAGAATTACCAGAAGTTTCTCATAGTCTTGTTCAATTATTATGGCCAAACTATATGCGTCCTATACCTTCATATTCAATTATTCAATTCAATGCTATAAAGAGTGGTCTTAAAAACATTATAATGCCTAAAAATACACAAGTGCTTTCAGAAAAGTCTTCTGATGGTGTTATATGTAAGTTTAAGACATGTTACGAAGTGAATGTAATGCCACTAGAGTTACTTGATGTGGATTACACTACATATGGGCAAAACAGTTCAATTGAACTTCACCTTGGCATGACTGCCCAAGGAAATCTTTCAGATATAACTTTTGAAACATTAAGACTTTTTCTTGCTGGTTCAAAATTTATGGCGAGAGAGCTTTATCTATATCTAAATAAGTATGTGGAAAAAATAGAAATTAAAATTAAAGATAGTGATGATATTGATATTGATAGTTTAACATTACCACTTCATTCTATTAAACGTGTAGGCTTTAGCCCTTCAGATGCTATGGTTCCGTATCCTAGTAATGTATTTGATGGATATATGATTTTACAAGAGTATTTTTGCTATCAAGACAAATATCTATTTCTTGATATCTTAAATCTTAAAGATGTTCAAAAACTATCTTCTTCAGTTCTAAAGCAATCAACTAAATTAAGTCTGAAAATTACTTTGAGCAAACAATTTAGCACAACACAAACACCAGCTAAAGAAGATTTTTCTCTTTATAGTACGCCTATCATTAACCTTTTTGAAAGTGATTCGGTTCCGATTCGTAAAACTGAATTTGAAGACGAATATTTAGTTTCGCCTTCTGAAGTTAAAAGACACCAAAGTGAAGTTTTTTCTATTTTGAATGTTAGAGGCTGGGTTCAGAGTAAAAATGAATATCAAAACTATACTCCTTTTGAATCATTTGCTTATATTGATGAGAACAAAGAATATTATTCAGAAAGAGTCAAATTAAATGATAATTTAAACCGTACAGATACATATTTACGTTTTTCTTCATCACATGGAATGTTTGAAAATTTAGAACATAATAATGCAGTTGTGTCAGTCAAAATGCTATGTACAAATAAAAACATTCCTATTACTATTCCTTTGGGCTCTATTTCAGTTCCAGATCCTAGTTCATATAGATTGGATTTTAAGAATATCACGATACCTTCAATATCATATCCACCACCTATTGGTGGTGATTTTCTTTGGAAAGTTATATCAAATATGTCCCTTAACTATCTTTCCTTAGACAATATTAAAACATTGGTAATGATGCTTAAAACATATGATTTTTTTGGAGAAAATGACTTAAAGCAAAAAAAGAAAACAGAAGTTATGTTGAGTGGGTTAATCTCTATGTCTAGTAGAAGAAGTGAAATGATTTTTGAGGGATTACCTATTAGGGGAACAGAAACAGAAATTATCATTGATTCAACTAAGTTTATTTGTGTAGGAGAAGTATATCTTTTAGGCTGTGTAATAAATGAGTTTTTAGCACTTTATTCTAATATAAATTCATTTCACAAACTTATTGTAAATGTTCAAAACTATGAAATATTTGAATGGGCACCAAAAATAGGTTCTAAGGAAATTTTATAAATGAATCTGATTGAACTTAACTCAAAATTGAATACATCTATAGGAAAGTATTCTTTTTATCAATGTATACGTATAGTAGTAACCCATTTTCACAATGAATATCCGAATGAAAGTTTTGAATCTTTATATAAGCGTTTGAGGTTTAAAACAAATCCAAGCCTTTCTTTCGCAAAATCAGAGATTTCTAAATTAGAATTTTTTGAAAGTACTAAAGGAACTTGTGTAGAGATAACATTGAACTTTCTTTCTTTAGCAGGTTCATCTTCACCTTTACCTTCTCACTATTCCGAAATGATTTTAGAGAGTCATAGTGAAGATGAAATTTTGAGCAACTTTATAAATTTCTTCAATCACCATCTTCATAAAATGGTTTATGTGATTTGGGTAAAACAAAGATATTATGTTCAATATACAGATAGATTAGAAGATAAGTTTTCAAATTATATTCTTAGTCTATTAGGCTTATATTCCAAAGAACAAATTCAAAATTCTAAGTTAAACATAAAAAAGCTAATGCCCTATGTTGGTTTTTTGAGTATGAAACAGAAATCTGCAGGCACTTTGACTTCAATTTTGCGTCATTATTTTGGGCATTATGACATTGAAATAATTCAATTTATTGCCATGAATGCAACTATTCCTTCATGGCAAAGAGTCTCTTTAGGTAATAGAAAGTGCACATTGTCAAATGACTTCTTACTAGGTGATAGTATAAAAACAAAAAGTGCAAAATTTCAAATTTTACTTAAAAATATACCTTGGATGGGCTTGCTTGATTATAGTATTTTAGGTGAAAAATTAAAAGAGCTTAAAGGCTTGATTCATTTAGCATTAAGTGATCCATTAGAGTATGAGCTTTGTTTAGGAATTCAGAAAAATGAGGTGCAGCCTCTTTCGCTGTCTACAAAATATTTAGGAATAAATAGTTTTCTTGGTGTTCCTGAGAGTGAAATGAAAATTATAGTAAGTAATTAAGGAAAAAAATGAAATTAGAGTTAAAACAATTAATAGAGACATTAGATATTCAAACAAAATCAGACTTAGAGTATTCTGCACAAAGGTGTATATCTAGGGGTGGCAATGAAATTCTCATGGAAGATTTTCTATATGTCATGCTTGAAAATGAAAATAGTTTATTAAATAAGTTGTTAAAACAATACAATATTAGTTATCAAGATATGCATAAGGCAGTTGTCTCTGGTATTAAGGTTGGAGTTACTGAAAGTTCAAGTCCAGTATTTTCATCGTTGCTTATATCTTGGATAGAAGACGCTTTTATAATTTCAAAAGTTGCTTTTGAAATGGCAAAAATTAATGAAGCCGCACTTCTATATGCTCTATTTGATAAATCTTCGAAATACATAAATATGAATTATCTTAAGTTATTCGAGACTGTATCTTTAAATGAAGTCAAAGAACTTTTAATAGGATTTAGTAAGATAGAAAATGAAGTTGTTAAAGCTCCATCTCAATCAACAAATCCATCAGTAGCAACATCAGAATTGGAAAAATATACAATTGACTTAACTCAAATTGCACGAGAGGGTAAAATAGATCCTGTTTTATGTAGAGAGATTGAGATTAAGCAATCTATTGATATTTTATTGCGTCGTCGTAAAAACAACCCTATCTTTGTTGGAGAAGCAGGTGTTGGTAAAACAGCAGTTGTTGAAGGGTTGGCATTAAAAATCATAAATCATGAAGTTCCAAATTATCTTTATGGTGCAAAATTATTATCTCTAGATTTAGGAGCTCTTCAAGCAGGAGCTAGTGTAAAAGGAGAGTTTGAAAGACGTTTACAGAGTTTAATCAAAGAGATTCAAAATAGTACAGAATTTATAATCTTATTTATAGATGAAGCACATACTTTAATTGGTGCAGGAGGTAATGAAGGTGGTAGTGATGCAGCAAATATTCTCAAACCTGCTCTTGCAAGGGGAAATCTTAGAACAATAGCTGCCACTACATGGCTAGAATATAGAAAATATTTTGAAAAAGATCCTGCACTCTCAAGACGTTTTCAGAAGATTGATATTTTGGAACCAAGTATAGAAGATTCTATCACTATTCTCCGTGGTATAGCAACTAAATACGAAGAAGAACATGGTGTGTATATAGAAGATCAGGCACTTGTAGCAGCAGCAACACTCTCAGCACGATATATAACTGGAAGACAACTCCCAGACAAGGCTATTGATGTCTTAGACACAGCATGTGCAAATGTGAAAATCTCAAAAAGTAATGTGCCATATACTCTTCAAAAAATAGAAACAGACATAATTGTTTTAGAACGCACTATAGAATCCTTACAAAGAGATAGTAATAATGGACTCAAAGACTACTCAAAAAAAATAATTGCTCTTTCAAAAGAAAAAAAAGCTTTTGAGAAAGAAGTCAAGAAAATTTCTTTATCTTGGCAAAAGCAAAAAGAGAGTTTAGAAAAAATAGCTTCTTTACGTGAGGAAAATCAAATTGCTTTAATTGCTAAAGAGAGAGAAAAATTTCAAATCTTACAAAAAGATGGAAATTATATTTTTGAGAATGTAACATCTGATCAAGTTGCAGAAGTTATCTCTTCTTGGACAGGAATTCCTTTAGGCTCAATGGTTCAAGAGCAAACAAAAATAGTTCTATCTTTAGGAGAGACATTAAAAGAGAAGATAATAGGACAAGATAATGCTCTATCTTATCTTAGTAGGTTCTTACAAATTTCTACAGCAGGTTTGAAAAATGAGAATGCACCAGCAGGTGTATTTCTTCTAGTTGGACCAAGTGGTGTAGGTAAAACTGAAACCGCACGTAACGTAGCAAATATGATGTTTGGTGGCGACAAATTTTTAACTACAATCAATATGAGTGAGTTTCAAGAAAAACATACACTCTCTCGCTTAATAGGTTCTCCTCCTGGCTATGTTGGCTATGGTGAAGGAGGTCAATTAACTGATCCTGTAAGAGTTAAACCATACTCTGTTGTACTTTTAGACGAGATTGAAAAAGCTCATCCTGATATTTTGAACCTTTTCTATCAAGTTTTTGATGGTGGTGTTGTGAATGATGGAGAAGGTAGAGAAATAAATTTTAAAAATACAGTTATATTCATGACTTCAAATTTAGCAACAGAAGAAATAACACACTTATGTTCTTTAAATCCAAAGATAAATATGGAAGATTTAGTAAGGGAAATAAATCCAATATTATCATCCTACTTAAAACCGGCCCTTTTAGGTCGAATGAACGTCGTGCCATATATTAATCTTAGTGATGAGGTAATAAAAAAAATTGTTACATTGAAGTTTCATGCAATAGAAGAAAAATTAGCAAGTAGAGATATAAAACTTAAGTATGAAGACAAAGTCTTAGATTATATTGTCTTTTTATCAAACACAAAAGACACAGGCGCAAGAAACATTGAACTAATTCTAAATACAAATATTATGCCTAGCTTATCAAAAGTAATTTTGGATTTTACAATAGAGAAAAAAGTTTTAAAAACGATTACTATTTGTATAGATGAGTCGAATAATATATATATTAAAGCTACACCTGAGCTCAAACAAACAACAAAGGAGTAAGAATGAAAATTAAATTTATAGTGCTAACAACATTGATAATGTGTTTTACTGGGTGTTCATCAATTCAGGAAACTTATAAACCACTTTATCAAGTTAAACCAGAAAAAACAGCATTAAAAGTAGAAAAAAAATGAAATTAATATTTGATATAGTAAAAAGTGGACGCAGTGTACCAAAAAAGAAAAATTTTCATTTTAATGAAAATGGTGGTGTTCTTGGCCGAAATGATGATTGTGATTGGATATTAAATGATCTCAATAGTTACATATCAGGTCGACATGCAAGAGTTATAAGTAAGCATGGTACATATTTTATAGTTGATGAAAGTACTAATGGGACATTTTTAAAAAATCCTTACAAAAGACTTCCAAAAGGGCATCCTTTTAAAATTAGCCCCTCGGATGTTTTTATAATTGGAGATCATGAGTTACAAGCTAGATTTTCAAATAATGATTATTCAGAAGATGATATTATCAGTAGCTTTGAAGAAGAACTTACAGTTGATCAAATTATACCTAATGATGATTTTCTAACAGAGTATCAAGTTGAAAGTGATATTGATAACAATGCTGCATTTATTGATGTAGTAATTGATGAAGATAATCAAGAGAGTAGTATAGATGATTTTTTAAACGTTACAAATATACAGGAATCTACAGAAAAGATTAGCGTAGATGTAATGAGTGAGTTTTCTCAAGACTATGTAGGTATGCCAGTATATTCTAATCAGAGTAAAAATACGGTTGAAGTAAAAAAAGAGTTTACTTCTGAGGAAGTTCCTGCCAATATTCTCAGTTCTATAGCTATTCTTGAATCTAAGCTTGGAATTCAAATATCATCTCTTGAACAAGAAGATAGAGATATATTGATAAATGAACTTGGAGAAATAATATTATGCTCATTAGATTATTTAAAAAATTCTTTAAGTATAAAAGAAAGAACTAAACAAGATTTACACATTTCTTCAAGTTATCTCGATACAAAAGAGACGAATCCTATTAAATTAGGTAGTAATGCTTTAAAACTTTTACAAAATAAAAATAGTAATGGATTGTTAGGCATGATGAAAATATCAGATGCTATGAAAGAGTCTTTTATAGAACTGGATTCACATTGTATTGCACTTCATAGATCAACAAAAAATATTATGAAAGTTGCAATGTCAAAGTTTTCACCAAAAAATCTAGAATATAGATTTGAATCTACTGGAGTATTACGTGGTGTTTTACCAAAAGCACAATTAATGTGGAAAGCTTATGAGAATATGTTTCATAGGTTAAATGATAGACCTGAAGAAGGAATCGAAATGATTAAAGAAGATTTTACCAAAGAGTATGAAAATACTTTATACTCTTTAAATTTACATACGAATAATATAAAGGATAAATAATGAAAAAAATTATTTTACATGTATGTACTGCTCTTTTGTTAATGACAATAGTAAGTGGGTGTGCAGCTAAACCAACACATTTAGAATTAGTTATTAAAAGTCATAATGAGATTAATTTGGATAGCGATAATGTTTCTTCTCCTTTGATGTTAAATTTTTATGAACTAGATTCTGCAGAGCAATTTTCAAAGTTAGATTATTGGACACTTGTAGACAATGGTAAAGATCGATTAAATAGTGATTTAATTTCTCAAAACAAACATGTCATCATCCCAAATGAAGAACAAAACTATAAAATTATTTTCAGTGACAAGGCTAAATTCCTTGGTATTATTGGTAGTTTTAGGAAACTTGATGCAAATTCTACATGGAGATACGTAATAAATCTTGATGAAGAATCTTATAACTATGTTGAGTTGGAAATTCAAGATTATTCTATTAAAGAAGCCGAATAATGGAATTAAAAGTAGTTTGGAAAGAAGGTCTTTTTTTAAGACCACAGCATTTTCAGCAAAATGATAGATATATTGCATACGAACTTATGAGTCGTACGAAAGAACTTGGTAGTAATATGTGGGGACTTTTTAATCTCAATATTGATACAAACTATCTAAGATCATCAAAAGTTGTTGTGAACAATGTTTCTGGAGTTATGCCTGATGGTACATTTTTTGATATTAATTCAAAAGATGACACTTTGAGTCTCGATGTCAAGCTTGATGATATTTCAAAATCTATTTATTTAGCTTTACCTATTACAATCAATAACAGTGATGAAGTTAATTTTGAAAATCAGTCGAATAGACTTACAAGGTATGTTGCTCATACTGTTGAAGAAATACCAAATACAAATGTCGGTGAAAATAGTTTTACAGATATTTTAAGTGCAAAATATAATTTTAAACTATTGCTTGAAGAAGAGATAAATGAAGGGTATGTAAAGATTAAACTCGGAACTATAGGAGATGTCTCAGCTAGTGGTATAGTAAGCTTGGAGGATAGCTATATCCCAACATATCTTCATCTTCATGCATCAAAGACTCTACTTACGAGAATGAATGAATTACTGAGCACTATCTCGTATAGAATTGAGAAACTTGTAGAGAAACTAAGTGATGCAAATGTGCAAGCTAGTGAACTCGGTGAGTACTTGATGTTACAACTTTTAAATAAAACTAAAAGTCGCTTACATTTTTATTTTACACAAGATAGAATTCATCCAGCTACTCTCTTCTTAGAATTAACTTCATTTATTGGAGAACTTGCAGTCTTTATGAAAAGAGATAAAGTGCTTTCTGAAGAGTTTACATATGAACATGAAAATCAGGGAAGTAGTTTTATTGCCATTATTACTGAATTAAATGAGATGCTAAGTATGGTATTAGAGCAAAAAAGTATATCTTTGCCAGTAGAAAAGCGAAAATATGGCATATATGTTATACCAGTTGTAGATAAATCACTTATTAGTAGTTGTAGTTTTATATTTGCAGTTAAAGCTGATATAGAAGATGATAAATTGAAAAAAATTCTTCTTTCAAATTTAAAAATGGGAAGTATTGAGACTATTAGAGACTTGGTTAATTATCATTTAGGTGGATTTAAAATGAAAGCTCTTTCTGTTGCTCCTCGTCAAATTCCTTATAAAGTCAATTATCTTTATTTTAAAGTAGAAGTAGAATCTACAGATAAAGAAAAAATAGCAAGGTCTGGTGGATTTGCATTTCATTTATCTACTGAGTTAACAGATGTAGATTATGCTTTGTGGGCAATACGTAATGATTAAGGAAAAAACGATATGAGTTCTAATTCAAATAAAACAATGTTGGTACCTGTTACGCAAGACACCAGTACATTAACTAGTTTTAATCAACAAAATGAAAGTTTTACAAGCTTTCAAAAAAGTGCGATAACAAATAACCAAGCTAATAATTTTGTTAAGCATGATTATATAAGCGTTGGAAACCCATTTTTATCTCTTTCATCGGGAGTTTTTAAAGAAATAGATATTTTGCAAAATAGCTATGAAATAGGCACAGTTGAAGAAATTCGTAAATTGTTAATTGAAAAAATTGATTTCTATACGAATTTAATCTCTTCAAAAGAGATAGAAAATTCACAAATAATGTTGTCACGCTATATATTATGTACTTTTTCAGATGAATTGATTTCTTCAACGTATTGGGGTAAAGATAATAATTGGGCAAATAATAGTCTGTTAGGATATTTTTACAATGAAACATATGGTGGAGATAAATTTTTTCAGATTTTAGATCAACTCCTTCGTTCTCCTGCTCAATATATACATCTTTTAGAATTATTATATATGTGCCTTTCTCTCGGATTTGAAGGAAGATACAGGATTAAAAATAAGGGCAAAATGGAGTTAGATTCTATTCGTGAAAATTTATATAGACAAATAAAAATGATTCATGGTCATGATACGAAACCTTTTTATACAGTTCAAAAAATTTCACAACAGCAAAATAGACTTATATATAAAACATCTTACCAGATTCTAGCGATTAGTATAATTATTGTTTTATCGTTAATTTATGGACTTCTAACATTCTCGCTAACAGAAAAAGAAAATTCTTTTTTAGATATGTTAAAAGAAAAACATGTGAAGTATACAAATACACCTAAAGCAAAAGATACAAAATTACATCCTGCTACTCATGAACCAACAAACGAAGTACCAGAAGAAATAACTATTAAAGGACTTAAATGAATAAGGCTAAAAAATTATCCCTGCTGAGTAATCCCCTATTCTGGATAATATTTATTGCATTTATATTATCTATGTTAGTTATTTTTGTGTCACCGTATCTTTTTGATTATTTTGAAGATTTAACCTTAAGATTATTAGTAGCTTTTCTTATATTTTTTCTTACTGTGACCAGTGTTCTTTCTTACACTCTACTTGTAAAGGATGAAGTTAAAAAAGCATTAAGAGATAAAAAAGAACAATTAAAAAAGAGAAAAGCACAATCAAGTTTGATATCAGATAAAGTGCAAAATCTTAAATCGAGATTCAATGAGGCTATGCGTATTGTTAAAAATTCTAGTATCTATAAAGATAAACATAACGCTGGCTACGAACTACCTTGGTATTTAGTAGTAGGTGGAGAAATTGAAGGAAAAACATCTTTATTAGAACGCTCAGGTTTAGACTTTCCATTAAATATAAATTACACAAAGAATAATGAAACAGAAGATGAAGCAATGAAATCGTTTCAATGGTATTTTGCTGAACATGCCATCTTTGTGGATATGCCAGGAAATTATATATCTAGTAAAAGAACTGATGAAGAAATTATTTTATGGGAATCTTTTTTGGGATTATTTGGAAAAAAAAGATGGAAAAGACCCATTAATGGAATTATATTAACAGTGAGTGTTGACACATTATTAGAAAAATCTTCAATTGAATTAGAAGAATATGCCAAAGATATTCGTGATAGAATTGATGAAATATCACATGCATTTATGTCAAATATACCTATATACTTTATAGTTAGTAAAACAGATAAAATAGTTGGGTTTAACGAATACTTCTCTTCTATTAGTGAAGACGAAAAAGATGAAGTTCTTGGAGTCACTTTTGATGATGAAAATGAAAATATAGATACTTCTGTTGTTAAACCAGAACTTGAAGTGTTGTTACAAAGACTCAATAATTCAGTTCTGGATAAAGTCAATAAAGAATGGGATAATAATGCAAGGTCGAAAATTTTTCTTTTCTGTAGTGAGTTTTCTGTTTTATTTGAAAAATTAAACAATTTTATAGAGATTGGATTTGCACAAACTAGATACCGTAAACCTTTGATGTTACGAGGAATATATTTTACAAGTGTTCCAGATGGGCATGCTTTAAATATAGCAAATCAAGAGTTCGAAAAAAGTTCTTTAACAGCATCAGGACCTGCAAAGGGAATGTTTATTCAAAAGGTTCTATCTAACATTATATTTCCTGAAGCTGACATAATTAAGATGGATACAAATTATAAAAAGAATCAACGAATTAAGCAAATTACTGCTCTTGTAGTTTCTGTTATTATTGTAGCAACTGCGACTGTGTATTGGATTAAAGATTTTAATGTACGTCTTGATACTCTTGACACTCTTAAAGAAAATATTATAGAGTATGATAGCTTGAGAGATGATGCACTCACAAAAACTGATTTTGAGGAGATACTGAGTTCTTTAAACAAAATTCGAGATATAAAAAACAGTAATGAGATTGATGTCTCAAAACACTTTTGGAAAATTGCTTATTTTAAAGTTGCAGATAGAAATAATATGATTGAAAAGCACTATAAAGATGCATTGGAAAGTATTTTATTACCTCGAATTGCTCGTTTTATGGAGGAGCAAATTAAAGCTAATCTTGGCGATTATGATTTGACATGGGAAAGTACAAAAGCCTACTCTATGCTCAATAATAAAGAAAAACTGGATCCAGCATTTTTACGTGCTTGGTTGTCTACTTATTGGTCTCATATGTACCCGAATAAGGTTTCAGTACAAAATGATTTAAATGAACATTTTTACAAACTTTTAGAATATGACTTTAAACCATATAAGTTAAATGAAGAAGTTTTGACAACCGCTAGAAATCAATTGTTAGCAATTGGACATGAAGCATTGGTTTATAAAGCATTAAAAGACGCTGCAAAAGAGAGAAGCTTTCCAAACTTTCGTTTTTCTAATTCACTTGGTTCGTATGCTTCAGCTTTTCAAGGTAGTGATTATGTAATACCAGGTTTTTATACAAAAAAAGGTTTTGAAGAAATTATTATTAATGAAGGTAAAGCACTCATTAAAAAATTAGTTAGCAATAATTGGGTGGTTGGTTATTCGACAGAATTGAGTGATACAGAGCTAAATGAATTATATGCAAAAGTTCAAAATTACTATTTTATTGATTATAAAGAGTATTGGATGAATGCACTAAGTGCCTTAGATGTACCAGAGTACAAATCTATATCTGAATTAAATAATCAATTGACAGTTTTAACATCTGGGTCATCTCCTATTATCAATGTATTAAAATCTCTTAAAGACAATACAATGATTTACACTCCTGCTGAAAAACTTCAGATGAAAGTAGATGATCAACTTAAAAGTGGAAGAACAGTTTCTATAGCATCAAAAAGTGCCATAGAAGAAGCAGAAAAAATCACAAATAATACAAGTGTAAAAAATGTAAGAATGTATTTTAGCAGTTACACAAAACTTTTAGACCAAGAAGATAAGCCGACTTCAAAGCTAGCTACAGAAATGTTAAAGCTTAATAATGTGTATCAAGAAATGACAGCTATATATGGGTCTGTAACTCCAGAACGTGATGCCTATAATATAGTAATAGATAGAATTGCAGGACGTCATACACCAATAATTATGCAAATTAGTTCTTTACCTAGACCTGTTGATAAATGGTTTAAAAAAGCGCTTAAAAATGATTGGCAATATTTGCTTTCAAGAACAAATAAATATATTAATCAAAAGTTTGAAATTGAAGTTTTAGGGTATTACAAAGATAAAATAAAAGGCCGTTACCCTATATATAAAAATAGTCCAAAAAATGATATAAGAACTGAAAGCTTTGAAGAGTTCTTTAAAAAAGATGGAATACTAGACAGTTTTTACCAAACTTATATATCAAATTTTGTGAGTTTAGATATGCGACGCGGTACATATAAATACAGAGTTATAGATGGAAGCAATATGTATATTAAGCAAGATTTTATGTTAGCATTATTAAAAGCAGAAAAAATTCGAGCAGCATTTTTCAATCATAAAGGTGATGTTTTAGAAACAGATATTTTTATTCAACCATACTCTTTAGGAAGAAAACTCTCTCGTATGGAGTTATTATATAATGACAATTATGTTGGATATGAACATGGACCACTTAAGTCTCGAAAAATTATTTGGCCTCCTGAGAGTCAAAATACAACAGCAAAGTTTACTTTTTATGATATTCAAAAAACTATAGTTGCAGAAACTATAGAAGATAGTGAGTGGGGTCTTTACAAACTTTTTAATAAATTTAATGTAAAAAAATATAAGACGACTAGTGGTAAAACTACAATAGTGCTTGAATATAAAAAAGATCAGTTCGACGGCTCATTTGAAATAACAGGAGATTCTATGATCTTTTTTACTAAAGACAACCCATTAAGTGGTTTTCAATTAGAAAATGGACTCTGAAAATGTGTGTAAGCTATTCTTATACGCATCCAGGTCATATTCGCATGAACAATGAAGATTCATATTATTCTGATGATGAATCTTGTTTATGGATAGTTTGTGATGGGATGGGTGGTCATCAAGAGGGTAACTTTGCAAGTCATTTAGTGACAGACATTTTCGAACATGTAGATTTAACTGGTACATTTGAGAACAAGATAGATCTGATAACATCGCAATTTTATAATATACAAAAAATATTAGAAAAGAAAGCCCATAAATTAGGTAACAATGCAATTATAGGCACAACACTGGTTTTATTGTTAATTGACAATGAACAAGGAGTAAGTATACACTCTGGAGATAGTAGATGCTATATATATCGAGATGACAAATTGTCTTTGGTTACTCAAGACCATGCACAGAGTATTCAGAATGAAAATGGAGAGAGAAAAGCACTTACAAGAGCATTATCGGCACCTGGCACTTTATCACTAGAAGTAAAAAAATTCCATGTAAAAGAAAATGATGTATATCTTTTATGTAGTGATGGATTTTATGATAATCTCTCTACACTAGTCATTAAAGAAGGAATGCAATTTGAAGCTTTAAAAGAAGGAATGGAGCTGATGACTTCTACTGTTCTTACTGGTAAAGCAGATGATAACTTGACAGCTATATTGATTAAAGTAAGGTAAGTGCAAGAATGCAAGAAGAAAACAATATATTTCAGGAATTTACAGATAAATCGTTAGTCTCCAAAAGTAATAATAAAGTTTTTAATAATAGATATATATTACAAGATCAAATAGGGGAAGGCGGTCTCTGTAAAGTTTATGATGTCCTCGAGACATATTCTGAGTATTTCAATGAAAATAGAAATTTAGTAATTAAAATACCTTCAGAAAAAATATTAGATAAAAAAGACATAGCGGCTTTTGTTTATTCTGAATATTCTATTTTAAGTAGATTATGTCATGAAAATATAGTTAAAGTAACCGATTTTGGAATTGATGATGACTCTCAGATTCCTTACCTGATAATGAAAAAATTAGAGGGTGTACTACTAGTTAATATATCACTGCATCAAATAGATACAAAAATGATAAAACAACTTTCACATTCACTCTATAAAGCTGTTTCATATCTCCATAGTATGCAAATTATACATGCTGATATCAATCCAACTAACATTATGGTTTCTGAAAATGCAGAAGCGAGTTTATTTGATTTTGGAATATCTCAAAATGTAGTTTCTCAAGAAAGTTTTAACTTGTCTTTTGCAAAAATGAATGCATTTAACCCAATATATTCTGCACCTGAAATATTGGAAGGAAAAAGTCCAAGTGTTCAAACCGATATTTTTTCTTTAGCTTGTGTTCTTTATGAACTATATACTGGGAAACTACCTTTTCATAGATCATCCCTGGAGTTAAAAGAGAATCCTTTACAACGAAAAGATTTCACAAAAATTCCTATATTTCAAAGATCTTGGTTTAAAAAAGCGCTTATTTATAGTTCAGAAAAGAGAATTAAAAGTATTCCTATCGCAATTGAAATTAATATATTTTTTAACAGATTATTAGATTTTAAACATAAAATATAAAATATTTAATATTATTATTTAAATAACAAAAATATTTTGTGTTATTTCAGTTCTATTTAATTCTAAAAAGCTAAAATATCATCTAAACTAACAAAAGGAAACAAAATGGATAATCCAGTTTACATGTCAATCGAAGGTAGTACACAAGGTAAGATAACGGAAGGTGCAACAACACCAGAATCAGTAGGTAACATTTACCAAAATGGTCATGAGAATGAAACAATGGTAAAAGCGTTTTCTCATAATATTAATATTCCAAGAAATACGACAACAGGTCAACCAACAGGTCAAAGAACTCATAACCCAATGATCGTTACAAAAATGTTTGATAAAAGTTCACCACTTTTATTTAATGCATTAACAAATGGTGAAACATTGAAAAATGTTGAACTTAAATGGTACAGAACATCTTATGCTGGTAAACCAGAACATTATTTTAGTATTGTTCTTGAAGATGCTGTAATTGTAGACATTGATTCTTATTTACAGTCTCAAGAAGTTGCTGCTAGTAACCAAGTTACACCATTAGAAAAGATTTCTTTTTCATATAGAAAAATTTCATGGAGACATGAGACTGCAAGTACATCAGGTGAAGATGACTGGAGAGTTGGCGTAGGTGCATAAGTAATTATGTATGTCCGCATTTTGGGAACTTCCCCAAAATGTAACTTGTAGTGTATAAGATCTTTCCACTTCTTTCTTCATATATTCGCCTTATACACTACAAGTTACATTAATCCCTATACAAAGCGAGCGAGAATGAGCAGTCGAGAGTACGAGAAGCTAACAGCCCACCTGAGATTACCAGAGTATGAAGATGCGAATTCTATACTAAACGCAAGAGAGAACTATAGCGTATATGAGATAGAAGGAGAGAGTAGTATTCT
>JBFHKA010000003.1:0-105621 GCA_041595535.1 Sulfurimonas sp. | reverse complement strand
ATAGATAGCTTGTTCTGTCGCCCAGAGTTGGGCAAATAGTACCAATAGCACGGGAATGATTTTTTTTAAATTCAATGAAGTCATGCTACCTCTTTTTTATTGTTACGTGCGTATAATAAATTGCTGTTATTTATGCTCGCTTTCATCCTCTGTTTGGGAGTTTTTATATCTCTGAGACTTACATCTGCCATGTTATTTCCTTTTATTTATTGTTGTTTTTAAAATAGTGATTTTACTTTTTCCCATACCGTTGGTTCGGGTTTGGGGAGGGTTCGAAAATGATCTCTATCATCTCCCTGAACAATAGCTATACATCTATTATCATCCACTAATATATCTACATGTAAGGTTTCGCTTTTAAGCTCATTAATCCCTAAAGCATCATTGCTTGCAATCCCTCCCCATATTGGATCAAGATATTTAAAAGCATTCTCTCCATCTCCATCTCCTATTTGCATTAGGCATTGAAAATTGGCATGTGCTTCATAATTAGCATCTTTTGGGAACCAATGTGTCCAACATTTATATGTAGTATCTTTAGCAATTCTAAAGTGTTTTTTATCAGTTTGGATTTTTCCCGGTGTGCGTCCCTGTTCTCCATAAATACTACCCATTCCACCTTTATCCCCTCTATATATTGCATAAGCAAAAGGCTCATCATTTAAAATCATATGCAGTGAGTAAAGATTCTTATCATACTTTCTTCGCATCATTAGCTCTACTCTTTTAAACTTATAGCCACAATGCTCTTCATCTTCTTGCATTGCTATTGGAATCTTTACACTATAATTTCCATCTTTTACTTCAAAGACTCTAGCTCCTATCATAGGTTTTCTAGTACCTGTGGAGAGTTTTGTACTGGTGCATTCTTTGGAAGTTCCTGTACTGACATAGAGGACTCTGAATCTGGCCTCTAGTCTAGGGTCTTTTTTCCCTTCGATGGTGTAGGTTACTGGCTCTTGGGCAAAAAGCACACCAAATAATAATCCTGAAACTATAAACAGTTTTTTAATTCTTCTCATCAAATCAGCTCATTTTATTTATTAGTTAAAAGATTCTATTTGAACTTTACTTAACTTCATGTTAGAATCTAATTATTTTACACATTAAGTATTAGAACATCAATTTTGATATGAAGGAAATAAGGACGATTTATAATAAATATCATATATCACATATAAAATTAATTATATATAATAATATTCTATGCTAGAATCATATCACACAAAATGACAGGTAAAAGGATACATAAGATGTCGTCTAACTCAAAAAGTAATACTCCCAAAGAAATTATACTCAACGAAATTCGTCCAATTATTAGCCGGACCGATTTACGTGGAATTATAATTTCGAGCAACGATTACTTTAGTGAAATTAGTGGATATTCAAGTCATGAACTCTTAGGTGCTCCTCACAATATTATTCGCCATCCAGATATGCCAAAAGTCATTTTTAAATGGATGTGGCAGAGACTAAGAAAAAACCAAGATATTCTAGCAGTTGTAAAAAACAGAACAAAATCTGGAGATTACTATTGGGTTACTACACATTTTGAGACAAAGTACAATCCTTTGTCTAAAGAGCCTGTTGCCTACTTAGCCCTAAGAAAAGCAGCACCTAGAGATGCCATAAAAAAAGTAAGTGAACTCTATAAAGAGTTAAAAGCCATAGAAGACAAAGACGGAGTTATAGCTTCTGAAGCGTATCTTGTTGACTTTTTGAAAAAACAGAACAAAGATTATGATTCTTTTATTGAAGATCTTGTCAACTACAAAGGTGTAGTCTCAAAATTTTTTAACTCTGTAAGAAAAATGTTATCATAACCCAAAAAGATAAAATAGACATCGCATGATGTAATACAAATGTATTCTATTTTATCTATAATTTCACATATAACAATTTAAAAAAAACCTTATTGTTTTAAGTTGAATGAGATAAAAGGGAATATGAAAAGAGCTTTATTATACATACTCGTACTCATTATCATTGTTTTTATTCCCCTAAAAAGTACCAAAAAAGCGCAAGTTCAAATGCTCAATCATCAAACTAAAAGTATACATGCTAAAATAGTGGAACCAAAAATCGAAAAGAAAATCGAAAAAAAGATAGAACCAAAAATCAAGAAGAAAAAGATTATAAAGAAGAAGGTTTTAAAAAAACCGACACCACCAAAACCCATAGAAAAAAAAGTTGAGCAAGTCCAAGAAGAAAAAGTTGTTGAGAAACTAATACCAAAAGAGGAAGAAGTAAAACCAGCACCAGATACAAAACAGCTGCTCCAAAGTGCAAAACAGAACTACTTTGGAGAGGTTTATGAGGTCATAAACAAAAGTAAGTATTATCCAAAAAAATCAAGAAAATTTCGACAAGAAGATAGCATTCCTGTCTCTTTTGTAATAGAAGAAGATGGAACTATCTCAGCGTTTAAAATTGTAAAACTCTCTCAGTTTAAAGAGCTAAATAAGGCGGTAGAAAAGATGTTTAAAAAAATAAAAAAGTTTACTAAACCACCCCAAGGTATCCCAACTCCACTTGAGATGAATCTCAACATTGATTTTAAATTGTAAAAGGAAAAAAAATGAACATAGTAGATATATGGTTAGAAAATGATTTTATTGTTAGAACTCTGTTAGTTGGGCTTGGTATTGTCTTTGTTATGGTGTTTGAGAAAATTTACAACTACTTTATCTTGTACAAGACGCTTCAATCCTTAAGCACACTCAAGAGTTTAGATGAAGTGGAGAGTCTAAAGAGCAGCTACATAAAAGATACACTCCTTGAAATAAAAGAGTTTACAGCGGACTCTCCAACACTTCTGCACTCTTTTGTAAATGTAAAACTCGATATGTATGAGCAGTATGTCATGCGTTATGTGACAACTATTGGAGTCATTGCGGTTTTAGCACCTATGCTTGGGCTTATAGGAACTTTTATTGGAGTTTGGAATGTCTTTGATGGAATTAGCGACATTAGTTTAAGTGACCCATCCATCATAGCTAAGGGAATTAAAGAAGTTCTTTTAGATACGATGAGCGGGCTAGTTGTCGCGGTTATAAGCATGATTTTTTACAAAACATTTGAGTACATAGGTGCTAAGAATGTATCTAAGTTTGAAGAAAAAGTATATAAACTCATAAGAGATGACAATGCGAAGAAATCGTAAAAAACAGCAGTTTCATTTAGATATTGCTCCTGTTAATCTCATAGATTTACTTCTTGTTTTGCTTATCTTTTTCATCACAACTACTACTTTTTTACAACTCAAAGTTATAGAGTTAAATCTTCCTCTATCTACAAGTCAAAATGTAAACTATAAAAAAGATATGACCTATGCAATAAGCATAAAAGAGGATTGTCAAACCTTTCTTGACAAAGAGAATTTGACTCTTGAAGAGTTAGAAAAACAGATAGCGCAAATATACGCACGTAACAAAGAATCAATCTTTGAAATTGCCGCAGATAAGGAGAGTCCGCATAGATGTTTTGTAGATATTCTTGAGGTATTTCAACGCAATAATATAGAGAATATATCTATACTAACAAAAGAGAGAAAATAAGATGCTAAGAATTTTTATATTTATATTTTCAGTGCAACTGCTTGTATATGCAGTTGATTTGGGCACTATTGAAGTCAATGCAGCAAAAGAGCAAAAAGCTGTAGAACAAAATGCGTTTGAGTCCGTATTTGAAGAGCCAGAGTACTATGAAAGTGCTGAACATGTTAATGCAATGCCATCGCAAAAACGCATAACCAAAGAAGAAGCGATGTTCATACCGGGTGTGCAAGGCGACCCAATAAAAGCAGTACAGAGTCTCAGTGGTGTAACTTCAATGGGAGATATGAGTGGCGAACTTTTTATTTATGGCTCCAAACCCGAAGAGAGCATTACAACACTCAACCATCTCCCTATTGGGTATCTTTTTCACATGGGTGGACTTCACTCGGTTATAGCACCTGATGCAATAGATCAAATCGATGCGTATATGGCTGGGTTTGATGTGACGTATGGAAACGCTATGGGTGGGGTTATAAATGTGACTCCAAAATATCCAGACAATGATTTCTCAGGATATGGACACGTAGGACTCTATGACTCTTCTGCTGGTGTGAATGTAGCTATAAACGATAAACTGAGCTTCTATTTAGGTGCTAGAAGAAGCTACTTTGATTTACTTCTCGCTGCTGTAGGCAAGGCAACAGGAACGCTTGATGAAGATACAAACACAACCTATACAGAGTTTCCAAACTACTATGACATAACTTTCATAGGTAAGTATGCACTCAATGGTAACAATATATTTTCTCTTGAACTTATTACCGCGGAAGATTCTTTAGAAATAGCTACGACAGATAATGCCATCAAAGACCCTGAAGCGATTGGAAACATAAAAGCTAAGTATGGTTTCCTTACAGTTGGTGCGAGACATATGAGCTACTATAACAACTACGAATCCAACACACTTCTCTATTATAAAACCTCCCATCAAAGAGCAACTTTTTATGATGGCTACTTTACAAATATCACAACAGACAATTATGGACTTTTTCATCAAAGTACATATACACTTGATAAGCATAAACTTGTTGCAGGAGGAGAACTACAAACGTCTATAGTTCCTCTTGATTTATACATACCTAAACCCTCAGGTTCTGACAAACCTGACTATGACTTTACAACTGCGCAAAAGTACCATATAAATGAGTCCATTACAACAACGCACGTAACACTCTTTTTAGAAGACATATACTCCATAACTGAGGCGTTACTTGTACGCTATGGTCTTCGATATAGTTACTCTGATTATAATGATTTTGGGCAATATGTAGACCCGAGACTCTCCATTCTTTACAAAGTCAACAGTACAAATAATCTCTCTTTTTCTACTGGTATTTATACACAAGGACCAAGCGCATACAAGACTGTAGAAAAAATGGGAAATACAGACTTAGGTTATGAAAAAGCAGAGCATTATGTACTGCATTATGACAACTCAAATATAGATGGTATTACTTTTAACATAGACGGCTTTTATAAAAAGTACCATGATTTAGCAATAGATGACAATGTATCTAACTACCTCAATGCGGGAGAGGGATATGCGTATGGAATTGATACAAATATAAAAATGAGAAAAGGAAACTACTACGCTTTTCTTGCATACACATACATGAACTCAAAACGCGAACTAGATACAAGTAGCGACACACTCTATAGATTTTACGGGGAGATTCCTCATACTCTACAACTTATAGCTGGAAAAAAGTTTGGAAAAAACTGGGCACTCTCAACAAGAATGAATTATCATAGCGGAGCACCTTACACAAAAGTTATAGGTACCTACGTAGATAGCAGTACTGCTCCTAGTCGTGTTCGACCTATCTATGAAGACCCTTTTAGTTCACGACTGCCTGATTATTTCTCTTTAAACATCAAAATAGCACAACAGATACAACTCGCACACGAAAACTCTTTTGAATGGTCTTTTGAGATTATGAATATCACAAACCATGAAAATATCTCTGCAATAAACTATGACGACAACTATAATGAAACAGGTTACGCAAAACAGCTTCCTCTTATGCCTTGGTTTGATTTAACCTATAGATTCTAACTACGATGCAAAGCCATTGGAGAAGTTCTCTTTTTCAACGACTATTTGCTTCTGTTTCTCTTTGCGCTTAGTGTCTTTTTCTACAAAGATTTTCTTACGTGAGACTGGGTCGAGTTCTGTATAGTACATTACGGCTGAGTATGTTCCCGGCGTTGGTGTAAATACTTGTGCCTGTTCAGGATTCATCTGCAACTCATCTTTTGTAAAGCGTTTAAGCTCGTGCATATCTTTTTCGGTACAACCTGGATGCGCGGCTATAAGATAGTAGGTCAAAAATTGGTTCTTGCCCTCTTCTTTGTTGAGCTTGTCATACAACTTCTTAAACTCTATAAGTTCTTGCTTGCCAGGCTTGCCCATGAGCTCTAAAACATGTTGTTGTGTATGTTCAGGTGCAACCTTCATTTGCCCAGAGATATGGTGCTTTACCATCTCTTTTAAATACTCATACCCATGCTTCTTATCTGCATTGATTAAATCATACCTCACACCAGACGCAACAAAAGCTTTGCGAACGCCCTCTACAGCGCGGACTTGACGCAAAAGATTTATGTTACGTGCGTGATTTACTTTCATAGATTTACATAGATGGCTTGCGTCCACACAGCGTTGATGATCACAGGTTCCTAGTTTGAGTTTTTTATCACACTCATACCCATACATGTTTGCTGTTGGTCCACCAACGTCAGAGATAATTCCTTTGTAATCTTTGTAGTTGTTAAACTCTCTTGCTTCATCTAAAATATTTGACTCTGAACGCGTTCGTATAGTACGACCTTGATGCACGCCAATAGCACAAAAATTACACTCTCCCCAACAACCATGATGTGTCATAATGGAGAACTTAATAGTCTCCAAACACTTCACTTTTCCCATTTTTGCATAGTAGGGATGTAGCTCTCTTGTAAACGGTAAATTGGAATTTGCATCCATCTCCTCTTCGTTTAAGTACTCACACGGTGGATTTTGAATGAGAAAACGAGAATCAACTGCTTGACACAAACCTTTTGCCGAGAGTGGGTCATTGTTATCATAAAAAAGGTCAAAGAGGTCTATATACTTCTCTTTATCATCTAAACACTCCTGATGTGAGGGGAGTTGATGATACGTAAGTACTGGCTCTTTTGCTATATAACAGATACCACAGACCTCACTATAATCTCGTTTTTCCTCTATGGCTTTTGTTAATTGCTCTAAGGCTATTTCTCCCATTCCATAAACAATCACATCTGCTTTAGAATCAAACAATATAGGTTTCTTGAGTTTATTTGACCAGTAATCATAATGACTTACACGTCTTAAACTCGCCTCAATTCCACCTAGCACAATAGGCACAGTATCTTTAAAATAACGACGAATAAGATTTGTATAGATGAGCACAGCTCTATCTGGGCGTTTCGTATTTCTTCCACCTGGAGTATAATCATCTGAATTTCTAAACTTCTTTGTAGCCGTATAGTTACTTACCATACTATCTACACTTCCCCCACTCACACCCCAATACAAGCGTGGTTCACCCAAACGTGAAATCTCCTCAGCAGAGTCAATATTTGGCTGTCCTATGATTCCAACTCTGTAGCCCATTCGCTCTAGCATACGACCAACTACTGCTACACCAATAAAAGGAGAGTCTATATAAGCATCACCACTTACAAGGATAACGTCACAATAGTCCCAACCTCTCGCATCCATCTCTGCACGCGTTGTTGGCAAAAAATCTTTTTGAGTAAAATGAACACTCTCTTTATTTTTAATTATATGTCCATTTTTGTTTCGTCTGCTCACATTCTTACCTTATTTATTACAATCTCATTACATTTAAAACATTTATATGTATAATAATACTTAATAAATTCAAAATAGAAGATTAGCAAATGACATACCCTTATGAAAACTTAGAAAACTTTACACTTCCAAGACTCTTAGAACGTTCGGTTGAACTCTATAGTAAAGAAGAAGCTTTAGGAGGAGTAGATGAAAAAGCATATACGTATGAAGAAGTCGGTGCAAAAGTTGCAGAGATGGCAAAAACCCTGCAAAATAATGGCATAACAAAAGGTGATAAAGTCATTTTACTAAGTGAGAATATGCCTAATTGGGGTATTGCTTACTTTAGTATTACCTCCTTTGGTGCTGTTGTTGTTCCTGTCCTTCCAGATTTTCATGTATCTGACGTGCATCACATTATAAGACACTCCGAAGCAAAGGCTGTCTTCTGCTCAGAGAAACATCTCAGTACTATTGAAGAGTGTGCAGAAAGCTCTTTAAAGTTTGTAGTAAAACTTGAAACTTTAAACATCATGAATGAGTTTACAAATCAGAGCTATATCTCTAAACTCAAAGCAAAAATCAAAAAATCATCTGAAGAGTCTTATGAACCCTTAGAGGATGATTTAGCTTCACTTCTTTATACCTCAGGAACAACTGGTCACTCTAAAGGTGTTATGCTCTCACACAAAAACCTTGTAACCAATGCAATGAGTGCATGTAAAAATGTCACCATAACACATGAGGATGTATTTCTCTCGATTTTACCTTTAGCACATACTTTTGAATGTACTGTTGGACTTGCTATTCCCATACTTCACGGAGCATCCGTGAGATACATAAACAAAACACCAACTCCAAGTGTTCTTCTTAAGGCATTTGAGCTTGTTAAACCTACAATGATGCTCAGTGTTCCTCTCATCATTGAAAAAATCTATAAAAATAAAATAGCTCCAAAATTTTCAGACTCATTTCTCATGAGAACACTCTACTCTATTCCTTTTTTGAGAAAAAAATTAAATCTAATTGCTGGGAAAAAGCTCATAGAAACTTTTGGTGGAAGACTTCGTTTTTTTGGAATTGGTGGCGCTGCACTCTCACCAACTGTTGAGCAATTTTTAAAAGAAGCAAATTTCCCTTACATTATTGGCTATGGGCTTACTGAAACTGCGCCTTTACTTGCTGGTTCGCACTTAGGTTCACCTGTAAAACTAAGATCGACTGGTGTCGCAATGGTTGGAGTTGAACTTGCAATAAACGACAAAGACCCAAAAACAGGCGAAGGTGAAATCATTGCAAAATCTCCGAGTATAATGTTAGGTTACTACAAAGATCCAGAAAAAACTGCTGAAGTTATCAAAGATGGTTGGTTCTACACTGGGGATTTAGGGTATATGGATGAAGATGGGTATCTCTTTATAAGTGGTCGAAGCAAAAATGTTATTATCGGTTCGGGCGGAGAAAATATATTTCCAGAGCAGATAGAAGCTACAATAAATCAACATGAAAGTGTTCTTGACTCTTTAGTTTTAGAACAAAATGGAAAACTCATTGCTAAGATTCATTTAGATTATGAACTTATTGATAAAATGTTTAAAGCAAATCACACTCCAGACTCTGAAGTGCAAACTAAAATTCAAAACCTTTTAGAAGAGATGCGAGTAGATGTCAACTCTAAGTTAGCTTCTTACTCTAAAATCATAAGTTTTATTGAGCAGATAGAGCCTTTTGTAAAAACACCAACGAAAAAAATTAAACGCTATCTCTATACAAATTAAGAGAGCGTTTAATCTGCCACTCTGTAAATAAGTTGCCCTGCTAACTCCATGTAGACACTCTTTTTAAGCTCATCCATTTTATCTATGTTCGTGATAGCAAAAGAGCGCACAACCTTATCTAAACTGTCATAATCGTAATGCTCACCTAAAAGTGTCTCTAAAGCAACTATACGCTCTACTAAGAGGTCAAACTCATCTTCCCTTAAATCTTTACTTGTTTGATTCCAGATGTCCCAGTATTGTGAACGTGGAGTTCCACCCAACATTCCCATACCATCTTCATCGTTAAATAGTGCGTCATATTTGCTACTCATAGTTTCTTCCTTAGTTTTATTTCTTCAACTGCAACTTAAAATTGCGGTTGAACAAAAGGTATAACCTGTTTTTTACGGCTTAAAACACCATCAAGCCAAACTTGATTATTTTGAAGTTTTA
This sequence comes from Sulfurimonas sp., assembly GCA_041595535.1. GTDB lineage: Bacteria > Campylobacterota > Campylobacteria > Campylobacterales > Sulfurimonadaceae > Sulfurimonas. The sequence goes on along the minus strand of JBFHKA010000003.1, from coordinate 96,031 downwards.
CATTAAAAGCTGTTTCTATTTTACTTGCATCATCACTAATACAAAGAAGTTGTGAGCCCTCTTTCATAATATCAGTTAAAAGAACCAAGATAGTATGTAAACCATCTTCTTCTTTCATTTTTGCCATATCTTCCAAAATTTCATCTTTTCTATCATCTAGCGCTGAAATATCTATCATTTCAAGTTGGTTTACACCAACTCTAACACCATTCATATCGAAAGCTTTATAGTCTCTTGTATTGAGGCTACGTGCAGTTGCACCCTCTGTTGCAGATTTAACTATAAACATCTCCATAGCAAGTTTTTTATAATCTTCTATACCGCAGATTTTAGAGAGTTCTTTGACTGCTTTTGTATCTACTTTTGTACATGTTGGAGATTTAAAAATAACCGTGTCACTCAAAATTGCAAGCATCATCATTCCAGCTATATCTTTTGGTATCTCTATGCCATGTGCTTGATACATCTCATACACAACCGTGTTGGAGCATCCAATAGGACGTATCCAACACTCTAGTGGAGTATCTGTTGTTAAGTCACCCAATTTATGGTGGTCAACTATACCAAGTATTGTCGCTTCCATGATATCTTTTGGAGCTTGTGCTTTATCTGAGAAGTCTATAAGGTAAACATTTTCACCAGCAACAGAAGTTTTAAGCTCAGGTTTGATTCCACCAAATTTATTTAAAATAAATTCTGTCTCAGCAGAAATCTCACCTTGACGCGTTGGAATACAATCTTCACCTAACTGATTTTTAAGATATGAGAGAGAGATAGCACCTACGATTGAATCACTATCAGGACTTGTGTGTCCAAAAACATAAGTTGACATTTTAAAGCCTTTAATTTTTTCGTCATTATACACAAGTTTTTTTAAGGTTTATTTATCCTTTTAAAGTGCTTTGAAGTACTAGGAGTTTTTCACGGTAATTTTTTATTAAACTATGAATGGTCTCAATCTCAAATAGTTCTATATGCCCAAGAAGTGTTTTAGAATAGTTTACAAATTCTTCTATTTCGTACTTCGTAGCAAGTTTAAGTAGAGACTCTGCAAACTGTTTTGTAGCACGTAAATCATTTGTAGAGAGTGCTGTTTCATAAATTTCTTTAAGCTCTTCATTATATACAGCTATAAACTCTTGAATATTCTGCATTTGTGCAGGATTTAGGGCAACTTCTGAAGAAATGCTTTGAACTGCTTGCGTTTTGTATAGATTAGCAGAGTTTAAAATTTTAAGAGAGAGTTTAAAAAGTTCTAGTTTAGAGATAGGTTTTTTCAAATATGCTACAGGGGTTACACCTCCTTCACTCAAGACAACATTTTTAAGTCTATTGTTTGTAAGTGCAACAACAGGAGCATCATTCATTTTTGCTATAACCTTAGATACTGCTCCATCATCTATGTTTAACATTTCAACATCTATAAAGAGTAAATCTATTTTTTTAGTTTTAAGTGTTTCAATAGACTCACCCACTGTTTTAAATGTAAAAACTTTTGAAGAACTATTCATAAAATAATTTTTCATACGCTCATGTGTTTCATCCATATCGTCTATAACAACCATAGTAGAGTTATCTTTGATAAGTGCAAAATCAATATCTGCATCGTCTACAACATCTTCAGAACTTGCTAAAACAATTTCAACATCATCGAGAGAAAATTTAAAAACCGAACCTTGCTGAGGTTCACTCGTAAATGTTATGTCTCCATTCATAAGATTTGCTAGTTTTTTATTTATAGAGAGCCCTAAACCTGCTCCTTCAAACTCTATATCGCTTGGTTTCTCTTTTGATTCAAAAATTTCAAAAATCTTCTCTTGATTTTTCTCATCTATCCCTATTCCACTATCTTCTACTAAGATAGATAAGTCTACAACATTTCTTGAAATATTTATATTTTCAACAATTACATCTATTTTTACAAAACCATTATTTGTAAATTTAATAGCATTGTCTACTAGATTTGTAATAATATCTTGAACTTTTGCAGAATCTAAAATAAGTGAGTCTGGAAGAGTGTCATCTATATGCAGACTTAAGTCTAAACCTTTTTTAGTTGCAATATTTTTATAGCTTTGTACTATGCTCTCAAATATAATTCTACTCTCAACTGCATTCTCTTCAAGAGTAAATGTACCTGATTCTATTTTAGAAAGTTCTATAATGTCATCTATTAAATTTAAAAGTTTATGACCAGATTGAAATACATTTTCAGCATACGAAAGTAAGGTTTTATCTTTTAACTCATCTTTTAACATCTCTGCAAAAACTAAGATAGAGTTCATTGGAGTACGAACTTCATGTCTAACGTTTGATAAAAAGTCATATTTAATCATACTGGCTTTTTGTGCTATCTTTTTTGCATCCTCAAGCTGTTGCTTGAGTTTTTTATTTTTAAGGTCTAAAGCCTCATTCTTTTTAATCTGCTCAATAACAAAACCAGCCTTAGAACCTTTATAGTCTCTTTCATTAAGTTTCTCTTCAAGCTCTTTGATTTTTGAGTTGAGCGCTACATTTAATTTTTCTAGATTATCTATTTTTACAAATTCATTTTTGTATCTTGCTTTAAAAATAAAATACATTATACTTACTGTAGCGATAGAACCTAGAAAAAACAAAAAAAATGCTTCACCTATTTGCATACACCATCCTCTATAATTTCTTTAAAAACTTCAAGGTGATCATGAAAAATCTTTACAAGACGTGGGTCAAATTTTGTTCCACTTAAGTCTATGATGTACTTCGCGGCTTTTTCAAAAGACCAAGCCTCTTCGTATGTCCTATCATGGGTAACGGTATCTAAAACATCTGCAATTGCAACTATACGAGCATAAATATGAATTTCATCACCTTTAAGCCCTTGAGGATAGCCTGAGCCATCATAGTTTTCATGATGTTGATGTGCAATAATTTTTGCAGCTTTAATCAACTTCTGTTCAGATTTTTCAAAAATATTTGCTGCATGCGTAGGGTGATTTTTTATGCTTGCGAACTCATCATCAGTAAGAGGACCTTTTTTGCGAAGAATAGAACCATCAATTAAGATTTTTCCTATGTCATAAAGAGGAGCAGTTAAGCAGAGTGTATTTAACTCTTCAGGTGACAAGTGAGACTCTAGGCGACCTAACTGTTTAGATATATTTGCCACACGACTAATATGGCAGGCTGTTTCTACACTCTCTGATTCCATAATTGCAGAAAACATACTAATAATCTCTTTTTCTATCAACTCTAAACTTGTAACATAGTTACTTTTAACCGTTTTTACTTCATGCGCAAGTTTCAAATTGTCTTTTTTTAACTTCTTCCTATAACTATAAAGCTCTACATGATTTGCTACACGTGATCGAAGTTCAGCAGAACGATATGGTTTTGTAACATAATCAACTGCACCAAGTTTAAAGCCTCTTTCTATAGATTCCACATCTACTTTGGCAGTCACAAATATTACAGGCGTATCTCTAATAGTAGGTGAGTTTTTAATCATTTCACATAGTTGAAAACCATCTATTCCTGGCATCATAACATCTAAAAGAATAAGATCAAATCTCTTACTTTTTAAGACCTCAACCGCCTGTTCTCCGCTTAGAGCATACGAGAAGTTATAGTTTTCATTTTTAAGTATGCTTATCGCTACTTTTATGTTTTCACTTATGTCATCTACGATTAAAATTTCATATTTGTGCTGCATCTCAAAACCCTATCCTATATTATTTCACTAAATTATACAATTAAAAAACTTAGAGTTTAAAATATTTTTTTATAGGAGCAATGTTTGCATAACTCTTCTGTAATCTTATTAGATGCAAATCCCTCGATAAGAGCCTTTGAACGCTCTTTATTTAAAATTGTCGCTATAGTCTCATTTTTGAGATTTCCAAGATTGATGATGGCTTCATAATCAAAACAACAAGGGACAAGCGCACCAGAACTCAAAATTGCCATCTGTCCAGTAAGTCCATGGCATCGCCCTGTGTCACCTACATAAGGTGCATCTAAAGAGGGCCACTCAAAAAGTGAATCAAAATTAAAGAGGACTTTATACATCGCACGTAACGAATTTTTATTTCTCTTTTGCATACTCCCTCTTGAAACCATAAGTTGTTTGGCTACTATGTTTATAACCTCTTCATTATATGTTACGTGCGTATTATCTTCTTGCTTATTCCAGAGTCTATAATTGATAAATGCTTTAGAATTAAGTTGACGAAATGCAAGTGTAAAGCTTGTTATTTTATGTAAATACTCTTCTAAAGATATTGGAAGTGAATTCCCTCTGTAGCTATTGAGAGAAAAATTTATCTGCTTAATTGCAGGATGAGAGAGTTCTTGCGTATGGTGTGGTTTGAGATAGTAGCCAGTCGTTGTAATATGAACATGTAAACCAACAGAGTGAGAAATATCGAGATACTCTCTTAAATTTTCAACTAAGAGTGGGTCACCTACTACATGATAGGCAATATCATTTGTATAGACCTTGACCTCTTTGTTTATCTTCTCAAAAAGTGCTATCTCCATATTAGAGAATGCACGAGAGCTTGAAGGACAAAAGTCACATGCAAGACCACACTTAGATGTAAGTTCTATGTAAACTTTATGCATACATTAGTGTATAAACGCAACCACTTCATCAAAAGGCACACGTAACTGAGAAGATTGTTCATTAAGTCTATAACCAAAAGGAAGAACCATAGCGAGTTGAAACTTCGTTGTATCAAGTCCTAAAATCTCTTCTACCGCTTTTTTATCATACCCTTCAATTGGACATGAATCTATGCCTTTTACTGCTGCTGCTGTCATCATATTTGCACATGCTATAGCTGCTTGTTTTGCTGTCCATGCATAGATATTTTCATCGGAACTTAGTGTCTGAGTTAAATGCTGTGCATACAAACCAAGATAAAAATCAAGTTTTTCTTGTGGCATCTCACGACGTCTAAATCTCTGTTCAGGTATACCTGATTCTGGTTTTACAGACTCTATGCCCGCTAAAACAATCACTAAATGTGAACAGCTTGTAATTTGAACTTGATCCCAACACGCAGGACGAAGTTTTGCTTTTAACTCTTCGTTTGTGATGACCAAAAACTTCCAAGCTTCCATACCAAATGAAGAGGGAGATTTTCGCCCCGCTTCTAAAATATATCTTATATCTTCATCAGATATTTTTTTAGTATCATCAAATACTTTACACGCATGTCTAAATGCCATTGCTTCTTCAAATGTTTTTTCCATTATTGTTCCTTTGTTTTGTTAAATTAAAAAGTTTTTTTCTAAGACTTTTGTAAATTTTTTCAGTTCACTATCCATATCTAAATCGCCTTTAAAGATGTCATGTACTGAGTACGTCTCTAATGCCTTAGCTCCACAAAATTGAAAGGTTTTGTGCGTAGCAATATTTGCTTCATCTAAACTCAAACCATCAAAAAAGCCCTCTTTATTTGAAAACTCAGATGCAGGACAGTTATATGTCAGACTCAACATATACTTTGTACCTTGCATTAAACCGCCACTTCCATACTTTTTAGAAGCATCATCGCGACTTCTTCCATCATTTGCATACGTTACAGTACCTACACCTGCAGAAAAAATCTCATCTATATATTTTTTCGTAAGCCATGGTACACCCATCCAGTAAACCGGATACTGAAAAAGAATGTAATCAGCCCAAGCAAACTTATCAACTTCTTCTTTAACATCGTAGTCGCTCTCCACTACGCTATGCTTCACACTAAAGCCGTTTTTCTCACAAAACTCACTTGCAGCGTCAATGTAAAGTTTTGTTAAATTACCTTCTGCAATACCTTCATATCTCTGGTGCCCATTAATAATAAGTACATTTTTCATTTTCATCTCCTTCTTATGCTTTTTCTAAAATTTCTGTAATAGTCTCTACTGAGTACAACTCACCCATACCCCAGACATTTGCAGTTGAGCTCGCATTTTGAGCCAATGCTTGAATGCCTTCTCTTGGAATGCCTGCATCTTTAAGTGTCACTGGTGCACCTATTTTAGCAAACCAACTCTCAAGAAGTTCTATCCCTTTATCTGCACTTGTTTCATCAAAAATCTCTTTTGCAAATCTCTCATATTGTTTAATGTTTTGCTCTTTATGCCACTTCATCCAAGCTGGAATAACCACAGCCAAACCTGCTCCATGTGCCACATTGTAAAGCGCTGAAAGAGAGTGTTCTATCATGTGGTTTGGAAAACTTCCACCTGCAGTTCCAGCCGGAGTCAGACCATTAAGTGCTTGAATAGCCACCCAAGCAAACTCTGCTCTTGCATCATAATCATTTGGATTCTCAAGTAAGATTTCTGTCGTCTCTATCACTGTTTTTATAATTGATTCCACAATTCTAGAATTAAATTTCGGATGCACTGAAGCGGTAAAATAAACCTCTATAGTATGTGCGATAATGTCAACCGCCGAATATGCCAAGTACTCTTTAGAGACACTCGACATAAGTTCTGGATTTATCACAGATACCACTGGATTAACAAGCACTGACGAGATAGAATACTTCTGTTGCGTGAGCGCATTCATAACAACAGAGTTACCATTCATTTCACTCGCTGTAGCTGCTAAAGTCATCACTGTGAAAACTGGAAGTGCCTCAGTGATTTGCGCTTTGTTGATAAAAAAGTCCCATACATCACCATCATATTTCGCACCCACTGCAATTGCTTTTGCAGAATCTGCAACACTTCCTCCACCAACAGCTAAAATAGCCTCTATATTTTGTTCTTTAGCAATTTTTACACCATCATGAACACGGCTTAAAATAGGATTACTTACAATACCATCAAGCTCTTCATAAGCAATACCACTTTTTTCTAAAGAAGCAATAATCGTCTCATACAAACCATTTGTTTTTATACTTCCCATTCCATAAACTAATAAGACTTTAGAGATATTTGCCTCTTTAATGTAGTGACCAATGTTCTCTTCTTTGGCTTTACCAAATTCTATTTTTGTTGGATTATAATATGTAAAATCTTTCATATAGTTTTCCTTTAAGTTTATGTTAGAAATAATATATGAAATGAACTTAAATTTCACTTACAGTAATTTAGGTAAGTAATAGAATTTAATTTACTTTATGCTATAATTATCTCAGAAGGAATAGCATGTATTTAATAAATAACAAAGAGTTCGACTGTTCAGTTGGAGTGACATTAGATATTTTTAATGACAAATGGAAGCTGAGTATAATTTGGCATCTACTTGATAGTGACAAAAGATTTAAAGAGTTAAGTGAAGAAATTTCTGAAATAACTCAAAAAACCTTAACAGTAAAACTAAAAGAGCTTGAGAGTAAAAACATCATTCATAGAGAAGTATTTCCAGAAGTACCACCAAAGGTAGTCTACTCACTAACACCCATTGGTCAAAAACTTCGACCTGTTTTAGAAAGTATGTTTAACTGGGGTATAGAATATGTACAAGAGCATGGAACAATTACACCTGAAAACGCTTGTAAAGTAAACATCTTCAAAAAATAATGGAAAATTTTGCACTTATTTTTGTAGCTATATTTATAGGCTATATTATTAACTTAAAAGGTATCTTTCCTAAAGATACACCAATCATATTAAATCAGTTTCTTATCTATATTTCACTCCCTGCACTTATACTCCTTCAAGTACCTAAACTCTCTTTCTCTTTTGATGTGCTTATACCTATCATACTTGCTTGGATTGTTATGAGTTTAAGTGCTCTAATTATTGTATTTATCTCAAAAATACTAGGGTTCTCTCGTGAAGTAACTGGTTCTTTGATGCTTGTAGGAGTTTTAGGCAATACCTCTTTTGTAGGTATTCCTATTATTCAAAATTATTTTGGCAATGAAGCACTCGGATTTTTACTCATGTATGACCAACTTGGTACATTTATTTTTCTCTCTACATACGGAATCTTTATTTCCATATATTACTCAAGTCAACAAAGTGTTAATCTCAAAGCCATAACTATTAAAATGCTTACTTTTCCCACTTTTTTGGCACTCGTTTTTTCACTTTTTTTTATAGGTGTGCATTTTCATCCTATAGTTACAAATGTCCTCTCATCACTTGCAAGCACTATTATACCTTTGGCTCTTGTAGCAGTAGGTCTTCAACTCCGTTTTAAACTACCAAAAGAGGATATAAAACCTTTTGCTACAGCATTAGCTGTACAACTTATTGTAGCACCTCTTATAGCTTTAGGAGCATGCTTTATTTTTTCATGGCAAAATCTAGCAGGAATGGTCTCAATTATGGAAGCAGGAATGGGTCCTATGATAACTGCTGGAGCTGTAGCTTCTATGTCAGGTCTAGCACCAAGATTGAGTTCTGCCATAGTTGGATATGGCACAATTCTTTCATTTGGTACTACGTGGCTTGTTTTTAAGAGTATCTCTTAAATTCTCAAGCCGTATTATTTATGTAAATCTAACTCTTTTTTAAGATACTCTCCAGTAAATGAACCTGTTTTTTTATACGTAGCTGCTAAAGTCTCTGGTGAGCCTTCTGCTATGATGAGTCCACCACCAGAGCCACCTTCTGGTCCCATATCTATAACCCAGTCTGCATTTTTAATCATATCTAAGTTATGTTCAATGATAAGCATAGAATTTCCTAGTTCAACAAACTGATGCAACACACCTGTAAGTCTATCTACATCGGCAAAGTGTAATCCAGTTGTTGGCTCATCTAAGATGTAGAGTGTTTGACCCGTATCTTTACGACTTAACTCTTTGGAGAGTTTGATGCGTTGCGCTTCACCACCTGAGAGTGTTACTGCATTTTGACCTAACGTTATGTAACCAAGACCTACATCTACAAGTGTTTTCATCTTTAAATTTATCTTTGGAATGGGAGCAAAAAACTCGAAAGCTTCATCAACACTCATACTCAAAACATCTGCAATGCTTTTACCTTTATAGAGTACTTCTAAAGTCTGTTGATTGTATCTTGTTCCATGACACGTATCACATTTAACCATGATGTCAGGTAAGAAGTGCATCTCTATTTTTATCTGCCCTTCTCCTTGACACTTCTCACAGCGTCCACCTTTTACATTAAAACTAAAACGTGAAGTTGTATATCCACGAATCTGCGACTCTTTTGTTTGAGAGAAAAGATCACGAATATCATCCATAACACCAGTGTATGTAGCAGGATTACTTCTAGGTGTTCGCCCTATTGGACTTTGGTCAAGATAGATGACCTTGTCAACATGTTCTAAGCCTGTAATTTCAACACCTGCGACCTTATTTACCTTACGTGCATGGTTGAGTAATTCTCTTGCAGTTGGAAGCAATGTTTGAAGCATCAATGAACTCTTTCCACTCCCACTCACACCCGTTATACAGACAAAATTATTCAGTGGAATTTTTGCAGAAAGATTTTTGATATTATTTAATGTAACATTTTTTATCTCTATAAATTTCTCTTGTGAACGTCTATAAAAGTACTCTACTTTCTTACGTCCATAAAGATAATCAGCTGTAAGTGTTTTTGCTTTTTTAAGTTCCAAAAGTGTACCGCTAAAAACAACTTCACCACCAAACTTCCCTGCTCCACTCCCAATATCCACAATAAAATCCGCATTTTCTATGGTCTCTTTATCATGCTCAACAACAATAACACTATTGCCTTTTTCTTGAAGACTTCTGAGCGTTCTAATGAGTTTGAGCGTATCACGTTCATGTAGACCAATGCTTGGCTCATCGAGTACATACATTACACCCGTTAAACCGCTTCCGATTTGTGAAGCTATACGAATACGTTGTGCTTCTCCTCCACTTATGGTTCTAGCATCACGACCTAGAGTAATATAGGAGAGTCCAACATCATATAAAAAATACAAACGCTCACGAATTTCATTTAAAATAGGCGCTGCGATTTGTTTACCTTGCGCATCTAAATACTCAAAGTTTTTTGTATCCGCAAACCACTCGTATGTTTTTCCGATAGGCATATCTAAAAGTTCAGCTATGCCTTTGTTTGCTACTTTTACAGCCAAAGATTGACGTTTAAGCCTGTGTGAGCCACAAATACTACAAATTTTTTCACTCATATAATCGCTTAGTTCTTTTTCATCTTTAAACATATCGTAAGCAATTCTAATAATCCCAGGAAAGAGTCTTTTTACTTTATGATTTTTCCATAAAAATTCTACTTCATCTATATTTCCGTGAAGAATAGCTTTTTGTTGGTGCGCTTCAAGTTCAGAGTATGGGATTGTTATATCAATCTTGTTATGCTCACAAAAACCTTTTAAGAAAGTAAAGTAGTACCCTTTGTTAAAGCCATAGACTATTTTTACAGCACCTTTTTCTATACTCAAATCTTGGTCTATTATTTTCTCTTGATCAAGTGCATAACGAAGACCTAAACCATCACACTCAGGACAAGCACCTTTTGGTGAGTTAAAAGAAAAAGAGAGCGGTTCAAGTGGCTCAAAACTTATTTTACAATCAAAACAAGCGTTGTGTTCTGAGTAGTGCATATGAGGTTTGCAAGTAAGCTCTTCATGGTTAAGTATCTCTATCTCAAGTTCTCCATAACTCTCTTTAAGTGCTTTTTCTACATCCGCTGCTATACGCTCTTTATTTTCCTTGTTTACTACAACTCTATCTATTACGACTTTTATTGTATGTTTTTTCGTTTTACTTAGCTCTATCTCTTCATCTAAACGTACCATAACACCATCTATCATAGCTCGCACATAACCCTTATGTACAAGGGACTCAATCAAATCAGCATACGCACCTTTATTTTCACGAACAAGAGGTGCTAGTAAGACAAGTTTTGCACCTTCTGGGAGTTTTTCAACTTGGGCAATAATGTCCGAAGCAGACATCTGTGAAATCACTTTGCCGCATTTATGGCAGTGTTGCACACCAACACGAGCATAAAGAAGTCTAAAATAGTCATATATTTCTGTAATTGTTCCTACAGTAGAACGTGGATTTTTTGAAGTTGTTTTTTGATCTATTGCTATCGCAGGAGTAAGCCCCTCTATTTTATCCACATCTGGCTTTCCAACACGGTCAAGGAATTGTCTCGCATACGATGAGAGAGACTCCATATAACGGCGTTGTCCCTCCGCATAAAGTGTATCAAATGCAAGTGTAGATTTTCCACTCCCACTGAGTCCCGTCATAACGATAAGTTCATTTTTTGGAATTGTTAAATTAATATTCTTTAAATTATTTTCTCTTGCGCCTGTGATAGTTATAACATCTTTTTTACTCAAATTTTATCCTCGTTTATATAAATAGTCTTTGACCTAAATAGAGTACTATAAATAGGTAAAAAAGAACTATTAAATTTCTTTGTAATTTTACACTTACAGCATCTTTTAACAATATTCCGCTATAGACTCCAAAAAGTGATGCAACCCCGATGATAACACCTTTTTCATAATCTATATGACCCATCTGTGCATGTGACATAAAACCTGCTATGGATGAAAAAACAACAAAAAAGAGTCCTGCCGAAATCGCTTTTTTAAGTGGTACATGAAAGAAACCAACCAAGATTGGAACAACTAAAACACTTCCACCTACACCAATAGTCATACTAATAGCACCTAAAGGTAAGCCTATAAAAAAAAGAATTGACCAATTCACTTTTTTTTGTTCTTTATACTCTACTGTCTTAACAAAAAGTTTAAAAAGCGCAAAAAGTGCAAAACTAAAAAATATAAATTCTAAGACTCTATCGCTAAAAATAGAAGTAATATAGCCACTCAAAAGAGCACCTATAAAACCTCCAATTCCAATAAAAAAAACTAAATTTACATCTAAGGAACCCTTTTTATTGTTTAAATAGCTTCCATAAATAGAACTAAAAACCATCTGAATGACAGAGATGCCTATTGCCACTTTTGTTTCATAACCTAGCAGAAGCAAAAGTGGAACTAAAATAGTTCCGCCACCCACACCAAAAAAACCAGAAAGAACTCCTACAAAAGTCCCAAGTATTACTAATTCAAACATCTGTATTCATCTTTTTTTTCGAATTATATCATATCATTTAATTTTGCTTTGAGTTTCGTTAAAGTATAATCTTTAACTATTACAAAAAGGTCCAAAATGTTAAGAACGATTGAAGAGGCTTCTGAAAATTTCTGTATACACCAAATACGTATACAGCACAAAATTGAAGAAAGAACTTCCCAAAAGAGAACACTTATTGCTTATATAGATATTGATACAGTTGACAATAAGACGCATAGAGTTTATATTGCTTCTGATGAAAACTTTATGCAAAGAATTTCAAAGCTCTTTCTTGAAGAAAATGAAAGTGATGAAGAGACCCTTATCGACATGACTTTAGAGACAGCGAATCTCATTATAGGAAGTGCTAAAGTACTTGCAGAAGAAGCAAATGCAGATGCATACACAATCAACACGCCTCACTTTGAAAAAATTGGTGTTTTTGATTTTGAATACGACCAAGCGAAAACTATTCAGATAGAAGACGACGAGCTTACTATCGCTATTAAGGAACTAAATGGCTAAGAATAAAACTAGCTTTTTCGAGCACGAAGAGGCTTTTGATGCCGAAAAAGAACTCTCTTGGATGGATTATTCCGGTATATTAGATATGGAAGTAGAGTTTGTTGCTGATTTAGGTGAGACGGAACTTACTATAAGAGACATTTTGCAACTCGAAAAAGGTTCTATTGTTGATCTTAAAAAACCAGCTGGCGAATCAGTTGAATCGTATGTTAATGGACGTATTCTAGGAAAGGGTGAAGTAATGGTGTATGAGAAAAATCTTGCTATTCGTATTAACGAAGTTCTTGATTCTAGCGCTGTTTTATACCATCTTTCAAAAGAGAGACTATGATAAAATACCTACTCTTATTTTTACTTCCATTTACACTCTACGCGTCAAAAATTTTAAGTTATAATATTTATGAAAGAACAGACAGAGCAGATATAATGATTACGTTTGACACTCCTTTTAATGGGAAAATCAAACAAAACACAAATGCTTCTGATACAGTCATTAAACTTGAGGGAGCTTCTATTGAGTCTCCAAAAATAAAAAAACTCTCTTCAAAATTTCTACGTTCACTTACAATTACACCGATGAAAAATGAAGTACAAATTATTGCAGGTACTCCTGACTCCGTTGTACTTGTAGCTTCAAAAACATCTGACTCTTATGGTTTACGACTGCGATTTAAAGAGAAAAGCGCCTTAAAATCATCAACAAGTACTGCAAATGCTCTCGTTCAAAAGGCAGCACAAAATCCACTTGCAGCACTTCCAACAAAAAAGGATGATGATATTTCAAGTAGCTACTATATAGTTATTGCCATTCTTTTTATAGGAATTATAATTCTATTTTCTCTTAAGAAAAAAATCCAAAACAAAAGTGAAGTAAAAGCGCAAAATGGTTGGTTGTTTAAATCAAATCAAGATGCAACTACACAGCAACAATCTCAAACACAACAAAATACACAAATAAATTCTACGGATGTCTCTATAAGATTTCAAAAAACTATTAACAACAATGCAAGTGTAGTTATGCTCGATTTTGGTCCACAAAGCTATCTTGTATTGATGGGAAATAGTAATATTCTTTTAGATAAGTTTACAGACAATAAACCAACTTCGCAACAAGAGTTTGACTCTATTTTACAAAGCAGACATCAAGAGTTAGAAGATTTTTTAGGAGAGAGTTCGTCTTCTTATAAAACAGAAAAAGAGCCTTTACAAGCCTACAAAGAGAGAGCAGCTTCACTTATCTATAGCGAAGATATTTAACTTAATTATATCGTTACGTGCGTTACGATGGAGTTATCATTTAAATGAAGTGATGACTACTCTTCATACACTATAACAGATCGCTCTTTTAACAATTTCTTGATGGTATTTATTTGAGTTATAGTCAATTCATAGCTTTTATCCATCAATTTATTGATATGAAAAACTTCTGTTACTGTGATTCCATAAGGATCTTTTTTTTCTCGTGAAATTTTTCCATCATCATCAGGAGTATAAAGATAAAGGTTTTTTCTCATAGTCTGAATATAGTATGTTAACACTATCTCGTTTGTATACTTCTTTTCAATAGCTACAACAACTCTCTGACCCTCTTTATATTCTTCTTTGAGTCCGAGTAGCTCTTTTGCATTTTCAACGCTTAAATAGCCTATATAGAACTTATTATACAAATCCAGATACCTTTGAATTTTCTCATTCATTAAAAAGTTCATATCTAAAATATATTTTTTATGCGCACGTAACGTTTTAGTTATCCAACTCATTGTGTTGTAATACCTAAATGGATGAAGTCTAAGAGTGTGTGCTTCTATCATTTTTTTAGAACGTATTTTCTGTTTTGGAAGAAGCTGACGTTTGTTTTTATCTACAATATACTCTAAAACCTCGTTTGCAGAGAACTCTTTTGTAAACCAAACTTTACAATACGATGGAAACTGTTTTGTTCCGCTCGCTCCTTCATTTAAGATTATAAGAGCTTTTATTTCATAAGTTGGAAAAATAGTCTCAAGCAATGCTTTTTTCTTTCTCAATCTACGGCGAAGTTTTAAGACTGATTTTACGAGCGTCATTTCAACAAAGTAAAGCTCGTTATCTTTAGTAACAAACATAGCATCAAATTCACTGATTTCACGACTCTTAGTTCTATAAACAATCTGCTCTTTTTCACTGATTGAGAGCGTGTTTGCGTATGCTTTGTGTTTATTTTGATGAAAACCTTTTAATACAAACTTCTCAATAGACTCATTTGCTTCAGCATAACGTAGAAGTTTTTCATAAATAAAGTTTTCAAAAACTTCACCCTCAAAAGAGCGAAATGAACTTAAATAGGAGGGATCTTCTTTATCAACGCCTTTTCTAATGAGCGAAAGAAGATGTTTTGTGTTGTAGTCATACTGAAATAGATTATCAGATATATCACTTTTATCTAAATTTTTTATTGACCGGCTAATATCCAACATTATAAAGCCATTTCATTGTTCTTAAAAAAAGTATCTAAGATGTCTCTATACTCTTGTATATCAGTAATGTTATTTACTTGGTTTCTCAAATTTGACGCGCCTTTATACCCTTTTGAATATGTATGTGTATGTTTTCTAAACATAGCAACACCATGTGCACCATAAAACTCTATCATCTTATCATAATGTTCCATGATTATCTCGTGTTTCAGCGCTTGTTCTATATTTGCATCTCCAGATCTGAGTTGGTGAAAAATCCAAGGTGCACCTACTGCTCCACGACCAATCATCACACCATCTGCACCAGTATGTTCAAGCACCCACTTTGCTTTTTCAAAGCTATCTATATCTCCATTTGCAATAACTGGAATAGATACACTTCTCTTAATATCGGCAATTGCGTCATAATCTACTGCTGCTTTAAATTTTCCAGCACGAGTTCGACCATGAACAGCTAAAAAATCTGCCCCGCTGTCTTGGACTACTTTAGCTATATCTATATGATTTTTTTCTTCAAAGCCAAGTCTTATTTTTACACTTGTCATACTCTTATTTGAGCTTGCTTTTATGGTTTTAATAATATCTCCCATTAATGGAAGATTTAAAAGTAGAGAACTTCCACTTCCATGTCCCACGACCTTAGGCACAGGGCAACCACAGTTTAAATCTATAATATCTATGCCCTCTTGTGCATTTAACACTTCAACAGCACTCCGAACTACATCTACATCTGCACCAGCAATTTGAACTGAGTAAGGGTCTTCTAGGGGAGATTTTTCTAACATGTGTAAAGTTTTTGCAGAACCATGTGCTAAAGCATTAGAGCTTATCATTTCACTTACAGTTAAATCTGCTCCAAACTTCTTAACAACACTTCTAAATGGAAGGTCTGTATATCCAGCCAAAGGAGCTAAGACATACAGAGGTTTATCAAAGGAGAGTTTTTTCAACATTCATCTTTATAAAAACAGTTCTATATTAAAGTTTTTATTACACTCTTTTAATGCACGGTATGCTTTAAATTTTTCATACTCGCCATTTTGTGAATTATTTAAAATCTCATCTGCGGGTGCTAACATCTCTAAATCAAAAAGTGTAAAGAGGTATGCATATGTTGCATCTTCATCTTTATCTGAAAGCATCTCAAAAAGTTTCATTCTCTGTTCAGGAATCATGCCACCCATAGATAATACTGCTGAGAGTTTTATATAGTCATCTTTAGTTAATTCTAACTTCTCCACAAGAGAGACAATAGCTTCGTTATCTATGCCTAAAGTAAAACTATCTGCATTTACTCTTGAGAGAATCACATAGAGAGCCTCTTTGCTTAAGTATGCTTTATATTTTTCTATTGCATGGAGTGGTGCTTTTTCAACAAAATCTGCATAAACTTCTTTACATAATACATCTGCGTACTTTGTAGAGTTTGACAATAAAACTTCTGCAGTTAGTTCACCTTTTTTGTATCTATTTCTTTCATTTTGAATAACTAACTCATTCTCATTTAAAAGATTATAAGGTTTAAGGTCTACCACATTTCCATTTTTAATCTCTTCTATGACATGAAGAACATCACTAACTTTTTCATTGTTTACTGCTGGAGAAATATTTCCTATTGGAAACATGTTTGTCTGCTCAAGCAAAGAACCCATAAGCTTATATCTGTCTGTCTTAAAACTATAATGTCTGTGTTGCTTACCAAGGTATGATTCTACTATAGCATCAATAATCGTCTCAAAATCTTTTTCAAATTTACGAAGTTTAAAAGTTCCAAGCACCGAATAAAATGACATATGAGCTACACTTGCTACATATAATATAAAAAGTGGAACTACAACCCAGATTGCAATTGCCAAAGGTGGTAATGGAATACCAAAAAAGTCAATACTTGTTGTCTCTTGAGTTATATATGCAAAAACATATGACCCCACCATTATCATTAATATGAATGCAGCGATTGTATATCTCTTAATGTACATAGCTAATTCCTTTACTTTACTTAGATTTTTCTATTATTTCTCTACAGTCAATACAGTAAATAGCATGTGGTTTGACTTTCAATCTTTGAAATCCAATAGTATCTTCACACATTTCACAAACTCCATAATCGCCATGAGAGATTTTACCTAAAGCAACTTCAATTTCATGTAACTCTTTCATTTGTTGTTGTACTATAGCACTTTCTATCATAGAGTTATTATTAGCAGAAGCGTGATCGCCCTCATCATTTAACTCTAACCCACTTAATTGACTTAACTCTGAATTCACTCCGTCTATGTTTTTACGAATTTGATTTTTACGACTCTCTAGTATTTCTTTGAAATAATTTAACTCACTTGTCTGCACTTATGTAATTCCCTTCTATTTATGATATGGATGATTGCTTAATATAGAGAAACCTCTATATATCTGCTCATATAGGACAGCTTTTGCAATCTTATGGCTCATCGTTATTTTTCCTAAACTTATGACAGCATCACTTTTTTTTATAAAGCTATCTTCAAAGCCATATGCTCCGCCTATGAAAAATTTAATTGACATTTTATCATTTAATAGCTTACTAAATTCAAAACTGTCAATTATTTTTCCATCTGGATGTAAAGTAACACAAAAATCACGCCCTAAATAGGGTTCTAAAGCACGCGTATATGCTTGCTGAGAGGCTACTGGTGAAATAGTGTGTGATTTCGCTACATCTTTAGGAAAAAGTTCAATATCTTCTATATTTGCAAAGCGACTTATCATCTTTTGAAGCTCTTTATAGAGTGGATCGTAAATAGTTTTCTCTTTTTTTGCAATACTTATGACTTCAATATTCATTTTAAAAGTCCACTGCCAATAACATGATATGTTACATTCTCAAAGCTATCTTGAAAAGTTACACCACCAATTGCAGCTACATAATGTTTTGAAAGTTTTGCAACTTCATCTAGTTTTGAACCTAGCACGTAAGAGATATCTTTTTTTGTAGATGTAGCACGAAAAGCACCTAAACCAATGTAATTTACATCCATTGTATTTGCTTCTAATACTTCATTTTCATTGTGTGTAGAAATACCAAGTATTTTATCTACCTGAATCACACTTCTGAGGATTTTTACAGCTTTTGAGACATCAGAGTCTATCTTTTTTAAATCTTCTTGTCCCACATGAACACCATCACAAAATTCTATAAGTTCATACATGTCATTCACAATTAAAAAACCTGTATAGAGTTTTCTAATTTTGATTAACTGTTGTTTGACAAACGCTACATCTGCATCTTTATTTCTATATTGAATAATCTCTGCTTTACGAGATATAGCAAGTTCTACAAACTCTTCAACAGAGATACCCTTAGCGTCAAGCATATCCTGATCACAAAGAGCATAGAGTCTCATATTACACTTTTAAAAGAGTTAGTAAATCTGAAAGTGTTTTTTTAAGTTCACTTCTACTTACAATCATATCTATTGAACCCTTCTCAAGTAAGAATTCAGCACGTTGGAAACCTTCTGGAAGCTCTGAACCGATTGTTTGCTCAATTACTCTCTGACCAGCAAAGCCAATAAGTGCACCTGGTTCAGCTATGATTATGTCACCCAAGGTAGCGAATGAGGCACTCACTCCACCCATTGTAGGGTCTGTAAGTACTGAAATATAAGGAAGATTGTGATTTGCTAATTTTGCCAAAGCTGCTGATGTTTTACTCATTTGCAAAAGCGAGAATGTACTCTCTTGCATTCTTGCTCCACCACTAGCACTAAGGATTATTAAACCCTCTCTATTTTCTATAGCTCGATTGACCGCACGAACGATTTTTTCACCCTCTACAGAACCTAGTGAACCACCCATAAAAGCAAAATCAAAAATTACAAGTTGAACATTTACACCATTCATTTGACAAGCTCCACTGACTACAGAAGACTTTCTTCCAGTTTTTACAAAAGCTTGTTCAACTCTTTTTGCATAGGAAATTTTATCAACAAATTTAAGTGGATCAACTGGCTCTAAGTTTGCATCATGTTCGACAAATGTTCCTTCATCAGCTAGTAGTTGTAGTCTCTCTTTGACACCTATACGTATATGAAATCCACATTTAGGACAAACATAGTTTTGATTTTCTACCTCTTTATAATACATAGTAGAGTGACATGACTTACATTGAATCCAATGAGATGAAGTTTCAGCTTTTGCAGGTTCTTTATTGGCAAATGTTTTATGAAATAAGTCTAGTAGGTTCAAACAAAAATCCTTAAATGATATAAATAGTTATTTATTATAGCAAATTTAGGCTAATTAAAAAGAATTCTGAAATATTTTTGTAGAAGATAATCTACGCACTAAAAAAGTGAGTAGATTTGTAGATTTATTTTAAAAGAGACTCAATAATACTTTTTGCAGCTTCTCGACCATCTAAAGCAGCAGTTACAACTAAGTCAGCACCTCTAAAACAGTCACCTCCAGCATAAATACCAGCAGTAGTTGTCTCATGCGTATCTTGATTAATAATAATCCCACCCCATGCATTTGTCTCAATTCCATTTTCCGCTAAAAACGATGGAACTACAGGATTAAATCCAAGTGCCATGATAACAATATCCGCATTTACTCTTTTCTCGCTTCCTTTTACCTCTTCCATTTTTTGGCGACCTGAAGCATCTTTTGCACCTAAAGTAGTTTTAACATACTCTACTGCTACAGCTTTCCCATCGTTACTTAAAACAATCTCTTTTGGAGAGGCTAAGAAAGTAAAGTCAACACCTTCTTCCATAGCATTTTTATACTCTTTTTTACTTCCTGGCATGTTTTTCTCATCACGGCGATAGAGACAAGTTACATTTCTCGCTCCTTCACGTCTTGCAGTTCTTAGACAATCCATTGCTGTATCCCCACCACCAATAACAACAACATTTAAATCTTTAAAATCAAATTTTTTATCATATGCGATTTTGAAATTCTTTTTCTGTACTGCTGTGAGATACTCCATAGCAGTATATACATTAGGAGCTTTTTCTCCAATAATAGAAGCATTTTTAGATTTTGTTGCACCAACACCGATGAACATAGCATCATGCGTATTTGCAACATCTTCAAATGGTAAATCTTTACCAACCTCGCAGTTAAGAACTAACTTTAGTCCAGCCTCTTCAAGAAGAGCAAGACGACGTTGAACAATTTTTTTATCAAGTTTAAAACTTGGAATACCATAAGTAAGAAGCCCACCTGCGCGGTCAGCTCTCTCATACATAGTTACAGAAATACCCGCACGTAACAGATATGTTGCAGCAGAAAGTCCTGCTGGTCCACTTCCTATAACTGCGACTTTTTTATCTGTTGTAATTCCTGGGAATGCTGGCTTGTAACCAGCTTTAAATCCAGCCTCTGTAATATGTGTTTCAACAGAACCTATAGTAATAGCACCATGCCCATCATTAAGCGTACAATCACCTTCACAAAGTTTATCATGTGGGCATACACGACCCATTACTTCTGGGAATGGAGAAGGTTCATTTGAAAGTTTAAAAGCAAATTCTAAATCTTTTTGTGCAACTGACTTTAACCACTGTGGAATATAATTATGTAAAGGACATTTATTTAGACAAAATGGGTCTCCACATTGCACACACCTATCACTCTGTGATGCCGCATCATTAACCGTGAAAACTTCATATATCTCACCAAAATCTTTTGTTCTCTCAACTACCAATCTTTTTATTGGATCTAGTCTTTCTATTGTTAAAAATTCTCTCATATTAATCTCCATTCTCTAGGTTAAGAGGTAGTTTTGTTAAATTTTTAGGTCTAATTAACCAGAAATTTCTTACCTCTACTCTAAAGTTTTCAAGTAGTTCATTTGCTTTTTTACTTTCTGTTTCTACTACATAATCTTTTAGTAATCTTTTAAGAAGATGTCTTGCATCTGCCCCTTCGTCTGTGTCAATTCTAATCGCTTCAACTAACTCGCGGTTTACATTTTCTACAAAGCTATGATCTTCATCATATACAAATGCAACACCACCTGTCATACCTGCACCGAAGTTGATACCAGTACGACCTAGAATTGCTACAATACCACCTGTCATATACTCACAAGCATTATCACCTGTTCCTTCAACTATAGCTATCGCACCAGAGTTACGAACAGCAAATCTCTCCCCAACACTACCAGAGACATAAAGTTTACCGCCTGTCGCACCATAGAGGCAAGTATTCCCACCTGCTGAGAACTCTTCACCCTCATTTTTAGAACGAATGATGAGTTTTCCGCCATTCATACCTTTTGCAAGATAGTCATTTGCAACACCATCAAGATAAATGGAGACACCGTTAATTAAAAATGCACCTAAAGCTTGACCAGCTACACCAGTAAGATTTATTTTAATAGTATCTGCTTTTAATCCTATGTCTCCATAATATTGTGCAATTTCACCAGAGACTAAGGCACCAAAACTTCTATGAATATTTTGTATATTTCTTGTTATACGAATAGGATGTTCAGGATGCTTAATAGCACTCATTGCTTCTTTAAGTACATCATATTCAAATGCATTATCATCAAAAGGAGGATTTGATTTTTGCTGATGTGTATTTACACCGTCTTCTTGATGCAGTATTGCTGAGAAGTCGAATTTTTGTGCAAATTCATCTTCTTTTACTTTAAGTAAATCAACACGACCTATCATCTCTTCCATAGTTCTATAACCTAACTCAGCCATTAATGAACGAACATCTTCTGCTAAGAGAGTAAAGTAATTTATAACTTGGTCAACATGCCCTTTAAAGAACTCTTGACGTAATTTTTCATTTTGTGTTGCAATACCTACAGAACATTTATTTACATGACAAATACGAAGCATTTTACAACCAACAATAGTTAAAACACCTGTACCAAATGCGTAAGATTCAGCACCTAAAAGGGCAGCTTTTACAACATCTAAACCTGTTTTTAAACCACCGTCCGTTTGAACTTCGACAAGACCTCTAAGGTTATTTGCTTTGAGTGCATTATGCGCCTCACTTAGACCAATTTCCCATGGATTTCCAGCAAATTTTATAGATGTAAGTGGAGCAGCACCTGTTCCACCATCTCCACCAGAGATAATGATTTTATCAGCATACGCTTTTGCAACACCTGCTGCAATAGTTCCAACACCAATAGTCGAAACAAGTTTTACAGCCACACGTGCCTTAGGATTTACTTGTTTCATGTCAAAGATGAGTTGCGCCAAATCTTCAATCGAGTAAATGTCATGGTGTGGCGGAGGTGAAATAAGTGTAACACCAGGAACAGTATGACGAAGTTTACCAATTAATGGAGTTACTTTATGACCTGAGAGTTGTCCGCCCTCACCCGGTTTTGCACCTTGAGCAACTTTAATTTGAATCTCTTCTGCTGAACGTAAATACGCTGGAGTTACACCAAAACGTCCAGATGCAACTTGTTTAATTTTAGAAACTCTCTCTGTACCAAAACGCTCTTTATCTTCTCCACCTTCACCAGAGTTAGATTGTGCACCAATTCTATTCATTGCAATCGCCAATGTTTCATGTGCCTCTGGAGAGATAGAACCAAGACTCATTGCAGCTGTAGAGAAACGCTTGAAAATCACTTCTTTTGGTTCTACTTCAGAAATATCTATTGGTTTTCTATCTGATTTTAGTTCAAAGAAATCACGAATAAATTTAAGTCCACGTTTATTGACTATATCTCTTAACTTTTCATAATCTTTTTTACTACCACTCGCTGCAACTGCATGAATAGCATGAATAACATCAGGTCCAAAATCATGATGTTCTTGTCCACTATAAAACTTATAAAATCCACCAATATTTAAAGGAAAGATTGTATTGAAACCATTCTTTTTGAATGCATCTTTATGGTATTTTGTAAGTTTTTCATCTATATCTTTATATGTAAGACCACTTAGTGCAGAATGTGAACTTTTAAAACACTCTTCTACGATTGTTTCATTGAGTCCAAGAATATCAAAAAGTCCTGTATTACGATAAGAAGCCATCGTAGAAATACCCATTTTTGACATAATTTTGAGGAGTCCAGCATTTAATGCACTGTGAACAGATTTAAGTGCTTCTTGACACTCTACTTTAAGCGTTTTTGAGTTTTCTAACTGGTCAACTACCGTTGCAAAAAGTAGATTTGGATACACTGCACTTGCACCATAGCCAATTAATACAGCAGCACTATGAGAATCAATAACTTCACCCGTAACACATATCGTAGATACTAAATGACGAATTTTTTCTTTCAAAAGTGCAAAATTTAAACGTCCAACAACCATAGCCATTGGTATGATTTTATTTTTTGCTCCAAAATCATAATCATCTAAGATAACGATACGTGTACCTTTGTTTTTGACAGATACAATAATTTTCTCAACTAAATCAGTAAGAGATTTTTCCAAATCATTTGTATATGCAGTTGAAAATGTAGTATTATGATAGTATGCTTGATAACGAGGTGATTTTACATCTCCAAATGATTTTAAAACTTCTAATTTTTCACTTGTAATAATTGGTGAAATTGATTTTAAACGATGTGCATGTGATGGAATTTCATCAAGAATATTATGCACTTCACCAAAACCAGTATTTAAACTCATAACAACTTTTTCACGAATTGGATCAATTGGTGGGTTTGTTACTTGAGCAAATTTTTGTTTAAAAAAGTCTGTGAAATTTCTTTGCTTATTTGAGAAACAAGCAAGTGGTGTATCATCACCCATAGAACCTACAGCTTCTTTGCCTTCTAAAATCATCGGTTCAATTACTTGTTCCACAACTTCTTGTGTAATATTAAAGTATCTTTGTCTTTTTATAAAGTCATCTTTGTTGAAATCGCATTGTGTGATGTACTGCTCATCTACATGTTCTTGAAGATAGACCATATGTTCATTTAACCATTTCATATATGGATTTGAGCTTTTTAAGTAGTCATCTATCTGTTTACTTTTAAGAAGTTTTCCAAATTTTAAATCAAGTCCTATCATTTCACCTGATTGAAGACGTCCACGCTCTTTTATATCTTCTTCTGCAATATCTACAACACCATACTCACTTGCTATAAGTAAGTTATCATCTTTTGTGACAATATATTTTGATGGACGAAGTCCATTTCTATCGAGTACACAGCCAATATAGCGACCATCTGTTACGGAAAATGCTGCTGGACCATCCCACGCTTCAAACACAGTCGAGTGGTACTCATAAAACGCACGTAACTCTGGATCCATATGTGGAGCATTCTGCCATGCTGACGGAATTACTGCACGAACTGCTTTAAAGAAATCTACACCATTAACAATCAAAAATTCAAAAAAGTTATCTGCTGAAGCACTATCAGAAGCATTAAGTTGTAAAATTGGAAGGATTCTTTGAATCTCTTCATCTGTAAAAACTTCTGATTTGATTGATTCCGATTTAATCTCTACATTAATACGGTTACCCTCAACAGAGTTAATTTCTCCATTGTGTGCAACTGCGCGAAAAGGTTGCGCTAAACGCCACTCTGGCAAAGTATTTGTTGAAAATCTTTGATGAAAAAGTGAAAAAGATATTTTAAATGTTTCATCTTGAAGGTCTTTATAAAACTCTTTAATATGTGTAGGCATAACTAGCCCTTTATAGGAAAGAACTTTTGAACTCATAGATGCAATATAAAAATCTCTATCGTGTGTTAGCTTATGCTCTGTCTCTTTGCGAGATAGATAAAGAAGTGCATCAAATCTATTTGTAGCCATAATTGAATTTGGTACGATAAAAAGTTGTACGATATTTGGGAGTGACTCAAGAGCTTGATCGCCAAGAGCATTTGTATCCACAGGAACGTTACGTGTAAAAACAACTTTTAAATCATTGTTTGTACAAACTTCTTCTAAAATAGTTAAATGCGCCAGATCTTTTGTAAATACAGAAGCAACTGCAAACTGATTTGGGAGTTCAACACCATTTTTTTCTGCCTCAGTACGTATAAAACCCTCTGGCATAGAGAGTAAAAGACCACTACCATCCCCTGTTTTTCCATCTGCTGCAACTGCACCACGGTGCATCATTCGCTCTAGTGCAGTAACCGCATCATCTAAAACTTTATGAGACGCTACATTTTTTATGTTTGCAACAAGACCAAAACCGCAGTTGTCTTTGAATGATCTTAGTAAATCATGATGTTTAATCATTTTTACTCCTAAATTTTATAATTTTTTATCAATTTAATCTCTTTTTAAAGAAACTTAGTCTATTTAGAGAATAGTGCGTATATTATACTATCAAAAGGTTTAAAAAAGTATAATATCTGTAATATTTTATAAATAAATTAAATAAATGTGTATATAGGAAGCAAATAGTGAAAGGTTATGTCATAAATCTTAACAAAGTTAAAGATGAAGATTTAATAGTCACAATTTTAACCAAAGAGAACTTAGATACCCTTTATAGATTCTACGGAGCAAGACATTCTACGCTCAATATTGGTTTTAAGATAGACTATGAAATTGATCCTTCTTCCAAATCCACTATATCAAGATTAAAAGATGTTATCCATATAGGTTTTAAGTGGATTAACAATCATGAACTTCTACACCTGTGGCAAAAATTTACCACTCTTTTTTATAAACATCTCAAAGATGCTGAAGAGCTTGGCGATTTCTATTTTAACTTAGTAGACAATGCCTCTCACGAATGGGATAAACAAAACCCAAAACGTGTTGCGGTAGAAGCCTATGTAAAACTTCTTGAACATGAGGGACGTCTTCATAGTGAGCTTCAGTGTTTTTTATGTTCGCAAGTTATACAAGGCGATGTTTCACTTATTCGCGCATATCTACCAACTCATGGTAGATGCACACACACTTTAGAGATAAATCGTACTGGAATGATTGAACTTTTCAAAAACAAATCTACTCTTTTTTTGAGTGATGCAGAGGTCAATAGACTCTGGGATGTTTTACTAGAGGGACTCTAAGCAAAATTTTACTTTGCTTTGGGTCTAAACGCTTTTATAACTTCTTCGTTTGTCTCAATAAATGGACCTTCTATTAAATCTATACAATAAGGTACAGCTGGAAAAACTGCATCTAAACACTCACGAATTGATTTTGGTTTTCCCGGAAGATTGATGATGAGAGATTTCCCTCTTATTCCTGCCGTTTGACGTGAAAGAATAGCCGTTGGAACATACTGCAAACTCACCTGACGCATAAGCTCACCAAAGCCCGGCATCATCTTTTGGCATACATTCTCAGTAGCCTCTGGAGTAACGTCACGAAGTGCGGGACCTGTTCCGCCAGTTGTCACCACCAAGCAACACCCAGCCTCATCACAAAGCTCTATCATAGTAGCTTCTAAAACATCTTGTTCATCAGGAATACATCTATAAACAATCTCAAACTCACTCTTTAGGTAATCTTTCATAGTATCTTGAATTGCCACACCTGAAATGTCTTCATATATTCCTTTACTTGCTCTATCACTTGCTGTTATTACACCTATTTTAATTTTGCTCATTATTTGTTTCCTTTAGTCGTTTTTTTATATCTATTTTTTTCATTTAAGTTGATTGGTGATTTTCTAAGAGTATATTGTAGAGGCTCAGACCAACGGGAGGATTTGCCCTCGGAAATATGCTCTTAGAAAATTTTTGTTTGTTACTTCAATTGCAAAAAATGATTCGCCTCTTTTATGTAGGTTACAGTAGCGCACGTAACAAAAAAATCTTTCGTTACGTGCGTATCTATAATGGCATCTTTTCCACCTAAATAGACTTCAATTTTTACACCTTTTTCTTCTATAAATTTTAAAGTATCTTCATCCCAAACATACTCCAAAAGTTCCCTTAATTCCTCAATAGTTGTCTCTTTTTGCTGAACAATTTTTTGATTGTAAGGAGAGAAACAAGAGTCTATAAACTGACGCATATACATATCTTTGTTTTTCTTGTAAGACATAATCTGTAAACGCTTAAACTTCTCATCTTTTGTTTGAAAAAAAGCAGGAGAAAAAAGCTGTAGTGTGTCAACCCTTTTACCTAAACGTAACTCTTCAAGCACTGTATTTAAAGCAGCTATAGCACCGTAACTAAAGCCACAAACACAATATGCACTTTTGTTAATGAAGTTACTAAAAAGATACTCTTCATTTTGCAGGGAAAAGCCACTAAAAAATCTCATCTATGCTCTTTTTTTTCGTAATTATACTATGATTTTACGAGACTACTTTCCCAGCCATCATATTGAGCGTCGCAACTCTCCCCTAAATCTATGAGCATCATTGTGATTTCATCTATCTCATAGTAAAAAGGTTTATCTTTTCTGTAAAAAATTAACCCATATTTTACGAGCGTACTCTCAAGCTCTAACTCTTTTTGTACAACAAACCCTTGCGCTTCAATGAGTTTGATAAACTCGACTCTGTCCTCTAAAGTTTTAAAGTACATTTTATGCTCTATAGCCCTTGGTATGTTCAAATCATCGCCTTGTGCTTCTAGCCTGACACATACATTGTGATTGACAATAATCTGCCACTCTCTTACATTTGGAAAGAGAAGTTTTTGGTACACTTCCCACTCCATATCTACGCGAGAACCAAACTCAAAACTGTACTCTTCAAAGAAACTCATGGTAGTTGCCACAACGTCTTTCCAATCAAGATCTTGCTTGAGATAATAGATAAAGTTCACCTCTGAATTGGTAATAATGCGTCCAATATACTTCCCAATACGATAACGAAGTGCTTCCATTTCAAGTCTATCTTCTACGAAACCCACATCGTGTGACTCTTCTTCACCTACGAGACCATCATGTGTTGGAGTTTTGAGTTTGAGTTTTAAAAACCCGACATACATATACTCCATATCTGGCGCACTATCGGCCACTCCTGCATTAAACGAGACCATAGCTTTATGACCTTCGATTGGTTTTACATACGATTCCCAGTACTCTTGCATATTTTTTTCCCTTTATTCCATCTCTAAGCTCATGAGAAACATATCTTCTCCATTACATATATTATAAACTCCATATATTACGAGGGTTTAATTGTATATTTTTAAAAATATAACCAATTTATATATTTTTATACAACTTTTGTAAAAAAAATATACCACCAAATACAAAATTTAATAGTTAAATTATAACGAACTATAAAGTGAAAAGAAGACATAATAACTAATTAGGTGGCACTACTGGACTGATATTTTGGGGAAGTTCGTTTTGAAGGCCTAATTTTGACCTATTTTGGCAGTATAATTTTAGTCGTTTCAGTGCTTCCAAAATAGGTTAAGTAAGTTAAATTTTATTAATCTAAAGTGCACGCTACCAAAACAAAGACACAAATGCCTTTGCGAGGAAATAGAAAACTACAATTGCAATAACTGCCATACCAATCAATTCCATTGTAGTCCTTACTATATATACTCTTTCATATGTTCAAAGTTATTTGATTGAATGAATTGAGCCTTGTTTGATATCTCTTTGAAGTGTTCAGTTGCACACTTGATTTTAGCTTCTTCTGTATCTCTTAAATCGTCTGTAAAGAGACTTCCTTTGCTTTCTACAACGAAATAAAGTTTTTCTTCATTATCTTTTTCAATCAATACAGCCCAGTCGGGGTTATATCCACCTAATGGCGTGTTGATTTTGAACCAAGAAGGCAGTTTTGTGAAAAGTTTTACATTTTCATTGTCATTGAAAGAGCGTGCAAAGCTTTTTTCTACATCAGAGTCATAAACCGTGTAGTTGTATGGCGATTTATTCTCTTTATTTTCAATCATATTCTTAGAGAGATAACCATATAGCTCGTGGTCTTCAAAACACTCTTGTGCATAGTAATATTCATCTCCGATACGTTCATACTTGATACCATCTACAATGAAGATATTCATTGTCTTTTTAATGATTTTAATAGCACCATCAATGAACTTTTGTGGATTGTTTTTAAAGCTTTCAAGTTTTCCACTTTTTATTAAAATATCAACAATGTTCTTACGTGTCAGATTTGTCTCGTTTTGAAGATAAGTGATAATATCAGGGAGTTTATAATCAATTATTTCAACATCACTAAATTGCTCTTTCACACTATCTAAATCTACTTCAACACCAACTTTAGATATTTTGTTTTTTGCTTTTGAATATAAATATTTGATTTTACCAATAGTGAGTTCATTGGCAATCTTTTCTGCACATTGTTCCACAAGCTTGTCGATATCAAAATTTACCCTATAAGTCGTTTTAAATTTTATTTGATCCCATAGTTCTTTAAAGTCTTCACTTAACAACACTTCTTTATTAAGTGAAACAAGTTGTCTATCGTTTGCATCTTTGATATTAAGATTACCTGCAATCTTTTTAATTACAGAGGTAATTTCTGCTTTGAGATGTTGATATTGTTCTGGAACTTCAAAAGTTTCGTTTTTGAGGTCTAATTTCAAACTATCTTGGATTTTTCCACGTTTATCAATATAGTTATTATTTTGTAGGTATTGATAGATATTTTCACTGTTTTCTGCACCAAAATACTCTATTTCACCCGCTTCATTAGTCATAGGAATATTTGCAAAGAAGTGTTCTTGAATAACACCAAACTTGATACCTTCTTCTTGCTCAATCTCTTCTTGAAGGCTTCTTGCAAACTCTTCATAGCTTTCATTAGCCATAACAGTTAAAGTATTGACATCGAAGCCATATACTCTATCTCCATCTTGATTAACACATATACGAAGTCCGCGCCCTATTTCCTGACGTTTTTTCATTACAGAAGTAGTTTCATTGAGTGTGCATATCTGAAATACATTTGGATTATCCCATCCCTCTTTTAAAGCACTATGTGAAAATATAAATCGTAGAGAGCTTTCAAAAGATAGAAGTTTTTCTTTATCTTTCATAATAAGATTGAAAGTATCCTCGTCATCGGCATTAGCACGTAATTCACCTTTTGCAGTTAAATTACTGTCTTTGAGTTTCCCTTTTTTATCTGCTGAAAAGTATCCGTTGTGAATTTTTTCTACTTCTGTATCAATATCTACATCTTCGAAAAGCGTATTATATTTTCGTTTTTTGGATATCTCTTTGTATGCCTCTTCAAACCATAAAGCATACTTACCTTTCATAGGATTGTTTTCTTCATCATATTCGCGGTAATTTGCAACTCTATCGATGAAGAATAGACTTAACACTTTGATATTCTTAGAAGTTAAACGAAGCTCTTTGTCTAAGTGTTCTTCAATCGTTTTACGGATTTGAAGTTGTTTGATACTATCATCATCTACATCTCCGATGACTTCTCCAATACCGATACTTTCATTGTTTGAGAATTCAATATATTCATTTCCTTTTTCAATGTAAATATCATTGATAGTGTATCCCTGATAAACATCCCTTCCATTGGAGAGTTCATATAGATCACTACCATCTTTAATGGTAATTGCCTTACGTGATGTAGTTCCTTTATTATTAACGTCTATTTCGACTTTTGCACTTCTTGGAGTGGCTTTAACACTTAGAAGTTTGATGAATGGTTTATTTGAAGTATCGTCAATTTTTACATTGGCAACTTCTATTTGTTTTACCAATTTTTGTTCATAGGCATCAATACTATCGAGTTTATACATTAAGTTAAATTTTTCAAAATGTGTAGCACTGTATCTCAAACGGCATAATGGATTAAGTGTTTCAATCGCTTCTTTCGCTTTGGAGGTATTATCAACACTCTGTGGTTCATCAATAATCACTATTGGATTTGTTGAAGCGATAAAATCTACTGGTCTTTGTCCATTTAGCCTATCGTTTTGGCGGTGGATGATATTTGCTTTTGTATCTTTATCTGGATCCGTAAAACTTTTTCTAAATGCGTCAATGTTAATTACCATAATGCGGATATCACTACTTGTCGCAAAATCCCTTACTTGTTCAAGGTTTGAACTATCATAAATGAAGTAGTCATAATTGACATTATCAAAGATAGATTTGAAGTGTTCTGTTGTAATGTCGAGAGTTTTTTTCGTCCCTTCTTTGATAGCAATAGAAGGAACAACTATGATGAACTTAGTAAATCCGTATTTACGATTTAGTTCAAAAATAGATTTAAGATAAACATATGTTTTTCCAGTTCCCGTCTCCATCTCAACAGAGAAGTCCATGCTGCCAAGTTTTTTTGATTGAGGAAGTCCGTTTTTTAATTGGATATTTTGAACATTAGCAAGGATTTCATCATCAAGAAGTTCCAATCTATTACCTATACCAAGTTCATTTTCAGTGATACCAAGAACATCCCCTTTCACTCTTGAAACAGAGAAATTACTTTGACATATTTCTTGTCCTTCAAAGATATCGACAATAGAGTTTATAGCATTGTTTTGGTAGTTTAAATCGCTTTCAAATTGTATTTTCATTTTTCATCCATTTTTACTTCGAGTTCTTGATTTTCATTTAGTAAGTTTGTATTTACTATGAGCTTGAGACATAGCCACCATAGGTATATTGCATGTATAGACTTCAAAGAATATATTTCGCTTAAACCATGTGCTACATTATTTCTTAAATTTGCACCAACTTGTTCAGTTAATAATGCTTTCAATTCAAAGACAAGGTTTTCATCAATTACATCACTTATTTTTTCATGTTTAAGAAGTGCTGATAATCCATTTTCTGTCTCAACACCATCTTTAAGCATAGATGTTTTAAGACCTATCTCTTTCATCTTTGTTCTTATTAAGTGTTCAATTTGAGGGATTAATAAGTGTGTTGAAACAATAAAATTATTTTCAAATCCATTGTATATACCTTCAATCCAAAATATTATCCTGTTTTTAAATACAATTGATGAATTGGAACATAGCTCATATACTTTATTCTTAGTTATACGATGTTCTGAAAGTAATTGCTGAAAAGCAGGAATGATCATGCCTTTTGTTTGTAACTCTATTTCCAAATCATAGTTTTGTATCATTTCATGTAGCACTGTATCTTCATAAGCCTCGGATGATCTATCTGAAAAATCCATGCCATGTCTTTTCGCAGTAACTCTACCATCATGTGCGATATGTGTAGCTCCAAATATTCTACTTATTGAAAATTTGTCTATGCTTTCAATAGCTTTTCGCCTTTGCTCATCTACTTTTGTATTATCAAATAAGTTTACAAACTGCAATAAAGCTTCGAAAAAAGGTAGTCCACTCACCCTCTTAATACTATATTCAATCGTTTTTGATAAATCCACAGGGCCTAAGTTCATTGGTTGCATATGGTCTAAAGCTAATAAATGAGCATTATTCATCTTATTGTGAACTTCACTAATTTTCTCGTTGATATGGAACTTATCTCTATACTTGTTAGCTATCGTTCTATACTCTTCTATTGCTTTTTCGTAAAAGTGTCCACTTGCCAATGCATTAACTTGTTCAGCTTCAGATACATAAAGTTCTGCAACCTTTACTGTAAGTTCGTTAATTGTATCTATATCTTTAGTCCAATTTTTACAATCTTCAAAATAATCTCTTGCTCTATGAAAATCTTTTTGAGCTTTAAATTCATTGGCAAATTCTTTTAACTTATCAAATATTACTTCATAATATTTTTCATCAACTTTAGATATGAATAACAATTTCTGTATCCAATGAATATGATAACCATTTTTCAACTCAGATTTTTCAAATTCACTAAGAAGTTTTTCTTCGATACTACTTAATGGCTTATTCGTCCATAATGATAATCTTATCGCTCGTTCCCAAGCTTCTTTTGAGTCATTTAGAATATCATCATATTCCAATGAAAAAGACTGATAGTTATTTATGGCCATTTCAAGATGTATAGTTTTTTTAGGAGATTTCTTCAACCACAAAATATCTGCAAGACGACTTTTTACTCTATAGTCCTCACATATTTCTACAATGTCCTCAAAAAACTGTAGCTCATCTTCTGTAAAATCATCAGGAATTGCAGAACGACTATTTGTCTGATACATAATAGCATATGCTTCAAACGGCTCGTTTCTACTACTTGGGTTCAACATCATGGAACAAGTATCAGCTACAAGCCATAATATTTTTCCAGATTTCAAATCTTGATTATCAATTTTTTCTTTAGCAACTTTAGATAAAAAAGACCAATAATCTGAATAGCTATTACCCTCGATGTTATTGACTATAGATAAACAATCAGAATTTTTAAAATCATCAAGTGTTATCGCTAAGTCTTTAGGGAATCTTTCTACTTGCATTTTTAGAACCATTCATCTAATAAAGAAATTTTCTTTGGTCTTTGCTTATTGTCTAATTCTAAAAATTCAAAGTAATTATCTATATTATTTTCAACTTGGTAAAACTTTGTCATTTTGTAATGAGAGTCAATAACTTCATCTACACTTTGCAAAATCTTTTCTGTTTCTCTGACACTGTTGTTCTGTCCCGTATCTATATCTTTTAAAGGTAATGTATTTATCATTGACCAAGATATCGGAGCTGTAAACTTAAAGGTGTTTTTGAGTCTTGGACAAAACCCTTCCATACTGTCTTTGTTTTCTTTTGGAGGGAAAACGGTATTTATTCCTATGGAATCATATCTTTCATGTTTCATTTTTGTGGAAAAGTATCTTATACCATCTATGTGTTCTTTTTCATTTGAAATCCATTGTAGAAGCATATTTGGAATAATATATTCAATATTGAATTTTGCATTAGTATTTTGTTTTTTAAAACTACAGGACAAAATTAGAGGGTAAAGTCTTAAAAAAGATTTTATTGTTCCTCTAGAATACTGTTCAGGATGTTGATCTTCTATGTTAGGTATTTTTTTTAAAGTATGAAAAGTCATTGCAAAATCTAAGATTTTAATTTCTTTGATATTTTTAAACTTTGAAATATATAACTTATTTAATTCAGGCTTCTCCATTTCCAACCAACAATCGTAAATAGTATTTCCAAAATATAAACAAGGAACACCTGCAATTGAATATCGCATAGTATCTACTAAGTGCCTTAAACTAAAAGGTATATGGAATATGTCTTTTTTGTCTGTAATATCTTTTTCTGAATATCTAACCCTAAAAAAAACTTCTTTTTCATTTTCAATGTGTAGTGTCAAATTATCTATGTATGCTCTATTACGATTTAGAAGTTCAGAAAATCTTCTATACGCTTCTTCCACTTTACCAGATAAATATAGTCTAATAACTTCTATTACTTCATCACCCATAGCTTTAATAGAAGAACTTGGTTTACTGTGATTAATATCTTCTGATATGAGTATGTTATCAAACTTTTCAATTCTATTTACATACTCATCAAGTCTTTTTTGTAATGTTTCAAGATATCCATCTTTAAGAGACTCTAATGGATATTGAAAGGTATTTTTAAACTTTAGAGCTTCTATAATTTCATCTAAACTATCCATTATATACTGACCACTTCATCAATATCGTATTGTTTGAGTATCTGAATAGCATTTGTCTTCACGACTGCATTAGAGAAGCTACTGTCCTTGAAGACAACACGCATAATTTCACTTTGATATTCTTCTTTGAGTTTTGCGATATCTTCAACGATTTCAGTAATAATGTCATCGTCAAGGCAAACTACTAATGCTCCAAAACCAATTATAAATACTTTTTTACCATTAATGATTTTTTCTTCAATAGGAAGTGTTAAATCAAGTCCGTATTTCAAAAGAATTTCATAAAGAAGGTCTTCTGCACTTCTGTCTGATTTGATGTTTTCTACACTATCGAGAAGATTTTCTTCAAGATTATCAAAATCACTATCCCATTCTTTAATATTTGAACTATCCAGTTTAAATACTTTGAAACCTGTATCTAAGTGCGATAAGTCCTTATCTGGATTATCTGCTTTAAGTTTTTTACCCGCCCTAATGATACGTTCTTTTGCAATTTCACAAATTGTAGGCAAATCTATATCTTCTGTTTTTTCTGGAAGTTGAACCATAATAAATCGACGATTTCCATTATCATTACTGTTTAAAAATAAAGTTGAATGAGCAGTTGTAGCTGAACCACTAAAAAAATCCATAATAATATCATTAGGGCTTGTATAGAGCTCAAGTAATCTGTTTATGAGTGTAACTGGTTTGGGATAATCAAAATAAGATTTATCATCAAATAATTCTTTCAATCGTTGTTTTGCTTCCTGAGAATGTCCAACATCTTGATGTTTCCAAATTGTCATAGGTGTGATTGTATTTTTTACTTCGGATAGAAACCTCTTAATCCTTGGGACATTATTACCGTCCTCTCCAAACCAAATTCTATTATCATTTTTAAATTCTTCAAATCTTTCTTTTGTAAGTCTCCAACAATAACCATCAGGTGGTAATACTTTACGTCCCGATGGAGTAATAATTTCATATACTTTTTCTTGAATAATTGGCCCTACAGATAAATCACCACTTGTCCATACACCTCTTTCATCATTATCTGGATTTCGATAACTTTTTAGACTATCTGCATCTCTTTGTAGTCCATTACATACTGCTTTTTCTATATTTTTTGCATACGCAATTATAAAGTCATGACTTTCTGAGAAGTGTTTTTTTAAATTTACTGGTGAAAAAGCTCTTTCCCAAATGACATCAGCAATAAAATTATCCTCACCAAATATTTCATCACATAATTTTCTTAGATTTGCCACTTCATTATCATCGATAGAAATAAAAATAACTCCATCATCTTTTAGAAGATTTCTTGCAAGTTTAAGCCTTGGATACATCATATTTAGCCAGTTAGTATGATATCGCCCAGAAGTGTCTGTATTTACACTAAATGTTTTTCCTGAACTATCTTTTTGATGTGTGTATTCAAGATATGTATCGAGGTTATCATGATAATTATCAGGATAGATAAACTCTTTTCCCGTGTTATATGGAGGGTCTATATAAATCATTTTTACACGTTTGTTGTATGATTTTTGAAGAAGTTTCAATACTTCAAGATTGTCCCCTTCGATGTAGAGGTTTTGTGTAGTATCCCAATCTTTACTATCTTCTTTTGATGGTCTTAGAGTTCCTGTTGAAGGCGTTTGTGCATTTAGCTTTGCTTGACTTTTGCCTGCCCAAGTGAAGTTGTATCGTTCAGGGTCAGTAGAAGTAAATTGTCCAAGTTCTTCTTCAAGTTTTGAAAAATCAATTTTTCCTTCACTAAACACTTCTGGAAATAGTTCTTTTAGTTTTTCAATATTTTCATTCACAATGTTCATGCTTTCACCATTTAATTTTTCCACTATATTCTCCCTTTGAGTTCGTCTAAATTATCGTTCATTTTTTTAAGTTGCACGTTTAAATTAACTTTGTCATTAAAATTAGTCTCTTTTTTGATTTTGGATTTGAGTTCTTCTATGGTTAATTCAATGCTTCTAATTTCATTCAAAGTATCTTTTGTTTTTTCATTAGCACTCAATATGCCACTATATTCAGATGCATTAAAAGCTATAATTTTATCTAAATAGCTATTGTATAACGATAGAAAATCAGTAAATGGATGTCTTTTAATATCAAGATTTTCCAAAAACTGTTCTTCTAAGGAAGATAAATTGTTGGTGTCTACCCAGTTTGTAAAATAACTTTCTTCAACTACAAGTTTTGAACTATCTGCTTTGTTTATGCGTTTCGGACTTAGATTAAGTGCTATAAAGTCCTGATAAACGAATACAACAATGAGAGGATAAGGAATATTTTGAATGATATTAGATATCTGTTTTAGTTTATCTTGACTTAGGATTTCAACTTTAACAAATGCTATTTCAGAGTAATCTTTTTCCTCGTCTGTAAAAGGCAATATGTTTATGTTGTCTTTATTGAGAAGATACTCTAGGGTAATGCTATCCACAATTTCAGATAGTAGTTTTTTCTCATTGATATTCAAAGAGAAATTTTCTATAAACTGCTTTTTGAATAGCTTTTTTCCTACCTTACAACTGTTTGGGATATTGAAATTCTCAATC
Source organism: Sulfurimonas sp. (assembly GCA_041595535.1). Taxonomy (GTDB): domain Bacteria; phylum Campylobacterota; class Campylobacteria; order Campylobacterales; family Sulfurimonadaceae; genus Sulfurimonas. The sequence continues at coordinate 59,123 of JBFHKA010000003.1, read as the reverse complement.
ATAGTATCACCAAGTAAGTGATAAGTTCAAAGTCTTCCAACCCTTCAAAACTGTTGTTCGAAATAGAAGTTCCACCACGACTAAACAGTGTATCCAGACCGCTTTCTTCTTTTTTACCAATGATACTTTCAATGGCAGCTTGAAGTTGTTCAGTGTAATGAGACATATTTGAAAAATTGTTGGTTTGGTTTTCAAACAGCTTAGTTGCTTCACTAATGGCTTCTTTATGCCCAAGAGAGAGTTTTTTGTAGATATCTAATATGATTTTGGCACTGCTAAATCCAAGTTGTATCTCATTCTCTTCATTGACATAGACGAGATAATAAGGTTCTAATGAATAGTTGTCAGTCTCGATAGAGTCCTTTAGTAGTTTTAGACAGAATATAGTTCCTTTTTGGATAGTGTCTTCGCTTGATTGGTCTTTTAAAACTACACTATGAATACCAAGTGCAGAGGTTTTCAACTTTTCCTCGTTTGTTTTAAGATACTCCATCAAGTCCATTCTAAAATCGTTCAGTGTTAAATCGGTAATGGAGATACCGCCACTGACATCTTCGAGGTCTATAACTGTATCTTGTAACTCTTTGAGTTGTTTCGCACGATAACTTAAATCATTCATTTCATTATTGTTTTGAGTATCGATGATATTTTCTTCACCTGTTGCAGAAACATCGAGTAAAACCATCCTTCCGCTTACACGACTTTCAAGATTGATATATTCATCCAACTCCATATTTGCCCAAAAATTGACAAGTTGGATAGCTTCATTTTTACTTCCAAGACGGTCAATACGTCCAAATCTTTGAATGATTCTTACAGGGTTCCAGTGGATATCGTAATTGACAAGGTAATCACAATCTTGGAGGTTTTGTCCTTCACTGATACAGTCAGTCGCAATTAATATATCTATCTCTTTGGTTGCGGTTGGATCTGTTTTACCCCTGTCTTTTGAAATAGGGGAAAAATCAGTCAGAAGTGAGTTTAAATCTTTGTGTTTAGTTTGAAGTGTAGTTTTGTTGTTTCCACTACCTGTAATGAGACAACTCTCCACGCTAAATTGATTTTTTGCCCACTGTGCGATGTTCTCGTAGAGATATTCCGCAGTATCAGCAAAGGCGGTAAATACAATCACTTTTTTGTTGTTATTGTTGATTGGATTGTTTATTTTATAAGTAATATTTTCTTTGAGAGTTAAAAGTTTTTTATCTCTATTGCTATCAACTTTGACTGCTTCTTTACGAAGTTCTTGAAGTTTCTCTAAATCGCCTTCAAGGTCTTGTTTCCATTTGATTTTATCAACATCGGAAATTAATACTTTGACTTTGTTTCCAATAAGTTGTGAAGCATATTCATCACTGTCAATATCAACATCGACAATACTTTCCTCTTCAATGCTTTCAGTGTGATTATCTAACATAGAGATAATTCTTTCATTGTTGCTTATCAGTTTTTCAACGGTAAGAGTAAAAGAGTTGATAGAGCTTTCCATACGTTTCAAAAGATTGACACGCATGAGGTGGATAAGTGAGTTTTCCCTGTCTGTTTGACGAAAGACTCTACCGTTTCCTAAATCAATATCATATTTTTCAGAATATTCTTCTTGCTTATGTGGATAGACATACTTTAATGGTGAATATGCAGATAATGATAATCTACGTATCGTTTTATTGATTTCTGATAAGGGTGGAAATGCATTTTGTGTATCTATATCAGGTTTAAGAGTAATAGGTTTGTTCCTATTTGGGAATTTACCAATATCAGTAGTATCGTAATACTTTTCAATATGCTTTCTACTACGAGCAATGGTAATTAAATCAAGAAGTTTAAAATAGTCAAAATTCAAACTATCCAATAAATTAGAAGTTGTTCTGCCACTTTCAGGGAGTTTCAACCACGTATTGAATTTGTTTTGGGCTTTTTTGAGGGTTTGTTCAATTGATTTGATACCTACTTCACTAAAAGCAGTATCTTTGGCTTCTGTAATAAATGCTACTTGGTTTTTCAAGTCGTTGAGTTTATTATTAACTGGTGTTGCCGAGAGCATTAGAACTTTTGTTTTCACCCCTTTTCTTAACACATCATCAAGAAGCTTTGAATAACGGGATTTACGAGAGTTTTTATTAGTGCTTGTATTTCTAAAATTATGCGATTCATCGATAACGATTAAATCATAGTTTGCCCAGCTTAGTGTTGCGAGATTGATTTCTCCACTGTATCCGTTTTCCCTTGTAAGGTCGGTGTGGTTTAAAACGTCATAATTAAATCGATCTTCTGCAAGAACATTTCTCTTATCATTAACGGTATAAAGTGTCCAGTTTTCACGTAGTTTTTTTGGAGCAAGAACCAATACCCTATCGTTTCTTAATTCATAGTATTTGATAACTGCCAAGGCTTCAAATGTTTTACCAAGACCAACACTATCTGCAATGATGCATCCATTGTGTTTTTCAAGTTTATCAATGGCACCTAAAACACCATCACGTTGAAAATTATAAAGTTTATTCCAAACAATAGTGTCTTTAAACCCTGTTTTTGTTCGGATAATCTTCTCTTCATCTAATTCACCAATGAAGTCTTTGAAAATGTTGTATAGCGTCATAAAATAGAGAAATTCAGGTGATTTGTCTTCGTAGATTTCTTCTATCTTCTTAAGGAATTCTTTTTTAATATCCGAAACCATACTTGGATTAATCCATATTTCATCGAATGTTGATAAGAAGTCCTTGGTTGTTTCACGATCTTTTACCAAAGTATTCATATGAAATGTTGGAGAGTGGGTATATCCAAGTCCAGTTGATGAAAAGTTTGAACTACCTTGTATTGCTATGGGATCAGAAGGGTTTTGAACGTGATAGAGATTGAAAGGTATGGCACCACTTATATTTGTGGCTTTGACCTGAACTTTCTCTTCTATCCACTTGGCACATTCACGTGCAATTTTGACTTGTTGCAGTGAGTTGCGAAGTTTGTTTTCTGCTGCTTCTCCTGAGAGCTTTGTAGAGATACCACTTTGTTTAAAAAGTGGATTGCTAAACAGTAGTCGTAAAGAAGATATTTTGGAAAGTTCTTTTTTTAATTCGTTAAAAGCGTAGATTGTAAAGTATCCTGAAATAATAGACAACTTGCTATTATTTTGAATACTTTCTTTTAATACATTACCAACTTTTCCATTCTTCTTGTTATCGATTAGCATTATTAAAAAGCTAATCCATAAGAATTAAAGAACTTTTTATCGAAATCTATCTCTTTTTCCGACATTTTCACCCTTTTACTAATTCTTTGTATTTTATCAAAATTTCTGTATATAATTTGTTTTTTTCTATTTTTTAAGAATATTTACTGCTTCCTTGTTCGCTTTATGTTCTCCAATATTCTTTATTTATATCTTGCAATATCTGTTTGCCGTTTATATATTCGAGATTTACTCTTAATATCTTGTAAAACAATTCTAAATTTTCTCTATCACTATTAAATAAAAGTCCACCTATATCTGTATATGGGTAATCTGTGCTGTTAAATATATTCAATAAAATAGCTCTTAATCTACAAGCTGTTCCATATTTTGAATTTAGTATCTGTAATTCTTTATCTGTAAAATATTTCATTTTAATATTCCTTTACATTTTTGAATATCATCATTAAAAATTTCTACTAAGGATTGAATCTGCATAATTTCCCACTCTCTACTTTCAAGCTCATCAAGGTTTCCATAATCTGTAAATCTCCTCATCATTTGAAGTGTATCCAAAGCCTCATTCATTAAAAAGTGTTCATCTCGATTTTTCATAATACTATCCCTTTGCCTTTGTAGTAATTCCTATAAAACTGCCATCATCCATAAACATTGGTTTAAAATGTTGATTTAAAAAAGTGATAATGATATAGTGTTCATTAATAAGGGATATATCTACATCTGCTTCATTTTTGGAACCTACCATCATATAAAAACCACCATCTGTTTTTTTCATTTTTGGTTTTGGGAAACCAAGCATTGCTAAAAACGTATATGAATAAGCATAAAGAAAACCAGCTCCAATAAGATTGATTTGTTGGTTATTGATTGCTTTTCTTAAAACATCAACTAAGATTTTTGTGTCTTCAAGACTTGGAAAGGTATTACTATTAGCTGTCCCCATTTTAAGAGTTTGCTCGTGGTCTAACTTATGTTCTTGCATGACTATAAGCACATTTTTATCATCAATTTTTACCATTTTGCACCTCCATTGATATAGTCATTAACTATTGTATTAGCCATATTTATTTCATCAATATCATCTATATCAACTTTTATTTGTTTCTGAGGGTGTTGCTTTGTAGGTAAATCTATAACAGCACTCCACTTACTTATATAAGTGAATTTCACATTATTTTTTTTACATAGTTTTTCAAGTGTTTCTATTTTTTTCATTTTTAGCTTCTCCTTTTTTTGTTCAATGAAAATCGTATTAATTAAACAGACATACGAATATCTGTATGCGTTGTTAAAAAGATAAGTCAAATTGTGGTAATCGGAGAGCTTCTCTATGAAGGTTGTAAGAGATTAAGCGGTTCTACTTTAATTCAGACATAAATTTTTAAAGTTAATGGGTGTTGGATAACTCCTATTTCCAACTTGTCTGAGTAAGTGTAGCTTTATATATCTTAAAATACACTTAACTTTATTTTAAGGATAATATGGTAGAACAATATTTTGGTATTTATCAGATATTATATTTCAATAAACCCCTATATTTAGGGATTTAAAAAAATTGCAAATTTAAGTAAAATATTTTTTCTAAATTTTTATTTTTTTACTCTAGGTATAAACAAACTATTTTCTTCATTTTTTTCTTGAAGTTCTTCACCTTTTTTTTTCAGCTTATCAACCGCTTTGTTCTTATCTAATGAGCCTCCCTTCATAGCATCTTTTACTATTCTTTCCAGCTCATCTATGGCTCCAAGATAGCTCTCTTTTAGTTTGTTGTCATATTCATTTTTTAAAGTATCACGCTCACGTTCGAGTTGCGCAATCGAAGTTTGAAGCTCATTTTTTTCTTTATTTAACTCTTCGGTTGTCTTGGTAATATCATTCACTTCTTTCTGCATCGTTTTGAGCAGTTCACCTACACCGCTGCCTTCATCACCCTGAAACTCTTTGATGAGACGTTTTGGATCATTCAGCATAAAATTTTCCGCTTTAAGCTTTTGAATCTCTTCGCGTAAATTCATGTTCTCCTTTTGAATCATATCCTTTTGATAACACTCCCACTTTTGCTTTAGTTTGACCACTATATATGCCGATAAGGCTCCTATTATAAATGTTAATGCTTCTATCATTTCATCTCCTTTTATTGATGTTTTGGTTTAAGTATCTGGTCGCGTGTCGATTTACGTTCGATGGCGATATCATCCTGAATCTCCTGAGCTATCTGTAGGATCTCGATAACTTCACTTCGCATAAATGCTGCTATCTCTTCAACCGCTTCAATATCACCCTCTTTGAGTGCCTTCATGCGTTCTCTCTCTGCTTCACGGACAAGATAGACGCGCTGCTTTGTATTTTCGTCAAAACGTCGCCATACGCCCTTGGAAAAATTAAGTACGGAGGTGAATGTCTTCTTATGGCTATAGCCGCTCTTTGTTGTGGCAAGATATTTGCCCCAGCGATCTTGCAGCTTTTGAATACCATTCTTTCGAACCGTCTTTCGCTTGGGGATTTTATTTCCCTGCTCGTCAAGCATCGGTAATCCCTTACGCTTTCCACGGTTCTCTATCAGATAGATGACGTTGCCATCCTTGTCGCGTTCAATATCCCCTTCAATTTTGGGATTGAAATAATCGTTGATGCCGAACTTGCCTGTCGTTTTGTCTATCCCTGAAAACACCGCGTGAAAATGCGGATTTTTTTCATCTGCGTGATAGACAAACGAGAGTATCTTGAAACGCTGTGTGATACCAACAGCAGCAAGATAGCCTTCGATAAGCTCCTTATGCTTCATTACATCAAAGCTTTTACGCTCCTCTTCGGTCAAATCCTGAAAATCAAACGCCATCTCGAATGCCCCTGCACCATTAGGACGGTGCGGTGTGTTTTTGATTTCCTCGATTTCATCCAAGCTCATCTTCCTGAAATAAATGTTGTGCTTGGATAAAGTGGGGTCGATATTCTCGGATCGCTTGCTTCTAATTTCCATGCGCATATTGATTTCATCTCTTTCATTATGCTTTTTAAGTCGAATCAATCCTCCGTTATCTATGCCCCACAGAATGCCGTCCGTAGTCATTTTATCCGCGAAGTTTCGCTTCTCAAATCTTAATACTGCCGTCATCTTCCACACCTCCTTTTTCCTGACACCTATTCCATTATAAAAATTTTTATGAGAGTGCAAGAAAAATGATGCTTCAAATTTTCAGTTCGCCTCACCCTATGGCGAAACTGAAAACCCGCTACACCTTTTCGGACGAGCACGAAAACACGGGCAACTCCGTTGAGGCCTTAGCGGGGCTTCTTTACAAGGATGGTCCGGCAGTATATACGGACTACCTTTTTGGCTCTTTTTTCTGTATCGAAACAGCACTGCCTTTACCCATTGGATTTCCTCTTCCATCGACGGCTTAAACCTGTTATCTCTTCTATGGATTTTTCATCAACGCACACTGACATAGACACTTAAAGGTGTTAAAGTGTTTTGCAAGTGATGGTTGAAAATCTGTCAGTCGAGATAAACGAAGCCTAACGACGAAGGAAACCTTTTGATGAGGGTAAAGGCCTTGATGTTTCTAAAAAAAGAGAGACATCGAGATACCAAAAACCTTCAACAAAGGAACCCGTTTTTATGAAGGAGAAACAAAATGAAAATCTTTATCACTGACTTGGCAGCATATAATGGCGGCGCACTGATTGGCAAGTGGGTATCACTTCCGATGGACGAGCAGGAGCTCAACACAAAAATCAAAATGATTTTGGAAGAAGGGGCAGCAGCCTTTGGCGAAGGCTATCATGAAGAGGTCTTCATTACAGACTATGAATGCGACTTTTTAGATATCGGAGAGTATGACAGTATCGAAGAACTCAACCGCATTGCCGAAGTAGCAGAATCACTGAATGAGTATGAGCTTAAAGCGGTTCGTTTCCTGATGGACAATCACCTTGTCAATGGTTTTGAGGAGGCGTTAGAAAAATATGAAGATGTCATCATCCATGAAGACATGAGCATGGAAGATATCGCGTATGAATACATTAATGAGTGCTACAACCTTGATGATATGCCCTCACTGATTGCCAATAATATCGATTATGAGAAGATAGGCAGAGAGTTAGAAATGGGCGGCAGTTACTATACTGCTGGCTCCGATATATTTGAGTATCTTGGATAATCAAGATGCTCATAAACTTTTTCAATATTTAAGTTTCAGTTAAGATTGATAATCGTAGCATCCTATAAATTGTATAAGTTTTAATTATTTTATACTGCTTTAAAGGATGCTCATGACAACGAAACGTCGAAAAGAAATTGAAAATAAACACCGTATTGCGGTAGCAACATACCTTGCCCTCTATTATGAAAATAAAAAGAAAGACAAATGTATGCTAACACTGACACCAAATGATGAAAAGTATGAGACTGTTAATGACATCAGGAAGACCTTCAAAAATAAAATCGATGATATCTTAGAGCGGAAAGCTTATCGTGATTCAACACTGGCAATGTTTGCCGTTGCCGAGTTTGGAAAAGATCCTAACAAGTCATTCAATCCGCATCTGCATATTCAATGCTTTTATGATGAAATTGTTTTTGCGGCTATCCAAGAAGCTTTCGCGTTTGCCATTAAAGAGCATAACCTTGACACGTCAAGATGCCATATAACGACATCGCTACAAGATGATGTTGATTACAACTATGTCATTAAAACTTTCCTGCCTGAAAATTTTGACGTTGCCCTTGAAGAGTGGAAAGATGAGACATACTCAGGAAAAGCAATGCATTGGCCTACTCACAAAAAAATACCAAGCTATCTTATAAAACATTTGTATAAGGCACTTGCTCATCTTCCATCTTGGGATGACATCAAAGCCAAATATGCCAAAATCTTGTCGATGCTTGATAAGGGACAACTGATTATTGAAAAGGTAAAAGACACCGTATCTAAGGGCTTTAAACAGGTTAAGAACTGGTCTTATAAACTCATTGATAAACCTATATCCGGTAAAACGCATATATATAAGATAAAAAATACTTGCGCGCATGAACAAAAGCTTTTAAAAAGTTCAAATACCAATATCCTGATTCCATTCTTTTTTATCTGGATGCTAATTTATCAACCTAAACAGTCTAAAATAAAACAATCATCATTTAAGCCATCCTATCACCGTTGGAACTACAATGATAGTGATTTTTGCTACTCTGATAGCTTATGTATATGGGAGCTGTTGAAGAGTGAGGCGATGATTAAACAATCAGTATAAATAATTTACACATAGGTCGTTAATTTATGCTTCAACTCTTCCTCACTTAATGTTTCAAGCGAAATTTTCAACATTTCATTATTGGCATTTCCTGACATCTGCATAATAGACATAATTAACTTCTCTTTGAGTTCATTTATCTCATTCGTTTTAATATTTTCCTCATTAATTAGGTTTTTAAAACCCTTGAATAGATGGTTTTGAAATACCGTTAGGTCTTCCTTATAGTCTAAGTGAGATAAATTCAAATAGTGCTCAGTTATATCGATTGACTTATGGTCTAATAATTTTTTGATTTTATACACACTGACACCGCCCATAGCAAGATTTGTCGCAACACTTCTACGGATAGTATGATAATTTACCATATCATCTCTTTCTAAATTCACTTTCCTATTTATGCCTTCGTTAAACAGTCTGTTCATTATGTTAAAAACTTCCCTTGGAATAAATGTCAGGGGATTGTTTTTTCCAACTTTCTGTCTTGTATATTCTGTATTGGCTTGCAATAGATAATCATCATCCTTGTAAAACTCTAACTTCTTTTTAAACCACTCTATTGCATCGGCATTTATAGGTATTTTGTATTTTGCATTTTTTGCTTTATGGTTAATTAATGTAATAGTTTCATTTTCTAAATCAATATCTTTTTTCTTAATTGTTAATACAGATGATGATCTTGCGGCGGTAATCACACCTAAATATGCAGCTGTATATATGTTGTAGTTGGGTCTTCTAAACCTTTTATATGGTTTCCTGCCACCTTTGGGAATGATTTCAACTTCCAGAGGCTTATTCCATTTTTTACACTCTTTTAAAAAAAGTTCAATCTCATCGGCACTTAGAACCCTTGTTCTTTGTCTTTTATCGTTTTTAATGTCGATCTTGTCAAATACATTTTCGCCTTTGATGTAATCATTTCTAATCATCGAATTTATCGCTGTTCTGACAAAGACCATAATATTGTATTTCGTTTTTAGGGCGAGATTTTGGTTGAGTTCATTTTCCAAATAGTTATTGATTTTTCTTCTTGTGATATCTTTAAACTTCATATCTCCAAGACTGGATTTTCTCACATTCTTGTTATACTGTAATAGTCTTCTTTTGACAGCATATAGCTTTTTTTTGACAATTGCATTATTCTTAAACTCATCTTCGCTAATACCTGCAAATAGCTCTTTTAGCTCTCTAACTTTTCTATCATAAAATCTTTGATGATGTAAATCTATTATTTCATTCAATGAAAAATGCTCTACATTCAGTGTCTCATCTATATTGTTGTTATCTTCTTTAAGGATATGTTTTGACATTTCATCTTTTAAAATGTCTTCTGTAATACTGACGGCATACTTCAAATTAGCAGTATTGTTTTCTTTACAAGAATAAATCTTTTTTCTTTTTGATTGCTTAGTAGTTTTATCTTTATAAGAGTAGTAGTAAGTTATACCTTTTTTATTTTCCCGATAATAGTAGCCCGATATATCTGTTTTAATTAGGTTCATCAAAATTCCTTAAAAATTCACCTAAATGCTACCATTTCATTCCTTAAATATATACAACTTATTAAATAAAAATATACAACATTTTTAGAAGATATAAATTTAAAATCCTCGTAAAATAGGTGTTTTATTCTATTCTAACTCTAATGACATAAGAAACATATCTTCTCCATCGGTTACACTCACATTTGTTGAGCCACATTTTTGACAGCAGTAGTGAATCTTTTCAAGCGTACTTACTTCACTACAATCCTTGCACTCTATTGTTAGAGGCTGTATGTTCATCACAAACTCTGCACCATCACACACTGTTTTTTCTTTGAAAGTATTAAACGCTATCTCTAAGAGATGCGCTTCTATTCCACTCATTACACCAATTTTTACGACAAGTTTTGTTATCTTCGTCGCGTTATTCTCTTTTGCAATATTTTCGCTCTGTTCTAATAGAGCTTGCACTACACTATACTCATGCATAACTAACAGATCCTCGGAAGAAGTTCACCCGTTGGAACATCTAAAAATCTTTTTGTTCCATACGAGGTGTGAAGCACTACTTTGCCAATATAAGCATCACTCACTGAACCAATTTTTACGGCGTTTGAAGAGTTAGAAAATGTATGTAAAACGTCTAATGCTTTTTGCTCATCCTCTTTGTCAATCGCCAGAACAAAAGTACCTTCATTAGCAAGATTGAGCGCTTCAAAACCCAACATCTCACAGATACCATAAACTTCGCTTGAAACTGGAATGCTCTCCTCTTCTATATCTATACAGATTTTTGACTGTCTAGCCCACTCATTGAGCACAGCATTGACACCGCCACGTGTTGCATCTCTTAATGCTGTTATCTTTACATCAGCTTCTATAAGTGCTTGAACTTGCAGAGTAAGTGAAGCACAATCACTTTTCAATGAACTTGTAAGTTCTATGCCCTCTCTAGCAGCAAAGATTGTCGCACCATGACGACCTATATCGCGAGAGACTAAAATAACATCACTCTGAGAGATATTGTTCGAGCTTATCCCTTTTTTTTGTATCTCGCCAATTCCCGTTGTGTTGATAAATATCTTATCTACGCTTCCACGTGGAACGACTTTAGTATCGCCGCTCACTACAATAGCACCATTTACTTCTAGCTCTTTTTTCATACTCTCTACGATTCTCTCAAGCTCATCCATAGAAAAGCCCTCTTCAATGATAACCGAACAAGTAAGATACTTAGGCTTTGCACCCATCATAGCAAGGTCGTTACAAGTACCACAAATTGCAAGTTTTCCTATATCTGCACCTGGAAAAAATAGAGGCGAAACCGTAAAACTATCTGTAGAAAAAGCAAGCGCACCCTCATGAATAACAGCCGCATCCTCACTCTTCGCCAATATGTCATTTTTAAAAGCCTTATAGAAAACCTTAGTGATAAGCCCGTTGTTCTCCTCACCACCATTTCCCATTGCTAGGGTTATCTGTTTGTTCATTTCTTATCCTCGTAAAGTATGTTCATTATTAGCTTTATAATAATGTCTTTTTGTTCAGGCTTACTTGTAGCAACCAACAGTGCCAAAGAAGCTAAAGCATTATCATTTATCTTTAACTCTCCATTTGATTTACACAGTGCTTGGTTTTTAGATAAAAAAAGTATAAATAAATATGCACCGATTCGTTTATTTCCATCATTAAACGGGTGCCCTTTAATTATGTAGTAGAGTAAATTTGCCGCTTTTTGTTCAATAGATGGCAAGAGTTCAACTCCTCCAAACGTTTGATATATGCTTAAGAGATTACCTTGAAATTCATTTGCTTTCTCTTGCCCAAAAAGTTTAGTTGCTTCCCCTTTTGCTACAAGTGCTCTTTTAAACTCTACTATCGCCTCTTTTGACTCATCATAATCAAGTATAAATCGCTGCTCATGATGCGTGCTAATCTCTTCTAAACTTTGGTCATCATACCCTTGAAGGAGTGCCCAACTTCTCGCATACTTCGATATTATCTCCACAAAACCTTTAGACTCTTGTGTGTTTAACTCTTTATTTTCTATGCTTTGTTTAATAAGCTCCAAAGTCTGTGTAAGTTCGTCTAATTTTTGCCGTTGTAAGTTCTCTTTGTTTACTACATACCCATCTATTAGGTACTGTTTTAATACTTTAGTAGCCCATTGTCTAAACTTAATTGCTTTAGCAGAGTTTGTTCTATAACCAACAGCCAATATAATGTCCAAACTATAAAACTTTACAGGTTTATCTGAATTTGCAATATGCATTTTTTGCATATTGCTTTTTTCATCTACTTCCTTATCTTTAAAAATATTATTTATATGCCTTGAAATAACTGATTGATCTTTATCAAAAAGTTTAACTAATTCAGTTTGATTCAACCAAATAGTTTCTCCATCAAATTCAACTTGTAATTCAACGTTCCCATCTTCATAGATTACTATATCACTCATCTTTTTCCTTTATTTACCTTGAGTACTTTTTTAGTATCGTAGCATTCAAAATAAATTTTCTTGAAAAATATGACATATTGCAAATGTTCATATATAAGCTTATTGTTTTAGTCATCTAATTTGCCTACTTTTTTGTTTCATTGTTTCTATTCTATATAAAATTATGAGTACAGCATCTATTGTATTTGAGATAATTCTTCTTTCTCCATCTTCACCCCAAAAGAATTTATTCATATCAATATTATAATGGGCTAAATAATTTCTTGAAGCATGATATATTGCTAAGTATTGCTCCAAAGATTGATTGTTTTCAGATATTAGATTATCCAATAGTTCTAATAATTCATCAGATGAATGATAATCTACATATTCTTTAATTATATAAGTTTCAAAAATATTTTCATTATCCGCTAAACTTTTTAAACATTTTAAGAGTTTTTTTTCTTCTTTATAATCTTTAACAACTTCTTCAAGACCCAATACAATACTTTTTATCATAGCACCCATTATGTGCTCACTCATTTTATTTGCATTAAACCTTTTAATAAGTTCTAGATAAGAGAAAAGAATATCTTCATTTCTCTCATTTTTTGTTAATATTACAATAAACTCATCCATATTTATATTACTATTAAATAATTGATTTATTTTGCGTAAATACGATTGAAAATAAGGTTTACTTTCTTCAATATACAATGGTTTATAAATATATATTTCATGTAAAACAGAATAAGTACCTCTCATATATTTATCAACTTCTTCATATATCTCTTTTAATGGTATATTTTTATCTCTTAATAAAATAATAACCTCTTCTATATAAGGTTCCAAATTCCACATTAATTTATATTTTTCATTATCCTTCAACTCTTGATGAAATTTATATAAAAAATTTAAGTACTCGTACAGCTCATTAGTTTCATATTCTGTTTTTTTTAAATACTCTAATAAACTATTTTGTAAAGATGTTTTTATATCTGGAAGATTTTTATACTCTTTAAAACAAATATAGTTTTTTAAATTTCTTTTCATATATTTTTTATATCTTATTTCTGCAATATATTTAAAATACTCTAAATATTTATCAAATTCTTTTTCACTAATAAATTGTACTTTGTCTTTTTTTATACTAATAAGAAATAATAGCCATTCAGGATATAGAGTATGTTCAGTTGAATTAATATTTGACTCATAAATATTTGATAAAAATATGTCATTTATTTCATTGACTTCATATCTGTATCCATTAATTACAAATAAATCTTGATGTATTTGTAGTTTATACTCAGTAATTAACTCTTGAATATTATCATCATAACCATCACTTAGTTTGTTTAATTTATAATAGCCTTTTAAATCCTTTTCATTAAAAAAAACATTTGAATTAAGTATCTTAAACTTATCATCTAATTCTATTTCAAACAAACTCATTATTCTATATCAGATTCCCATACTTATAATAAGCCGCACATGCACCTTCGCTACTTACCATACAGCTTCCTATTGGAGTTGTTGGTTTACAGGCAGTTCCAAAGATAGTGCACTCCGGTGGAGTTGCTTTACCTTTTAAAATCTCGCCACATAGACAGAGTTTATGGTCGTCTATTGGCTCTTTTGGGAGTATTGCGTCATATATCACTTCTGCGTTATATTTGTCATACTCGCTTCTCAGTTTCAAGCCACCCTCTGGAATATCTCCAAGTCCACGAAAACGAAAGTGTGGAGCTTTTTGAAAATACTTATCCATAAGTCTTTGCGCGTTGAGATTTCCCTCAAAACTAACAGCTCGTTTGTATTGCACCTCTAACTCACAACGTGATTCTACAAACTGCTTGACTATCATGCTGATAGACTCCATTACATCAACAGGTTCAAAGCCACTCACGACAACAGGTTTACCCCATTTTTTTGGAAATTCATCATAGATTTTACTACCGCTTATAACGCTTACGTGTGAAGGCCCAAGAAAAGCATCTATCTTACACTCTGCATCACTTAAAAGCGCACGCATTGGCTCAGGAACAGTTACATGGTTGAGATGAATGAGGATGTTTTCTATGCCTTGTTTTGTGATGTGTTCTAAAAGTGCAGCAGTCATAGGCGTAGTAGTCTCAAACCCTATGGCGAAAAATATCACTGTTGCGTGAGGATTTTCAGCAGCGATTTTCACACACTCCATCGGAGAGTAGACAAAGCGGACATCAGCCCCTTTTGCTCTTGCATCTTGGAGGCTTCCGTTTGAGCCGGGGACTTTTATCATATCACCCAAAGTAACTAAAATGACATTTTCTTGCATTGCCAGAGCGTACGCATGATCAACTCGCTCTTTTGGCATGACACAAACAGGACAACCCGGACCGTGAACAAACTTTATGTTTTTTGGGAGAAGTTGGAGTATTCCGTACTTCATTATAGAGTGTGTATGCCCACCGCATACTTCCATAATGTTTATAGGACGAGGGAGTTTTTTTGCCTCTTCGTTGATGAGCTTTGCAAAGCCTTGTATGACCTTTGGATCACGGAAGCCATCATACAAATCTTTGAGTTGTAACTCACTCATTTTATATAGCTCTATTATCGCAGTTGTCATTCTCTAAGACTAACTGCTCTCGCTCTTGCTCATCGAGCTTTTGGAGGATTTCATTATACACACGTAACGACTCTAAGGCATCCTCTTCATCTATCTTATTCATGATGAAACCTATGTGAAGTAAAACATAATCACCTATATTTACTTCGCCCTCTTGCATGAGGTCAAGTCCAGCTTCACGTGTCACTCCCATAGTGTCTACGATAGCTGTATTTCTCTCTTTATCTATTTTTACGACTTTGCTTGGTATTGATAAACACATTAACTTCTCATCCCTCTTTTAAATTCTATCCAATCAATTACTTTTTGAATTGACGCGTCATCTTTTATATTTACTTCTAAAATATCTACATTTGGTTTGATTTTTCTTGCCTCTTCTTTTTCATGTGCAATATCATAATCAAAATACTCTAAGAGGTCTGTTTTTGTTATCAAAATCAAATCAGCCTGACGAAACATTACTGGGTATTTTTCTATCTTGTCGCTTCCCTCAGGAACTGAAACAAGAACAATGTTTAAGTGACTTCCAACATCATAAGAAGCTGGACACACTAGGTTTCCTACATTTTCTATGAAACATACGTCTATCTCATCAAGAGGCATATCATGAAGCCCTTTATGTACCATAAACGCATCTAAGTGACATGCACTTCCTGTTTGTATTTGGTACGCTGGAATGCCTTTAGATTTTATTCTATCTGCATCACGAGACGTTTCTAAGTCTCCTTCTATAACACCAAACTTGAACTTTGCCAAATCTGCCATGTGTTCTAGTAGAGTTGTTTTTCCGCTTCCTGGGCTACTCATTAGATTGATTGCAAGAACACTATGCTTATCAAAATGAGCACGGTTATGCCCTGCTTCATGGTTATTTTTATCGAGTATTTTTGTTATAACAGCTATAGTCTTAGAATCACTTAACTGTGGGTTATGGCTGAGTGTTTCATGAGCCGCTTGATGTGTGTGTGACGCATCTCCATGAGAATGGTCGTGGTGAGGGTCGTGAGTATGTTCCTCGTGAGTGTGATCTGTTATAGAGCATCCGCAATCTTGACACATAATTATTGGTTCCTTTTTTTTAAATTAAATTTTTTTATGCAAATAGCATATTTGTTCCAACTGCCACGGAGATAACTCCAGCAGTTGCAAAAGCTCTACGTACATTTGTTATGTTTGTGAGTATATTTTTGTTTATATACAATATAAATAGTCCAAAACTTATAAATACTAGCGAAACACCAGCAACAAAAGCAAGTATCATCGTCCAATCAAGACTATTTCCTTGAAGCATACCAAGTGTTACTAACATTCCTCGTACACCACCAATACCCATCAAAGCACCCATAGTCAGAGCAGAAGTGGATGCTTTAACATCTTCATGATGTGAATGAGATCTCCCAAAATAGATATGAATATGTTCTCTACCCTTGTGTATGTGTTTGTTGAGATGTATTTTCTCTGCGTAAACCATATAAAGTAAATAGATTCCAATAGCAATAATAACTGATGAAGAGATAATATCTCCATAAGAAGTAATTGATTCTGGAAGTCCATACTCGTTTAATAGCTTTGCAAACACAAACAACATAAAACCATGACCAAAAGCAAACATTACAGTGACCAAGAGTGTCTTTTTCATAGACTTACCTATGGAAAAATCTGTAATAGCTGTTAAATGGTCGGGTCCAAACGCATGAAGAACTCCATACCAGAATATAATATACAAACCTATTTCCATTTAAAAAGCCTTATTAGTGAATATTAATTCAGTCGAGAAAAATTTTATACTAATTTATGTAAAAAGAAGCTAAAATCAATCAGTTGTTATATATTTTCAGGACAATTGTAATATATATGGAGAATAAGAATTAATTATGAAATGGCTTCAAGAGTGTATCTATTGTAAAAGTCCTATTTACATGCTAAATGATGGCATGATTAAATGCTCGCACTGTCATAAAAAACTCTCTAAAGAAAAAACAAATAAAGTCATCACACTTATCTGTGCTTACATCAATGAAGAGAATGCTTTAAGTGTAGCAAAACGACTTGGCATCTCTTATATTTCTACTAAAAACTACTATGAAACGTTTAGACTTTTAGGTGCTACTATTTCTGAACGTGAGTATGAGAACATACGAGACAAAGCTTGTGAATATGAAGAGTACTTTTACTTAGAAAACTCTAAAAAATCAAAAAAAGAGAATGTTTTTGATGCACATAACTTTTTGACCTTTGATTATGATGGTCATATCTACACACTTCTAATGCCCTCATTGCATCAGTATAAACAGCAGTTTGTAGAAGATCAAGTAGAAGGTGCGTATGTAGATGAGTTTACAAAGTTTAAGCGCATAAGCAGAATCATAAAAGTCTCTAAACGACTCAACAACATCGTGAAGTTTTGGGAGTACTTTGAAGAGTCCATACTTAAGTACAAAGGTGTTAAAAACTCCTCATTTGAATACTATTTAAAAGAGATGGAGTTTAAGTATAATCATACAAAACAAAAGAGTATAGAGTTGCTTATAACAGAATACTTCAAAGGGCAAAAATGAAAAACATAGCAATTTTAGGAGTAGGCAATATACTCGAAAAAGATGATGGCATAGCAATATATGCAACTTCATACCTAGAACAAAACTATACTTTTTCACCAAATATAGACATCATAAATGGGGGAGTAGAAGGCATAAATTTACTCAATATGTTTATGGAGTATGACTATATTCTCATCTTAGATGCTATTGAGATTGAAGATGAAATGGGAAGTATTTACCACATACCAGCTAATGAGCTAACAGGTTATGGCTTAAACTCTGGAGGAGCGCACGAGATAGGCGTAATTCAATGTTTTGATATACTAGAACTTATGGGAAAACCCTTGCCAGAATCAAGTGTGTTAGGAATAGTACCACATATAATAGATGTAGAAATCGGTCTTAGTGAAGCTATGAGAGAGAAGTTTGACACCTACATAGAAACACTTCTTAAAATCTTAAAAGAGTTTAACATTGAAGTTGTAGAAAAGAGTGAGAGAGTTTTATTAGAGACTATTATTGAAAAGTTTAAGAATCCTCACAGTGCTGTTTAAATAAACATACATAATATTATTAAAAAACGAATATAATTAAGTTTAAAAACTATATACTATATACAATGAACTTTGTTTCAAGGTAAAAATTATGGAAGATGTTAGCGCACTCATTAAAAACAAGCTACGAAGCTTTAGAAACATTCATCTTGTAATGGTTTTAGCGGATGTTGTCTATGGTGTTGTAATTGTCTACGTAAGCAAGTATGCTCCTATTGAACCTACACTAACAAATATGAACTTCATTACAACCTTTGAGTCTGGAATTATCGCATATACAATCTTTATGGTTTTTACTGTCATCAAAGTTAGAAAAAAGTTTCTCTCTTCGGACTCTATATTTGTTAAAAAAGAGAATACAAAAGTAGTCTCTGATGAACCTCCTTTTATTGCGAACTATCTCTCATCATTATTTATTTTATGGGCTCTCATAGAGACTATAACCATAGCAGGTCTCATACTTTTTTTAACAACTGGAGAACTCATTAGCTCTTTGGTTTTTATAGCACTTGGTGCTTTTTTTAAATTTGTTAATGGACCACAATTAGAAGAGTTAAATGATCTCTCGCAAAAATTTACTTCTATCTCAACACAAGGATAAAAATGTCTTACTACATCTGGTTAATATTAAGTGTTTTAGCATTTGTAATAGAAATGAATATACCGACTTTCTTTGCACTCTTTACGGGAGTTGGTTTCTTATTTTCTGCTCTTGTAGCATTTATATACCCTGAGTCCCTCTTTTGGCAAATCATTGTCGCAGCTATTTTTATGTTTATTGGAGCACTTATCTTCAAAAAAAATCGTATTGCAGATGCTCCAGCTTCAAAATATGGCACGCACAATGAGTTTATCGGTATAGAAGGTGTCGTTGTTACAGCTATAACCATGCATACAGAAGGAGAAGTTGAACTCTCAGAACCTATTGTCGGCTCTCGCCTCTGGCCTGCAATCTCACTGCATGATAGACTCGAAGTTGGTGATGAGATTCAAATTATAGAACTACGAGGGAATACTCTCGTTGTTGAAAAAAAATAAAAGGAAGTAGTTATGGTAGATACGGGTATAGTTTTTTCGCTTGTTTTAGTTTTTGGAGTTATTTATACACTCTCGCGTATGATTCGTATAGTCCCACAAGGTGAAGAGTGGGTTGTAGAAAGATTGGGTAAATATAATGAAACCCTACTACCGGGTCTTAATTTTCTTATTCCTGTTGTAGATGCAGTGGCTTACAAAATCACGACAAAAGAGCTCATCCAACAAACACGAGATCAAGAAGTTATTACAAAAGACAATGCTGTTGTTATCATCAGTGCTGTAGTCTTTTACCGTGTCACAAATCCTGAAAAAGCTTCTTATTCTATAAGCAATTTTGAAAGTGCTGTTGCAAATATGACGACAACTACACTTCGTGCCGTTATTGGTGGAATGACACTGAATGATTCTCTCTCTCAACGTGACCAAATTAAAGCAGAAGTTGCACTTAAAATCCGTGATTCACTTACAGGATGGGGACTTACACTTGGGAATCTAGAAGTTCAAGACATCCGTCCTAGTGACAATCTTCAAGAAGCAATGGAACGTCAAGCTGCAGCAGACCGTGAAAGAGAAGCTACGATTCTCATAGCTGATGGTGAAAGACAAGCGGCTATTGCCAAAGCTGAAGGACAAAAACAAGCTGCGATTTTAGAAGCACAAGGAAAATTTGAAGCTGCGAAACTTGAAGCCCAAGCTAAAGCAGAACTTGCAGATGGAGATAGAAAAGCGATGGTAATCATCACACAAGGCTTAGCATCTGGAGAAGTTGCACCAAGCTATCTACTTGCACAACGTTACATAGACAATGTAAAAAATCTCGCTGGTTCTGAAAATTCTAAAATTGTCTTCATGCCTGCAGATTGGCAGCAAAGTTTAACAGGTGTAGTTGGTTCACTCGGTTACTTAGGTAATGCTTTGGGTGATAAAGAAAAGTAAAATAGGTATCTTACTAAAGGAGTATTATATGAAAAAGTTATTTGGTATGTTGTTTGTCATTATGACATTGTCACTCTCACTATTTGCTGGAGATAAATCTCCACTGTTTGTTAATCTTACAAGCGATCAAGAGCACAGAACGCTCATGGCTGTACAGTTCAGTATGAAAATGCATGATAAAGGTCACACCTTAACAATTTATCTTAATGATAAGGGTGTCAAACTTGCATCAACAGAAAATAAACAGTATGCAGAGTTTCAATCTAAACTCGCAGAAGTCATGGGAAAAGGAGCTACTGTTTACATCTGTCCAGTGTGTATGAAAGAATATAAGATAGAAGGCTCAACACTCCTCAAAGGTGTGAAAGTTGGAAATGCAAATTTACTTGAAAAAGCAATTTTTGCAGATGATACAAGAGTAATAAGCTGGTAATTAGTCCCAAATATATATAAGTAATTAAAACATTAATATCACTTTTAAATTAAAGATATACAATGTTTAAGTAGAAAAAAACAAAGGAACATATCATGAAAATATTATTGTTGCTCTTATCGTTAACAGCGTTAGCTTTTGGTCATACGACTACGTTAGAGAGCGGTGGATTTGGTAGTGGGTTTTTACACCCTTTAAGTGGTTTAGATCATGTATTAGCTATGGTTGGTGTTGGTATAGTGGCATTTCTTGCATCTCAAAAAGGCTACTTGCTACTCTTCTCTTTTATGGGAGCAATGGTAGTCTCAGCAACAATCGGCTTCTTAGGTTTTGCTTTTCCATTTGTTGAAGAAGGAATCCTTCTCTCAATCGCTGTTGTTTTTGCACTCATTGGATATGCAAATAAAATTTCTATCTACGCTATTATTGGTATTGTGGCGTTTTTTGGAATGTTTCATGGTTTTGCACACGGAGCAGAGTTTCAAACAGGTAGTTTCTTAAATTATATGTTCGGATTTGTCCTGTCAACACTTATGCTTCATTTAACGGGTATAGCACTAGCGTATGCGTACAGCAAAAGTACATTCAAAAAACAAACGCAAGTTCCTGCACACGAACTAGCGTAATTTATATTCTATAACGACTAAGTTCTTTGCCCTTTGTGTCTATTACGTGCACAGCGCACGCTAGACAAGGGTCGAATGAATGTATGACTTTTAACACTTCAAGAGGCTTGGTGGCATCTTTTACTTGTATGCCTACTAAAGCCTCTTCATACGCACCTCGCACTCCATCAAAGTTTTTTGGTGTTGCATTCCAAGTTGTTGGAGCTATGACAGAGTAGTTCTCTATTTTTGCATCTTTTATGTTTACAAAATGTGAGAGCATTCCTCGTGGTACTTCTAAAAATGCTCTTCCTTTTGTCTCTTTTTTTAGGGCTTCAAAATCATACTTCGTCCAAGTCTGTGTATCGTAATATTTTATGTTTTGTATGAGTCGTGAGACTAGCTTAAAAATGTACTCACAAATGTATGCACTCTCTATAGCTCTAGCTGCATTTCTACCGACAGATGTGGACAAATCCACTAGCTCTAAATCTGTTACGTGCAAAAATTCATCGACGAAGGTATTGATAAGAGGATTCTCTCTTACGTAGCTAATCAAGACACGAGCAAGAGGTCCTGTTTCCATCGTTTTTCCATTGTAACGCGGTGCTTTTATCCACGAGTATTTGTCATCATTTTTAGCTGTTTTTAAAGAGCCGTCTTCGTTGAGGTCTGTGTACTCTACTTCATTCGCTCTTGCCTCACCACTATACCAAGCACGGTCTATCTCTTCGGTGATTTTACTCTCATCAAAATCTTCTATATTTTCAAAATCATGTCCGTAGATAATGCCATCGCAAAAGAGTTTTCGCTCTCCTTCAAACTCATATCCACCCGCTGACATAAAGTTTCCATTGGCACGCCCTACTCCCGCTTTTATCTCATTGCGGTACGCTATAGCTAAGAGTTTTGCATCTGGAAGATATGCACGGTCTATAAACTCTTTTGCCTCTTTAATGATAAAGAGATACTCGTTGAGTCTTTGCGGATTGAGCATATCTGCCACACTGGTAATACCACCAACAACGATGCTCTGAGGATGCGGTGTTTTTCCACCAAAAATTGCAATAGCTCTACTAATGTTGGTTTGAAACTTCAAAGCCTCCAAATAGTGAGAAATCATAATGAGATTTTGCTCAGGTGTGAGTTTGTATTCTTCATGTCCCCAGTAGCCATTTGCAAAAGGTCCAAGTTTGCCAGCTTTTACAAAGTTTGTAAGTTTTTCAATCGTTGCCTCATAGTGCGAGTGAGAGTTTCTAAACGGGTTAGTATGGTACTTGTGTGCCTCTTTTGATGTCTGTTTTGGATTCGCACGTAACGCACTTGTAACGTCTACAAAATCCAAAGCATGAAGATGATAAAAATGCACTACATGGTCTTGAATAAACAGAGCCATTGCAATCAAATCTCTTATAATTTCTGCATTTTTTGGTATCTCTAAGCCATACGCATCTTCGACACTTGTAACAGCTCCACGAAAGTGAGAATTTGTACAAACTCCACAGATTCGCCCTGCTAAAAGTCCTGCATCTCTTGGGTCACGGTTTTTGAGTATAAGCTCTATGCCACGAAAAAGTTGTCCGCTAACCCAAGCATCTTGTACTACTCCAGACTCATTGACTTCTACCTCTACTCGCAAATGTCCTTCAATTCTTGTAATCGGATCTATGACTATTTTTTTAGATGCCATTATTTTTCTCCCTCTTCATACTTTCTCTCAGTTGCAAACTTATCGACAAATCCAACTTCAACACAGCCCATACAACCATGCCCAGCCTGAACAGGCCAAGATGTGCCACCATTAAACTTCATAGTAGGACAGTTCGCATTTGTGTAAGGACCTTTACATCCCATTTCAAAAAGACAGTATCCTTTTTTTGCACCCTCATCTCCCCACTCTTTTACAAACTCACCAAGTTCATAGTGCCCTCGTCTCTCACAGTTGTCATGGATTCTTCCCTCATACGCCCAAAGTGGACGATTAAAGCTATCAAGTAGAGGTAGTTCTTCAAACATCAAGTATGAGAGAAGTGTTCCGACTATATTTGTAGGGTTAGTCGGACAACCTGAAATGTTTATAACATCACTTCGCCCTAGTGCCTCGGCCACACCAACTGCACCAGTTGGATTTGGAGCGGCTGCTACTATACCGCCATCTAAAGCACAACTCCCTACTGCAATGACAAGTGCTGCATCATTCGCACACTTTTGGAGTAAATCTACACCAGTCTCACCTTTTGGTCCGATGCGTAAAAATTTTCCATCCATAGCCAAAGGAACTGCACCTTCAACTATGAGAATGTATTCGCCTTTTTGATTTGTTATGATGTCTTCTAAAATCGTCTCGCTTTGATCTCCACTCGCACTCATGAGAAGTTCGTGATAATCAAGTGAGACATAATCAAATATCAAATCTTCTATAGCTGGATTTGCCGACTTTATAAAGGCTTCGGAGTTTCCGCTACAATCTGCTAACTCAAGCCAAATAATAGGAACTTTGTTGAGTGTTTTTATACCTTGTTCTACTACTTCTTCAAAGTTAGGATGGAGTTGCATACTTGCTGTAACCATAGAAACCCAGCTATTAACCTCATGTTTTGCAATGTCGAGTGATGCTAAAGCACTCTCTAAATTTTCGCTACTAAGATTGTTACGTGGATTGAGCGCATTAAACTTATCTATGCGTTTTTGCACTTTAGCTATCTCTTTTTCTCTGACTATATCCTCTGGAGTTTTTCGTGGCATATTTGGGTCTATAAGATGTTGCGACTCTTCTATAATGTCTTGCACCATCAGCTTACATCTTCCGCACACACGACCCGCTTGAGTAAATTCACCAAGCTCTGAGAATGACCGAATACCCGCAGTTACAACCATGTCGACCAAATCTTGCGTGTAGATATGCTCACAACTACAAACTAATCTGCCTCGCTCACCGACAACTCTGTTTTCATAGAGGTAGTTTATATCTACTTTTTCGCCATTTTCTATGAGTTTTTCTATATAGCCTACATCTACGTTGGAGTTGATACCTATAAATCGAGTGAGTTTGTCCTCATTTAAAAAGTACTCATCTATACGGCTCTCTTTTTTGGAAGTGATTAAAACTTTTTCGTACCCTGAGGAAAACTTAGGTGAATTTACTTCTATTAAGTCAAACTCTCCAACTTTGAGCATATCTACACTCACACCAAGTTCAAACTCTTTTGGCTCTTTGGTCATAATGTGAGAAATAGCACAATCAGCCTCTAAGGTACACTCTTTTACATGCCCAGCCACAAATTTAAGTGCCTCAACCTCTGCACACTCACCCACTGCATAAATATTTTCATCTTCACTCTGCATATAGCTGTTTGTGAGTATACCTCTGTTGCATTTGAGCGTATCTCTAAAAGCTTCTATATTTGGTTTTATGCCCGTTCCAAAGATGAGAAAAGGATTTTTTATCTCTAATTTTTTTGTTTTTAAAAGTGTGATTTCTCCGTTATGAATCTCTTTGTCTACTATTTCATCTTCGTAAGAGATGGTGATTTTCCCACTCTTGATGTAGCAGGACTCTATAGTTTTTATGGAGTCTATGGAGAGATCTTTGGAGTAGAGATGGCTCCCTCTTATAAGGAGTGTGATGTGTTTTGCCTCTGGCATTTCGTTTAGTGTTTCAAGGAGTTCAAGACCTATAGGTCCACTTCCTACTATGACAACTTCTCTTCCTATTATACCCCCACAGATAATTTCAGAATCATTTGCACTTCTAAAAACTGCTGCATTTTTTATGTGAGAAATATCAAAAAGAGAGCTAGGAAGCGAACCAGTGGCAATAATAAGTTTGTCGTAGCTAAACATAGAACTCTCAGAAAAAACACGTCTATGTTCTCTATCAATTCTTAGTATTTTTTGCTCTAATTCAAGCTGTACAGTAGGATCAAGGGTCAGCGAGACATCGCGAACATCTTGCGAACCATCAACCAAACGACATAAGTGAATTCTGTCATAAGGAGGATACTTCTCATCACTTAGAAGCAAAACTTCTACAGAAGAATTCTCTTTTTTAAGGCTATTTGCCAAATAAGCACCAGCTATACCCGAACCAATAATCACGACTCTCATATTACACCTTTTTTTATACTTCTTACATTATAGAATCATTTTTCAAAGGGTACTATTAAATGGTTACGAAGTGGTTATAGATGAGAGCTTTTATAAAGGTTACACAAGTTATGCAATAGTAACTTTATTGTAATAAATTAGAACTAGTTTGTAGGTATAATAATTAAAATACGATAAGGATAAACAATGAAAAATCTAAAATACATAGGACTTAGTTTATTAGTTCTTCTAAGCTTAGGGTTTAATGGCTGTAGTACTATGCAGGTAGATAAAGATTTAGTTAAAGCATATAAAATGCCTGTTCAAGTTTCTAATGATGAAACATTAGTGTATGTTATTAGAGAAAGCTCTTTTGTAGGGGGAGCAAGAGGATTATGGATAGGTCTAAATGAAAATACTATTGCTGACTTAGGTTCAGGTGATTACACTTATTTTAAAGTTAAAAAGGGAATCAATACAATCAATACTATTCAAATGATGACTGGATTTAATTATTATGCAATAGATAAAATGTCCACAAACCCTATTTTTTTAAAATTTAATTATGTAAATATGACAGCAGAAGAACTACCTACTGACCTCGGTATATCCTATGTTGCAAACTATACTGAGGTAAAAACTTTACCTAATAAAAAATATAATGATGGATATATTAATGGTCTATTAAATTTGGCTATGTACAAAAACTTAAATATTATGAGTGAAACTAATACTACTTTGAATCCAGATAGCAATAATGCAGTCATAACCTTTGTTCGTCCTGATACTTTTGCAGGAGCAATTAATTATACAATTTGGGGTGATGAAAATATTCTAGGGAATTTGTATCCTAAAAGTTTTTTTCAGATAAAAGTACCTAAAGGAAAGCATACATTTTATGTTAAGAGTCAAACACTCTATGCTTTAGAAGCAAATGTAGTGGCTAACAAAAATTATGTAGTTGAATTAGCTCTTAACATGGGATGGACAAAAGCACATGCCAGATTAAACCCAATTAACTTAAATGAAAATAATGAATATCTCAACTGGATATTATCATCGAAACATTTCAAACTAAACGAAGTTCTTGATGAAAATATTCAAGAGAGAGTTAAATTAGCCTTACCAATAATTAGAACAACAAAAGCCGAAATAATCTCAGGGACCAAGAAGCCAGAACATCTACCAAGTAACTTTGGCAAATAATACAACTCTTTTTATCAAAACCCTCGATTAAACTCAATACTCGGATTTGCGAAAATGCTTAGTATCTCATCGAGGGTTATTTCTTCCTCTTTTTTTGTTACTTTTACACCTAAAGATTTTATTTTTTCTATCGTTACGTGCATATAATTTTTCCATGCGTTTCTTAGCTCAAGCGTGAGTCCTACTTCTACAGCTATGATGTCTTTTGGTACTATGCTTATAACCGTTGTCTCAGCCATATTTTCACTCAAAGCACAGATTTGAAGCATCTCGGCTATCTCTACTTCATTTGCTGTTTTTTTGATGAGTGTGCCATCTAAAAATTCATCTGTTGTTTTAATGGTGATTTCACCAACTTCTTTTGTGTCATCTGAAGCAGTATTTATAATGATGACTTCGTCAAACTCTAAAAGCAGTGGCATAAGTTTAAAACCAAGCGTTCCACCATCCACTACCTCTATAGCAGGTTCAAATTCGTAATTCTCTTTGATGTACTTTGCACCGTAAAGCCCTATTCCCTCATCTTTAAAAAAGGCATTTCCTGAACCTATGAGAGCTATATTTTTTTCCATTATTATCCTTTAGTTATGTAGTGCAAAGTACGCTTGCCCGAGTGAAATTCCACCATCATTTACAGGTGTTTGTTTTTGGATATAGTAGCGTATATTTTCTTTTTTAAAACTCTTTGTGAGATCTGAGACTAAGACGCTATTTTGAAAAACACCACCGCTTAAAAGTACGGGGAGTTCTGGGTATTTTTTACTTATTTCTACAATGATTTTACATAAAGTATTTATAAATTTTTTAGAGACTACACCTGCATCACTCTCTTGAAGTATCTCTTTTATTATCTCTTTATACTCTATCACACCCTCTTTTATGCTGTATTTGTAATGTTTTTTTGTGTGTGAAGTTTGTGAGAGTCCTTCCATAACAAGTCCACTCTCTCCTTCATAACCAAGATTTTTCACACAACCACTTAAAGCATAAACCCCGTCAAAAAGTCTGCCTAATGAGGAACTTTTTGGAGAATTTATACCACGTTTATACATCGTGTGAAATGTCTCTATCTCCTCTTTGGAAAAACTTTCTACGAGTGCATTTTGCATCGCAACTATTTCAGCGAGTTCAAAGTACTCAAAAAGAAGAGCAAGTGCAACACGTCTTGGCTCTTTTACAGCTTTTTCGCCTCCAAGAAGCGAGAGTTCTTTGAAATGGCAAACTCTCTCATACTCGTTTGGAGTTGCAATTAACACCTCTCCACCCCAAAGTGTATTATTATCGCCATACCCAGTTCCATCAAAACAAAAGGCTAACACTTTTTCATCTAGGGTATACTCAGCCATGCACGAAAGTGCGTGAGCATAGTGATGTTGCACCTCTATAAGTTCTATCTCTTCATGCTCTTGTTTGTAGGCTCTTGCCCACTTTGTTGTTTCATAGTTTGGATGCTTATCGCACACTATAACATCTGGCTCAAAGTTGTAAAAGCGTTTAAAAGTCTCCAAAGTTCGTAAAAAATACTCAAAAGAATCCAGTGAATTCAAATCACCAATATGAGGGGAAACAATGATGTTATTATCAAAAGCAAGTGTCATTGTACTCTTCTGATTTGCACCAAGTGCAAGCACTTTTTTCTTTGTTACGTGCGTATTATAAAAACTCTTTGGAGCATACCCTCTTGCCATGCGTAGCGTGAGTAACTCATCTCTTGCAAACATCACAACACTGTCATCACAGGCATTAAGAATTTCCCTATCATGCGTCAAAACTACACTTATAACAGGAGAGAGTTTAGCAAACAACTCTTTGTCATCTCGTATGATTGGCTCATCACTCAGATTTGCACTTGTAGCAACTATAGGTAACTTATAATGTTTCAGAAGTAACTCATGGAGTGGCGTATATGCTAAGAATACACCTATTTTTTCTATATTTGGAGCGATGGAATCTGCTAAGATCGTTGACTCTTTTTTTTTCACAAGAACTATAGGTCGCTCTTTTGATACAATCAAAGCTTCCTCTTCTTTTGAAATACGAGCTATTTTTTTAATCTCTTTTATGGATGAAAACATTACAGCAAGGGGCTTTGTAGGTCTATTTTTATTCGCACGTAACGCTTGTACAGCCTCTTCATTTGTTGCATCACACACAAGATGAAAACCGCCCAAACCTTTAAGTGCAATAGTTTTAGAACGTTTAAGCTGTTCACACGCTTTTAGCACCGCCTCATGTTCATCTGCAATAACATTATTTGAAATATCTACAAGTTTTAGCTTGGGTCCACACGCATAACAGCTAATTGGCTCTGCATGATAGCGGCGATTATTTGGATCTACGTATTCTGCTCTACAACTCTCACACATTTCAAAAGCATGCATAGAAGTATGAACTCTATCGTAAGGGAGTTTGTTGATGATTGTGTATCTTGGTCCGCAGTTTGTGCAGTTTATAAAGGGGTAGTGATAGCGTCTGTTTTTAGGGCTATGCATCTCATGTCTACAATCATCACAAAGAGAAATATCTGGTGAGACGAGTGTATTTGGCGTAGTTGTTTGGGACTCTACAATCTCAAAACTAGATGCACCATTTACTTCAATCTCGTTTTGCACTAAAGAATCAATACGTGCCAAAGGAGGGAGAGTTGTCTCTAAATCAGAGAGAAATTTCTTTATATTTTCTAACTCTCCCTCAATTTCTACAGTAACACCAGAACCATTGTTGAGAATAAAACCAAAAAGCTCAAGTCTGTTTGCTAGTTTATAGACAAAAGGACGGAAGCCGACGCCTTGTACGACTCCCGTTATTGCTAGTTTTACTCTACAGATATACTCCACCGACAACTGCATTCTCCTTTCCAATTGGATAGTTACTATTCATGCGTGGTGGTGTTTGCTTAAGATTTCTCTGCATTCTTGAGAAGAGAGATTGATTTGCAAAATGTGTCCCGCAAAGTATAACTTCCTCTGCTTTTGTTTTTGATCTAAGTTCATTGAGAAGTTCACTAAAGTAATCACCAAAAGACTCAAATATAGAGTAACATAGTATCGAAGTTGAGACATCAGCAAGCTGATATGAGATAATACTTGCTAAAAAAGCAGTGTTATCAAAACGGTTATCTTTTACATGCGTATCTATCTGTATGCCGCCTTTTCCGACAAACTTCATAGCCTCTCTTGTTACACCGCGCATACTCTCATCTTCTAAACCAAGTATAATTGCTACAGCTTCAAAGAGTTTTACATCCTCTCTTTGTTCTAGTGCTTCAAGTTTTGCATAACTCTCTGGTCTGCTCTTTTTGAGGTTTTCTATAAGTCTATCTGAACCATCACGTAAGGTAGCTATACTTGTTAAAATATTGCTTGAATCAAAATCTTTAGGCGGAACGACACGTAACACCTTTTTTCCATCATAGTAAAGAAAAGATGGAACCTCATAGAAGTAAGCTCCAACGCACTTTGTAGCAAAAAGATTGTGTTCAGCTATAACAGACATAAAAGAAGCCTCATCCTGCATCATAACTTTTTGAACACTATGAAAAACTTCATTTACACCCTCTAAAACATTTGCATGGTGTACATGTACAGAATCAAAATGCTCCATGTTATCAAAAAGCATTTTATCATCACTTTTTACGCCTATAAGAGAGTGCGCTACACTCAGAGCATCAGTAGCTCTAAGGTTTTTCGATGGAAAAGAAACGCGTTCGCCCTCAGCTATAAACATATCATCTTTATTTAAAAAGAGTCGCATATCACTCTGTGGTGTAAGTTCTAAGTCATAATCCATAAACATATCAGCCTGAATATTTGCATCTGCTTCTTCATACGCTATAAAATCAACACCAAGTTTTTGAAGCTCCGCTCCTAAAAGTATACAAAATCCATCATCAGGATACTTTACAAAAGCTGTGTTGGCTCCTAAATGCTCTTTGAGTGTTTCATTTTTGAGTGTAACATTGAGTATAGGTCTCTCAATACTAAGAAGTGCATGAAATTCTTGTGTTATAAGAGAGAGATTATCTGTTATCTTACTTGCATTTATCATCATGAGTGTTGCATTTTTTGGCATAAGCTCAGCTCTGTAAAAGAGTCTATAGCCCATAGTTGTTTTCATGAGTACCTTTTTATTGTCAAGTAATGCTTTTGCTGTAACTTCAAACATCGTTCTAAAACTTCCCGCATCATTTGCATAACGCTCAGTTGTTTTATTGAGAAGTCGCACAGGAACACCGCAACTATGACAACTATTTGTGTGATGATTTTCTCTCAAACCAACTCCGTTTTGTTCGCTCTCACATGCTTCACAAGGGCGAATAAACTTCCAAGAAGTGTTGTTACGTGCGTATGGATATGCGTGAAAGAAACTATAGTTTCCACCACAACATGAGCAAGATGTAAATGGGTAATAGTATCTTCGTGAACTCACATCAAACATCTCTTTTTGACATGTTGGACAAAGCCCTAAATTGAGTGGAAACTCATTTGTAGGAACAGGAAGTGAGTCTACATTTTCTTCGGTTGTATAACTTGAAGAAGATTTTAGAAAGAAAGAAGCTGGAAGCTCCTGTGTGATTGCATCAAGACACGCTTGAAGGTCTGGATGTTCTGATGCAAAAGCACATACTATTGTGCCATTTTTTTGTGTTATGTTTGCGTTTATTCCAAATTTTCTAGTAATATTTATGATGTAATTTTGAATGTAATTTTGCGATGATGTAGTACGGAGTTCAAGAGTAAATGTCATAGTCAATCTTTGAGGAAAAAGCCCTTAGGCTTTTTCCTCTTTAACAAATTTACTACCACCAATCACTATAGCAATGTCACCCTCTTTCCAGAAGATTGTACGCCATACTTGGTAATAGATATGAATCACTACCCATGCAACTATAAACCACATTGTATAGTGATGTACGATACGAACATCCATAAGTGTTCCACCGGTAACTGGAATTGTCCAATCTGTTGCTAAATGCAACATTGCCGGCCACCAAGCTCCAATAGAACTAATACCTGACTCTAAACCATGTACATATAACTGTAGTCCTGTGAACAACATCCACACTAAAAGTAGATGAAAAATTAAAAAATACACTGCATTAAAACTATCAGCATGCGCTGAATCAAAGTTTTTACGACGATTGAGCGTAACTAAATTTACAAGAACCTCAAAAAACTCTACTATATTTTTAAGACTTGGAATAAGTTTTTTATATGGCTTCTCAAAACGTGAGAAGAAATAAAGATAAGCAATTACAATTGATGTAACATCAAAAATAATCGCGACCATAAAGTGACCCCAACGATTCCATGCCATAACATACTTGTCTACTGCACCATCTGCAATAAAAGTCTGATAATAAGGATGTGCAATATAAAGACCCGTAGCAACTGCTACAATCATTGAAAATGCATTTATCCAATGCATAGAACGCATCGCTGCACTCATGCGTTTAATCTGTTTGTGTCCCGCTTTCATAAGAGCCTCCTTAGATACTACATTGTGTATCTATCTTATAGACACCTAACTCTTTGCCTTTTGTATCGACTACGTGAACGGCACACGCAATACAAGGGTCAAAACTGTGGATTGTACGAATAATCTCTAATGGTTGTTCAGGATCTGCTACTTTCGTACCAATAAGAGAAGCTTCATATGCTCCTAAACGCCCTTTATAATCTCTTGGAGCAGCATTCCAAGTAGATGGAACAACAGCTTGATAATTTACTATTTTTCCGTTTTTAACACGAACCCAGTGACCTAAAGCTCCACGTGGTGCTTCTGCCATTCCGCGTCCTTTTGTGTCAACGCTTACTTTATCAAAATCAAACTCTGTCCATGTGCTTAAATCACCAGAGAGTGTATTTGCAAGTAACTCATCTGCCCATTCAACTAAAACATCTGCCATAAGCTCTGTCTCAACTGCGCGCGCTGCTGTACGACCAACTGTACTAAAAAGAACACTAATAGGAAGATTTCCACGTTTTAAGAAGTTTGTAACATACTTAGTAATTCTTTCATCACCTTTAGCAACACCAATAACCATACGTGCTAATGGTCCAACTTCTACACGTTGATCATCATAAATCGGAGATTTAATCCAGCTATATTTTTCACCAGTTTTAAGATATGCCATACCATCTGCACGTTTTTCAAGTCCAGTATAGTTTGGAACAGTTTGTCCATCATAAGGGTGAAGTGGTTTATCTCCCACATACCATGAGTGTGTTACATCCTCAGCAATTTTATCTGGGTCAAGGTCATGTACTTTAGAAATATCGCCATTATAGATAACACCACTAGGGAAAAGAAGTGCAGATTTATAAAAACCTGTATCATCTAATCGGAAATCTCCATAACTCATATAGCTAAGAAGTCCTCCACCAGTTCCACCTACACCTTTTCCTTGCATTAACTCTGTAAATGTAGCTTTAGAGTCTGTAGCCTCACCAGCGTACATTGTTCCTGCCATATAAACATCTGGAAGATATGCCTGTTTTACAAACTTCGTACTATCTGATAAAAGTTGTTTAAAGAGTGCTATACGCGCAGGGTTTTTAATATCTTGCACACAAGTTACCCCACCAACTACTATAGATTGAGGATGTGGATTTTTACCACCAAAGATTGCTTGCATTTTTGCCATATCTCTTTGAATATCAAGTGCTTTTAGGTAGTGTGCAACACCAAGTAGATTTTGCTCTGGAGTAAGTTTATAATGTTTATTTCCCCAGTATCCATTTCCAAAAATACCTAAACGACCTTGCTTCACAAATTTAGCTACTCTGTCTTGAATCTCCTTAAATGCACCAGCACCCTCAGTATATGGAGTCACACCAGCAACACCAGCCCATTTTACAGCTTCATCAGATGTTTTTTGTGGATCAGCAGAAAGAGCTGAGACAACGTCAACAAAGTCTAGAGCATGAAGATGATAGAAATGCACCAAGTGGTCATGTACATAAAGTGAACCTTGAATGATGTTACGCACAAGTCTTGCATTTTTAGGAATAGTGATGTCAAATGCATCTTCCACTGCTTCAATAGAACGTTGATAGTGTGTACCTGTACAAACACCACAAATACGCATTGAGAGTAGACCTGCATCACGAGGATCACGACCTTGAAGAATAGTCTCTATTCCACGAAACATTGTTGAAGCGCTGTACGCGTCTACAATCGTATTATTTTCATCAATTACCGCTTCAATTCTTAAGTGCCCTTCAATCCTTGTTATTGGATCTACTATTATATGTTTCTTTGCCATTATGCTTCTCCTCCATCTTCTTTTTTACCTGCTACAAGACTTGCAACTGCGTGAATACCAATTCCAATACCAGCAGCTGTTAAAAGTCCAAGACCAAATTCATCCACACTTTTCTCAACTCCACCCGTAGGTGCTTTGATTTTTGCATCTGCCATTGGTCTTTCATACGCGTATTTATCCCAGAAATCTGGCTCAGAACAACCGATACAACCACGACCAACACCAATAGGCCAGTTTACACCCTCGTTGTATCTGATAATAGAACAGTTATTAAATGTCATAGGACCTTTACATCCCATTTTATAAAGACAGAAGTTGTTTTTAGCACCTTCATCGCCCCACTCTTCTACATACTCACCTGCATCAAAGTGTGCACGTCTTTCACAGTTGTCATGGATTCTATAACCAAATGCAAATTTAGGACGTAAAAGAGAATCTAATTCAGGAACTTGACCAGTTAAGATGTAGTGTAAAATTACACCAACCATATTCGCAGGGTTTGCAGGACAAGCTGGAATGTTGATAATTGGTTTACCTTGTACAACATCCATCACACCTACTGCACCAGTTGGATTTGGAGACGCTGCTGGGACACCACCAAATGTCGCACAAGCACCCACTGCAACTACTGCCGCTGCATGTTTTGAAACACGCATTAAGTGATCATAAAAAGTCTCACCTGACGCACCTATAGTACACCACTCTTTTCCTGCACCTACAGGAATAGAACCTTCAACAAAAAGTAAATACTTATCTTTGAATGTTTCCATTGCTTCATCGAGTTGTTTTTCAGCTTGATGCCCAGAAGCAGCTTGAAGTGTTTCATGGAATTCTAAAGAGATGATGTCTAAAACAATCTCATCAATTTTTGGTCCGTCTGAACGAAGAAGTGCTTCTGAATTTCCAGCACAATCTTGAAGTTCTAGCCAAATTACAGGCGCTCTATTCATAAGAAGTGTTGCCTCAGCAACAAGAGGAGTAAATGATGCAGGTAACATCAACATTGCTGTTGTCGCACTTACCCACTTCATAAAGTCACGTCTCTCTATACCTTGCATTTCTAATACGTCAGCTATTTCTAACCTATTGTTTAGAGGTTGCTGAGATTTCAACAAGTCAAGTCTATCCTGACATGTTTTAAATAACTCTTGATAATAAATATCGCCTTTGTTCGTATCGACACGTGCGCTTTTGGATGTAAAAAGTTTTTTTACACTTTCAATTCTATCTGCCATCACTCAATCCTTATACATAAAATGAATACCTATTCATCATCTTATAGAAGAATAACTTAAACGAATATTAAAATTCTTAATATTAGCATAAGGTTTAAATTACTTATATATTTTTAGGACTAAGTTAATATATGGTTATATTTAAAATAATTATTAATGTGTTGTACAAACAGAGCAAACATCAAAGGTTCTAAATATAAAGAGTGCCTCTTCTTTCGTTATTCCAATCATAGCATTTTGTGCTGGAGTTGGAGCCTCTTTTGTGGAACTTCCAATATTCCATTGTGTAGGTGTAATAATCTCATATTTTTGAATGATACCAGCTTTCATTTCGACTTTATGAATAAGAGGACCACGAGGAGCTTCTACTATACCTACTCCGTGTGCAGTTATCTCATTTATATTTTTAGATTTGCTACATGATAGTTCTGAAATATCTACAGTTGCAAGCAAAGTAGAAGCATGCTTTAAGAGATACGCTATCTCGTAGACTCTAGCCATAACTCGTGTGTAGGCACTATCACTGAAGTTTTTATGTATATGTTCAATAGCTGGCACTCTTTTTTCTAACAGACGTGCAAGTGGACCTGTCTCAAAGTACTGATCTTTATACAGAGCATTTCTAGCGTAACTCTTCTCATGTGGTGCATAAGACTCTACGGTTGTGACATAGTTATAATCTACATCAAAAGAGACGCCCTCTTCGTATCCTGCGCTCGTACAAAAAGCATGATTTCCTAAAACCATAAACCTATCGTGAGCAAACCCTTTGAGGTGCATATTGCAAGAACGTAAATCACTCTCTAAAAGAGAAATGTCACTCTCAATATTTTCAAAATCAAAAGACGAGCTAGAAGATAAAAATACATCAAGATGCATTCCTAAACTCTCTTTTTCAAAGAAAGTACTTAACTCTTGGAGATGATTTTGTGCTTTTATTTTATCAACATGTGTAGGGTCGCACGTAACACCTCCTGGAACCATATAAGAAGAGTGTGGCCATTGCCCAGCAAAGGTTGCAATTGCTTTAGCCGCTATAGATGCTGAGTATGCACCTTTGAGTGGTGTTTGAACTCTTTTGGAGTGTGTGAGTGTCGCTATATGAGGAATGAGAACTAAATAGAGCCATTTTAAATGATTTTGAATCATCTCCATCACTAAGGTAAATTCTCGAATATTTTGAGCTTTTTTTGTAAGTGCAATAGGATTGTTTGCATTTGCATAAGCACTCTCTATGGCTCTAACTGCTGCCATCAAATGTGCATGTCCACAAATACCACAAACACGAGGGGTAACCACAAGTGCATCCAAAGCATTTTTGCCTTCTAGCATACTCTCCATGCCACGAAAGTGAGGAAAGGTAATAGTTGAGAAATCAACCACGCCTTTTTTCATTTTGAAGTAAATAAAAGCTTCACCTTCGATTTGGTCAACGAGTTTTTTTGTAATCAATGAGTTTTCCTTCTAATCGTTGAATATGAAATGCTTTAGCAATTCCAGTTAAAGTTAAATAACTTCTTTTAGGAATTCCAAGAGGGACATCCTCTGGGATAGACATATTTGTTTTTGTAGTAAAAAGATTTAAACGAGGAAAGTCTGGTTCTGTACATCCTATACATGGAGTGCCTGCTCTTGTTTTGGAATTTACCTCGTTCCAAAGTATAGAGTTACAACTTGCATGCGTCATAGGAGCACGACACCCTTGTTCATAAAAGAGACATCCCTCTTTTGTACCAAAGCTTGCTGCATCTACCTTCCACTCAAAGTACTCATTTCTTGTACAACCATGATGTGCTAAAGTACTATAAAGTTCTATAGGTCTATGCAAAGAGTCTACTTGAATCTCTACTCTACTTGCAATCATATTTAAGGCATAGCCCAACCACTCAGGGTGAATAGGACAGCCAGAGAGATTAATGACTTTTTGCTTTTCATCTAAAAGGGGTCCAAAAGATTCTGATTCGTTAAAGATAAGTCCGCTGTTTCTCTCTGGCGCAGAAGCTTTAAGTATGCCACCAAAACTCGCACAACTCCCAAGCGCTATGATATGTGTAGCTTTAGACGCATAATGAAGTAAAATATCTTTGAGTAAAATACCGTTACGTGTCATTTGTGGATCAAAAGAACCTTCAAAAATAAGAACATCACATTTTGTTTTGCACTCTGAAATTTTTTCAAAACTAAACGTTCCACTTAAGAGAGGATGATAAAGCATTTCATACTTCAAAAGCAGAGTTTCCAAAGAGGGAAGATTTAAAAAAGAGTGTGTGTTACCATTGCACGTAACACCTTGTATCCAGAGAAGAGATGGCTTTTTATCGTGTTTTGAGCGCATTATAGATATTTTGCGATATAGAGATTTTATACTCTTCTAATGGGTTGGGCAAAATTTTCTCGCCAAAGAGAAAAACCATTCCACCGAGATATCCCATAAAGAGTCCAAACGCACTAAAAAAATCTTGATTATGTAAATCACCTCTACTGACACCATCATCAAAAAATATCATCATTTCAGTCACAAAAGGAGAAACACAAGTCATCCCCTCACAACCCTCTGCGAAAACTTCACGATTGGAAAGATAGACTCTTAGAAAATACTCTATCATTTCAGGTCTATTTTTTGCCATATCAAAGTACATGGAAACTATCTCATATATCTTTTGCTCAGTAGATATATCTTTTTCATTTATCTCACGAATATGATCGCCAAGATACTCTGAGATAAACATTACTAACTCTTTTGCCAAAATATCTTTTGACTTAAAATAGTTGTAAAAATTTCCAACACTCATCTCAGCTTTTTGAGCAATATCAGGAACTGTAGTGGAATAAAACCCTCTTTCAGAAAAAAGTTTTAATGCAATATCAATAATTCCGCCTCTTCGTTTTTCTTTACTAATCTTAGCCATTCATATCCATCTAATAGTCATTTCGAGAATTATATCATTATTTGTATATCTTATCATAAGACATTACATTCGCAGCAAAATCAAGCATTTGTGTTTCATCAGCAAAATCTTTTGGGTAAATTGGTGCTAGCATTGTTACTTTTACTTTTGTTTTTTTTGTAGTTTTAAAGCAGGGATCACCTTTAGCAAGAAGCTTTGCCGAACCATCTATGATGATGGGAATAATAGGTTTGTTTGTCTTCATAGCCAATCTAAAGGCACCTTTTTTAAATTTTCCAAGCTTTGTTCCATCACTACGTGTACCCTCTGGAAAGATTATAATATTTCTATTGTCATGGAGTATATCTTCTAGTTCACTGTACATAAAAGCTATCTCGCCCAAATTATTTTTATTGAGTGTTCTTGCACCTATAAGCTTACCAACATAAGAGGCAAAGGGAATGCTTGTAAAATTTAAATTTGTTACAGTAAGATATTTTTTTATAAAACTTCCGAGAATTGGGTAGTCTAAACTTGACTGATGTGTCGCAATGTAGATAGCTCCATTTGGCAGAGCATAGGGCAAAGTAAACTCTAAATCAGCCACACGTAACAACTTAAAAAATATCTTATAAATGACAGAGGAAAGATGCTGAAAAACATCTTGAGGATATTTCATAAATGGATATACAACAAAATAAATAAGTAAAGATGGAAAGACAAAAAGCCCTATTGTTCCCCAAAAGAGGACAAAAGCATATACACTAAGCAGACACTTTAATCGCATAAAACTTCCCGTAAATAATCTGAATAACCAACATAAAAACAAAGTAAACATACCAGCCTATAGAGCTATAGAGTGCCCAGAATGTATCACTTGCCATAAAAACTAAAAGAATTTGTACAATCATGTAAAGAAGTATCGCTACAGCCCAGTAGGAGTCTCCATTTTTTAAAAAATCATCTTCTGCTGTACTTAACTCTTTTTTATAAAATTTCTTAGTAATTTGATAAATAAGTGCGCGTTTATGTAAAGCCGCTTCTGCAAAAAGAGTAAAAAATGCCATAGATGTAAAAACTGGTATAAACTTAACAGTAGCAAAACTAGCAGAAAAATAGGCTATCGTGAGTAGTACAACATACATGCTCACAATGATTAGCTCTTTTTTTTCTCCCTTTTTGACTACTAAGAAAAGTAAAAACGATAGAGATAAAAAGATGTACCCAAGCACAACCTTTTCAAAGTCAAAATAATGAATTAAAAGTAAAAATGAGGGAGCGAAAAGTAGTGTTAGGACACTACTCATCAGCAGGAATAGAAGCTAAAACAAAATTACATACATCTTCTATAGTACGTAAATCTTTCATCTCTTCTGTCTGAATTTCAATATCAAGTTCTTTATCTAATGTAACCATTAAGTCGATAGCATCCAAACTATCAAGGTCTAAATCCGTAAATAGATTTGCTTCCATAGAAACCGCATCCTCTTTTACTTCAAACTCATCCATTAAAACACTCTTAATCTTGTTATATACTTCTTCCTGAGTAGCCAACTTGTTTCCTTTATGTTGTAAATTATTGCTATAGGGGATTATATTCTATTGTTACATATTTTATCTTTAAGTTTAAACTTTTATTCCTATTTTTGAACCTAAAAATCCAAGAAAAAACCTAAAAAGCCTTTTAAGATGTGTTAAATTATACAAAGACATCTTTGTGTAGTACCATAAAATAGCCACTCTCTTATAAAATGACTTAATAATCTCTTTATATTCGTCATCTAATTCTGCTTCACTAAATCCTTCGGCCTGATAGACAAAATTCATTCCATTGAGTCGTTCCCAATCCTCTTCTCTTATAGAAGTGCCATAGAGTTTTTTATAGATTGGAGAACCCGGATAAGGAGTAAACTTTGAGAGATTCATTGTAGTCATTGGAACACGTTGGATAAACTCTTTTGTCATCTCTATGCTCTCTCTTGTCTCACCTGGATAACCAAGCATAAAGAGACCTTTGACTCGAATTCCTGCCTCATGCGTCCACTTAACCGCCCGTTCTGCTGTTTCAACTCTTTGGGATTTTTTCATCTCATCTAGTAACCAATCAGAACCACTCTCTAAACCAAAGCTAATCTCCCAACATCCTGCTTCTTTCATAAGTGCAAGTGTCTCTGGTTTTACGGTATTAACCCTTGCTGTACAGCTCCACGTCATATCTATTTTGTTGGCTATAAGAAGCTTACTAAACTCAACAACTCTAGCATTATGTGCAACAAACAGATCATCTACAAACTGCAAATGTTTTACACCATAGACTTCACTTAAGTGTTTCATCACATCATATACTCTCTGTGGCGAGTTATAGCGAATCTTTCCACCGAAGGTAGAGGTATCACAAAATTCACAGAGAAAAGGACATCCGCGAGATGCTGAGTAGGTTGCTACTGGTGCTCTAGGATAATCATAAATTGCTGGTAAATAGCCCTCTGGAAAATTCGGAAGTAAATCCCAAGCAGGCATAGGAAGTGAGTCTAAGTCTTCAATGCTAGGCGGAGGTGGCGTTTTTATAATAGAGCCATTTTCATCTCTGTACATAATCCCTTGAACATGTTCAAGTGACTCTTTATTTTCAATGCTCTTAAGTAAGTTCTCAAGAATCAACTCACCCTCGTGAATTACAGAGACATCAAACTCTGGAAATCTCTGCATTGTCTCATACCCCATAGAGGAGATATGTGGACCACCCACGAGAACAATGATATTAGGATTTTTCTCTTTTATGATTTTTGCAATGATAGAGGCATTAAAAACACCCACGGTAAAAAGAGTAATCCCTACAAATTTTGGATTTGCATCGAGAACTCTTTGTGCAACAACTTCTGGGGAGAGTCCCTCTAAGTCACTCTCAACTATTTCTGGAGTGTAGCCTATTTCTCTAGCTTTTGCAGCGAGTAATAGTAGTCCAATAGAGGGAGACCTATTCGTGATATGCTTTAAATAATCTGTACCTTCGGCGACTTGCTCGTATGGAGGGTTAACAAAAACTATATCACTCATACTTACGCTTTGTACTTCTTAAATATTAAAGAGGTGTTTATCCCACCAAATGCAAAGTTATTGTTCATAACAATCTCTACATCTTTTTGCACATTTTGGCTCAATACATTGATAGGAGCGCACTCTTTATCTAAGTTTTTAAAGTTCATTGTTTTAGGGAGAAAAGACTCATTAAGCGCAATAAGACAGATAACTGACTCTACAACGCCACAACCACCAAGAAGGTGACCCATATGCCCTTTTGTACTACTTATTGGTGTTTTGGAACCAAAAAGAGAATATGTTGCGTGTGACTCTGCAATATCGCCTCTTGGTGTAGCTGTTGCGTGTGCATTAATATACTCTATGTCTGATGGTTTTAGGTTTGCATCTTCTAGTGAAGTTTCCATAACCTGTTGCATTCCATCTTTTGAAGGCGTAGTAATGTGTGCACCATCACAGCTTGTTCCATACCCAATAATCTCACCATATATTTTAGCTCCACGAGCAAGTGCATGTTCAAGTTCTTCAAGAACAATAGCTCCACTTCCCTCACTCACAACAAGCCCATCACGTGCTTCATCAAAAGGTTTCGCAGAGAGATGTGGCTCATTTGTATGTTTTGTTGAAGCAGCAGCCATAACATCAAAAACACCTGCAGAGAGATAGTGATGTTCTTCTGCTCCACCACATATCATTACATCACTCATTCCATATTTTACACTTTCATACCCAGCACCAATGCCTTGTGAAGAGGAGGTACACGCTGAACATGTCGGAATGTTTCGACCACGAATTTCAAACATTTGAGCAAGATTTGCAGCAACTGTATGGCTCATCATCTTTAAAAATGCCATAGAGTTTTGACCACGGAAACTCATATTTGCCTGAACCTCTGGCATATACTCAAACATAGTCTCATTTCCACCCATAGTTGAGCCAAAAGCTAAACCACAACGTTTTGAACTAAGAAGTTCTTGTGGTAAATTTGCATCAGCAATAGCTTCAGAAGTTGATACAGCCGCGAGTTGTGCTACTCTTCCCATAGAACGACGAAACTTTCTTGGAATCGCTTGAAGGTCTACATTTTTAACTCTACCCGCAACTCTAGTTCCTAAGTCTTTAATGATTTCCCATTCAGGAACATACTCAACACCACACTTCTCAGCTTTAAGACTCTCATAAAGTTCATCATAAGAGTTTCCAAGTGGTGAATTTAACCCTACTCCTGTAATTACAACTCTTCTCATTTTTTCTCCTCAAAA
This sequence comes from Sulfurimonas sp., assembly GCA_041595535.1. Classification (GTDB taxonomy): domain Bacteria; phylum Campylobacterota; class Campylobacteria; order Campylobacterales; family Sulfurimonadaceae; genus Sulfurimonas. Next base: position 17,056 of record JBFHKA010000003.1, on the reverse strand, counting down.
TAGTTCATCAATATCTCTGCACTTAAAAAAGCGCCTATAAGTCCAGGTGCAATAATATTTTCCCCTGCAAAATATAAATTTTTCACTCTTGTTCTAGGCATTACAACAGATAAACTTTTCTGTTTTGCCGAACATAACACACCATAAATACTCCCCTCACACCCGTTTGAGTAGTGCTGTTTTGTTAATGGTGTCGAGCTATCGAGTACTTCTATATTTCCAAAGTTATATAACTGTTTAACTCTATTTAAGTGGTAGTTACACTCCTCTTCTTTTCTCTTTTTATACGCATCTTTAGAGAGACCTTCATACTCACTATAGTAACTCCCCGCAAGAATAGTAGCTACGGTTTTTCCCTCATACATACGTGATGGAAGAACCGAGATAAAATCATCTTCATAAAAGTAAAGATTCGAGTTAATCTCTGCATCAATCAGACAAAAAATAGAAAAAAATGAAGGTGATTCTTCAAGATCATCTATGTGTTGCTTGTAGCGACTCTGCTTTTTATCTAATGCATCAAACATTCTTAGTGTTGTTTTTGGATGCGCTGTAGAGATAATAGCATCGTAAGGTATGTTTTCTCCGTTACACAACAGAGCAGTCACACCATTTTCATCTTGAAAAATCTTTGTTACTTCACTTCTTTTTTTGATGGTTGTTTGTGTAAGAGAGCTGTGTAGAGCTGCTATAATAGCGCCTCCACCACCTTCTACTTTTCTTGTACCATCAAGCATGTTTATAAAAATCTTTGCATAAAAATCAAAAGAAGCCTCTTCGTACAAGGCAGTCGCATAAAAGATAGTAAAATGAAGAAAGACTTTTCTTAAAGTCTCATCCTTTATATCTTTCATAGCATCGTTTAGACTGCGAGAGTCTACTTTTACAAAATCTTCTGGTTTTGAACTTATTACACTTGACTCATAACATTTTAAAAAAAAGGTTTCAATGTTTTTTGACTCTTTGGGAAACCTTTTTTGTAGTTGTTCTTTAAAATTTTGTGAACCTGATGGAACTGTAAAAATCTCATCATCTATGTAAAGAGTGTCAAATGCACCTTCATACTCTTCTAGCCTTAATTTTTCTAGTATCTCTAACTCTTGCATAGAGTTGTAGAGGTACTGATCTTGTGCCAATGCGCCAGAGTAGTGAAACCCGATGTCAAACAAGATGTTTTTTCTCTTAAAAGAGTCTAAAACACCGCCTATTTTAGGTAGCCTTTCATAAATAGTAGGAGAGTAGCCTCGTCTCTCAAGCATAAGCGCACATAAAAGTCCACTTAAGCCTCCTCCTATTATGGCTATGTTCATCTAACCATACCACCACTGATGTTCATCACATCACCTGTCACATAAGAAGCTTTATCCCCTAAGAAAAAGACACATTCCGCTACATCGTGAGGAAGTCCAATTCTTCTAAGTGGAATTCCTTTTTTCATCTCAGAAAGAGGTAAATTTTTTGTCATTTCAGACTCAATAAGTCCAGGAGCAACAGCATTTACACGGATTTTATAACGTGCAACCTCTGCTGAAAGTGCCTTTGTAAAAGCTATCATCGCACCCTTTGCAGCTGAGTAGTTTGTTTGTCCTGCATTTCCAGCTACACCCGAGACAGAAGCAACATTTACTATAGCACCTTGTTTTGCAGAAATCATATTTTTAAGAACTGCTTTTGTAACATAATAAGTACCATTGACGGAAGTCTCTATAACATCACTCCACTCATCATCACTCATCCAAAAGAACAGATTATCTTTTGTAATTCCCGCATTATTTACCAAAACATCAATCTCTAAATCTTCTACAGCAGAGAAAACTTCCTCTTTTTTTGTTATATCAAAATAGAGAGTTTGAGAGTTTGGTAACTCTGCATGGAGTTCATTTGCTTTTGTCTCATTACTTCTGTAGTTTAAATAGACGAAATAACCATTATCATGAAAGTATCTAGCACAAGCCTCACCAATCGCACCTGTTGCACCTGTTACTAAAACTTTTTTCACGCGAATGTCCCTTCTAAAATCATTTTGTTAACAACTTTTATATCTAAGTCCATACGTCTATCAAACTCTAAAGCCGCAACATTCTCTCTGATTGCATCATAATTTTTTTGTAAAAATGTTGAACAGTTTTCACGACCACGAAGATCTACTGCTTGAGCCATACCAATAATTGCTATGCTTAACATATTTGTTAAATCAGGAAGTTGTTTAGCAAAATGAAGTGCCGCAGTTGTTCCCATACTTACTTTATCTTGATTAAAAGACTCTGTAGGACGAGAATTTAGAGAAGCTGGAACTGTGTTCATAATTACATCCGCTGTAAGTGAGCTAAGTGTAATTTGCATCGCTTTAAAACCGTGATGTGTTGATTTTTTGTTGATTTTTAGAGACTCGCCTAAACCTTTGTTAAACTTATGGTCTACTAAAAGTCCAAACTCTTTGTCGAGTAAGTCAGCAACGTTTCCAGTACAGATACGCATCGTATCCATTGCATGACAAACATAACCGCCATAGAAGTTTCCAGAAGTATAGATTTTTCTACCAATATGGTCGATGAGTGGATTGTCATTTACACCATTTATCTCTGTCTCAATCCATTTTTTTGCAATAGCTAAATTGTCATGTACTACGCCTAAAACTTGTGGCGCACAACGAATTGAGTATCTATCTTGAATATTTTGCTCCGCTTCAAGGTGAAACTTATCGTATCTTCCAAATGCTTCGTGTGTTAGTTTTGAGTCTACACACTTCGCTAAGATATTTGCCGCTGTTTTTCTCTGTCCATCAAATGGTTTTGAGTCATGTACAAAAGGTTCTAATGGAGTTGTATCACATAAAAGAAGTTCAAATATAGAAGAAACAAAACTCTCAGTTGTGTTAAGTAGCGTCTCAAATTTATCAATAGCATTAATAGCAATAGCACTCATAGCTGCCGTACCATTCATAATACCTAAAGCCTCTTTTGGTTTAAAAACATACGGAGTAATGCCAAGTTCGTCATACACTTCCATAGTAGGTTTTACTTCACCTTTATAGATTACTTCACGTTCACCTGCAATCGCTGCTGCGATGTAAGAAAGAGGAGTCAAGTCACCACTTGCACCAACAGAACCTTGTGATGGAATGAGTGGGTAAATTTTATTTTGTAAAAGCAGTTCAAAACGCTTCAATAAGTCATAGGAAATTCCACTCTTACCTTTTGAGAGGCTAATCATACGTATAGTCATCATTATACGTGAAACCTCTTCACTCAAGTACTCACCTACTCCACAGCCATGAAAACTAAATAAATTTTTCTGTAATTCTTCTGCTTCTTCAAAAGCAGCATAGTTTTGTCCTGCTTCACCATAACCTGTTGTTACACCATATATTGGGCGACCTTGTGCTATATTTTCTATTAAAAAATCATGCCCTGCATTAATAAAATCTATAAATTCTTGACTGTCATCTAGCTTAATACTACTGTCATGTAAAAAATTTTTATATTCAACTATTCTATTGTTAATTAACATCTATCTTCCTTGGATTAAAAAAATCGTAAAAATTATACCATTGATTAGGGTATTTTCTAATTATTTTACTAAGAATATCCATATATTCTTGTGCTAAATTTTCTAATGACTTTTCATCTACAATAATATTTTCAAATACTAATTTATAGTGTTTTTCTTCTAGTAAAATTACAAATGCAACAACTATCATTTTCTTAAAACGATAGGCAATGTCAAAAGGGTTTTTATTGATTTGTACTTTTGAACCTAAAAACTCAACATCCACAACTTTTTTTGGGTCTGTAATTCTATCTGCCATCATCGCTATGACTTCTTTGTTCATCAAAGCATTTGCTATCTGTATGTTTGCAGCAATTGCTCCTTGATTGAGGTCAATTATTTTAACTTTTGTTTCATTATGTCTTTGTGTAGAGTTTTCTACTTTGTTGATTGTACCTCTTGTAACCTCGTGCATGACTACGTTCATAGGAGGAATATCTGCTTTCATAGAGTGCGCGGCTGTAGCCCAACCACCTATATGAGAGAGCAAAACTATACCGCCCTCTTGTAGCGATAAAAATGCTTCTCTATTTTCTCTCTCAAAAGATAGTTCATCAGGTTTCATGCGTGAGACGAATCTATCAAAAATAGAAAGCGCAAAAAGTTTAATATGCTTAAAGTAGACCCTATATGTAAGTTCCAAACCTAGATGATCATAATAACTTTGAAGAGATTTTTTTACCGAAGGCGTAAAAAGAACATAGTAAAAAACAACAAAGTTTAAAATAAAAGAGACAAACTTATAGCCTAGTAAATTATAAAAAAATAAAATAGTTTTATGACCAAAACCACTGCCATACTGCTTTACTGCCATAACCAACCTCTAAGTAAAAGATACCTTTGTAGCATAAGTTTTGTATGTGCTTTAGTGAGGCGAATATTGTCATGGAGCTTATCAAAATGTGTGACTCTCTCTTCGTGAGGTGGATAGTAGCACTCCACATCCACACCAAAAATCTCTCCACCTCTATAAGAATGCAGAGCGAGTACTTCTATTTCAAAATCAAATCTTTTGTTTCTAACATTGAGTTCAAGTATATCTATAGGATATATTCTAAATCCGCTCTGTGTGTCACTTAGGGATTTGAATGTTTCTAAAAAGACCCAAAAGTTACTAAACTTGCGCCCAAACTTTGAACTATCAGGAACATTCTCAGACTCAAAGTTACGATTTCCTATGAGAATAGTTCCCTCTTTATACGCAGCTATGAGCTTAGAAATTTGAGAACTCAGATGTTGTTTATCTCCATCAAAAGTTACTATTGCATCAAAACCCAACTCTTTTGCTCGTTTAGCACCACTTAAGATTGCCTCACCTTTGCCCTGATTGAGAGGATGTCTTACAAGCTCAATATCTTTAGAGTTTACAACAACCTCTTTATCTGAGCCATCATCCACAACAATGAGCTTATGTCCGCACGCTAAGACATCTGCGACAACTTCATCTATATAGGGAGAATTATAAACGGGGATAACTATACAAATCTTCATAAACTAAAACTTGCTACTTCTTTCTCTTGGCATAGTACACGGAATTTATTGCCATTTTTTTTATAAACAAGTGTCTGTTTTGGTGTTACGAGGCTCATAAACTTTGCTCTTTTAATGCTTGTAACTTTTAAAGCAAAAACATCTGCAACAATCTCAAAATGAACAAATCCCGGCAAAATCGGGTGCATTGGAAAGTGTGCTTTAAAAATAGGATGCTTTTTATCACTCAGCTTTATAGTCGCTTCCTCTTCACTTTTTGAAATAACTTCATATAACCCTTCAAACATCTTCTGATCCTCTTTGTATATCTATTATTTTTAACTTTTGACCTTCTCTAGGCTGAATCAGGTCGTCTTGTTTGCATCCTAAAATTCTCGCCGCAGTGTCAACTCCCGAGTATGTTGCTCCCGTCACACCATGCGCCAATATACTTGCACCGCAAAGATAGAGGTTTTCTATCTCGCTTACAGCTCTAAACGCATTAGGTCCAATTTGGCTTAAAGTTTTTTCTGTTCCATAGACACTTCCATCTGTTACGTGCACATAATGTTCGTTTGTTAAAGGTGTACCTAAATCTTTATGAACAATGCTCTCTTTGATGCCTGGAATCACCTTATCAAGGGTATTTACCATTTTATCCATCAGCTTCGTTTTAAATGCTAAGTACTCCTTAGAGCGTTTTTTCTCTTCATTTTTAAATGTGCTAAATGCTTCATAATTGATGAACGTAAGAACTTCAAGAACGTGATGTTTTCCATCAAAACTTGCTGGGTCTTTAAGCGTTGTACAGCTTATAAACAGACCTGAAAAGTACTCTCCTGACTCTATGTCTGCTTGCATCATTTCGGAGTAGACTTCATCCATATCTCTGTTTGGCATAAGCCAGATATTTCCGGAGTCTAAGCCTGCTGCTTCTACGTCCATATCTACAGTTAAAAAGAGCATCAAAGAGGTACAAGAGTATTTACTCTCATCTAGTTTGGCCTTTAATTTTTGACTGAGATACTCTTTGCCTACTAAACTATGATAAGTTTTTTTAGGGTCTGCATTTGAGATAACGCGTGAAGCGTACACTTTTTCACCATTTTCAAGCTCTACACCAGTAGCACAATAGTTCGCTTCTTCGCCTTGTATAAGTATGCGTTTGACTTTTTGTGATGTTCGGACTTCACCACCATAACTCTCAATACTTTTAACCATAGCATTTACAATGGAAGCACCGCCACCCTCAGGATAGTAGCCTCCACTTAAGTAGTGTTCCATAACTGCGGCATGAAGAGGGAAACTCGCTTTTGCTGGAGGAAGTCCATGATCGCCACATTGCACATTGAGGATTTTTTGGAGAAGTGGGTCTTTTACGTGCCAGTTTATAACTCTTTTTAAAGAGAATAGACCATATTTACCCATGTGGCGCGTTCTCCACGGAATCATTACTTTGTCCCAAAAACCATTCATTTTTGGAATTAACTGCAACTCTCTGCTTACGTCACGTATGGTATTTAGGTATCTTTTTATACCTTTTTTCTCATGCGGAAACCTAGCGATTAAGGCTTGCATAAAATTGTCAAATCCCGCTGGTATGTCAAATCTCTCTTCGCCAATCCAGCAGTGTTCATACCCTTTGGGATTCATCCTATAAAAGGTTAACTCATTTGCTATACCTAAGCCTTTATAGAGGTTGCTAGAAGATTCACCCTCTGCTAAAAGACCTATATAATGAACGCCCGGTGAGAACCTACTACCATGAAGTGAAAAACTATGACACCAACCACCTGCAAGATAGTGCTGTTCTAAAACCAGTACTTTTTGACCTTCACGAGCAAGACACAAAGCAGAAGCTAAACCACCTGCGCCAGAGCCAATTACAATCGTGTCGTATTGCATTTACTGAACCGCTATCACGAGTGTTCCATTTGCTACGCACGTCTCATCTTCAAAGATTTCAAACCCGACATAACGCATCTGTTCAAGGCGATGTTCATCTGTTACGTGCGCTATAAGTTCCATCTTTGTAGGTTCTTGCAGAAGTTTTATATCTTTGAGACTTACGAGAAAAGCGTGTTCGCTCTCATCAACCTTAAAAGATGCCGTACTCTGCGCAGCAGCTTCCACGAGCATTGGCAAAGTTGGAATCTGTTCAAACTTTATGAGGACATCTGCAAAAGCTTCACCTTTTGTTAAAGTGTACTTTGCAAACTTTATGGGTGCTAGATGGGGAATCTTTATTTCAGTCATTTTTTAACTGTTTTTTTGTTCGTTTATGTACGCTGTAAGAGATGCAGCAGATGCGAAAATACTCTCTGCTTCTGCCATATTTGTTATTTTTACATCGAACTCTTTTTCTAGGATGAGTGTCAACTCAATAGCATCTACAGAATCTAGTCCTAAGCCCTCATCACCAAAAAGAGCCATATCATTCTCTAACTCATCCGCTTCTATATCTTCGAGGTGTAAACCCTCAATAATTTTCTGTTTTACTTCTTCAACTTTTATCACATTAGTCCCTTGTTTATTATAAATAGCATCTTAGCATATTTTGTTTTATTCCAATATTATAAATGTGGGAACAAGGGCATTTTATTTGACTATACAAACTAATTAAACCGACTTCAGCCTATTTATTTCATTCTCAAACAATATTGCTATTTGCTGAAATCCAAGTTCATCAGGATGTATTTCATCATGCCATTGATATGGCTTAATAACCCCTCTTAAATTTATATAAGACACATTATTGTATCGACTAGATAAATCTGAAAGCTTTTCGTTAAACATATCAATAGCAAATCGCATAGCACCATTTCTATCTGCTTGAGAGTTTATGCCTGATGACTTCATAAACTTACCGAGCCATCTTCCTTTTTTCCCCTCTCTTGGAATTACATAATCATACCCATGTACTAGGATTTTTACAGAAGGAAAATTACTTTTTATTTCAATGAACATTGATTCATACAGCGCGATGAGTTGCTCAACTTTTTCATGAAAAGTTTGATTAAAAAATCTACTATAACCCTGATTATTTATATCTTCAGTATAGTCATTTAAATAATCTCCAAAGTGACCGCCCATCAAATCATTACCACCACCACTAAATAAAAAAAACTCAGGATTTTCATCTTCTATTGCAGAATAGTACTCTGCTTCTTGAATATAACTTGACATATCATCCCCAGCAGCACCAAGACTCAGTATGGAAAACTTATGTAGTAAGTGATCTATTATTTCTGTAATAGTTGGGTGTTCAAACCAAGAATCACCTTCTGAGACTATTCGTGTCCTAGTTGGATAATCAATAATTGATTTTTTGTATATTTTAAGTCTTTTATGTCTTGCAACTCCATTTGCAAGTGATAATATAGATTCACCTAGTAAAGACTTTGTTATTGCTGGCTCTTTTAGCACATTAACATTATCTTTCAATTTATACCCAAAAGAAAATGGACTATTATCATCAATTACTAAATCGAAATACTTTTCTAAAGTTTTCTCTGCTACTTCATCGTTAAGAAGTAAATTTGAAAGTTCTACTTCTCCTATACTAATTTCATCATTCATCTATAACTCCTTGTAACTATTCACTTTTAAAGAACATTTTAAAGTATATAAGAACTGTGTCACATTTTACGTCACAAAAATTATTTTTATTTTGAAACTTAACGTTTAACTTCATCAACTTGAAGCCCGCGTACGTGTTTCAAGTTGGTGTGCAAGATTTTGTTATCTTTTTTTACGCTCATGAATTTCTCCATCGACAACATAATATTGTTTCTTAGGTTCAGGCGTTACTTTATCAATAGTAACATCATATGATTTTATAGGTGATGATGCTTGGATCGCTGCTTCATTAAGAGATTGCGATATATTTTAGTCTGCAAACTTTCCTAAATGCCGACGATAATAAAGAATCTCTCCGACAATCAGTAACGCCATACCCACTATAAAGAGTAAAATCATAGTGTAGATACTTTTGAAGTAAGTATTGATGTTGTATTTAAATGCATCACTAAGCATACTCGGAAGCGTTTTCTCCATTTGTGTGAAATCAACTTCTCTCGTAGTATCTGTCATAAATTTTATAATTACACCCCCACCGACTTTAACAAGTTTGTCAGAAGATGCTTGTCCATTCATTGTGTTAGCTTTAAGCACCTCCCCTACTATCTCCAGTTTTTCTAGCAATGCGCGTTGCACTACCTCAGTTAAAGTTCTTGCTCCCCAGTTAAGAAGAGTGTCATTTATTAGCCGTGCTTTGCTTTGCTCCCATAGACCATCGGAACTGGGAATGTAGTACATATCTTTGACTATAGGCTCAACCACATCTCTTACCGAGATCACTTTACCAGAGTGAAAACCCTTGAGCTGTTCACTCAGTGCTTGACTCAGCGCGGGCATTTGCTCAGTAATCGCAGGCAGTAGTTGTTCATCTATTTCCTGATTAAGTGTACGCTGTACGCTATAAATTGCTCCGACACTACCAAGAGCTAGTGGCATGACCAGCAATATTAATATGTAGGAAAATTTTGCCAATACATTCCAATAATGATTATTACGTTTTAGTAAACGTTTTTTTGCCAGATAAATTGCAAAAATTCCCCCAATTACAAAGCCACTAATCATAAATAGAAAGAACCATAGCACAATATACAGTGTGTTATTTCCTATTAAACCACCTAAATGGTCTGCCAAAACAATTAGTTTTGCAACCCATGGGTTGCTAGTTATATCTTGCATTTTTTTTCATCTCTTTTGGTTTGGTTATTATGTCATCTGCAATCATGTTTAAAACTTTGAAAAGTTTCTCTACATAACTATTTATTAATTCCCATTATAGTGAACAGAAACTTAATATTAATAATTAGTAGAACACTATAATTGTTTCATTAAAAAAATGTTTTTTTGGTGTTACGTGCGATATATTTTTGGTGTTACGTGCGATATATTTTTGGTGTTACGTGCGATATATTTTTCTGCAAAACTTAAGAAGTTTTATAGTATTACATCTGCGATGTAATATTGAGAGAGAGTAGTTATGCAATCCACCCCAGGAGAGGATGGAATCAGGTACTTAAAAACTCACTTTATTACGACCTTTATTTTTTGATTCATATAATAAATCATCAACTCTTTTAAACATTAAATCAATATTGTCATCGTTTTGTAGTTCTACAATACCAATACTAATTGTTAAATTACCTATTTCTTCAAAATAATAATCTTCTACTGTTTGTCTCAATCTCTCTGCATAAATAGTAGCATTTTCAAGTACTGTATTTGGCATAATGATTAAAAACTCTTCTCCACCATATCTTCCAATATAGTCTACATCTCTTATAGTACTACCAACAAGGGATGTCAATGAAATCAAAACTTTATCACCAACACTATGTCCCCAAGTATCATTTACAGTTTTAAAGTGGTCTATATCGTACATGAGTATTGATAAAGGAGTAGAATGTCTTTTAGATCGACTTATTTCATTTGAAAATATCTTCATAATTGAGTAGCGGTTATGTACGTGAGTTAAAGCATCTATTGTTGCTAACTTTTCAAAATCATCCTTTATATTTTCAAGTTCTATTGTTCTTTCTTTAACCTTCTCTTCTAAGGTAACATTGAGTTCCTTTAACTCTTTATTTTTTTCACTTATTTTGAATTCATACTCTGAGAAATGCTTTCTTATTTTTAAAGATACAAAAAATGAAAAAACTAAGGATGCTAAAATAATTACAATAGTTATATATAAAATATTTCTACTCTTTGAATTATATATTTCTAACATGCTATATTTTTGTTTAGCGAGTTGATTATCTACTTGTGATAAGAAAAACCCACTACTAATTAACCAGTCAGTATTAGGAATTTTTTGAAGATATGCATATTTTTTTTCTATTTTATCGGTTGAAGAATTACGCCAATCATAAACATAAGAGACATTTTCTTTGCCTTTAATAGCATTTCTTGAATCTTCAATACTTTTTAACACTAACGTATCAGTTATCTTTACATTTTCACCAACAAACTGAGGTAATTGACTATGTACTAATATGTTTCCTTTGTTATTTATGATTACTACATAATTATGACCTATTTTGTCGACATGGCTTACCATATCAAATAAAAACTCATCAGTTTTTTTTGTAGCAGTATCTAAAAATTCAGCAGAGCCTAAACACCAATTGTATGGTTTAAAAGCTTTTACAAAGGCAACTTGCTTATACTGCTGATTATTCTTTTTATGAGGTTTGGTGAATGTATCCCACAGGTAGCCTTCATCTTTTTCTTTACAAATTGCTATCTCTTCTTGTACTATATACCGACCCTGGGCATCTTGAAAATCAAGATACGAAGTCCCTTTTACATCTTTCTTGTTTTCTAATAAATAATGTACTCCAAAATCATCCATTACCCATAAATAACTTTCACCATTGTTCCATATAAACGTTTTTAGAGTGGTATTAATAATGTCTTTTATCTCTTCTTGAGATTTCGTATCTTTATATTCATTATATATTTCATAAGCAATTGCGTGTGCTGTTTCTACACGTCCTTTCACACGGTTTATCAACTCTTCGTTAATTCTAGATTTTTGATAAACGATTAATTGAGATAAATTATTTACTTTGTTCTTTACCGCTTCTTTTTCACGTTGTAATAAATTTTTTCTCAACTCTTCTATACTTGAGTCAAAACCTTTAGAATATATTTGATAGGACAATGCAACGATTATAGAAACAAACAATGGTATAAAAAATAATGGCGCATACGTTATTACTTTTAAAAAAGTTTTTTCACTACCCAAATACACATCCTATAAATATAAAGTCATACTGCTATTATAACTTATTGTGCCCTATGTTCTAACAGTATTCTTGACCAATATTCTCATTCCATTAAAAGAAGTATTTTTGGTGTTACGTGCGATATATTTTTGTGTGAACGGTTGAGTACTCTTCTATGAGTGATTATACATTCAGCAACTCGCTGTCTGTCGGCTCATTTCCAAGCCATACTTTTACTTCTTTTGCTCCTGCACTTAGTGCTAGTTCACGCAAGATTTTCTCTTCTACTTCCGATAACTTTTCATCAACCATTTCAAGTGGATGCATCACCACTATAGGACTGAGCAATTTTTTTTGAAACTGAGAAAAAGCTTTTTTAAGTAGCTCTTCTGCAACACTAAACTCTCCAATTAAAAGTCGTTTGGTAGAGAAGAGTGTCGTTGCATCGAGAACAAATTTTTCTCCTGTATTTACGCATCGAACATCAAAAGAGTTTTCTCTTATTTTGACATAATAAACTGGTGTTTTAAATAGAGATAGCATCATGATTTCCTTTAGTTTTTTAAATACATAACTATTTATCTAAGAAATATTCTATCGTAAAAAACTATAAAAACACAAATTTTATTATTAATAAATAATAAAGAGGAGTGCTATAATGCTACATCTTTTTTAAAATCGAGATAAAATGAATAAAAAAATTCTCTTAAGTTACATCTTATTGTTTGCAAGCATTATCACCTCTGCGCAAGAAAATGATGTTTGGTATAGTTTTGAAGATAATAAAACCCAACTGATAGGTTTTAAAGATTCTAATGCAAACGTGAAGATAGCGCCAAAATTTGGACTTTTTACTCGTGCAAATAAATTTGATAAAATCATCGCTGTTGCTGAGCCAAAGAGTAATAGGTTTGAGTCTTACTACTTAACAAAAACTGGCAAGAAAGTTGGTGTTGGTAGTATGCATATTTATGATAATGGAGTTGATTGTGAAAGTGAAGGGTTCATACGATTTAGAGATCATAAAACAGGCAAAGTTGGACTTTTTGATGGGGATGGAAATGTAGTGATTCCCCCAATTTACAATGATGTCTTAAGCGTTCATAACAAAATGTTGTTTGCTCTTCAAGGAGCTTCCATGCGAAGAGATGGTGAACATAGCTTTTTTGCAGGAGGGGTAGAAACCCTCATAGATACGAAAAACAACACACTCATAAAAAACTTTTCACTTGATGAAAATATCAATCTATACTCTATTGCTACTGAAGATAAAAAACATTTAGTATCGCCAATAAGAGATTACTTTGAAGGAGAAGATGGCACAAGGTATTCGTTTATCAACTACGAAAAAGAGTTTCATTATTGGTTTGAGTCTGTGTTGAAAAAAGAGTTAGAGAGTGAAAAAATAGAAAAACATTTTTTTGACAAAGTATCTTATTGGGATGATAATTTTGGATGGATTCTTGTTCAAAAAAAAGATTTAAAGCCAGAACTTGTAAACAATATACGCATTAAACTAAAGAGAGCAAACAGTAAAGATGAAGAATACCAAATATTTTTAGAAGATTTAAATAAATTTATATATGAAAGTAAAGAATTTGAACCATTTTTTGATAATTGTAATGATGCAATAAAGGCGAAATATCCAGTTATGACTGTTGTGATAATGGGTAAAAACAAAGGTAAAGAAGTGCAAGATCACTTTGAATTTTTACGGACTGATGATGAATATAAACTTATCGGTTTATCAATAAAAAGTGAGTAGATTTTATTTGTTACGTGCGAAGTATTTTTATCTATACACAACCTGAATGGATTTCACATTTCCTGCGTGGTCTAATGTACGAGATACTCCAGAAATAGTTTTGCCTTGAGCACTTGCTTTTTCTGCTAACTCAGCATCTTCAAGTACAAAATAGAGTTGTTGGTCTTTTTTTGGATCTAGTAAATCTTTGAGTCCTGTACCCTCATTGTCTTTTGTATGTATATCTGCATAGTTTTTAATAAGAAAATAAACCATGTTAGAATTTTTAGACATTACCGCATAAAACAGAGGTGTACGCCCTTTTTCATCTTTTTCATTTACATCTGCACCACGTTCAATGAGTGTTTTGAGTCTATCTCGATTATATGTAGCACTTTTAGCTGCTACAAAAAGTTCTTTTGTATGTGCTCTTGCTATTTCAACTTTGTGTTGAACTGGAAGTGCCTGATATGATTTTTCTTCCTCTTTAGAGGTTCGTAAATCTTGGTATATAGTCCAGATGAAGATTCCTGCAACTACAACAGCAAAAGAAATTTTAGCCCAACTATACAGCTCTAAGCCTCTACCTACAAATGCGGGTATTCTTATTCCGCTTTCATATTCTTCAAAACGGCATCCATCCCATAAAGGCACACTTAAAAAATCTGCTAATTGACTCGCTTGTTCAATGATTTTTTCTCTATCTCCATGGTCAATAACATGAACACGCTTGCCATCATGTAAAACAAGATTTATCTCATAACTTTCAAAACTTTTATCATCAGTTCTACTGATGTCTTCTTGTATAACTTGAATGGCATGTAGTTTTTTTAAAGAGGCATAACCGTCTATACTATCTGGATTCATCACTTTTGCGGGGTCAATATTACCTCTCCATATTGCAGGATAGGATCTGTCTATTGTTATTCTAACTCTGGCATTATTGAAAAAAAAGAGTCCTGCTACAACAAAAAGTAAGCCTACTAATCCTCCTAAAAGAGGACTACCTGAACCTTCCATGCCAATCATGTCTCCAAACATTGACACCAATATAAGTACAAATCCTAAGAGTGACATATAAATAAAAAATATAGCTGTTCTTAGAGCAATTCTGAACTGTAAGCGCTCATTATTTAGCTTGAATAAATTATGACTTTTAGCAGATTGCCCACCACCCTTTAGTGGTGTCCAATCTGTTTTATTTACAACTTCATCATCTGTACCTAAAAAACTTTGCATGTCATAATGGAAGTCATTCTGACTCATTTCTCAAACCTTTACTATTTATTCAAAAAATATTCTAGCGTAAACAACTCTATATAAACAAAAATTTATCTCTTTCTAGTCGTTATTTATTTTTTGATATATTGAATTTTAATCTTATATCGTATATACTTTTTAAAACTAAAAGGATAATTAGATGAAAATCAATATTTTGTGGATTGCACTACTAGGTAGTATGCCACTGTTCGCTGAAGCGATGTCAGGAGAAGCACTTTTTGAAACAAACTGTGCAATATGTCATATGACAGAAAAACCAACGCCACAAACACGTGCAACTATGCTTGCTCCTCCAGCGATGGGTGTAATGTTTAACCTTAAAACAGCGTTTAAAGATGACAAAGTAGCGACTCTTGCTTTTATGCGAGATTATGTCATAGAACCTTCTGCTACAAAAGCGAAGTGTATACCTCAAGCTATTAAGCGTTTTGGAATAATGCCATCAGTAAAAGGAACACTCACTCCTGAGCAACTCGAAGTAGTTACAGAGTACATGTACGACACGTTCCCACCAAAAGGTTTCCAACCTCTTCAACAAGGTATGAATTAGAATTTATTCTAAGTGAGAATATAAAATATTCTCACATTCATTTATAATAATTTGAGGTGCATTGTTTGCATCCTCAATATACTTTTGAAATGGCATGACAATTTCTATCTCTTCTTTATATGTTGTAATATCTAAGTTTTTTATTGAGTCATACAACTCTTTTACATCATTGAGTTTAATCATCTTTTCATCATAAAGCTTTTTTAAAATATTATTAGCATGTTTTATTGAGATAGCAATATCAATAATATCTCTAGTTAAATTGTCATTTCTTCTATAAACAATTTTTTTTGCAATGATATTTTCAATACTCTCAACATAGATGTCAGTTGTAAAAATTCTATAACTATCATCATGTAAATATTTTGAATTCTCATCTGCTGTAACTAAAATGTCTACTTTTATATTATTTTCTTTATAAAGCACTCTAATATGATTAGATAAATCTATATACTTCTCAGCATTAAAAGTTGTTGTCTCTTCTATCCAATGTTTTGGGCTTAAATAGTTTAGCACTTGTACATCTGTTACAAATAAGTCAATGTCAAAACTAAGCCTATGTTGGAAATAATACATGGCTAATGCAGTACCTCCACCAAACCTAATGAGTGAATTGTTTCTATTTGGAAGATGTGGAAATGCATCTTTAATAAATCCATTCAGAGCAGCTATCTGATCACTATAATGCTCTTTTACAAACTCTACATTTTCAATCATGCTGATAGCACTTTTTCAATTCTATTAGCAGGTATATTATAATACTTTGCAAAGTCCTCTATCTCTTCATTAAGTGCTTCATTTTTGATAGTTTTAAGTGCATATTTTTCATATACGTCTAAAGGCTCTTTTTTATAAAACAACTGCTTTAAACCCGTTAAAGTAAAATGCTTCTCTTTGTTTCCTATAGAGCAGTTGACTGTTGAGAGCAACATCATAGGTTTACTTTTCTTTTGAGTTTTTTTATTTATGAACTCATTCGCTTCTTCAACACTTAAATTTTTTAGTAATTTTGCTAAAGCATTTTTTTTATTATCGTCTTTTGCCCAATCAAAATATGTAGCTGGAGCAACTCCAAAAACATCATTAATCTCTTTAATTTTCATAAAGCACTCCTTTTTAATAATTATACGATAATCGGATAAAAATTACAATAGTGCTTGAAATTAATAATAAACTACGAAAATATAACCTTCTTACCCATTGCCGAGTAGTTGATTGTATCGACATACTTGAGGGTAAAGGGAATGGTTATAACTCCGTAGTATTGGCTTATTTTCTCTTTTACTACTCTTTTTTCTACCTCTTTTGTAGCCTCTAGTGTTATGAGAATTTGCTCGCTTCTAAGTAACTCTTTTTTGTAAATTAGTTCCACTATGGCTTTGTTTATCTCAGGTATCTCTTCGAGTATGTTTTCTATTTGCAGTGCAGATATTCTTTTGCCTGCAATTTTTATGAGTTTGTTGCTACGACCTATGAGTGTGAACTTTCCATCTTCTATGCTTACTATGTCTTCTGTCATATAGGCTTGTGCGAGAGGCTCTACTTTCTCTTTTAAAAGGTACTCAGATATAAAAGGCGACTTCACGCCAAGCTTGTCATCTTCTGTTATGACACTTACGCCATCAAGAGGTGTCCAAGCTACAGAGTCACCAAACTTAT
>JBFHKA010000002.1:0-107239 GCA_041595535.1 Sulfurimonas sp. | reverse complement strand
CTAGTGAACTTCTAAGAGTTTCCCCCATCATAACGCGTGTTGCCACTTTTGCTAAAGGCATACCAGTCGCTTTAGATACAAATGGAACTGTACGAGATGCACGAGGATTTACTTCAATAAGATAGATTTCATCTTGATAAATAGCGTACTGAACATTCATAAGCCCAATTACACCTAGACCAAGGGCAATAGTTTTAGTCTGTTGTTCTACTTTTTCTACCATAGCATCACTAAGATTTACAGGTGGGAGAGAACATGCACTATCACCTGAGTGGATTCCAGCTTCTTCAATGTGTTGCATAACAGAACCAATATAAACCTCTTTGCCGTCTGAAATACAATCCACATCAAGCTCAATAGCTTGATCAAGAAATTTATCTATAAGTACAGGTGCTTCATGTGAAACAGATATAGCAAGGTCCATATATTGGCGAAGTTCATCTTCTGAATAAACGATTCTCATACCACGACCACCAAGAACAAAAGATGGACGCACAAGTACTGGATAACCAAGTCTTTTAGCAATAGCATAAGATTCTTCTTTCTTACGTGCTAATCCATTTGCTGGTTGTTTGAGCCCATGTTTAGTGACAAAGTTAGAAAACTGCTCTCTATCTTCTGCTAAATCAATTACAGCCGAAGGTGTTCCAGAGATTTTTGCACCAATTTTTGTAAGAGAGTCTGCAAGTTTGAGTGGAGTTTGTCCACCAAAGTGAACAATAATTCCATCTGGCTCTTCATTTTCAATAACTGCTCTAACATGTTCAAAGTCAATTGGCTCGAAATAAAGTACGTCAGAAGTGTCATAATCTGTAGAGACTGTTTCAGGGTTACAGTTATACATAATGGACTCTATACCCATCTCACGTAATGCAAATGCAGCGTGAACACAACAGTAATCAAACTCTATACCTTGCCCAATTCTATTTGGTCCACCACCTAAGATAAGTACTTTTCTATTTTCACTTACACGGTTTTTTACATTTGGTAGTTTTGTAATATTTGTAGTTGAGTAGAGATATGGAGTAAGTGCCTCAAATTCTGCTGCACAAGTGTCAACTTCATTGTACTCTAAGCGAACACCTAGATTTTTTCTCATTGCATATACTTCATTTTCACTTACTACGTAGTCTGAGTTTCTTTTAATAAGTTGAGAGATTCTTTTATCCGAAAAGCCATCGACTTTTATATTTCGCATAAATGTAGCATCAAAAAGAATTTTATCAGTAACACTATTTTCTGAATCAATAATTTCTTTGAGTTGATAAAGGAACCAAGGGTCAATTGCACAAGTATCAAACATCTCTTCTATACTCATACCACGGCGAAAACCTTCAGCGACATAAAGGACACGGTCAGCATTTGGACGACGAATCTCATGCTTGATAAAATCAAAATCAGCATCAATTGGGTCAAAGCCACAGAGACCAGTCTCTAGTGAACAAAGAGCTTTTTGTAAAGACTCTTTAAAGGTACGACCAATAGCCATAACTTCACCAACTGATTTCATGCTTGTGCTTAATGTACTGACAGCTTCTGGGAATTTTTCAAATGTAAAACGTGGAATTTTTGTCACAACATAGTCAATTACAGGTTCAAAAGCTGCAGGCGTTCCTGTAATGTCATTTGTAATCTCATCGAGTGTAAAACCAACAGCTAAAAGAGTTGCAACTTTAGCAATTGGATATCCAGTAGCTTTAGATGCAAGTGCAGATGAGCGAGAGACACGAGGGTTCATCTCAATAACTATCATACGCCCTGTTTTTGGACAAATTGAGAACTGAACGTTTGATCCACCAGTGTCAACACCTATCTCACGTAAAATATCAAAAGATGCATCACGCATTCTTTGGTACTCTTTATCTGTTAAAGTAAGAGCAGGTGCTACAGTGATACTATCACCTGTGTGAACACCCATAGGATCAAAGTTTTCAATAGAACAAACAATGATACAGTTATCCGCTTTGTCACGGATAACTTCCATCTCATACTCTTTCCAACCAAGCATAGATTCCATTATTTCAATTTCACCTACAGGAGAAGCTGAAAGTCCCTCTTGGGCTAACTTTTCAAACTCTTCCATATTATAAGCGACACCTGAACCACCACCTGCAAGTGTAAAAGAGGCTCTAGAAATTACTGGAAAACCAATCTCTTTTGCAACTGCAATCGCTTCATCAACACTGTATGCATTTGCACTTTTTGGTAGATCCATACCTATTTTTATCATAGCTTCATTAAAAGCTGAACGATCTTCGCCTTTGTGAATAGCTTCAGGAGTCGCACCTAAAAACTCTACTCCTTCAAGCATGCCTTTTTCATACATACTTGTTGCAACATTTAGAGCAGTTTGCCCACCCATAGTTGGTAGAATAGCATCAACATTTTCTTTTTCTATGATTTTAGCAATTACGTCTTCTTTGATAGGCTCAATATAAGTTCTATCTGCAAATTCAGGGTCAGTCATAATAGTTGCAGGATTAGAGTTTATAAGAACTACACGATAACCTAACTCTTTTAGAGTTTTAACGGCTTGAGTTCCTGAGTAATCAAATTCACAAGCTTGACCGATAATAATCGGACCAGAACCTATAAGTAAAATCGTTTTTATGTCGGTGCGTTTTGGCATTTCTTACCTTTGAAATAATCTCTTAAAATTTAGAGATTATAGCCAAAGGGCACTTAAAATTTGATGAGTTTTAGTGAAGAAAATCAATACTCAAAGGTATATATGAGTGAGAGTAATCCAGAGTAGATATAGCTATCATTAGTCAATGGGCTATCTATAGCAGTTTCTGGAATTCTATCTGCTCTGATGTTTACAAGTGCTGCAAAATTATCTGTTATTGGGTATCTTATATATGTTTGAATACCTATGTCAAATCCACCAGAAGGTTTATAATAATTATAGGGTGTGCGTGATGCTTCTTCCTGTGTAACTCCATAATAATAATCTACAAACTTATCTGATTCATACATAAGTATAATACTTGGATAAAAGCTAAATTTGCCCAAAGTGTATTTATCACCAATCTCTGTTCTAACAATCCAAGAGTCATATCTATCTAAAAGGTCAGTCAATGCCATGATTTCAATATAGGTGTCTTTGTACGTTGCACTAAATGCTAAGCCACCTTCTATAGTGTTGTATCTGTCATCCATTCCTTTTAAGTAACTTGAATCTGAAGAATTATAACCATTGGGACGAGGCTGTGCTGTGATAGAAAATCCCCACATATAATCCTCTTGTTTATCCCCTAAAAAGTACATCCCTGCACGACTCCAGCGTACATAAAAAAGGCCATTATCAAAAAAGATAACAGGAGAAGGAACAAGTATAGTACTTACATCTTTATAAGGTTGTGTTTGAAAGTATGGGCCCAAACCGATTGTAACTTTCTGTTTAGCTTCTTGTGCACTTAATTGAAAAAATAGAAAAAATAGAGCAAGTAAGACTCTCATTTAACACTCCTAATAAGATGATAATAGCTAGGCTCATTTGATTTGTAGTATTGGTCAACAACGGCATTTTGATACCCTTGTGATTTTGTTACGGAGATTATTTTCCCCACTTTGAGTCCTTTAAAAAAGATATTATCAAGTCCTGATGTGATGACTTCATCTCCTATTTGTATTTCAAACCATTCAGGAATAAAGTTTACGACCAAAAACTCACTATTATTTCCATGTACAATACCTGGAGAGCGTTTTTCTCCTATATAGACTGCATAGGCACTCTTAATGTCTCTGTTTAAAAGAGCAAGAGCCTTAGAATCTTTCGAAATAACGATTCCTGCAACTAGCTCTTTGTAGGTAAGTCCATAAATTTTTGAAGCATTATAATCAGGAATATCTATCCATAATCTATTGAGATTCCCAAATTTTTCATAAGAGATTGTACGTACAAGTTCTGCTTGAGGATTGAGCTTTAAACTTGAGTTGTTTTCTTCATAAAGGTCATTGATTTCTGAAGCGAGTTGCTGCATTACTAAATGATTATTTTCATACTTTTCTAGTTTAGCTTTTAGCGCAACTATTTGTGAACTCTGAAAAAAGTGTTTTTTAATACTATTTTCTACATACTCAACAGAATTGTGATATGCAGATTTTATGGAGTTTAGTGATGTGATTATAGGGGATTGTATAAAGTTGTTGTAGTAGATTGCACCAATCATAAGTGCAATCAAAATAAAAATATAAGCAAAGAGCTTCTTATTCATTCTCAAAAAGTTCTTGTAGTAAATCTATCTCTTCTAAGGCGCGACCTGTTCCGCGAGCAACAGCTAAAAGTGGCTCATCCGCAACAAATACGGGAATCTTTACTATATCAGAGAGGTATTTATCTAGCTGGCGAATTAATGCTCCACCCCCAGTCAAGATAATACCATGGTTTACGATATCACCAGCTAAATCAGGTGGCATTTTTTCTAGCACATCACGAAGAGCTTCAGCAATCTCTTTAAGTGGTTCTTTCATAGCATCTCTAGCATCTTCACTTGTAAGTTCAACAGAGCTTAAAAGACCCTCAACCTGATCTCTACCATTTACAACCATAGTTAACTCTTGATCAAGTGCAACAGCAGTTCCTATGTTGATTTTTATCTCTTCTGCTACACGTTCACCAATAAGTAAGTTGTATTTTTTTCTTACATAGTTGACGATGCCTTGATCTATTTTATCTCCAGCAGTACGAATAGATTTTGATAAAACAAGACCACCAAGTGAGACTACACCAATTTCCGTAGTACCACCACCGATGTCTACAACAAGATTTCCTTGTGGCTCACGGATGTCAACACCAGCTCCAATTGCTGCTGCCATTGGTTCTTCAATAAGAAAAACTTCACGTGCTCCTGCAGAGAGAGCAGATTCACGAACAGCTTTACGTTCTACCTGTGTTAATCCATAAGGAACACAGATAATTATACGAGGAGAAATTAACGAACTCCTTCCATGTGCTTTTTCGATGAACTTACGAATCATCTTTTCTGTCATATCAAAGTCAGCAATAACTCCATCACGCATTGGACGAATAGCTCGAATATTACCAGGAGTTTTTCCTACCATCTCTTTTGCTTCGTGTCCTACAGCTAATACTCTACTTTGACCATATTTTTCAGTTTTAACAGCAACAACGGACGGTTCATTAATGATGATTCCGCGTCCTTTTGCTATAACAATTGTGTTTGCTGTTCCTAAGTCAATGGATAAGTCGTTTGAAAAAAGCCCTATTATTTTATTAAATATCATCTCTCTACCTTATGCTGTTTTTTTTGTTGTTTTTTTAATATAGAGTGGTGCCTGTGCTTCATCAATAACTTCTTTGGTGATAACCACTTCATAGCCACTATACTCTGGTAACTCATACATAATATCTATCATTTTTTCTTCGAGTATAGCACGAAGTCCACGAGCCCCAGTCTTACGTTTGATGGCTTTTGAAGCAATTGCAAGGAGTGCATCTTCTTCAAAATTTAACTCTACGTTATCAATAGAAAAGAGTTTTTTATACTGTTTAATAAGTGAGTTTTTTGGTTCTGTTAAAATTCGTACCATATCAGCTTCTGTAATTTCACTTAGTGACGCTATAATTGGCAAACGACCAACAAGCTCTGGTATGAGACCAAAATGAACTAAATCATCTGGCTCAACCATATCATAAGTTGGTTTTTTTTCATCTTTTGTTTTCTTTTCATGACCAAAACCTAAAACATTATCGCCTTGTTTGCGTTTTAAAATCTCTTCTAAACCATCAAATGCACCACCACAAATAAAGAGGATATTTGTTGTGTCAATAGCTGTAAATTCTTGATTTGGATGTTTACGTCCACCTTTTGGTGGAATGTTCACAGAAGAGCCTTCTATAATTTTAAGAAGAGCTTGCTGTACGCCTTCTCCACTTACATCACGTGTGATAGAACGATTTTCACTCATGCGTGCAACTTTATCTACTTCATCTAAGAAGATGATTCCTTTTTGCGCACGTTCTACATCTCCATCTGCTGCTTGAATAAGTTTTGTTAAAATGTTTTCAACATCTTCACCAACATATCCAGCTTCTGTAAGGCTTGTAGCATCCGCAATGGCAATAGGAACATTTAAAACTCTTGCTATAGTTTGTGCCATAAGTGTTTTTCCGCTTCCAGTTGGACCTATGAGAAGAACATTGGATTTTGCAATTTCAGTATCATCTTCATTATTGACATCAGATGTTTTAAAAATTCTTTTATAGTGGTTATACACAGCAACACTTAGAAGTCTTCTTGCTCGCTCTTGTCCTATTATGTATTCGCCTAAGAAGTTGTTTAACTCTTTTGGTGTCATTAGGGTGTTGACAGCTTCAAGAAGCTCTTGTTTCTCTGAAGAAACTTCTCTTTCATCTCCAAACATAATTTTATATGCAGAGACGACACAATTTTTACAAATGTAAACGCCATTTCCGGCAATTAGTGGATTTTTTTCGCTTTCGCTTGCATCACAAAAGCTGCAGTGTCTATGTATCATATATTTTTCCTCTCAAATGGGATTCCGCGTTTTGTTTTTAAAATAAAATTACATAAATTTTCAACATAAAGATTTTCATTTCTTTCTACAAGTTCACTTGCTGTATCTTTAAGTGGTGCGCCTGATTCAAAAAGTTCTCTATATGCAGATTTAAGTGCGTCAATGTCTTCACGTTTTAAATGACGACGAAGACCAGTGAGGTTTAGACCTCTAATATTTGCACGATTTCCTTCTGCTAAACAGTAAGGGGGCACATCTTGTGAAAGAGCAGATGCCCCTCCAATCATAGCATAATCTCCAATATGAATAAATTGGTGTATAGGTGTCATACCACCAATGACAACATGGTTTCCAAGTTCAACATGTCCTGCTAGTGTTGCTGCATTTGCTAAGATACAGTGGTTGCCAATAATAACATCATGTCCTAAGTGAACATAGCCCATAAAAAGATTATTGTTTCCAACAACAGTTTTGCTTCCACCACCTGCAGTTCCAGGGTTAAAAAGTGTAAATTCTCTAATAGTGTTGTTATCGCCAATTATCAGCTCAACTTCTTCACCATTATATTTTAAATCTTGTGGGATGGAACCAAGTACTGCATGTGAGAAAATTCTATTGTTTTTTCCAATAGTTGTTTTTCCATAAATGCAAGCACCCTGAGCGATTGTTGTCTCATCTCCAATGATAGTTTCACTAGAGATAAAACAATAGGCACCAATCTGTACATTTTTACCAATAACAGCACCATCTTCAATGACGGCTAAAGGAGATATTTTATTTGTATTCAAGAGAGACTTCTATTTATTAACAATCATAGCTTTTAATTCTGCTTCTGATACTAAATTATCATCCACATAAGCTTTTCCCAATAGCATCCAAATACTGCCTTTTTGTTTTATAACACTGATACGATATTCAAGTCTATCTCCAGGTTTAACCGGAGCACGAAATTTAGCTTTGTCGATACTCATAAAATAGACAACTTTGTTAGCTGCTTCTTCTTTGCTCATATCCATGCTTTTAAATGCAAGGATACCACCAGCTTGTGCCATACCTTCTAAAATCATAACTCCTGGGTAAATTGGGTGACCTGGAAAGTGTCCTTGAAAAATATTATCACCGATTGTTACATTTTTAAAACCTATAAGAGATTCATTCGTTACAATATCTGTAACGCGATCTAAAAGTAAAAAAGGGTAGCGGTGAGGAATAATTTCTTGAATTTCCATAACATCCATAATCATGTGTATAAGCCTTTGTAGTAGTAATTTTTCTGTATTTTATCTCATTTAATGTTAATAATAGATAATGAACACTATGTTTCAAATGAATAACATATTTTTAAAGAGTGTAACCTCCTTGTGATATTGACTTCGTAGTATTACAAAAAGATTAGGAGGAAAAAATTATGAGGGTAATTGCATCTATTGTAACAAGTGCAGCAACAATTATCGTAGGTCTTTATATATATTCTCACCAGAATGTATATAGTGATGAAGAGTCTAAAAAAACTCCAGAAAATGTGAAGTATCATGATGTGGCATGTCCAAACGGGACGAGTGATACTGGCTTTAGTATTCACAATAAAGTAGTTTGTGAAATCTCAAATATCATTGTAAATGATTTAGAACTAACGAGTGATAAATTATGGAAACTCAAAGGTGAAGTTCAAATAGGCGGAGATAATAATTATCAGGCAAATTTAATCATTCAAGCTGGAACAACAATCTTTGGTGCAAGTGAGAAAGATTTTCTAGTGATAAATCGAGGATCTAAAATCATTGCAAAAGGGAGTGTAGACAAACCAATTATTTTTACTTCAGAAAAAGATGTAAAAAGTCAACGTGTTCATTCTGGAGATTGGGGTGGAGTTGTCATAGCTGGAAATGCACCCGTGAATAGTGGAAATTTAGATGAAGAATTTGAATTTTCTAAAAGACACATTCGATTTGGTGGAAACAATACGGAAGATGATAGTGGGATTTTAAACTATGTAGTGATTAAGTACGCTGGAGCGGAAGTAGCTAAAGACAAAGAGTTAAATGGGTTGAGTCTTGGTGGAGTTGGGAGCGGAACGCTCATTGACTATATTGAGGTTTATAAAGGCAAAGATGATGGCATAGAGATTTGGGGTGGAACAGTCAATATGAAGCATGTTTTACTTATAGGAAATAGAGATGATTCCTTAGATACTGATCTTGGGTACAATGGTAAAATTCAGTATCTTTATGCAGAAAAACTTGCTGTAGAAGCAAGTCAGTCAGGGAATGGTTTGGAATCAGATAATAATGTAAATAATTATAGTGCTAAACCAACAACACAACCTACCTTAGCAAACTTTGAACTTTTAGGCTCTTTTGGGAGCGAGTATGGAATTTTACTTAGACATGGTTCTGGTTACAATCTTATTAATGGGGTT
Source organism: Sulfurimonas sp. (assembly GCA_041595535.1). Lineage (GTDB taxonomy): Bacteria > Campylobacterota > Campylobacteria > Campylobacterales > Sulfurimonadaceae > Sulfurimonas. Next base: position 98,316 of record JBFHKA010000002.1, on the reverse strand, counting down.
GTTTCCTCTTTTGATAAGGCACAAATCTCTATTCAAGATGCGCAAACATTGAAAAATGACAAGATTCTTTTTCAAAGTATAGCGCTTTACTCAACCATGGAAGATGGCAATAGCTTCTATGGAAAAAATGGGATTTCAAGAGATGACATATATAAAATATTTACAAATTCAAAATCTTGTGTTCTTGATGCATATAAAACAAAAGCAACCATCATTACGGGCGAACAAAATACTACAGATAAATTTTTCGATAAAGCACCTTTTGTTGGAGCGTATGAAGAGGGAAAAGATTGGAGATTTGGTTGGAGTGTAGGAGCGTTTAAATAAAGCTATTAGAGCTCTATTAATCTCTCCTGTGTATCTTCATATATTTTTGCATCAAGCCAGAGAGTGAGCTTAGTATCTGGAATTTTCTCAAGTACGATTATAGGTGTTACATCATACGAAAAGGCTACAATTTTATTTCGTATCTGTAACTCTTCATCAAATGTCAGAGGAGAAAATATAAGCTCTTTAATAGAGCTGTATTCTTTTGTTGTAAATGTATTAAAATACTCTAAAGTTATAAACTTTACCTCTTCACGATTGAAGTAGTGAATGTTTTCATGTACAAATTCAACACGACCTTGTGCACGTTTTTTTGGGAGAGTCGAGTAGACAAGGGCATACGCAGGTATATTTTGTGTTTTGCCTTGTGTGAGTCTACAACTAAATTGTCTATAGTTTAAGAACTTATGTTTGAGGATTTTATAGTCAATTTTTCTCTCTTGCAAAGTGTTACGTGCGTTATATATTTCAAGACGTTCTTCAATGGAAGAAGGAAGTGTTACGTGCGATATTGGAGAGAACATTTCATCCATCAGTTTATCTTGTTGTTCTCGTTGCATACTAAGACCATAGATACAGCCACAATAATCTTGTCGGTAGAGTTGTTGCTCTTTAGTAACTCTTGCTTGATCTTGCGTGCCACCGCCACTTCTATAGTCAACCGCTACAAATTCAACACCATGTTTTGCATAAAAGTCATCGCCAACGCGTTTGAGTTGCTCTTGAGATTTTAGAGGGCTTACAAGAAGCGTAGTGGTGATTTTTTTCTCGCCAAGTTCTAAGGCTTTTTGCGCACTTACAGAGAAGCGTTTATCGAAACAGACTTCACAACGTGCTCCTTTTTCAGGTTCACCTTCAAGTCCTCGTACAGCTTCTAACCAACTCTCATAGTCATATTCACCTTCTAAAAGTTCAATACCGAGCATAGCACAGCTACGTTTGACATCGAGTAGACGCAGTTGATACTCTGAATATGGATGAATGTTTGGATCATAAAAAAACCCCGTTAGTTTCTCATCAGGATACTCTGCTTGAAGTTTTTCTAAGAAAAAGTGTGAGTCAACACTACAGCAAATATGGACTAAAATGATACGTTCCTTATTTAAATTTATTTCCATATTTTATGGAAATAGATATATGGAAGTATAGCAAAATCTAGTAGAGAATTAAGATAGAAAAAATATGATAAAATACATTAAAAAAGTGAGTTACTATGAATGAAACTGTCAGTTTAGCCTTGTTGCAAAATGTACTAAATACTCAAACAAATTTGATTGCAATTTTTAAAGGATCAAAACTCTTTTTTGCCAACAGAGCGTTTTTAAAGTTTTTTGCTGCAAGTTCTGTAGAAGATTTCAATGAAGCCTTTAGAAATTTTGCAGACTGTTTCATGCCGCATCCATCTTATTTTAACAGAGAAAATATTGCTGAGGGTGAGACTTGGTTTGAATCCATTTTAAAGCTTGAAAAACAAGATAGAATCGTAAGCATGTTAACTCCAACGTATGACCCTAGAGCTTTTTCTGTGGATGTTGGTCAAAGTATTGAGGAGTATACAGTCGTAACATTGATAGATGTAACGCAGACATTAATTAAGCGCATCATGATAGAAAATAATGCAACTATGAATGTAGAGAGTGGCGCGTATGATAAAGAGTATTTTCTCCACGTCTCTAAAAATTATGAAGATGCAGCAGTGCTTAATGAAAAAATTATTGGAATTATTAAATTAGTTTTAGATGATGAAAATCCTACACAAGAGAATCTGAAAATCTTTGTGAATAAGATTAAAGAAAATATTCGAGAAGATGATATGCTCGTTCGATGGGCTAAGAACAGATTTTTGCTTGTTTTTCTTGTAGATAATGAGGAAAAAGTAAATTTAATAGTTTCAAAAATAAAATCTATTACTAATGTTAAAGCTACTATTTCATCTGTTTCTCAGATGAAAGATGAGAGTATTTCTAAGTTAATTAACAGAGTTAATTCTTAGAAAACTCTTTAGAGATTATTTGGACTCTAAAACTTCTATAGAGTTTATAGCATCTTGACCTTGAATCTGAGCGAGTACTTTAAAGCTCTCTTCATCATCTTCTTCAATAGCACCAAAAACAGTGTGAACACCATCTAAATGAGGACAATCAACAAAACAAATAAAGAACTGACTTCCCCCAGTATTGCGTCCTGCATGAGCCATTGAGAGCGTACCTGGACGGTGCACAGAAGTGTTCTGCTCAGTTTCGCACGTAATAGCCCAATCAGGTCCTCCAGTTCCAGTTCCATGAGGACATCCACCTTGTGCCATAAACCCTGGAATAACGCGGTGAAAGTTTAAGTCATTGTAAAAACCAGTGTTTGCTAAGTGTGCGAAGTTTGCTACAGTATTTGGTGCTTCTTCTGGGAAAAGTTTAATCCATATAACACCTTTCGCTGTATCAATTTTTGCATACTGTTGTTTGAGTGACTCTTCTGCAGTCACATTGTAATCTTTTAGTTTTGTTCTTCCAAACATATTCTACCTTTGTATTTAATTTTGCAATTATAGTTAAATATTCTAAATATTCTAAAATGAATATAGCTATAATGCTCGCATGCAAACAATTTTTAAAAAAAATTCCATAACAATTAAACAAGCAAATATCTTTACGACGCTGGTTATATTTTTATTTACGATTGTTTTTGCCTATCTTTTGATTATAGAAAATTATCATGATTATGAACGAGCACTCAATGAAGATAAAGTTCTAAACTACTCTGTTCAAAACTATGAACAGCTACATATACAAAGAGAAGCGCAACTCAAAAAACTCCTCATAAAAAACACTGTTGCTATTGGTACCTTGGCATTTATACTTTTTTCTATAATGCTTGGATTTTATAAAATTTTCAATACTTTATTGCAACGTGATATGCAAGCATTTTTGGATTTTTTTAAATCTTCTGCACATAATGAACAGGTTTTAAACCCGCATGTAGTCTTTTTTAAAGAGTTTAAAACAATGGTTGGGTATGCAAACGAGATGGTAGATACTATCAATGTACAGAAAAAAGATATGATGGAGTTAAACTCTGGACTTGAAGATAGAATAAAAATAAAAACAGCAGATTTACAAAATATTTTAGCAGCGCAAAAAGAGTTTTTGCGTCATACCATTCACGAAACAAACACGCCACTAAGCGTCATTCTTACAAGTATAGAACTCCTTAACATGAAAAATGAGAAAGATAAACATCTCACAAAAATAGAAGTTGCTGCAAAAAATTTATTTAGTATTTATGATGATTTGAGCTATTTGGTAAAAAAAGATCAAGTTGAATATCCAAAAGTAGCACTTGATTTGATTCCTTATTTGACAAGTCGAATTGATTTCTTTTGCGAAGTTGCAGAGTTGTCGAACCTACGTTTTGAATTTAGCACAAACTGTAGTGTTGCCTTTATCTACTTTAATGAGACAAAACTCCAAAGAATTGTAGACAATACAATTACAAATGCTATAAAATACACTCTAGCTTATGAGAGTATTCAAGTAGAAATTAAATGTTCTGGAGCTTTTGTAGATGTTTTGGTTAGTAGTAAATCAAAAGAGATTAAAGATAAAGAGAAAATTTTTGATGCTTACTATAGAGAAGAAAAAAATCAAGATGGCTTTGGCTTGGGACTTAGACTTGTAAAAAGTATTTGTGATGAAGAGGATGTTAAAATATCATTAGAGTCAAGTGATGCAATTACGACCTTTATATATAGATTTAAAATGATGGGAATATAGATGAAGATACTACTACTTGAAGATGAGGTAATGCTCAATGAGTCTATTTGTGAATATTTAGACTCACAAGGTCATTCTGTAGAGACCTATTTTGATGGACTTAAAGCGTTTGAGTCTATCAAAAAAAACATGTATGATCTTCTTATTTTAGATATAAATGTCCCAGGTATGGATGGGCTTACTTTTTTAGAACAGATACATGCACTAAAAATCCATATTCCCACTATTTACATTAGTGCCTTGGTAGATATAGAAGATATTTCCCGTGCATATGATTTGGGTTGCTATGACTATCTTAAAAAACCTTTTCATCTAAAAGAGCTCTCTTTGCGACTCGATAAAATACGACATGCAACAGATACACCAAGAGTACAATTACGTCTCTCTAAGAATTACTCTTATGATCAAGAACATAGTACTCTACTCTTTAAACAAGAAGTTCAGACACTTACAAAACGTCAATCTCAGATAATAGATTTACTCGCACGTAACAGAGGAATGGTTGTTGATTTTGAACAGTTTGGCATCTATGTTTGGGATGAACAAGTAGTCGATAATGCAACGATGCGAGCCGAAATTAACCGTCTTAAAAAGATTCTTCATGAAGATATTGTTATCAATGTTCGTGGGATGGGCTATATGATAGAAAAACCGTAAGCACCTTAGAAGTCGTTCACTTCTATCGGAACTTACAGCTTTTAAACTAACTAAAAGTTATATCTTAAATAAAATCGAACGTCAGTAGCTTTATCTACGACAGAGTTTGCTAAATCACTATTTCCCATCATAGAACTAATATCGGCAATACTCATTGGAGTACCCGTTTGTGATCCAAAAAATCCGTTACTTCCACTATAGTCATAATCAATATACGTTACTCTTGTTTGAAATGTTAAACCTTTAGCTAAGACCTCCGTGAAGTAAAGCTCATATGCATTACCACGTGCTGCTATTTTAGAACCTATTACAGTATCTTCAGCATACGTAAATGGTCTGAAATATTTGCTTCCATGGTTAAACTCTGCACCCCAATGACCACCTTGTGTTAGAAGTGACTTCATTTGTGTTCCAATCCAGTAACTTGTACCTATTTTTACATCACTACTTCCTAACATGCTCTGTCCATTTTTTGGGTCTGTTTGACTCATAGCAAAGGATGCAAAAACTTTTGTATTATTAAGAGCTTCAATATTGTAAAATGCCATCATACTAGAAAGATAAATATCCCCAACACTCTGGAGTGTTGGGTCATAATTTGCAGGGTTATATGTTCCTGTCATATCAAACCCTGAGTTTGTAATATCTACAAGATTTGTTGCTTTTAGAACTTGTAATTCTGTGTGTAGATTTTTATCTGCATAAGGAATTACATTTATTGCGAACATGTTTATATTGTTCCCTAAGTCTGCATTAGGAGTTGCTGAAATGCTAGGATCAATGTTACTTATACCTCGTCCAATAGCTAGTTTTATATGGGCTCCTTTAATCCCTGTTAAGTTTGAAAAGTCCATGCCTAAATGTCCACCATCAAACTCTGCACAAACAATATGCCCCAGTGGAGAATTTGCTGCTTCATCATCTCTAAGGTTGATTAATTTATTGTAAGATGTTGGTCTACGACCCACGCCAAAATCCCAAGGAAGTGCTATACCAAAGAGAGAACTGTCTTTGTAATCAATATATGCTTCTTTTACTCTGAGTTGATTATCTGTATTGGTTGTTGCCCCGAACCAATCAAATTGGTCATATATGGGTTGATTGTTAAAAGTTGGTTGTCCAAAAACTTTATTAAAAGCAAGTTTTGCATTAAATAGAATATGATTATCTGGCTTATAATTGAAGTTTAACCAGAGTCTATTTGTAAGCAGAGCGTCATTTTTCACACTCTCACCACTAGCCATATCATAGTTGAGATTATCTATAGAAAATCTGTAATCACCACCAATCTTAAAGTGATCATAAAAGTTGTTAGTAGTGCTCATCTCGTGTGTAATAGGAGTGACATGAGTTTGGTCTTCAAGTGCTTCAATTCTTTTTTCGAGCTGTTTAGTATTTACACTTTTATCGCTAGTGTGTTCTGTTTTTTGATTTTCAAGTACTTTAATTCTTTGTAGTAGTTGGTGAAGTAGTTGAGTATTTGTTGGAGTTTCAGCAAGTAAAGTACTTGCAGCAAATAAAAGTGTAGCGTTAAGAGTAAATTTGTTCATAATATGTCCTTTAAATAATAAAATATGATTGTTATAATATTATTGAATAATAATTATAACTTCGGCATTCTACTGTAGAGAGTATTAACCAAATATCTATATTAATGAACAGTATTTGTGTAAAAAGAATGGAGTTTAGGATGTTAAAGAGGTGTTGAATCTGTGTGAAATTGGTAAATGGATAGGAGCAAAATCAATACGACTTCACCTCCTGATAGTAATTTACACTATCATGTTCATAATATTTCTCTTATATCAATATCGGTTGGAATCAATCGTTTTTTTTTGCATATATACGAAGTGAATCCCAACTCTTTTCAATATCTTTTTTGAGATGATCCCAAGCACCTTCACCGACTGCTCCTAGTTCACCGAGTTTCAACTTCACAATAGCGTAGTTGTTTTCGAGAGTTTTAATTTCTTTGGTGTAGCCCATTTGCATATCAGCAGTAGCATTTTTTGCTTTTGCTTTTAATAGTTTAAGATTGGCTTGAACCAATGCCAATTGGGCTTCTACTTTCTCTTTATATGCATCTTTTGTCTTCATAGTATTTTCCTTAGTTTCGAGCATAGTATTTCTCCGTCTTGTTAGTAGGTTTTTATGGAGTTTTGTTCTTTAAAACCTAACTTTGTAAAGCTTTCCTATATATTTTTTAAATTAAATCTCATTGTTAATTTTTACGAAAAAGATAGATACCAACAACAAAACTAACAGCACCAAAAATATAATAAGTCATTACTTTATCTGTCTGGGCACCTGTAACAGCTTGTGAGACTTGTGAACCAACAGAATCAGATAACTGATAACCCCATACTGCAAAACCAATCCCTACGACTACTAGGGCAAGACCAATAATTTTGATTGTAGTTTGCATATCGAACTCCTGTACTTGAAATAAATGAAATGTTTTAGCATTGCAGATAATTCACTATACAGCAATATTTATTTTTTAAGGTTACAACCTTAAGTTTCTTAGGATTAAGTTGTTAATGAACGGCGTACATAGATGAGAGCTATGAGCAAAACTAAAGTCACAAGCCAGCCTAAAATATATACTATTTTTGTATGTTTGGCTTTCTCTTTTTCTCGCCATCCAAGTGGACGAATACCCTTGATATCAAAAACAATTTTGCTCGCAAGATTGATACATACAACATTTACTACAAGCAGTAATCCCGCTCCAGTAGCTAAAGCAGTATTTCCAGACCCAAGCATCAGCCCTAAGGCGGCTGCAGGTGGGAGTAGGGCTACGGCGACCATAACTCCTACTAATATACTGGACAAACCAGTTGTCAAAGACAATGCAGCTGCAGCACCTGATGCAAGTGCAAGAGCGGCGGAATCAATGCCGACGACTGTGCGTAGCATAAGTTCATGATTTGTTACGTCAAAAGACCAAAACATTCCTAAAGCTGCAGGCACTGCCACTGCTAGTAGCATTCCAGCAACAAGAGTTTGTACTGATTTTCGAATTAAAGATAAGTCACCTATGGCTGTCCCAAGACTAAGTGCGAGATTTGGTCCGAGCAATGGTGCAATTACCATTGCACCGATTATGACAGCGACATTATTTGTAATAAGACCTATGGCAGCTACAAGCGATGATAACACGACTAGTACGACAAAATTCAAATCAAGCCGCACACCTTTTTCAACTCCTTCATAGAGAGCCTCTCGCGCTTGGGTTGCAGCATCTTCTTGCTTACGTTCCTCTTCTTCAGGTTTAGGTAAAGACACATCCACAGAGAGGACTACGATGTGGGCTGTTGGTTGTGAGACCAAGAGTTTTTGAAGAGCGTCGAGTACCAACTGAAGCTTGTCATCACTTACGAGCATTCGCATTTGTTGTTTGCCATCTTCTTCGACAACACCAAGCCGAAAATCTTGTACTTCCTCTTTTTTAGCTATTGCTAAAACAGTGTCTGAGCTATCTGCATCAGCGATTATTTCAACATACTTCATGATTATTATTTCCTAATGCTAATGGCATTGTTGTGTCTGAGAGTCACGCCTTCTTAAGTATAGTAATTATGTATAACAAAAGAACAGCGCCAATCGTAGCCATAATGATGGCACCTAATAATCCACCTGTAGTTATTCCAAATAAGCCAAATACAAAACCACCCAAAACAGCACCGACAATTCCCACGATAATATTACCTATGAGACCAAATCCTCTTCCTTTCATTATGTTGCCAGCTAACCAGCCCGCCAATGCACCAACTGCTAAAAATATGATCAAGCTAATGATATTCATGATATCTCCAATTTAAATTTTTTCTAAAAAAAATATATGCAGACAAAAAACTGCCAGCACGACTTAGAATAAGAAACATTCTTGATTCATTATAGCACATAGATAAGCAAAGATATATTGTATCTGTTTTGCTATGTTCATGCTATGTATATTTGTCATACTTAGTATGTATAAATATTTTTAAAGGGGTGTGTTGTGAGGGCAATATCTATAAAATTGAAATTACAATTAATTATTATTTTTACAATTTTACTTGTAACGGTAGTAACTATATTGGAGTCTATTTCTAGTATCAAAAGTACGAGTGAACAAAACATTCAAAAGTATAAGAAAGAGGCGTACAAAAACAAAGAGATAGAGTTGAAAAATTATGTCTCCGTTGCCATAAAATCAATAGATTCATTCTATCAAAGAACATCACAGGAGAAGATAAAGTCAGAAGTTCAAAATGATTTGAAACTTCAAACAGATTTTCTCTTTAGCATTCTTACACAAGAGTATGAAAAGAACAAATCAAAACTCTCCAAGAATCAACTTAGTGAACATATAAAAAATCTTGTAGCTTCTGTAAGATATGCAGAAGATGGATATTTTTGGATAAATGATACAACCCCAAAAATGATCATGCATCCAATGAAACCTACATTAGATGGAAAAGACTTATCAAAGCTTAAAGATCCAAATGGTGTTTCACTATTTAATGAAATGGTAAAAGTCATACAAGAAAAAGGTGAGGGTGTGGTTGAGTATAGTTGGGCAAAACCTGGCTTTGATAAAGCACAGCCAAAAGTTTCTTATGTAAAACTTTTTAAACCTTTTAATTGGGTGATTGGAACAGGTGCCTATGTTTCCGATGTAACAAAAAAAATACAGCAAGAAGCTCTAAGAACAGTTTCAGATATGCGATTTGGAGAGAGTGGGTATTTTTGGATAAATGATACAACTCCAAAAATGATAATGCATCCTACTAACCCTTCATTAAATGGAAAAGATTTGTCAAAACTTAAAGATCCAAATGGTGTCTATCTCTTTAATGAAATGGCAAAAGTTATACAAGAAAAAGGGAAAGGCATTGTTGAATACAGTTGGGCAAAACCTGGACATGAAGAGCCTCAGCAAAAGATGTCTTATGTAGAAATATTTAAACCATGGGGATGGATTATAGGGACAGGGGAATATATTGATAATATAGAAGCAAAAATAATAGAGATGAGAAAAGTTGCAGCTGATGAAGTAGTGGCTTCAACATCTAAAATGATTATGGCATCTCTAGTTATAGCCTTTATTCTTATCTTCATTAGCTCCTTCATTGCCAATAAAACGATTATAAAACCTATTAATGATATCTTATATGTCACATCTGATTTGGCTGAGGGAGAGGGTGACTTAACTAAAAGAATAAACATCAATAGTGATGATGAGATTAAAAAGATTGCTCAATTTATGAATCAATTTATAGAAAAAGTACAAGCTAGTATAAAAATAGTAAAATCTGTAAGTATAGAAAATTCTTCCATTGCACATGAACTCTCGGTTAGTTCTGTACAAGTAGGCACAAATGTGGAAAAATCTGTTCAAATTATTCAAGATGCTACGGAAAAAACAACTTTGATTATTGAAGAGCTCATGACCTCAATTCAAGCCGCAACACAGAGCAAAGATGAAATAGTAGAAGCAAATGTGATTTTAAATAAAGTAAGAGATGAAGTCATTGACCTTACAAGAAAAGTTCAATTAAGCGCCGAAAATGAAACGGAACTTGCTATAAATATTGATGCTTTATCAAAAGATGCAGAACAGGTAAAAGTTGTTTTAGAAGTTATTTCTGATATAGCAGACCAAACAAACTTACTTGCACTCAATGCAGCGATTGAAGCAGCAAGAGCTGGAGAACATGGGCGAGGATTTGCTGTTGTTGCTGATGAAGTGAGAAAATTGGCAGAGAGAACACAAAAGAGTTTAGTAGAGATTAATAATACTATAAATATTATTGTGCAGTCTATCTCTTCAGCAACTACGCAAATGAACCACAACTCAAAAGATATGAATGCACTTGCCAATATCTCATCAGAAGTTGAAAATAAAATCAACATGACTGCAGGCATTGTAAATAAAGCGGCAAATGCAAGTGATAATACAGTAAAAGATTTTGAGATGACAGGCAAAAATGTTCAAAATATAGCACAGAGAATAGATGAAATAAACACTATATCCACTACAAATGCAAGAAGTGTCGAAGAAATAGCATCTGCAGCAGAACATCTTAATACACTTACTTCTGAGCTAACACATAAACTTGAACAGTTTAGAACATAAGTAACATAGTTACACAAATACTTAACTCTTATGACAAAAGTGTAGTATTTGTGTTACGAATCTTAACAAACAATGCAAATCATCAGCTTTTTTATGCAAATAATTCTTTTGCTACACTCATGCTATGTTTCTCACTTATGATTTGAGGGTAAGAAAACAAAGGGAGATGAAAATGAAAAAAATTCTACTTAGTGTAGCGACACTTAGTTTAATTAGTTCAGTTAATGCAGCTGAAGATCTAAGTTCAATGTTTAGCGAAGGTAAAGCAAGCGGGCAGATAAGAGAGTTCTCAATTGACCGTGAGTATCAAGGAAGTGCAGGTAACACTACACATAGAAGAGCAAATGCAGTAGGTGGTCACTTAAAGTTTGAAACTGCAGACTATAAAGGTCTTAGTTTTGGGGCTGCTTTTTATACAACAAATGGTTTTTTAAATGATAGTGATAGAACAGACTATAAAAAAGTTGATCCAACACTTCTTGGTGAGAACAATAGCAACTATGCAATGCTTGGTGAACTATATTTACAGTTTAAATACGGTAAAACAGCCTTTAAAGGTGGTCGTCAAAAATTAGATACACCTATGGCAGGTTCGGACGATGCTAGAATGGTTCCAAACTTGTTTGAAGCCTATGTATTAAGTAATACAGATATTCCAAATACAACTCTTATAGCTGCGCAAGTTACAAAATTTGCTCAAGGTACGTTTGGTCGTGCATATAATGGTGGAATTTTAGGTGCTACATCTGGTTACTCAGCAGTACCTGGTAATTTAGATAGTGGGAATGTCGGTAACTTCGTAGATATGGGCAAATATGCAGTTGGTCAATCAACTCCTGGTGTTTCTGTCTTAGCTGCAACATACTCAGGTGTAAAAAATCTTAAACTTCAATTATGGGATTACTATGCATATGACATTTTAAATGTAGTATATGCACAAGCAGATTACTCATGGACTTGTCTTTTAAGTGATGCAGTAAAACCTTTTGTTGCAGCACAGTTTATTAAAGAGAATGATGTTGGTGATAAGTATGCTGGAAGTGTAGAAGGTATGTATTGGGGAGCAAAAGTTGGTGCAAATGTTGAAAATTTTAATGCGTATGTAGCATATTCTCAAACTTCAGAAAACTCAGCAACAGATGCTGCAAGTAAAAACGCAATTATTTCACCATGGGGTGGTATGCCTGCTTTCACACAAGGTATGGTAACTCGTCATCAATTCTTAGCAGGAACAAAAGCAACAAAAGTGGCTGCAAGCTACAACTTTAAAAGTTTTGGTCCAAATTTATCAACTGCACTTTACTATACATCATTTGACATGGATGCAAACAGTGGATATGGTATAGCAAGAACAGCAACTGAACCTGGATTTGACATTCAGTACTATCCTGGATTTGTAAAAAATCTTCAACTTCGTCTTCGTGGAAATTTCCCAAGAAATTTTGCTGAAAGTACAGCAGGAGATACTGGATGGAGCGAGTATAGATTTATCGCAAACTATAATTTCTAAAAAATTGTTAAAATTAAGGAAAAGAAAATGAATAAAGATCTTGTCGAAAAAATTAAGGCAAACCCTGATTATCAGAAGTTGCTTAAAGCGAGAAATAGTTTTTCGCTTAAGCTAACAATTGCAATGCTTGTAGTTTACTTTATATTTATACTTACTATAGCATTTGACCCAGCTTTACTTGGAATACCACTTTCATCTAACTCTGTTACAACTATAGGTATTCCAATAGGTATGTCAGTTATTGTATTTGCATTTATATTAACTGGTATTTACACAAAACGTGCAAATGGTGAGTTTGATGATTTAGCTAATAAAGTTAAAAATGCAGTGAAGGATAACTAAATGAATTTAAATAGAATATTTCTTTTTTTAATCCTAGGCTCTATAGCAATTTTTGCTTCAGGTGCTATAGAAGGTGAAGTACAAAAACAGGCGTTAAATATATCTGCTATTGTTATGTTTCTTATTTTTGTAAGTGCCACTTTAGGTATTACTTACTGGGCAGCAAAACGTACAAAAAGTGCAAAAGATTTTTATACAGCTGGTGGTGGAATTACAGGTTTTCAAAATGGTATGGCTATCGCGGGTGACTATATGTCAGCGGCTTCATTCCTCGGGATTTCTGGTCTTGTTTACTTAAAAGGTTATGATGGTCTTATTTACTCAATCGGTTTCTTAGTTGGTTGGCCAATAATTCTTTTTATGATTGCAGAGCCTTTAAGAAACTTAGGTAAATATACTTTTGCTGACGTTGCATCATACAGACTTAAGCAGACACCAATCCGTACTTTAGCGGCTTCTGGTTCTATTGCTACAGTTATTCTTTATCTTATTGCTCAAATGGTTGGTTCGGGTAAACTTATTCAGCTTCTATTTGGTCTTCAGTATGAAGTAGCAGTTATTCTTGTTGGTGTGTTGATGATTCTTTATGTAACATTTGGTGGTATGCTTGCTACTACATGGGTACAAATCATTAAAGCATTCTTACTACTTTCTGGTGCAACATTTATGGCTATTGCTGTTATGGCACACTATGATTTTTCATTCGGTTCACTGTTCGCAGCTGCTGTAGATGTCAAAGGTATAGAAGTTATGAGTCCTGGTGGATTAGTATCTGATCCTGTTTCAGCCATATCGCTTGCAGTAGCACTCATGTTTGGTACAGCTGGTTTACCGCATATCTTAATGAGATTTTTTACAGTGAGTGATGCAAAAGAGGCACGTAAATCAGTTTTCTTTGCGACAGGTTTTATTGGTTACTTTTACATTTTAACTTTCATCATAGGTTTTGGTGCGATTGTAATGGTCTTTAAAAATCCACAATATTTAGATATTGCAAAACAAGCTATTGAAGGTGGTTCTCCAATCCTTGGTGGAAACAACATGGCAGCAATTCACTTATCACATGCAGTGGGTGGTGACTTCTTCTTAGGTTTCATCTCAGCAGTTGCATTTGCTACGATTTTAGCAGTTGTTTCTGGTCTTACATTAGCGGGTGCATCGGCGATTAGCCATGACCTTTATGCTTCTGTAATTAAAAAAGGAAATGTTGACTCTATGAAAGAGATGAAAGTATCTAAAATGGCTACTGTTGTTTTAGGTATCGTTGCTATTATCATGGGTATTATGTTTGAAAAACAAAATATTGCGTTCGTTGTTGGTCTTGCGTTTGCAATTGCAGCGTCTGCTAACTTTCCAATTTTATTCCTTTCAATGTATTGGAAAAAATTAACAACTCGTGGAGCAGTAATCGGTGGTTCTATAGGTCTGGCTTCGGCTGTAATACTTGTTATCTTAGGTCCAATTGTATGGGTGCAAATTTTGGGAAATGCAGAAGCAATTTTCCCTTATAAATATCCAGCACTTTTTTCTGTAACAGCTGCATTTATAGGTATTTGGTTCTTCTCCATAACTGATAACTCACAAAATGCAAAAGATGAAGCAGAGGCATTTGAAGCACAATATGTTCGTTCACAAACTGGTATTGGTGCTGAAGGCGCGTCAGAGCATTAAGTATGAGTATATTAGACCAACGCAAATTAATTGAGTCTATACATCCTTTTGAGTTATTGAGTTCAAATGAACTCGATAACTTAATGCAAAAAATAGATATAGCATACTACACAAAAGACACTCTTCTTATCTCTAAAAGTATTCCTTCTATTGCATTTTACATTATCATTAAAGGTTCCGTTGTTGAGTTTAAAGAGGATGAAGTACATAATGTCTACTCTAGTGGTGATTATTTTGATGCAGATGCATTAATATATGGGACAACAGAGGGAAAATTTGTTGTAGATGAAGAGCTTATTTGTTATGAGATAAAAAAAGAAGATTTTCTTGAATTAATGCAAAATAAAAAGATTCAAGGTTATTTTCTAGAAGATTTTATATCACGGCATAAACAACTTAAAAACCAAGATAGTGCAAGTGATTTATCTCCATTTTTAATGTCTAAAGTCTCAGAAATATATCTGCATGCAGCTTGTGTTGTAAAATCAGACGAAACCATCCTTGAAGCCCTCAAAAAACAAGAAAAACTCAAAGCAAATGTCATTATTGTAGATGATTCAAATGAGCAAAGAATAGTTACGAATAGTGACTTAAGATATGGGGTACTTTTAGGTAGTATCAGTGTAAATGATGCAATAGCAACAATTGCAACAAAAAAAATCATAACCATTGACATAAATGATTTTTTATTTAATGCACTTTTAGTGATGACACATAGTGGAATTAAAAGAGTTGTAGTTATGGATGAAGATAGAATTGTTGGTGTATTGGAGCAATTAGACTTGCTTAGTTATTTTGCAAATCATTCGCATCTTATTGCTGTACAAATTGAAAGAGCTGAAAATATAGAAGAGCTTAAAGAGTTGCAGAGTGATTTAAAAAACCTCATAATTACACTGCGTGCAAAAGGTGTAAAAGTACGATACATTACAAAACTAGTTGCAACTCTCAACACTAAAATATATAAAAAAGTCTTTACAATGTCTCTTTCTAGTGAATTAAGAGAGAATTGTGCTTTGATTGTGATGGGGAGTGAAGGTCGAGAAGAGCAGACAATCAAAACAGATCAAGACAATGCCCTCATAGTAAGAAATGGAGTTGATATTGAGCTCTATACAGCACCAATGATACAATTAAATGCTTACCTTTTAGAGTTAGGTTTCCCAAAATGTCGTGGAAATGTGATGGTAAGTAACGAGTACTGGAGAAGAGATGTTAAAGGTTTTAAAACAGTTATAGATGAGTGGGTAAGTAGCATGTCTGATGCAAGTGTACAAAATATAAGTATCTTTCTTGATGCAAAGTGTGTAGCGGGAGAGAGCGAATTATTAGATGAAGTAAAAGTCTATCTTTACAATAGTTTTTATGCACGAGATGATGTTTTGGCACACATTGCAAAAGCTGTGTTAAATTTTGACACACCTCTTTCACTTTTTTCTGGTTTTGTGCTTGAAAAAAATCATAAAAATAAGCTTGACTTGAAAAAAGGTGGTGTTTTTGCGATTGTGCATGGAGTTCGTACTCTTGCCTTAAAATTTGACATTCATGCAACAAACACAGTAGAAAGAATAAAAGAGCTAAACAACAGGGGTATAATAGATAAAAATTTTGCAACAGAGTTGATAGAAAGTTTTGATACTTTAAGTGCAATTCGTCTTCAAGCAATGTTAGAAGCAAAAGAGATTGATGAGAGCAATTACATAAATCCTCAGAAATTTTCTAAAATTCAGAGAGATTTACTCAAAGATAGTTTCAAAATCATCAATAAATTCAAGAAATTTATGAGTTTTCATTTTCATTTAAATATGGTTATGTAAAAATGTTCTCCTTTATTTCAAAATTTCATAAAAATAGAAATCGTTCAAAGTTAAATACACAAGAATTTGATTTTTTGTTCGAGGAAGATGAAAGTGGTGAGTATGTTGTTTTTGATACAGAGACAACAGGTTTAAATCCTAAAGTAGATGAAATACTCTCTATAGGAGCTGTAAAGATAAAAAATAATAAAATACTCACTTCTGAAACTTTTGAGATATTCATCAAAAATACGAAAGAGATAAATACTAAGAGCATTGAGATACACGGTATACGTCATTGTGATTTAAAAGATGCTTATGAAAGTGAAGTCGCTATAAAGAAATTTTTGCATTTTATAGGTTCGCGGCCGCTTATCGGGTATTTTTTAGAATTTGATGTCAGTATGATAAACAAATACACAAAACCTTTATTTGGCATCACTTTGCCAAATAAGAGTGTAGAAGTTTCGGAAATTTACTTCGATAAAGCGATTGGAGTGATTCCACAAGGAAATATTGATTTACGATTTGATACAATCTTAAATCAATGTAATATTCCCAGCATGGGAGTCCATAATGCTGTCAATGATGCAATTATGACAGCAATGATTTATTTAAAATTAACACAGGAGAAAAAATAATGTCGAAACCGATATTTAACCCAAATAAAGAGTTTGCAAAAACTGCTAGAATAAAAAATATGTGTGAGTATCAAACGCTTCAAGAGGAAGCAATTGAAGACTATGAGGGATTTTGGGGTAGATTCGCTACAGAGAAAATAGATTGGATTGAACCATTTACAAATGTTTTGGACGAGAGTAAAGCTCCTTTTGTAAAATGGTTTGATGGTGGAAAATTGAATGTTTCTGCTCAATGTATAGACAGACATTTGTCCTCACGTAAGAACAAAGCGGCTATTATTTTTGAAGGTGATAAAGGCGATGTTCAGACTATTACTTATTTAGATCTTTACAAAAATGTAAATAGACTTGCGAATCTTTTAAAAGAAGATTTTGGTGTTAAAAAAGGCGATAGAGTTGTTATTTATATGCCAATGATTCCTGAAGCTGCTTATGCAATGCTAGCATGTGCTCGTATTGGTGCAATTCATAGTATTGTATTTGGTGGTTTTTCTGCAGAAGCACTAAAAGATAGAATAGAAGATGCTGAGGCAAAAGTGGTAATCACTGCTGATGGTGCATTTAGAAAAGAAAAACCATATATGCTTAAACCTGTTGTAGATGCTGCGATTGATGCTAATTCTCCAGTTGAAAAAGTTCTTGTAGTTGAGAGAAATAACGAAGATGTTACTTGGGTAGCTGGTCGTGATTACTCATACAATGAGCTAATAAAATCAAAATCTGCTGTATGTGAACCAGAGATAATGGATGCTGAAGATCCACTCTTCTTGCTTTACACTTCAGGCTCAACTGGTAAACCAAAAGGTGTACAGCATAACTCGGCAGGTTATATTCTTTGGGCACAAATGACTATGGAGTGGGTATTTGATGTAAAAGAGAACGATACTTACTGGTGTACTGCCGATGTTGGTTGGATTACAGGACATACGTACATCGTTTATGGTCCACTTGCAATGGGTGCTACTACAGTTATGTTTGAGGGCGTTATTACCTTTCCGGATGCTGGTCGTCCTTGGTCAATGGTAGAAAATCATAGAATTAATCAATTCTATACGGCACCAACTGCTATTCGTGTTTTACACAAAGAAGGAAAAGATGAACCAGCTAAATATGACTTATCATCTTTAAAAGTACTTGGAACAGTTGGCGAGCCAATCGATCCTCCGGCATGGAAATGGTACTATGAAGAAGTAGGAAATTCAAATTGCGCTATCGTAGATACTTATTGGCAAACTGAGACTGGTGGGCATATTGTTTCTCCACTTCCAGGTGCTACACCGATAAAACCTGCTTGTGCAACATTCCCATTACCAGGAATTATGGCTGAGATTTTAGACGTAGATGGTGTTAAAACTGAAGTAGGTGAAACAGGTCTTATGTGTATTACTCGTCCTTGGCCATCACAAATTCGTGGTGTTTGGGGAGATGAAGAACGTTATGTGAAATCATACTTTGGCGATGCAAAAAAAGATGGCAAACCTGTTTACTTTACAGGTGATGGTGCTCGTTATGATGAAGATGGATATATTACAATTACAGGTCGTACGGATGATGTTATTAATGTATCTGGACACAGAATGGGAACTGCTGAAGTTGAAGCAGCTATCAAAAAACATCCAAATGTAGCAGAAGTTGCAGTTGTTGGTAAACCACATGAACTCAAAGGTGAAGGTATTTTTGCTTATATTGTACTCAAATCTGATAATAGTATTGCAGATGAAGTAGAAGAGGTAAAAGCGATTAATAATGTCATCAAAAAAGAGATAGGAAATATTGCACTTTGTGATGATATGGTTTTTGCTCCAGGACTTCCAAAAACACGTTCAGGAAAGATAATGAGACGTATTCTTCGCTCCATTGCAAAAGGTGAAGCAATTACTCAAGATATTTCAACTCTTGAAGATCCAAGTGTAGTTGGTAAAATCGAATCTATCGTAAACTCTTGTGCTCTGTAGATTAAACCTTCCTTTTTAAATATTTATCTTTTCATTGAGTAGACTTTTTTGTCTCTCAATGATAGTTTCCTCATTTTGAACTATCTTTTTAAATTTTGCATAAAGTTTATACTCTATAAAAATCGCATATATCCCTAGTATTGCAAGAATCAATAAAACACGTTTTAGCTCTACATTGAAATAGTCAAGAATCATAGCACTTACAGCTCCACCAATAATAGCCGCAGAGACAATAAAAGAACGTAACATCAAATACTCTTTGAGTTCTATTTCCTCTTTCATAAAGTCTATGGTATGAATTCTTGAAATTTCAAAAGTGATAGCTTGAAAAGTGAAAATAGTGAGTATGACATACGTAAATACTAAGATACTAATAGTTTCTAAATAGTAGCTACTGATTTGAATAATATCAAGAATAATAACAAAAAGATAAATTTTGTAAATTTTTATTTTCTTAAAAAGTGGCTGTATTAAACCATCAGTAGCTCCTATTAGCATATAAAAGCTTATCATTAATACTGGTAGATAGAGACCCTCTAGTTTTGCTATATATGGCATGAGTACCCAGTCATTGTAGGTGCTAAAAAGTAAAACTGTGATTTGCAATTTAAGTAACTTAGAGTTTTTAAGTTCTTTAAATAGCCTAGTGTAGTGTTTGTAAGGCATAATGTACCTCCACAAGATATAATTTTGAAATCATACATCTTTTTTCTGATTTTGCGGAGAACAAAATGATATAATTTCGTAATAAAATTAAAAGAGACAATATGGAATTATGTGTAGCCCTAGATTTACCCACAAAAGAAGAGAACCTCGCACTCATTGAAAATATAAAAGAGTATAATGTCTGGCTCAAAGTTGGACTTCGAACGTATATACGTGATGGAAAAAATTTTTTAAAAGCAATTAAAAAAATAAATCCTGATTTTAAAATATTTTTAGACCTCAAACTCTATGACATTCCAAACACTATGGCTGATGCTGCTGAGTCGATTATGGGGCTTGGTGTAGATATGTTTAATGTTCATGCAAGCGCTGGTAAGCGTGCTATGAGTGAAGTTATGAATAGACTTAGTTCATACGAGAAACGACCTATTGTTTTGGCTGTAACGGCTCTTACTTCGTTTAATGAGGATGAGTTTTCGGCAGTATATGAAAAAGGAATTGCAAATAAGGCTGACCAGTTCGCAAAAGATGCTATGGAGAGTGGACTTGACGGTGTAGTTTGTTCAGCATTTGAGAGTGAATCAATCAAAAATAGTACGTCAAAAGATTTTATGACACTTACACCTGGTATACGTCCATTTGGTGAAGATGCTGGAGATCAGCAACGTGTTGCTGATGTGAAGTACGCAAAAAGTGCATTGGTTGACTTTATAGTAGTTGGTCGTCCTATCTATAAAGCAGAAAATCCAGCAGAAATTGTAAGAAAAATACTAGAGCAAATCTAGGCATTTAGCCTATTTAAGCTAAATGTTATCAAACTGTGACTATAATCTCACTCTTCAAATGGACGAGTGGGTGAGCGGCTGAAACCACATCCCTGCTAAGGATGCGTATGGGTAACTGTACCGAGGGTTCGAACCCCTCCTCGTCCACCACTGAAGAGCTACTTTATGTACTTTCAAACATATTTTTAAAATCAAAAATTCTTTTACCTTGTAAGTTATTTTTCAAATTCAAAAAGTCGTATATTAAAATTAAACTGTGCTATAATCAAACCAATGAAATTAGGCTGTTTTTTAATGCAGTCAAAGATTATAGAAAAGGAAGAGTAAAAATGAAAAAAGCCTTTACTATGTTAGAACTTATATTTGTTATTGTAGTTATAGGGGTTCTTCTTGCCATCATAGTCCCAAGTACTAGAACAAATCCAGTTCAAGAAGCTACAGTTGATTTAGCCTCACAGATTAGATACACACAACACTTAGCAATGATTGACGATAAGTATAATGCAGCAGATAATACATGGTTTATAAATAGATGGCAGATAGTATTTAGTGGTGTTAATAATCGGTTTTATACTATTCAAAGTGACAATGGAACTACTTTTGCAAAAGATCCTCAAGATAGAACAAATATAAATAATGTTGAGCTTAAAGGAAATGTTTCATTAGCTTTTGGAGGTGGATGTAATGGACAAACTATCATTAGCTTTGATCATTTAGGACGACCTATGATTGGAAGTTTAGCGGCTACAACTTCTCCATATACTGCAGCAGGAACAGCAGGAGAATTACTAAGTGCTGATTGTACAATTACTGTCTCAAGTGGTGCGGAGTCAGCTATTTTAACTATCACTCCTGAAACAGGGTATGTTAGTGTAGTATATAACTAACTCTAATACATACTATTCAAGCGTGGGGTTTTTCGAACCCCATCCTCGTCCACCACTGAAGACTTCACTAAAAATCTTTCAAACATTTCTTAACCCTATCTATACTATACTTATACAGCTTAATAAAGAGTACAAAAATATATGAAAATAGTCTTAGTAATGTTTGCTTTTTTATCATTGTTATTGCAGGCAGAAGATATTCCTCTTGTATTTGAAGGGAATGATGCCCTTAGTACAAAAGAGCTTTATAGCGCTCTAAATCTTTCAGAAGCATCTTTTTACGAACTCAACAAAAAAGCTCCTGCAGTAAATAAAAAAATTCTTCCTCTTGTAGAACAAACAATTACAAACTACTACAGATACAAAGGTTTTTACCATGCAGAGGTCAACGCATCGTATGAAGAGGAAAAATTTACCCTTCACATAAAAGAAAATGCTCCTGTTGTCATCACTGCGATAGAGATAGATTCTTTGTTGCCTTTAGAAGATGCGTTGCCCTTTGAAAAAGGTGCACTTTTTGATGCTGAGCTATTTACACAAAGCAAACAAGACATCAAGTTTTTTTATGTACAACATAGTTACTGTAACGTAAAAGTTGACGCAAAAGCCTATGTTGATATAGAGCTAAATCGTGCAACGCTACGCTATAAAATAGTTCCAAATGAAGTCTGTTACTTTGGAACTATAGATATAACTCCATCAAAAACCATTGATGCAGATATCATAAGGTCTTTTCTATATATAAAAGAGAATGAGCCTTATTCCTCTCAAAACATAAGTAAGAGTTACAAATACATCTATGAACACCCTGGCATCTCCTCTGCACTTATAAACACCGAGATAAATGGTAGTGCAAAGATAGATGTTAATGTAACTATAAGTGAAAATGAAAACCCAATACGTTTTGAGACAGGTCTTGGTTATAGTACTGATCAAGGGATTATAGGTTCTCTTGGGGTTGAAGATAGAAACTTCTTTGGCAATCTAAAAACTCTAGGTATGAGTACAAAGCTCACAGAGATTTATCAAATTCTAAAAGTAAACTACTCTATGCCACTTAAAGGTAGAGAAACTTTTGGCGCTGAAGTAGCACTAAAAAATGAGAACTATGTCGGTTTTAAAGAGCTTAGTACCTCAGGAACTCTTTTTTTAGCGCAAAGAGCTATACCTCATAGCTTTAAAGAGAGTCTTATTTTTGATAATACTTACACGTATGAGAGTGAAGATGTGACTCTATTTCCAGAGGGAAATCTCTTTATTCTCTCGCCTAAACTTGCTTGGGGATATGACACACGTAACGATATTCTAAACCCAACAAATGGATACTTTATAAATGCAGATATTATGGGTTCTCTCTTAAGTGACATCTCGGATGCCTCGTACTCAAAGTTTACACTCTCAGGTGGGTACATCTTGCCTCTTATAGGAACACACTTTCTTGCAACAAAGGCAAGTTTGGGAAGTTTAAACCTTTATGATGGAAAAGTTCCACCCTCGTATCGTTTCTTTGCAGGAGGAACCTATAGCAATCGTGCCTATACATACAGAGACTTAGGTCCAAAAGACACGAAGGGAAATCCTACTGGTTTTGATGCCTTACTTGAAGTGACTCTGGAGTATCGTTTTCCTATATATTCCAAAGTAAGAGGTGTCCTCTTTAGTGACAACACTGCCATAGGAGAGAGCTATCTTCCAGATACAGACAATTTCTACTACAGTGTAGGTTTTGGTCTGCGTTATACTACGCCCATTGGACCTATATCTTTAGATATTGGATTTGATTTGGCAAATCCTACTAAACAGTATGCACTCAACTTTCATATAGGAGAGCTGTTTTGATAAAGAGACTCTACCTATTTTTTCACTCAACTGTAGTAGGTGCTATTGCTCTTGTAGTTCTTGCTTTTTTGATACTCACAAACAGTTACTTTGTTCCCTATTTTGCAGAAAAATATCTCAAAGAGTTTGGAGTAGAGTATAGTCACGTAGAGGGAAGTATATTCAATCACATAACTATAGAAGATGTAAAGTATGGAGAATTTGTAAAACTAAAATCCTTACGTGTCAATTATAACTTTCTCTATCTGTTGCAAACAACACCAAAAATTTCTAAGATTACAGTAGATGCACTAGAGCTAAATCTCAACAAATTACCTAGCTCAGATACAAATAGTAGCTCCTCATCCGCCATCGCTTTTATAATAAAAAATATAGAGCTTAAAAACACAAAAATCATTTTTGATAAAGAGGAAGTCTCTTTTGATTTTAAAGCCAAAAATCTTCACTATGACAAGCAAGTAGATATTGAAAAACTGCTCTTAGATTTAAACACTTCTTATGCGCACGTAACACTCAATGCAAAAGTCCTCTCTAACAAAATAATGGGCGAGGTAAGCCTCAAACCAAGCCAAAGTATACAAGAGAAATATCTTGGATTTTTAGCTGATTCTCCTTTAAACTTTAAACTCTACCTAGATGCTACAGAGCAAAAAGTTCTCGCAAAAATAGATGTAGAAAATTTGCGTGTAGCATCCAATGCGAAATTTAAAGATATAGCCCTAGAGCTGGAGTATGCTATTGCGCAAAAAGAGTTAAATAGTTATGTTACGTGCGACTTTATATATCCAGATTATAAAGTAAAGATTGCACAAAAACTTCACTATAAAAATGATGAAAACTTTACATCAGAGCTTAATGCAACACTTGCACAAACTCCGATACCTTTGCCATTTCATACTATGCACGTAACAACTACAGGAGATACTAAAAGTCTCGTCACAGATGTAGATGCGGGCAAAATAAACTTGCACGTAACAACAAAAGATTATAAAAAATACGCGCTCAATCTGAGAGGTAAAGATATGAATCTTTCATTTTTAAAAGAGCTTCCAAAAGAGATACAAGAACAAAATCTCTCTCTCAATGCAAGCGCAACACTTGATACCTCTAATGCCTTAAATGTGGAGGGAAAACTCCTTGTAGATAATACGCATGTAACACTCAAAACAGCTTATAAAATAGATGATAAAAAGCTCGCTCTACAAACACACATAAGCCCAGGCAAAAAACTGCTAAAAGAGTTTAAATATGAGCGTGTAGATATAAACACAACGCTTCTTTTTGAGAGTGCAGAGGAGATTGAAAATAGTATTTCAGTTCCTTGGGTATCTATAAAAACAGATTCGCAAAATACAGAAGTAATAAAAGATATTTCTATGAGTGTCGTGTACACAGATAAAAAAATCAAAGTAAAAAGATATAGTGCAGAATATATGGAGCAAAAAATCTACTCAGAGAGGGAATCTTTACTCTCACTTGATGAAAACAACTCCATAATCTTCGATGAGTTTTGGATATATGACAACCTACTCGTAAAAGGTAAGGTGAAAACGGCAGACAAAAGTGTAGATGTGACTCTGCAAAGTGAGAAGTTTGATTATGTAGCGGAAGATATAAATATAAGCGTAAAAGCTGATTTACATCTTCTTGTAGATGCAAACGCTACACAAAACATACAAGGAGAGATACTGCTCTTAAATGGAGTGACATCGTATAGCGCACGTAACGATTATAAAATCAGCGATAAAGACATCATTATACTTCAAGATAAAAAGAAAAAAGAGAATTCTAAACGCTTTGTAGATATAAAAATAAAAGCTAAAAAACCAATCCACTACAAAACAAAAGAGGCAGATATAGAGTTTGTCCCAGATTTAAGAGTTGTAGAAAAACCGGGAGAGAGCTTGCGAATTTTTGGAGATGTTACTATCTTAGAAGGAACACTCAGCAGCGCTGGTAAAGAGTTTAAAGTCGATAAAAGTTATGTTATTTTTGATGGAGCAGAGGAGCTAAATCCAAAGCTCAACATACATCTGCACTATTATACACTTGATTATATAGATATAGAGATATTTATAACACATACACTTACCGAGCCAATCGTCATCTTCTCTTCTAATCCAGCAATGAGTCAAAATGACATCATGTCTTACATACTCTTTGGAGAGAGAGCCAACTCTGTTTTTGATGGGAGTAGTAATAAAACGTCAGTAAATGCACTCTTACTAGGAACTGGACTCAGTCAAATGTTTAGCGATACTTCAGGTGTTAATATTGACACACTCAATATATTGAACAATCAAGATGGAACTCTAGGCTATGAAGTAGGTGCTCGTTTCAATAAAAATATGCGAGTAGTTTATAAGAGTGACACAACCTCAAGCGTAGTACTTCAATATAGTATAAGCAAATCTGTTCGCTTTGATGTAGACACACATGAAACAGGGCAGGGCGTTGGTTTTGTCTATGTAAAAGATTTTAGTATTCATTAAGTAATCGTCTCTTTAAATAGAGATTTAAGTATAATTTCCCTACTATTCGTTATGTTTTTAAAACATAATGCTACAAATTTGTAAGTGTAAGTAGCATAAATGTATGACATAAATGTCTATATTTATCTATATGGCTAAGAATAGATATTGCACATCAAAGTGAAATTCATTATGTTTTAAAAGATATAATGAAACTTTTGCTTAAAAGTAGAAATTTTGAGGGGTGAAGATGAATTCTTTAGGTAGTATCGTTGTATCTAAAAAGATACACAGTGACTCTTTTTTGAAAACAAAGGCATTTTTTGCCTCTCTTTTTATTCACGCTGCTCTTTTTGCAACGCTCATTCATTATGCAAGTAATGAGTTTGTTCATATGCCACAAGAGAGTAAAACTATAGTTGTCTCTTTAGCGAGTTATGCACCTACAATGCAAGCGCTCAAAGAGCCTACCAAACCTACTCCAAAACCTGTAAAAAAAGTAAAGAAAACAAAAAAAGTAGTTAAACCTCAAAAAAAAGTAGTAAAAGAAGTACCAAAAGAAAAGACTCCTGAGAAAGTGCAACCAGAACCTGTTGTTCCTTCTGAGGCGTTTACGCCTCCTATACAAAAAGCAGAGCCCGTTACGCAACAAGAAATTGCACAACCAGAAGCTCCTAGCGTTAATTCTCCTTTGGCTGATTCTAACTTACCTCAGACGCATACACGGACCACAGAGGTAAGTAATGAAGAATTAGCACGCATAAGAACCTTAATACAAAACTCACTACGTTATCCAGCAATTGCTAGAAAACTAAAATTAGAGGGTGTTGTACTTATTTCATTCTCGCTCTCTGCAGATGGACATGTAGAGAGCGTATGTATACTTGAGAGTAGCGGTAGTTCTGCACTAGATAAAAGAGCTCTTCAGACAGTTTCATTGCTAGATGGAGAGTACCCACAATTGAGTAAAAAAGTTGATTTGAAGATTCCCATCTCTTTTTCACTACAACAATCCTAAGGAAATTTAAAATGAATTTTTTACTTCATTTACTTGTCATATTCGTCCTCCTAAGCAATCTTGATGCAAGAAGCATCCAGAATTTTTATGCAGATGAGGTCACTGTGCCTGATAAAGTTGAGACTGTCTTTGGTTCTTCCCCACCAATGACGTATCTTATATATGCAATCAATCCAGATAAACTTATTGGTTTAAACTTTAGTGCAAAAAATAGTAATAATTTTGCAACCCCAGAGTTTTTGGATAAACGATTTCTTTCACTTCCCGTTATTGGCTCTTTTCATGGGGGAGGAAAAAATATAAATCTTGAAATCCTTATGGCAAAAAAACCAGACTTAATTTTTGTTTGGGAAGATGACATGATGATGGCTACTGTAAATAAATCTATACAAAAAACACACTTGCCAACACTTTCCATTCCTTTTAGAAAAATAGAAGATATGCCAAAAGCAATTAGTGTTGCGGCAAATGCTATGAATGAGCATGGAAGAGGTTTACTTTTGTCTTCTTATGCTAAAAATATCATAGAAGAGATACAAATATCTCTCGCAAAAACAAAGCCTGTACGTTACTACTACGCAGAAGGCGTTGATGGTTTATCTACAGAGTGTGACCAATCTTTTCACATCGAAGCACTCAATTTTGCAGGTGGCGAGAACGTACATAAGTGCCAACAGAGTCAGCTTCTAGGTTTAGAGAAGATTAACTTTGAAACGCTTTTGACGTATGACCCAGATGTCATCATTGCTCAAAATAGTTTTACATACAATCAGATTCTTTATGATGACCTTTTTGCCCATCTACGTGCAGTAAAAAACAAAAAAGTATATCTTGTACCCAATGCACCCTTTAACTGGATTGATAGACCACCATCTTTTATGAGAATTATTGGGATTCAATGGTTAGCAAATATCTTTCATCCAAATGAGTACAAAATAGACCTGAACAAACAGATAAAAGAGTTTTATGCACTCTTTTTTAATGTAAAAATAACAGACAAGCAAGTTAAAACAATTTTAGGAGATGAGTAATGAGAGTTACGTTTACAATGTTATCTTTAGTCGCAGCAACTGCACTGATGGCTACACCACTGAGTGTAGAAAAAATCGTAGTCAATTCAACTATGCAAGATGATGGACAGATGCTAGTAAGTGATAGCAACACATCCGCAAAACAAAATAGCCAAAGTTATACACAAAAGAGTATAGCTACACTAAGTACACAGGCAAATATGAACCCGTATACGGTTATTCAGTTTTCACCATCGGTGAATTTTACTCCAGTCGATCAGGCTGGTTCTAATGAACCTTCGTACCATGACCCAATACGTATTCGTGGAAAAAGTCAGTCTGGTCCTGGTGGAGTGTACATGATAAATGGTATGCCAATATCAAGTAATCCTGGTGGTGGAAAACAGATGCTTGATATGGAAAATGTCGCTTCTATTGATTTACATAAAGGGTACATAGGTGTCGATAAAAACTTAGGTTTTTCAAGTTTAATTGGAAAAATCGATATGAATGTTTTAAAACCAAAGAAAAAACTTGGCATAAATATCTCTCAGTCTGTTGGTAGTGATGCATTTAGAAAAACATTTGTACGTGTTGATAGTGGAAAAGTTAGTGATTTTAGTGCTTTTGGTTCTCTCTCATACATTCAGAGTGATAAAACAAAAGGCGAGGGAGATCTTAAAAGAGCAAATGGAATGGTTGGACTCTCTTATGAACCTAACAATAGTTTTAAAGCAGACATCTATGCAGTAAGAAATAAAGACAAGCACCATAACTATGCAAGTTTGAGTTATGCAGAAGCTACAGACCTTGGAAGATATTTTGATAAAGATTATGCATCAACAAAACCTACAAGTGCAAATGACACAAACTACTATGATTGGAACAAACAAAATTTTGACACTACAGCGTTTATGGCTGACATAGCCTTTAAACCTACTTCAAACGATACAGTCACGTTAAAGCCTTACTATAAAAAAGATGAAGGGGATTATTGGTTCTCTAATACTGCAAAAAATGTTGTCATAAATTGGCATATGGAACATGATTTATATGGTGGTGTGGCAGCGTATGAACATACATTTTCACAAGAGTTAAAAAGTAAAATCGGGTACTGGTACCATAAACAACTCCCTCCTGGACCTCCAAATGATCAAAAAAAATACAAAGTAAATGCAAGTGGAAATTTACAATACGCAGGATATGGAATTTTAGCAGATACAGATTATCATGTATTGCAGGCTCCTTTTGTGGAACTTAGTGGTGATATGAGCAGTTTTCACTATGCTGCAGGATTACAGTACCAAACCTTTACTATTGGATCTATTAAAAGCTACATAGGTACAACTGCTGCAACAAGTCAAGATCATGATGTTGCAATAGCAACTTCAACACTAGACAGCTGGGCAAGTGTAGACGCAAGAACTTTTAATACTTTTTTACCTTCTTTGTACTTAGCGTATGATTTAGATACAAGTTCTTCTATCTACTTAGATTACTCTCGTACGTATGGATTTGATGTAAATCTCTTTCCAACGTATGCTTCAAACAGAGCAGCCTTTGTAGCTAAAGGTGTTAAGCTTCAAACTTTATGGGATGAATTAGAGCTTGAAACATCCGATAATATTGATTTAGGATTTAAAACAGATGTAGGTGCGATTACACTCAATCCAAGTTTCTTTGTATCATTTGTAAATAATAAACAAGCAAATATTTATGACCCAACGTATGGTGTGAATTATCCAGCGAATGTTGGAGAAGCTTTAGGATATGGAGCAGAGTTTGCAGCAAATGGAGCTATAACTGAAAGTTTAGAATTTCTTTTAGGACTCTCTTACAACAAGTATAGTTTTACACAAGACTTTAAGTCTTCACCAACAAGCTCTACATCCATAAAAGGAAATCAGCTTCCTGATGCACCAGAGTTTATGGCAAAAGGGGCACTCTCATACTATGTAGATAGATGGACATTTACGCCGAGTACTAGATATAGCTCAAGTAGATATGGGGATGTTGCAAATACACAGAAAATAGATGCATATACTTTAGTAGATTTAGACGTCTCGTATAAATTAAAAACGTTTTTTGGTTCAAAAGATTCACTCTTTAGGGTGACAGCTACAAACTTAACAAACGAAAAATACATAGCAACTATTATCTCAGCAGATAATGCACTCGCAGCAAATGGAACTTCAAGTACGTACCAAACAGGTGCCCCATTTGGTGTATATGCAAGTCTAAATTTAAAGTACTAAGGTAAAAGATGCAATATATAAGTAGTAGTAGCAGATGGATAGGTATTTCCTTTCTCATCTTACTCATTTTTGCAACTCTATCGCTTTTATGGGGGCAATACCCCATAGACTTTAGTACATTTATGAATTATATAGAGTATAAGATTTTAGGGAGTACAGCTGGAGATGTATCTCAGTTTGATCTCTTAGACAATATCATCTTAGAGATTCGTCTTCCTAGAGTTTTGTTGGCGATATTAATTGGAGCTTCTTTGGCTACTTCTGGAGCTGTATTTCAAGCAATGTTTGTAAATCCACTTGTATCTCCGGGTATTTTAGGTGTTTTGGCTGGGGCTTCTTTTGGAGCTGCACTTGGAATGCTTATAAGTGAGCAGTGGTTTGTAGTACAAATCTTAGCTTTTAGTTTTGGTTTTATTGCAGTTGCACTCTCTGTTGCTATCGGTTCTATGGTTACAAACTCTCGTTCGAGTGTGATGCTTGTCCTTGGTGGCGTTATTAGTGGTTCGCTTTTTACATCTTTTTTATCTATTATAAAATATGTGGCAGATCCATACAGCACACTTCCTGCAATTGTTTACTGGTTGATGGGAAGTCTCTCTATGGCTGAGTTAAATGGCGTTTTACTTATTAGTATACCTATGATTCTAAGTATTGCTACTATGATTTTAATGAGCAAATATTTTGATATTTTAAGTCTTGGAGATGAAGAGGCAAAAGCACTTGGTATCAATGTAAAAGCAGTAAGAATTATAGCAATTCTTCTAGCGACTATTGCAAGTTCACTCTCTGTTGTTATGGCAGGTATTATTGGTTGGATTGGTCTTATTATACCGCACATTATACGTATGGCAATAGGACCCTCACACCGTACTTTGATACCGCTTTCTGCAATTTTAGGTGCACTTTTTTTACTTCTAGCAGATTCTGTGTCAAGACTTGCTTTGAGTGTCGAGATACCAATAGGAATACTCACATCTATAATAGGGATTCCAATTTTTATAATTGTACTCAAAAATGCGAGGGCAGCATGGAATTAAAACCAATTATCTCGGTAAAAAATCTTCATTTTTCTTACCCAAAAAGAGATGTACTCCGTGGAGTTGATTTTGATTTGCACAAGGGTGAAGTAGTAAGTTTACTCGGTGCAAATGGCTGTGGAAAAAGTACAATGATTCGTATTATATTAGGTCTTTTAAAAGGAGAAGGGGAGATAAAACTTGGAGATAAAAACTTAAAAGATTACTCCCAAAAAGAGATAGCTGCACATATTGCATATATTCCACAATATCATAATGTCCCTTTTAACTATAGTGTTTTAGATATGGTTGTAATGGGGCGTGTATTTAAGCTTGGTCTCTTTTCTTCTCCTTCCAAAAAGGATTTTGAACTTGCTTATGAAGCACTTAAGACTATTGGTATAGAGTCGCTTGCAAAGAGAGCTTTTGGAGAACTTAGTGGTGGACAAAAGCAGATGGTTTTACTTGCACGTGCACTCACACAGGAGACAAATACTTTTATTATGGATGAGCCAGTCTCAGGTCTTGATTATGGCAATCAAATACGTCTTTTAGAGATGATTAATGAATTGAGTGCAAAGGGTTACACCTTTTTAAAGACTACGCATTATCCAGACCATGCTATTTTAGTTTCTAGTCGTGTTGTGGTAATGGATGAGGGAACAATCATCGCAAATGGAACAAGTGATGAAGTTATAACGTCAGATATGATGCAAGGTATTTATGGCATCAATGCAAATATTATTGAGCACAACTCTAAGCAGTGGTGTATTCCAGTACTAAAAGGTAGAGTCTAATGAAAATATTTCTGTTGGTATTATTTTTCTTTTTAACGCAAACGCAGGCAAAAGTCATTGTAGATGATTATGGAAGAAGTGTTGAAGTTCCAGATAAAGTTACAAAAATTTATGCGGCTTCACCCCCTATAAGTATGAGTGTATTGGCATTTAATCCAGCACTACTCAGTGCTCTAAATACACCATTTACTCCCGAACAAAAGCCCTATGCTGGAGTTGCATACGAGAAGCCTGTTGCTGGTGGTTTTTTTGGACAAGGCAAAACTCCAAACTTTGAACTTTTAGCAGCTTCAAAACCAGATGTTATCTTGATGTGGGGACGCATGAATGGGTATGAAAAAGTGCTCAAAAAATTTGAGATGTTAAACATTCCTGTGTTATTAATCAGAAATGATTCAATAAGTGATTTGATTACACAGTTTGAACTCTATGCAAAACTTACAGGTGATACAACGCGAGCTAAAGAGCTTATAGCATACACGCAAGAGACACTTACACTTATAGATTCTCTACAAAGTAAACTCTCTAAGATGCAACCAGTACGTTACTATTTTGCGGAGGGTGTAGATGGAATGAGTAGTGAATGTAGTGGCTCTTTTCATTTAGAACCTTTTACATATAGCGGTGCTAAAAATGCACTGGATTGTAAAATGAGTTCAAACTATGGAATGGAAAAAATTTCATTTGAAAACATTGTTTTAAGTGATCCTGATGTTCTTGTTGTAATGGAGAAGAGTTTTTATGATGGAATTTATGAAAATCCAAAGTTTACTGGGTTACGTGCGGTGAAGAGTAAACAAGTTTATTTGGTTCCATCCGTTCCATTTAATTACATAACAAGACCACCATCTTTTATGCGTTTAATGGGAATACGTTGGCTGATTCATACGTTTTACCCTGAGTTGTTGCCACTATCTTCTAAGAAAGAGTTACAAAACTTTGAGAAGATTTTCTTTAATTATTTAGAGCAATAAGGGGAGTGAGCAAATGTGTTAGAAAGAGTATAG
Organism: Sulfurimonas sp.; assembly: GCA_041595535.1. Taxonomy (GTDB): domain Bacteria; phylum Campylobacterota; class Campylobacteria; order Campylobacterales; family Sulfurimonadaceae; genus Sulfurimonas. Next base: position 65,775 of record JBFHKA010000002.1, on the reverse strand, counting down.
TACTAATTAAGTAATCGTTATGTCATAAAAAATACAAGGAAGAGAGATGAAAAAAAAGGTTTTAGGATATTTAGCACTTTTGCTAATAGTGTCAGTAGCTTCTAATTTGTCAGCAGAGGAGACAAAAAATTTAGAAGAGATTAACGTAAATGAAACAACAGTCGCACCAAGGGAAGATCTTGAACTATCAAGTCCTACAAATCTTTATCAGATAGAAAAGAGTGCACAGTTTGGAACTGAGGTTATGGATGAAAAAGAGATAGAAGCATACCAAGCAAAAGACTTTTTTGACTTGATGAATAAAGCAATAGGAATGGACGTAACATATCAAGGACGTAAACACCCTTATTTTATCAATATGCGAGGAGGAGGAAGTATTACTTATATTTTAGATGGAGCTATTTTACCTTCAACTAGCGATCGTATTCTTACAACACTTCCTCTTGTAGCTATTGAGGAGATACAGATTGTTCGTACATCTACAGCAATAACGATAGCACCTGCTATAGATATTGGAGCATCTAATAGTGGTGGCGGAACATCAATAGGTTATATCATCATTAGAACAAAACATCCTAAAAAAACTGGAGGGATGCTAAGAGCCTATTATGAGCAAGCAGATGCACAACCAGGAGCTGATGGAGAAGATCTCTATATGGGAGCAACATTTGGAAGTGCTAATTCTCTCAATGGATATGTTGGAGGGATGGTCTCACGTTATAACCGACCAAGTAGAGAAGATTGGTTTGATGGAAGTAGTGCCCAAGCTGGAATGATAAACGCAGGTTTGAACTATGGTCCTATAACAATCAATACTATGGCTTATAAAGATAGAGGTAGATTTGAGATGCAAAGGGGAGTAAAAACAGACGGAACTGTTGATAATGCAAAGTGGTTTTATGACCCTATTATAACTACTGTACTCTCTATGGATGGAAATATTATTTGGAGTGAAAATCAAGTTACACTCTTCTCAGCATCTTCAATAATGTATGAACAAACAGAGATTAATGATAACTTTGCAAACACTTCTCATGCACAAAAAGAGTATACAGAATCAACACAGACATATAGTTTACGACATAAAGCACGTTTTGGAAATACACTTATTAACCTTGGTGGACAGATGACACACAGTAAAGGTTTTGGACCAAATCTCTCAAAAGGATATAACAAATATGACACTTCTGTGATGGGGTATGCAATTTCATTAGAGCAATCTCTTTTTGATGAATCGCTTGTTCTTGATGCAGGGTATAGACTTGATTATAAACATATAAAAGATTCAACAAAAGCAAAAAATGAGGCATTATCAAAACCAAATGCAAACAATAATATAGATTTGTCTCCCGCTAATGTTATTGCAGTTGGTGCACTATGGAATATGACAAATACATATAGTTTAAGTGCACGTTATTACTATGGAGATGAAGGAGTATCAGGTGATTTTGACCTGATGACAGAAAACAATGAAACACTTCATGCTGAAAAGCAAAATCGTTGGGAAGTAGGTTTAAAAGCAGACTTTGACAAAGTTTTTGTGCCTATGATAACTTACTTTGATGTTGATATAGAGAATGAAAAAACTGCCATTGATGATAAAACATATACAGATGACCAAGGAAATGAGTACTACTACTATACAGAACAAAATTCGCATAGACAAGGTGTTGAGTTAAGTATCAATGGAACTATTAAAAGAAGCACAACTTATAAGTTTTCATGGACACGTATGCTTCTTAATGAGACATCTAATAGTACTACATCTTCTGATAGTGTAGGTGTATCCACACCTGAAAATAGCTACTCCGCACTCATAAGTCACACTTGGGAAGATTACCGTTTTAATGCCTCTGCAAAAAGAGTTGATGCTTACTCTAGTTCTTCAAGTGCCATGGGAACATCATCGGGTGTTACCCTTGGAAATTATACAAGAATTGATGCAAATGCAGCAAAAGATTTTAAATGGAAAAGCAACATCATTACTGGGAAAATTTATGGAAGAAACTTAACAAATGATAAATATGCGACAAGATATACAACTGGATACTACTACGACCGTGGAAGAACACTTGGTGTCGAAATTAGTATGAATTTTTAGGAAAATAGTATGAAACAGCTTCAAAAATTTATTTTTACCTTGTTACTTAGCTCTTTATTCTTAGCTTCTCTCCAAGCCAGAGAAATTGTAGATATGTTAGGACGCAAGGTAGTTGTGCCAGAACAACCAAAAAAAGTTTATGCTCCCTCACCGTATGGTTCTTATGCTCTTTATGCCATGGATCCTTCTGTTCTTGTTGGGTGGATATTTAACATTGACAGTAAGTATTATCCTTTTTTGGACAAAAGAATGCAGACACTCCCTGTTATAGGAAGAGTTTTTGGAGCTGGACAATCAGCAAACCTTGAGGTTTTGCTTTCAAAACGCCCTGATTTAATTCTTATGTGGTCACACATCAATGAGTTTACACAAAAAGAGCAAGAGAGATTACACATACTCAGTACGCCATTTGTATATGCTTGTGATGAATCCATTCTAGATTATGTTGGTATTTTTAAATTCTTAGGAGTTGCTTTAAATAAACAAGAGCGTGGTGATAGACTCTCTGAGTATACAAAAAATACTTTTGATGAAGTAAAAAATGCCGTTGCAAAAGTACCACAAGAGAAGAGGCCTACTGTGTATTATGCTGAGGGAACAGATGGACTAAGTACAGAGTGTGATGATTCCATTCATGTCGAGCTTCTTAAATTAGCAGGTGATGTAGATATTCATAGATGCCATACTTCAAGCCATAAAGGTTTTGAAAAGTTATCTATGGAGACTATACTCCAATACAATCCAGATGTTATATTTGTTCAAGAGAAGATGTTTTACGACAAAATCTATGATATGAAATTATGGAAAGAAATAAAAGCAGTAAAAAATAAAAAAGTTTTTTTAATTCCAAAAGCTCCATTTAATTGGTTTGATAGACCCCCTTCATTTATGCGTATTTTAGGACTAAAGTGGGTCATGCACAACCTTTACCCAGAAGTGTACAAGATTGATATTCAAAAAGAGACAAAAAGTTTCTATAAACTTTTTTTAAATGTAGATTTAACACAAGAAAATCTTGATGAGATACTAGAGAGTGTTAACGTAAACTTATAAAGGAGATGATAACAATGAGTAGAGATATGGAAATAAAAAAACACTATAGAGGCGGATCAAACCCACAAGGGTTTGACAAAATTGTTCGTGAGATTTTTGCTCCTATTTATCCTGTGATAGCAGAACAAATCATAGAAAAAACAAAAATTACAAGTGGAAGATGCCTTGATGCTGGATGTGGTACTGGAGCCTTAGGAAGATCATTGGCAAAAATTACAGATTTGCATATGACATTTTTTGATCAATCTGATGAGATGCTTGAATTTGCAAGAGAGTATGCAAAAGAAGATCACATATATCATCGTAGTGGTTTCGTGCAAGGAGATATTCATAACATAGAGATTGAAAATGACACCATCGACTTAGTTATTAGTCGTGGTTCTTCCCCGTTCTGGGATGATTGGCATCAAGCATACCGTGAGATACTCAGAGTATTAAAAGTCGGTGGTAAAGCATACATCGGTGGAGGGTTTGGTAATGCAGAGTTACGTGAAAAAATTGTTCAAACTATGAGAGAGAATAATCCAGAGTGGAGAAAATCATTTAAAGATAGAATCAAACCAGAAAGAGAAGCCTTACCTATAATTTTTAATTCTCTTCGACCAAGTGAGTTTACTATTATTGATGATGAAAGTGGATTTTGGGTTTACATTACAAAATAAAGGAAATAATACTATGGATACAAATCAAAATAGTTGCCACAATGGCAAAATAACTTCGTTTACACAACTAGGTAGTATGCAAGCGCAACCAAATAGACCTCGCTTTGGCGCGGATGAGATTAGAACGGTAGACTCTATGATAGATATTATCTATCCACCTGTCCCATTTCCGTCAAACAAAATATTTAAAGCCCTCGGTGAAGAAAAAATTCGTGAGATGGTTTGGCATCAACATGAACTACTTAAAAAAACAAAGGTAGGAAAACTTTTCCCTGCTAATGAAGAGGCATTTAAAATGGCTGTTGATAAAAGTGCAGACTTTTTTGTTGAGGCACTTGGAGGTGAGGAAATTTTTACTTCACAACATGGTGAACCTCATCTAAGAATGCGTCATTTCAAAGTTCCAATAGATGAAAATGACAGAGATATTTGGATAGCTATATATAAAAAAACACTCAAAGACATAAATTTTCCTCATGAGCATCTTGAAGAGTTTTGGAATTGGATAGAGCCACTTTCAATACGCATGATAAATCGTCGTACAAATATGGATGCCATAAAACGTTATCCATGGAGTGAAGTAAAAAAAGAGTTATTAAGAGATAAAAGTTAATGAAAACAGGTATTTTTTTACTTACAGAAAATTTTCATGCAAATTCGCACGTAACGATTTTAAATGATATAGATTTGGCATGTTATGCAGAGGAACTTGGGTTTGATGAAGTTTGGTTCGCAGAGCACCATTTTAACTCTTTCAGTGTTATTCCAAACCCTTCTTTAATGATGGCATACACTGCTGCAAAAACAAGTAAAATCCGCATTGGGAGTGCTGCTTTTTTAGCACCTTTTTATCATCCTACACGTCTAGCTGAAGAGATAGCTACACTCGATAATCTCTCAAACGGGAGGATAAATGCAGGTTTTGCAAAAGGTGGTTTTACTCTTGATATGGAGTATTTTTCTAAAACTCCACAGGAACTTCGTAGTGAACTCTTTGAGAATGTACACATTATAAATAGAGCACTCTCTCATAATAAAGCACTCCATCCAAAACCATTACAAAATACGATACCTATATATATGGCTACATTCTCCACACAAGAGACTATTGAGTTTGCCGCAAACAATGGGTTTGGGCTTATGTTTTCGCAGGGGGCAACAATTGAGGAATGTGAGAATGCTTGCAGGGTTTATAAAAATATTGCAGGATTTGATCCAGAAATAGTATTAATGCGAGTCTTTTATGTAGCTCAGAGTTATGAAAAAGCTTATAACGCTGCTGTAATAGCTACAGACCATTTTGTGAAGTCTATGCGTTCACTCAACTCAGGTGGAACGCAACCTGAATTTAATCAGGAGAATTACACACTCTTGCTCAATCAGAGATATGAGTTTTTTGATGCGAAGAAGTTTATGAATGCAGCACTTTTGGGAACTGTAGAAGAGTCAATAGATAAAATTCTAGAGATGGAAAAGAGAATCAAAAATTTACATCTCATACTCAAACCTGCATCTACAGATCCAAGAGTGACAAGAAAAATGCTAAAAATATTTAGCGAAGATATTAGACCAAAAATTTAAAGGAAAAAAATGAACAAAAAATTTATTTTATTATCACTTGCAACGAGTATGCTTTTAGCAGATTCTTTTGAACTTGGGGAAGTAAATGTTCAAGCACAAACACAAGAGATAAAAGTATTTGAAGAGGATGTAACTGCAGAAGCGATTTCACTTCATACATCAGAGACTGTAGCGCAAGCATTAGACAATGTAAGCGGTGTAAATCAAGACGTACAAGGTGGACGTGGAGAGTCAACTATTTATATTCGTGGATTTGACTCAAAAAGAATTGGTGTTTTTATGGATGGTATTCCTGTCTATGTTCCGTATGATGGAAACTTTGACTATGGGCGTTTTTTAACAGCAGATACAGCTGAGATAGATGTCTCAAAAGGGTACTCATCTGTTGTATATGGAGGTAATACAATGGGCGGTGTTGTCAATATAGTTTCTAAAAAACCTACTAAAGAGCTCGAGGGAAATATTAAAGCCCAAATTATTTTTGATTCAGATGGAAAAATGGCTAGTCATAGAGAAAATATAAATGCTGGTACACGCCAAAAAAATTTCTATGCACAACTTGGCGCTGTTTATAGCAAACAAGACCATTTTACAATGAGCGATAAATATGAAGCTACACCAACTCAACCAAAAGGAGAAAGACTTCGTTCTAAATCTGAAGATAAAAAAGTAAGCTTTAAAGCTGGATATGTGGCTAATGATAAGAGTGAAATAGCAATCTCTTACCTTAATCAAAAAGCTGTAAAACAGCAGCCTCCAGTTACTGATACAAGCTATGCAAAAGATAAAAATTGGGATTGGCCTTATTGGGATAAAGAGACTATCTCACTCGTAGGTCAAAAGAACTTTGAAAATAGTTATATAAAAGCATTAGCGTATTATGACGTAAGCAAAAATTCACTCTACTCTTACGATAACAACACGTTTACAACTATAAGTAAGAATTGGGCATTTAAGAGTAGATATGATGACTACAGCTATGGTACTCGTCTTGAGTATGGCTTAGGCTTAGGTGATAACTTCTTAAAAGCTAGTTTAAATTATAAAAAAGATGTTCACAGAGGATATGATATAAGTAAAACGAGCGATGCAGAAACTATGACGGAACAGTATGAAGACCATACAATCTCTGTAGGTTTGGAAGATAGTTACACAATCTCATCTCAGTTTGAGCTTTTAGTTGGTGCAAGTTATGACCAAAGAACAGCAGATAAAATTTATGATACAAATACAGCCTACTTAGATATGTTGAGTCTTGCTACAGAGAGCTCACTCTCTCCACAAGCTGCCCTTATATTTTCGCCAGACAATAGTTCTAAAGTAAGAGCGAGTATCTCAAGAAAGACATATATGCCTTCTATGAAAGATAGATACTCTCGTAAACTCAACTCATCTGTTCCAAATGTTGACTTAGAAAATGAGATTGCAACACACTACGAGTTAAGTTATCAAAAACAATACAATGCATTTTCTGGCGGGTTAAATGCTTACTATACAGTAGTTGATGATGCAATACAGAGTGTTGTTTATGCTCCAGACCCAGCTTACAAACAAAACCAAAATGTTGGAAGTTTTGAGCATATTGGAGGGGAGTTAGAGCTTAACTATAGAGGTGAGAATTTAACTGCAGGAGGAAACTATGCTTATATATCTATCAAAAATACGCAAGATAGTAGCATCAAACTTGTAGACGTACCAAAACAGCAACTCTTTGTATTTGCAAAAGAGGCGATTGGAGCAGGTTTCTCTCTCTATGCAAATATGAAATTTCGTAGCGGTGCTTATGAACAGAAGTTAGATGGAACCTATGTAACAAATCCAGATTTTACAACTTTTGATGTAAAAGCAATTTACCAACCAATGAAAGAGCTTACTGCAGAAGTAGGTGTAAAAAATCTTACAGATGAGCTTGTTCGCTACGATATGGCTTATCCAATGGCAGGAAGAGAGTTCTTTGCCTCTTTAGAGTATAAATTTTAGACAATGCAAAAGTTTAAGGCATATATAGCCATAGATGATACCGATGAGATAGGCTATTACACATCAACGGGTGAGATATGTGAAGAGATTAGGGAGCATATAGTATTGCATTATGCTCCAACAACACCAATAACGAGACATCAACTTCTTCTTCACGAAGATATTCCCTACACCTCTCACAATAGTTCGATGTGTTTTACAACAGAGCTTAGTCGAGATGAGCTTGAAGATATAAAAATGTATGTTATGGACTATGTGATGATGAGGAGTGCTTCTTCATCCGCTCCAGGCATCTGTATTGGGTTTGAAGAGGATGTATGTGACAAAGAGAAGTTAATTGAATATGGACTGGATGCAAAACAAAAAGTCTTAACTAAAGAGAGTGCTTACTTAATGGCAAAAGAGCAAAATCTTTTTTTAACTGAGTTAAGAAATGAAGGTTCAGGTGTTGTGGGAGCATTAGCTGGCCTTGCACTACGAATGCACGGAAGTGATGGACGTATAAAAGGTAAAGTTATACTTCATCAACAAACGATATCTATTGCAGAACTTTTAAGTTTAGGTTTATTTGATGAAGTACGTGTAAATGGTGGAGACATGGCAAGCGATAATTATTTGATAGTTATGAATAAATACTTAAAAGGTGTTTACTTAAATCATAAATCTGTCTTACTTGTTGAAGAGTATGAAGGTTTTTATGTACCTCTGCTCAAAGAATATTTATTAGAGTATTAAAATATGAAATTGTTTGAAAATAAAAGTGGTACATCTTTATTTAAATATGGAAAAATAGATTATATAAGGGCAATAATAGCTACAAGAAGATGTATGCAGTTTAAACTTGATAATGATGAAGATGAGCTTGTTACATCTACCGAACAAGATTCTTGTTATAACTGTCTCTACCGTCGATGGACTGCCGATAGTTTTGTGTGTATGGGAGCATCTGTGTAATGCAAAATGATGTTTTTTTAAGGCTTGTAATCATTTTTTTTATGATTCTATTTATTTTTGCATTGGGAGGCAGTGCCTACTTTATCAGTGGAACATCTAATCAGGGTATGCTTTTTTTGCATAAAAGTGTTGGAGTAATTTTTCTGATTATTTTGCCTATGCATATCTATCTCAGAAAAGAAAAGCTTAAAAAAATGTTTTTAGAGTTGTATGGTTTTATGTTTTTTCAAGAACTAGATTATAGTGCTAGAAACTATAAGCTAATTAAAACTTTAAAATATAGGAGTTTAGTAGAGCTATGTAATAATTTTAACTTTGAAACAGAGAGTGTAGTACTATTTTTAAAAGATCAAAAGATAGATGTTCAAAATATTGAAGATAATTTCCAAAAAATTTCAGAGCAAAATGCTTCGGATGCTTTGAAGATTATTGCAATAGTTATTGAATATCATATAAGAACGCAGTTAGAGCGTAATTAACTATAAAGGAAAAAAATGTTTTTAGAACCAATAGACTTTGCTCAAATGTATAAAGAGCATAAACAAAGCACAATTTTTAAAGGTAAAAGTAGTAGTGACTGGGATGATAAATCTAAAGAGATGGCAGTCTCAATGCAAAATTCCTCTTATGTTGAAGAGTTTATTTCACGTATGGATATTGCAGGTGATGAAGTTGTCTTAGATATAGGTTGTGGACCTGGAACACTTGCAATACCTCTTGCAAAAAGAGTAAAACAAGTTATAGCTATAGACTTTTCATTACAAATGTTAAAAGAGCTTGAGATTTATGCTGCGAAAGAGGGTGTGACAAATATACAAACCTATCATATAGGTTGGGATGATGATTGGAGCGAATTACCTCTTGTAGATATTGCAGTAGCATCTCGTAGTGTAGAAGTACAAGATATAAACAAAGCTCTCGCTAAAATGAATGAACGTGTTCAAAGAGCGTGTTATATTACATACAAAGCTGGGGGAAGTTTTGTTGATATGGAAATCTTAGACTATATTGGGAAGAAGATTATTGCAAAACCTGACTTCTGGTATATTCCTATCTTACTCTATAAAAATGGCTATCTTCCACAACTAGACTATATAGCTACACAAAAAGGAAGCATAAAAAGTACTAGTGCAGATGAATTCGTAACGTCTCTCATTTGGAGTCTAGGTGAACTTAATGAAGAACAACAGCAAAAGGCAAGAGAGTATCATGAACTATTTATAGAAAATAAAAATGCTTATCCAAAACCTTTTACTTGGGCATTCATAGCTTGGAATTCTCAAAAAGGCTTACCACTTAAGTGTAAGCTTCAAGGAACTACTCTCTAAAAAAGTGTATATCTTCCATACTTTATACAAAGAGGGCTTTTTCTTTGTATAATTGCTAAAACAATTTGGAGAAAATATGGGGAAAGATATATTACTTACTATTGCTGTTATAGTGGCTATGTACATTAGTTTTAGAGTTTTTAAAAGTATACTAAATAAATTCGCACGTATTAAAGAAGTACCACAAAAAAGAATTTTTTACATATCAAAAGTGTTTGAAATTTTGTTTGTTTTTGTATCAATAATCTTACTCTTTTTTGTCTGGAGTGTAGATATAAAAAGTGTAGCTCTTTTTGCTTCTTCTTTCTTTGCTATAGTAGGTGTAGCCCTTTTTGCACAGTGGTCAATTTTGAGTAATATTACGGCTAGTATCATTATATTTTTCAACTTCCCAGCTAAGATTGGGGATAACATTAAAATTATTGATGGTGATAATAGTGTAGAGGGAATTATTAAAGAAATATCGCTTTTTCAAATTGAAATGAGTGATGGGGAGGGAAATACAATCTTCTACCCTAATAATCTTTTACTTCAAAAACCTGTTGTAAAGTTAAAGAAAAAAGAGTTATCAAACAACGCATAATAAGTTTTTTTTACTTAGAAAGTGTGCTATAGCTACATAAAATTTTACTAATTAGGTTATGCTATAATCACATTAACTATTTAACAAGTGGAAACTTAATGCTCTCATTTAATATCAATAAAATTTTAAATCAAAAAGATAAACTGTTGACTCAGACATATTTTGACCTTCAAAGACATTTTGAAGCAAAATATGGAAACGATACGGTTGTTTTTATGGAAATAGGAACATTCTTTGAAGTTTATGAGGTCAATAATGACGAAGAACAGATAGGAAAAGCTAAAGAGATAGCAGAACTTCTAAATATCCAACTGACGAAAAAAAATAAAAATATCATAGAAAACTCCGATAAAAATCCACTTTTAGCGGGTGTTCCTGCTGTTTCATTTGAACGTTATCTTAACAGATTAATAAGTGAGCAAAAGTATACAGTGATTGTTGTAAAACAAAAAGGCAATCCCCCAAAAATCAGCCGTTATATAGCACAAATTGTCTCTCCAGGAACAAATTTTGACCACATAGTAGATAACGATGATAATTACATCGTCTCTCTTTTAATAGATAAGTATAGAGATATTTATACAGTTGGATACTCTGCAATAGATGTAACAACGGGTAAAACATGGCTCTATGAGACACATGGAACTAGTGAAGACCCAGCATATGCACTTGATGAAGTCTTTAATCTTTTAAATGTACATAAAACAAGTGAGGTAGTGATAACCTTTCTTGATGGCATCAGTGATCAACGTCATGTAATGAGTTATCTTGAGATTCTAGACCACTATCACTACTCTGTAAACAATGAAAGACCAAAGATAGAGTTTCAAAACAAACTATTTGCCGAAGTTTATCAGATACAATCTCTTCTCTCTCCTATAGAACATTTAGATTTAGAACGCTCTCCTATGATTACGGAAGCTTTAGCGATTTTAATTCATTTCGTCATAGAGCATGATTATCACATTGTGCAAAAGATGGCAATGCCACGCCTTATAGATAATCGTCGTTTTATGTACCTTGGAAACAATGCCCTAGAGCAGATGGGAATTATCTCAAAAGATAAAAGAGAGTTCACACTTCTAAAGATGTTAGATAGAAGTGCTACAGCTATAGGAAGACGCTTACTAAAAGAGAGACTTCTCAATCCAATAATGGAAAAAGAGGAACTTGAACGCAGATACAATCTTATAGAGAGAGTCTCTTCTCATGTCCGCTATTTGGATGAGATGATGCGTGGTGTTTATGACTTAGAGAGACTCTCACGTAGGTTAAGTCTTGGTAGGCTTCATCCATTTGAAATGAATCATGTTTACGAGTCAATAACAAGTGTCAAAGAGTTGATGCTGTATGTAAAAAAACATAAAATTCAAAAAACTCCCTTTCATGAGAGTGAACTAGATGAGTTCTTACGTGACATTCATAAAAGCATAGATTTAGATGTTTCACGTCGCTTTACAAATGCAACTGTAGATGAGAACTTTTTGATGAGTGGTGTTGATGAATCTATAGATACACTTGTCAAAGAGAATGACATTATGCTTATCGCTTTTGAAGATATTACAAAAAAGATAGAAGTACTACTAGAGAGCGTAAATGCAGGAAGCTCAAGTAAACTTGTGACATTAGGACTTTTAGAGAAAGAGGGGTATTATATATCACTCAGTAAAAATCGTTTTTCACTTATAGAGACACTCTTTAAAAGTGATGAAGAGTTCAGTAAGTACAGTGTAAAAAAATTGACGAACAATGTCAAAATCACTTCTACTTTTACAGATGACCTCTCCGATAAAATCATGAAAAATCGCAGAAAAATAGTAACGCTTGTAAAAGAGAGATATATGCAGTTGCAGGGAGTTTTTGAGAGACGCTACTCGCTACTTTTTGATAGAGTTATAGCGTATGTCTCAGATCTTGATGTAGGCGTAAGCTCTTCTAAAATTGCACTACTCTATAAACACTCTCGTCCTATGATAGTTGAAGCAAAAAATGATGAGAATTTTATGCAAATAATGCAACTGCGTCACCCACTCATAGAGATACAGGAACGCGGTGGAATTTATATTCCAAATGATATAGTTATGGGCAATCGGGACTATATGGATTTGCCACACCCTGAAAGTGTTATGCTTGAAGTAGGTGTACATGATGGACATGATATAAATGGTGTTTTACTCTACGGTATAAACTCGAGTGGAAAATCTTCTCTAATGAAGAGTATTGGAATTGCCACGTTGATGGCACAATCTGGATTTTTTGTAAGTGCAGCCGTTATGAAGTTTACTCTTTTTGATTCTCTTTTTACACGTATAGTTTCTAAAGATAATTTAGCAAAAGGGCTTTCGACTTTTGCGGTTGAAATGCTTGAACTAAAAAACATTTTCAACCGTTGTAGTGTACGTTCTCTTGTTTTAGGTGATGAGATAAGTCATGGAACTGAGACACTCTCTGGCGTTGCTATAGTCGCAAGTGCAATTAAAAAACTCTCTGATGTACGTTGTCTTTTTCTCTTTGCAACTCACCTACATCAACTCTCTACAATGCAAGAGATTCGAGTGCTTAAAAATGTGGTTGATTTACATTTAAGTGTGGAGTATGACGAAGAGAAAGACTCTTTAGTTTTTAACCGAATTTTACAGGCAGGAAGTGGAAGTAGCATCTATGGTTTGGAGTTCGCAAAGTCTCTTCATATGGATAGTGAGTTTTTAGATGTTGCCAACAAGATTCGTAAAAGATTGGCAAATGATTTTGATGAACTTGAACTCTTAGTGAAGAAAAAAACAAGTAAGTATAACAAAGATCTCTATGTAACTAAGTGTATTATTTGTGGAGCTGTGGCCGAGGACGTGCATCATATATCACAACGCTCTTTAGCCGATAAAGCAGGTTTTATAGGGCATTTTCATAAAGATAATAAGCATAATCTTGTACCTTTGTGTAAAGAACATCATAATCAAATCCATGATGGAAAACTACAAGTTAATGGTTTTATTATGACAAGCAAAGGTTTAGAGTTGCAGTTTGAAGAACAGATGAATAAACAAAAAGTAGAAGTTGTTAAAGAGCCTGAAATTAATAAAAATGTTGAGGTGAAAAGTACCGAAAAAGAGCCGAAACCTTTTGTGCTAGATGACTGGTAGAATCATATAACTTCATCTAAAGACCCCAAAAAAGAAATATTGCTGTATAGTAGTGTCATCTGCAATGCTAAAACATTACAGCTACAGGTGCATATATAGATAAAGTGGTGATTTCTTATATTTTTAATACTGTCAGTTTTGGTTTGAAAAAATATATTAAGACTTTGCAAAATTAAGGTTTAAGGGACAATGTTCCGTAAAAAACCTTATTAACAAGATGGAGAAATAATATGCTTGAGACTATTGCAATAATTCTAATCATCCTTTGGCTTCTAGGACTTGTCAGTTCATACACGATGGGAGGATTAATTCATATTCTCTTAGTTATCGCCCTTATAACTATTCTGGTTCGTGTTATACAAGGCAGACGGATCTAAGAGTCGTAGAAAACTCTTCACAAAATAAAAGGATTTAAAATGAAAAAGAGTCTAACATTTATACTACTTCTATTTGTACTACTCATGGCTAGTGGTTGTAGTGAGACATGGCAAGGTGCAAAAAAAGACACAACTGATAATGCAGAGTGGAGCAAAGACAAGGTTAATGACGGGGCAGCATATATAGAGAAAAAAACTGATTGATTCTAAAACAATCTTGATGCAGAAAAAATATTGAGATTCTTGGTAAAAACTATCCTAAGATAGTTTTTACACATTCGTTAATGCGTTTGCCATCAGCTTTACCCGCAAGTTCTTTTGAAGCCACACCCATAATTTTACCCATATCTTTAATTGTAGTAGCTCCAACTTGAGTAATAATTACCTGTAGAGCAGTTGTAAGCTCTTCGTCCGTGAGTTGTTGTGGCAAGTATACTTTATAGTACTCTATCTCATCGAGTTCTATCTGCATTAAATCTTCACGACCTGCATCTCTGTATTGAGTCGCTGCATCGTCTCTACGTTTTACTTGTGTTTGAATAATTTTAATGACGTCTTCATCATTAAGCTCTTTTCTCTCATCTACTTCTATCTGTTTAAAAGCGCTTGTAAGTAGACGCAGAGCATCTCTTTTTTTTGTATCTTTAGCTTTCATAGCCTCTTTTACATCAGTGTTAATTTGTTCTCTTAATGACATAGTTATCAATCCTTATCTTTGGAACTAAAGTTGCTAGAATTATAGCTAAAGATACCCTACTATCAAAGTGATACATATGAAAAAAACTTTATTCTCTATTTTTATATTCCTTTTAGTTATGCTTGTTTTTACTGGATGTACTGCAAATCTTACAGAACCAGAAATTAACTTTGAGCCACCTGTTTATGTAGAGCAGATGCCAGCTCAAGAAACAAGAGAAGATTTTGCATCTACTGGAAGTATTTTTGGACAGGGAGACAACCCTCTTTTTTCAGACCATAAAGCAATGCACGTCAATGATATAGTCACTGTAGTGATTTCAGAGACTGCGCAAAGCTCTAATACAGGGGCAAGAGCATTAAGTAAAAGTGATGAAAGTAGTTTAGGTGGAGGATTGTTCTCATCTGCTGGAGCTGGAAATTCTACTGTAAATAATGCTATATCAGCTGTGAATGGTTATACAGATATTGGGTATAATACAACATCTACAGGCACTTTTTCAGGCAAAGCAAGTGCAACTAAAGATGCTAGTTTCACAACTACTGTTTCTGCAAGAGTTATCAAGGTTCTTCAGAATGGAAATTACTACATTGCAGGAAGTAGAGAGATACTCATAGATGATCAAAAGCAACTAGTGCAAATTAGTGGTGTTATTCGCCCTTATGATATAGACCAATATAACAAAATAAATTCTGCTCAAATGAGTGATGCAAAAATTCTTTATAGAACTGAGGGAGATGTGGATCGTGCAACAAAACAAGGTTGGGGAACAAAACTTATACAGGCTGTTTGGCCTTTTTAATCTAGTATTTCTTTTTCTATCTACAACACTTTTTTCACAAAGTTTTGAAGAGTTTAAGCGTTCAGAAGAGAGCGCATTTACGAAATATAAAGATGATAGAGATGCTGCATTTAACAACTACTTAAAAGCTCAATGGGATGAGTATACAGCCCAAATGGGAAAACCTCATTATGAAAAAGAAAAACCAAAATATATAGAATCAACTCTACCAAAAGAGATGCAAAGTGTAGGGCCACAAGTAATTATTAAAATTCAAAAGAATGTAGAAGACAACAATTCAATTGAAGTAACTCCAGTATCTCTTGTAAAACATGATGCAGAGTTTGAATTTTTTGGTGAATCTTTAGGTTTTGATGTACAAGCAAAGATAAAGGCTGCAAAATTTTATCCTTATTCTCAAGCGGGAATTTCAAATTTCTTTAGTGTCCTTGCATCAAGTGATTATGAAGATATAGTAAGAGTAATCAAAAAGAAGAGTCAGACATTAGAGCTTAATGATTGGGGAATTTATCTTTTAACACTAAAACTTTCTCAAGCTATCTATGATAGTCAAGATGCAAGTAAACTTTTTACTTGGTTTGTTTTAAATAAACTTGGTTATGACGTAAAAGTGGGACTTTCAAATAAACATGTAGTTCTAATGCATTATAGTAAAAAGACAATTTATGCAACACCAAGTTTCACTTTTGCTACAAAGAAGTATTATGTGATTGCAAACTACGCAAAGGGGAACACTAGCAGAGTTTATACCTATACACAGAGTTATCCTCAAGCAGAGAATCCACTCAATTTAGAGCTTAAAAAGCTTCCTAACTTTGTACAAAATTTCCAGAAAAAAACAGTTACATTTAGGGAATATGAAAAAGAATATAGCATCTCTTATAGGTATAACAAGAATATTATTGATTTTATGGCTACATACCCACAAGCAGATTATGAAACATACTTTAATGCACCTATGCAAGAGAGTACATATAATGATATAGCAAGTGAAATAAAAAAGTATGTAAATGCAAAGCAAGCAAGTGTTGCCATTAATTTTGTACTTCATTTTGTACAAAGCGCTTTTATGTATGAGAGAGATGATACTCAATTTGGACGTGAAAAGGTTATGTTTGCAGAGGAGACACTTTCTTATAATAAATCAGATTGTGAAGATAGAGCGATACTTTTCTCTTATCTTGTAAAAAGATTGTTTGGTATAGGTGTTATCGGTATAAAATATAAAGATCATATGGCTACAGGGCTTTATATACCAATACAAGGTGATAGTCTTAAAGGTGGGAATAGAAGGTTCGTTATAGCAGATCCTACTTACATTAATGCAAATATTGGGCAAAGTATGCCAAAATATAAATCTACTATGCCAGATAGTTTTATAATTGTAGAAAAGTGAGTTGGAATGAGTGTGAATTATGATGTGTTAACTAATGTTTTAAATGGAGATATGCTTACCCGAGAGCTCTCTTCTTTAGAGAAGGTCTCTTTTTTTTTAATTAATATAGATAATTTTTCAAATATTAATAATGCGTATGGATATGATATAGGAGATATTGTCTTACAAGAGGCAGCCAATTACTTAAACATTACTAAACCTCAAACAGCAGAACTTTATAGGTTTTATGCAGATAAGTTTGTCCTACTTGATAGGAGTGGTGTTTCTATAGAAGAACAGAAAAAGACAGCAGAATCTATTCTCTCTTTTTTTTCAGAATCTGAAATTATTATAGAAGATGATATTGAATTTAAACTTTCACTTAGTATAGGAATTTCTACAGGTGCTGGAAAAATAAATATAACACAAGCAGAAATTGCTATAGATGAGTTGCGCTTAGACAAGCGTAATTGCTACAAAGTATTTGACCCTCATTCCGTGTATGTTTATTCTCAAGAGCAAAATATTTATTGGATTCATAAAATAAAAAGTGCCGTTATCAACGAAGAAATTGTTGCATACTTTCAGCCAATAGTCAATAATCATACAGCAAAGATAGAAAAGTATGAGTGTTTAGCAAGAATTAAAGATGATGATGAAATTATTTCTCCTTTTGCATTTTTAGAAGCTGCTAAATTAACAGGGAGTCTCTCATATATAACAAAATCAGTCATTGCCCAAAGTTTTAAAAAATTTAGTACAACAGACTATGAATTTTCTATAAATATTACAGAAGAAGATCTATCACGAGGATTTTTAGAATCTCTTTTACTTAAAAATGTAAAAAAATATAATATTGACCCAGCAAGAGTTGTCTTAGAAGTTTTAGAAGACATCACAACTCTAGGAGATGGTACGACTTTGCAACAACTTCACTCTTTACGTGAGAAGGGATTTAAAGTTGCAATAGATGATTTTGGAGCTGAGAATTCAAACCTTTCAAGATTATTAGAAATTCAACCGGATTATTTGAAAATAGATGGTGCTTTTATAAAAAATATTGTAACTGATAAAAAGAGTCAAGTAATTGTTGATGCAATTCTTTCTATGTGTAAAGCAAGTAATATAAAGGTAATTGCAGAGTATACTCATAATGAAGAGGTGCAAAATAAAGTAAAAGCACTTGGTATAGATTATTCTCAAGGATATTATTTTGGTGTCCCTAGTTCTGAGCTAAGGCATATGTATGAATAAGGAACTGATAGAACTTTTAACAGAAAATCTTCCAGATATGCTTTGGATAAAAGATTTATATGGAAATTATATGTATGTAAATCAGAGTATGTGTGATGGTCTATTAATGGCAGAAAATACACAAGAACCTATTGGAAAGAATGATATATTTTTTGCTTTACGAGAGAGGGAAAAACATAAAGATATCTCTGATTGGCATACTTTTGGTGAGCTCTGTTTTAATTCAGACCAGATAGTCTTAGATAACAAAAAAGCAATGAAGTTTGAAGAGTATGGAAATATACAGGGGAAAATGCTCTATCTAGAAGTTTATAAGGCTCCTTTCTATGATCAGGATGGAAATATTATAGGAACAGTTGGAGCAGGAAGAGATATTACAGAACTAAAAAAAATAGAGATAGAACTCAAAAAGAGTCTTGATATTGTCGCTGCGCAAAAAAAAGAACTTAAAAAATTTAATGCTGAGCTAGAAAAACGTGTACAAGAAGAGGTGGAAAAACAGCAAAATCAAGAGACTCTTATGCTCCATCAGTCAAGGCAGGCAGCAATGGGAGAGTTAATAGAATCTATTGCGCATCAGTGGCGACAACCTTTAAATGTCATAGGACTCGCCACTGCTAATTTAGAAACACAGTACACATTTGGAACATTAACAAAAGAAGATTTTGCAGAAAAAATGGCAATTGTTTCCTCTAACATAGAGTATATGTCAGATACTATTGATACTTTTAGAAATTTTTTGAGTCTTAATAAAGAGACTGTTGCTTTCTCTGTGGGAACATCTATACAGAGTGTTTTAACTATATTAAAAGCACAGTTTCGTTTTCATCATATTATCGATAGTCTAGAGATTGATTGTTCCTCTTTTGCGATTGGGGACGAGAATGAGTTTAAGCAGGTGTTGTTTATTTTATTTAGCAATGCTATTTATGCCATAACTACGCAACATAAATTGGGTAAAATTAAAGAGGGTCGTATTAAAATTTTTGTGTCGTGTGATAAAGAGTGTATTAACATAGATGTTAACGATAATGGAGGTGGAATAGCTGAAGAAATTATAGGTTCCATATTTGAGCCATACTTTACTACAAAAGGAAAAGTCAATGGAACTGGTATTGGATTGTATATTGCTAAAAAGATTATTGAAAGTAGAATGGATGGGCAGTTATTAGTTCATAATACCAAGAATGGTGCTTGTTTTAGAATTAAAATTCCTTTTGCTTCTAAAGAATAAAGGAGCATTTAGTAATTAAATGCCACCTTATATGTAGGATCATCTTCAGAGTAGGCACAGTAAGGTCCAGCTTTTTTGAGAATAGCTTTACAATCTGCACTTAGGTGACGTAAGAGAAGATTTTTCCCTGCATCTTCATATTTTTTTGTAATAGCATCTACTGCTTCAACGCCACTACTATCCATAACTCTAGCATTTTTAAAATCAATGACCACTTTTGGAGGGTCATTTAAAACATCAAAATTATCAGCAAATGTAGTTGCACTTCCAAAAAAGAGTGGCCCATCAAGCTCATATACTTTTGTACCATCGGCTTCCATGTGCGATTTAGCCCAGATACGAGCATGCTTCCACGCAAATGCAAGAGCAGAGATAATAACACCTGCAATTACAGCTTTAGCTAAATCTTCAGATACAGTGATAACAGTAACTGCTACCATAACAAAAGCATCCGTACGAGGCATTTTATTGAGTCTCGAGAAGCTCGACCACTCAAAAGTTCCGATACTCACCATAAACATAATTCCTACTAAAACAGCCACAGGAATGGCATTTAAAACGCTACTCATGGATACAACAAGAACAATTAATCCAACTGCCGCAACAAAAGAGGAGAGACGACCAATACCACCAGAAGTGTAGTTAATAATACTTTGACCAATCATCGCACAGCCAGCCATACCACCAAAAAATCCGCACGTAACGTTTCCAGTTCCTTGTGCAATACACTCTTTGTTTGCGCTTCCACGCGTGTTACTAAGCTCATCTAAAACTGAGAGTGTAAGGAGTGATTCTATAATTCCTACAAGTGCGACTATAACAGCATAAGGAAGTACAAAAATAATAGCATCTAAACTAAAGAGATACTCAGGTATACCAAAAGTTGGGAGTTCTCCAGCATATTTACTCATATCATCTAAGCCACTTAAAAGAAGTGTGTCTATATGTATAAAATAGACACTAAGAGTTAAAACAATGATAGCAACTAAACCAGCAGGAACAGCTTTGGTAACTTTTGGAAGAAAATACATAATAGTCATAGTTATAGCTACTAAGATATACATCATATAGTTTTGACCTTCAAAAAATTTAAACTGAGCTGTTGCAATGACTATAGCAAGACCATTTACAAAACCGTGAATAGCAGGGGTAGGTACAAGACGGATAAACTTACCAAGTTTTAAAGCACCAATAGTAATCTGAATGAGTCCAGCAATAACTGTTGCTAAAAGAATATAGTGCAAAACTCCCATAGCAACTGCTTCGCCACTTAAACCCTGTGCACCAAGGAAAGTATTTGCTTCAAGTGTTAGATCAACCAAAACTATAGCAATGGCTCCTGTCGCACCAGAAATCATTCCTTGTTTACCACCAATTAAAGATGTTATAAGACCTAGAAGAAATGCAGTGTAAAGTCCAACAATTGGACTTACACCTGCAATAAAACTGAATGCAATAGCCTCAGGAACTAGGGCTACAGCAACGACTAAACCAGACAAAATATCGTTTTTGATATTTGCTGATGTATATTTTTTTAGATCAAACAATGAGATAAACCTTTAATTGAAATACTACTGATTATTTTAATGAGCTTAGTTGCTCTTGAACTTTGGCACTTTTTGCCTCAGCATCTGCTAAAGCTTCACGATTTTTCACAAGTATATCTTCAGGTGCGTTTGCTACAAATTTTTCATTATTTAACATTCCGCTTAGTTTAGCTATCTCTTTTTGTAACTTCTCATCTTGTTTTTCTAGTTTGTTGATGATTGGTGTTAAGTCGATAGAATCAGTCGGTATAAATGTCTCACATTTATCTGCAATGTCACTTACAGCATTTTCTACTTTTGTCTCAGTAAACGCAACAACTTCAACTTTCGCAAGTCTTTGAATAAATGGAATCATCATTGTTTTGTCAGCATCTGATATACCATCAATTTTAACAAAGGCTTTTTCAATTTTTTGGTTTGCTAAATCTACAAGAACTTTTGCACGTCTTATAGAGATAATAGCATCCATGATAATCTCAAAAGTCTCTTCTTCTTTACGTTGTTTAGTTTTAAAAGGATACTTTGCAATCATAATTGACTCACCAGCTTCAAGTGAAGTTCCACTGAGTTCATGATAAAGATGCTCTGTAATAAACGGCATAAATGGGTGAAGCAGTTTCATAGCCTCTTTAAAAATAGCACCAAGCTCTACAATAGAACCTTTATCAGCCTTACTAAGCTCGATTCCCCAGTCACAGAACTCATTCCACAAGAATTTGTACATAACAAGTGCAGCATCGTTAAACTTGTACTCATCAAGATTTGCACGTACTTCTTTTGTTGCGAAGTTTAGGCGACTCATCATGTAACGACCTAAATCAGTCTCAACACAAAAACCTGCCATATCAGGAAAAACATCCACATTCATTTGAAGGTATTTACTTGCATTGTAGAGCTTGTTTGTAAAGTTACGATTGAGTTCAAGTTTCTCTTGACTCATACGAATATCACGACCTTGTGCTGCTGAAATAGCAAGTGTGAAACGTAAAACATCGGCAGAGTATTTGTTTACCATATCAAGAGGGTCAATTACATTACCTTTTGATTTTGACATTTTTTGACCATGCTCATCACGTACGAGTGCATGAAGATAGATGTGGTTAAATGGAAGTTGTCCATTAAAATGCTCACCCATCATCATCATTCTTGCAACCCAAAAGAAAAGGATGTCAAAACCTGTGATTAAAAGTGTATTTGGATAGAAATCTTTCATATCGTTTGACTGAAAAAGTTTGTCCATCTCAACATCACCATTTCCCCAACCTAAAGTTGAGAAAGGCCATAGCGCAGATGAGAACCAAGTATCTAAAACATCTGGATCTTGAGTAACATGTTTACAACCACATTTTGGACATGCAGAAGGTTCATCTTCTTGAGAAACAAATTCATGCTCACACTCGTCACAGTAAAATACCGGAATTTGATGTCCCCACCAAAGTTGACGAGAGATACACCAATCACGTAAATCACCCATCCAAGAGTTGTAAGAGTTTATCCAATGTGGTGGGAAGAATTGTGCTTCGCCTGCATTTGTTTTCTCAATTGACTTTTCAGCTACTTCTTTGCGAACAAACCACTGTTTTGAAATGTATGGTTCAACAATATTTTTACATCTGTAACAATGCCCAACTTGATGTTTATGCTCTTCGATTTTTACAATAAATCCCTCTTCTTCGAGACGTTTTACAATAATATTTCGAGCTTCTAGGCGCTCTAAACCTTTAAACTCCCCAGCATACTCATTTAATATACCTTTTTCATCAAAAACTGTAATGAACTCTAAGTCATGACGTTTTCCAACTTCGTAGTCATTTTGGTCATGCGCAGGTGTAACTTTAACCACACCTGTTCCAAAGTCCATATCAACATGAGAATCAGCGATGATGGATACTTCACGTTCTAAAAGAGGAAGTTTTATCTTTTTACCAATTAAATGCTTGTAACGCTCATCATCTGGGTGAACCATAACTGCTGTATCGCCAAAGTATGTTTCAGGACGTGTAGTAGCTACTTCAACGCTACCACTTCCATCAGCAAAAGGGTAGGTCATATAGTAAAATTTTCCATCATGATCTTCATGTTCTACTTCAATGTCAGAGAGTGCACCATCATGTGTACACCAGTTAACCATATAGTTTCCACGAACGATTAAACCTTCATTGTAAAGATGAACAAAGGCCTCTTTTACAGATTTTTGTAGACCCTCATCCATTGTAAAACGCTCTCTCTCCCAAGCAGGTGAAACTCCCATTTTACGAAGTTGCTCTGTCATAATACCGGCAGATTCCGCTTTCCATTTCCAAGCACGCTCTAAAAATGCTTCACGTCCAATCTCTTCTTTTGTTGTACCCTCAGCAAGAAGTTGCTTCTCTACAACATTTTGTGTAGCGATACCTGCGTGATCTGTCCCTGGTTGCCAAAGTGTTTTATAACCATCCATACGTTTGTAACGAGTGATGATGTCTTGAAGTGTAAACGTAAGTGCGTGACCGATGTGTAGACGACCTGTTACATTTGGAGGTGGCATCATGATAGAGAAGTTTTTTCCCTCTTCTTGAATGGCTTTGTTGCCATCTATCTCGAAGTATTTTCTATCTTCCCAAATTTTGTAGTATTTATTTTCAGTCTCTTGTGGATTGTACTTGTTTTCTGACATGGAATCGCCTTGAAATTATCTATTTAAAATTTCGCGATTATATCTAAAAAGTGGTGAGGGTTTGCTTAGATACCTGTTATTCGTTCTTTGATAGCGATTTTGTCTTTATACATTTTTTTATCAGTTTCTTCAATAATATCTGCTAAATTATCCCCTTTTTTGAAGCTTGTAGCACCAAATGAGAAGCTTACTCTAAAAATTGATTCATGAGTTTTTAGTTTCTTTGCAATAATCTTTTCTCGTAGTGTGTTCATTATTTTTATAGCAGCAGATTCTGAGGTCATATGTGGCATAAGAACTAAAAATTCATCACCACCATATCGAATGACAGGATGAGACGTTTTTCTGAAATTATTCGCGAGATGTAGTAAAACTTTGTCACCTATAATATGTCCATAGGTATCGTTAACAATTTTAAAATAATTCAGATCTATCATAACTAATGTACCGTTGAGAGTAAGTTCTTGCGTTTCTTCATCTACATAATTATCATGAAGCCATTTTCGGTTGTAACTATTTGTGAGTTCATCTTTATAGAGAGACTCCTTTAATTGTTCAACTTCTTGACGAAGCTTTTCTGTTTCAACTAAGACTTCATTGAGGAGTGTTTCATCTTTTTCTTTCATTGCATTAAGTGCTTTAGAGGTATTGTTACTTAACATTTGTGCACTTTTAGAAGCCTGTGTTTGCATCTCTCTAAGATTAGTACACTCTTGTGCTATTAAATCCAGAGCGAGCTCCTCTTCATTTTCTATGTTTGCATGATGTGCCTGTACTAGTTGTGAAAATACAGAGGAAAATATAGTAGGAGTGACTATAGAGAGGCTTTCAATTGCACTTTTAGTCTCATTAGAGATAATTCTAAGAAGTTTATCATCTGGCTGCATAGAGTTATTCTGCCTTTGGAAGAGCAAATTTTTGTGTAATGAGTTCTCCCTCTTGATTGAAGAAGAGATAGTAAAGAACATCTTTCTTTACACTAAGACCTGCTAAAAAACGCAAAGCTAAATTAGCTTGAAGCGAAGCAATATGCATAACAATAGGGGCTGCAATACCTGCAGGAGTCTTTTTTATAATTTTAAAAGCATCAGTGAATGATGAATCTTCTATAAAACAGACTTGACCATGAAAAGCTTCAACACTTCCATAAAGCCAAGGAACATTGATTTTTTTTGCATAACTATTGATATCTCCGCGAGTAGGCAGATTGTCTGTTGCATCAATGATTAAATCTACAGAAATATTTTTTTCGCTCCACTCTTTAAAATTGCATTCATGTGCTATTGCTTTTGTATATGGGCATCTTTGTTCTATAATTTGTGCATTAATACGAGCTTTGTTTTTTCCTTCATCTCCAACTTTGAATGCAATTTGCCTATGAATATTATGTAGACTTACTTCATCAAAATCAACCATGTGAATTTCACCAATTCCACTCGCTCCCAAGGCAAATGCAAGAGATGAACCGAGTCCTCCAGAACCAATAATAGCAATTTTTTTTCTTTGAAGTAGGGTTTGTGTTTCTTCCCCCCAAAGTTGAACTTGCCTATGAAAATATTGCATCATGATTTAATCCTTTTGTTAAGTGCTTCTTTAAAGCCCCAAGAACGCCGTGCACTTAGTACCTCTGCGTGACTTATATCTACTATCATAAGTTCTTCTTTATTACCTAAATGTGTAAGGATCTCTCCATCTGGTGAGGCTAGAACAGAGTCACCATAAAATTTCCATGTAAAATCTTTATCTTGATATTCACCAATTCTATTCGCACGTAACACATAGCAATTATGAGTAAAAGCACGTGTGCATATAACTGCTTTCCATCTCTCAAAAGAGTCAAAAGTAGAGACGCTTGGGATTAAAATACAGTCAATATTTTTAGAAGAAAGTTTTTCAAATAATGTATCGAAATGGAGTTCAAAACCACTCATAACAGCAAATTTAAAACCATGAAGTTTAAATATCATAGGTGTTTTTATTTTAGATATTTTATTTGCATAAAACTTCTCTTCATTCCAATGTGTATAATTTATAAGAAATTGCTGTTGGTAGTAGGAAGTAGAAGTAGGAGAGAACTTAGCAATGGTTTTGTAGACCTCTTGTTTTTTTACAACAATAAGTGGTGCCACAATTGTCATATTGTATGTGATAGAAAGTTCTTTGAGAACTTTAATTTGATGTTGCGCTTGCTCTTTTATCATGCTAACACTCATGTTTTCAAGTTCTTTAAAAAAAGGATTGAGTACATATTCACCTAAGAGTAGAACTTGTACACCTTTTTTATTTGCAATGCGAATATGATTATAGAGTTTTGTAGAACTCATCCCTTGAGAATTGAGTTGCAAGACTGCGGCTTTCATCGCGTTGCTTTTATCTCTTGAATTTTAATCTGTGCATCTTCTAGCATTTTTTGTGCTTCAGTGAGCTCTTTCATACCTGTTTCATACGCTTTTACACTCTCTGCAAGTGTTATTTCTGGATTC
Organism: Sulfurimonas sp.; assembly: GCA_041595535.1. Taxonomy (GTDB): domain Bacteria; phylum Campylobacterota; class Campylobacteria; order Campylobacterales; family Sulfurimonadaceae; genus Sulfurimonas. Next base: position 39,968 of record JBFHKA010000002.1, on the reverse strand, counting down.
ATAAGGGTTTCTAGTATTTTTTTAGAGTTTTCTAGTTTCTCTTCAAAACCTACAGTCTCTTTAGCCATTGAGTGCATCCTTTATATAAGTATCAAATTTATCTAGTTCAACAAGAAAAGCATCATGCCCATAATCGCTATCTATATCAAGATAGTGATGATTTGTATTGCCAATGCTTGTTAGTTCATCGCTTATCTCTTTCATCTCAAAATTTTTAAATAAAACATCATTTTTAAAACTAATAAGATACAGTTCTGCTGTTATCTTACTAAGTGCTTCTTCAAGAGAATCAAAACCACGCGCTAAATCATAAATATTGATAGCTTTGATAATATAAAGATATGTAAGTGGATCAAACCATTTTGAAAAATTATAACCATTATATTCTAAATAAGATTCAACTTGAAATTTACCAAATAACTCGTAGAGTCCATCAGTGAGTTTATACTCGCGACCAAATTTTTCACCCATAGATTCATGAGCTAAAAAACTAATATGTCCTGCCATACGGCCAATAGCCATACCAGTTAGACCCTGTTCCCTAATAACTTCTGGGTCATAATAACCCTGTTTAAACTCTGGATCTTTTAAGATTGCCTCTTGTGCTATTTTATTAAAAGCAATCGCCCAAGGTTGTGTTGCATGTGTAGCTGCAAGTGAGATAATTTTATTTGCAAAGTTAGGATACAAAATAGCAAATTGAAGTGCTTGCATTCCACCCATAGAACCACCTACAATGGCGTGAACTCTATGAATATCGAGTCTATCAAAAAGTATACGTTGGGCTTTTACCATATCTTTAATGCTTACAACGGGAAACTTGTAACGATAGGGTTCATGATGAGGATGCTGTAAGCTCATTGGTCCAGTTGAACCAAAACAACTTCCTATAACATTGGAGCAGATGACAAAATACTTATCTGTATCTATGGCTTTACCTGAACCGATAAAGCCATCCCACCAACCAGCTTTGTTGTCGCCCTCATAGAGACCTGCTGCATGATGACTACCTGTCAGTGCATGACAAACTACAATAACATTACTTTTATCTTCATTGAGCACCCCATATGTTTCATAAGTAATGTCATAGGGTTCTAAAATACGTCCACTCTCTAAATAGAGAGGGTTTGTAAAATGCTCTGTATGTGTTTGTAGATTTAAGGACAAGGCTTCAGGTCTCCAAAAAATAAGTATGTTATTTTAGCAAAAATGACTTAAGGGTAGCTCTAAGGCTAACCTTAATCTTCTAAAGCTTGTTTTATATCGGCTATTAAATCTGTAATAGATTCGAGTCCACAAGAGATTCTAATGAGTCCAGCAGGTACTCCACATGCAACAAGTTCCTCTTCTGAAAGTTGTTGGTGTGTTGTGGAAGCTGGATGTGTAATAATAGATTTTGAATCACCAATATTTACAACAAGTGAGTAAAGTTCAGTTTTGTTTACAATCTTAGTTGCTTCTTCAAGCGATGCTACTTCAAAACTTAGAAGTCCACTTGAGAGTCCATCTTTAAAATACTTTTGTGCATTTTTATAGTTAGAATTACTCTGTAATCCAGGGTAGTTTACTTTTTTTACTTTCGGATGTGCTTCTAAAAATTTTGCAAGTTCAAGTGCATTATTTGAATGCTCCTTCATGCGTAATGAAAGTGTTTCCATCCCTTGTATAAAAAGCCAAGAGTTAAATGGAGAACTTACAGCACCTATATCTCGAAGTAGTGACAACCTTGCACGTAACGTAAAAGGTGGAAGAGGTACATCTACATATACAAGTCCATGATAAGAGCCATCTGGCGTATTAAAATGTGCATAGCGACTGTTTCCTTTGAGCTTTTCTACTAAGCCTTTTCTCTCAACTAAGATACCACCAATTGCAAGGCCTTGACCAGTTGTGTATTTTGAGGCACTATGCACTGTTACATCGACACCAAAATCAAAAGGACGGCACAAAATTGGAGTTGCTACTGTATTGTCAACAACACTCAAAATACCGTGTTTATTTGCAATGGCTGTAATTGCTTCTATATCTGCTACATCAATACTTGGATTTGTCAAAGATTCAAAAAAAATAACTTTTGTTTTTTCATCTATAAGAGCTTCAATTTCAGAAGGATTTTGTACATCAAAAAAACGAGCTTCAATGCCAAATCTTTTAAGTGTATGTGCATTTAATGTTAGGCTACCACCATAGAGTTGTTTTGCGCAGATGATATTGTCTCCAGCTTCTGCTGCATTTGCTATTGCGAAGAAAATAGCACTCATACCACTAGAAGTGGCCAGTGCAGCTTCACCACCCTCAAGTTCTGCAAAACGTTTTTCAAAAACATCTGTTGTAGGGTTGTTGAGACGAGTATAAATATTGCCAAGTTCTTTGAGTGCAAAGAGATTTGCTGCATGTTCAACATCACGAAACTCATATGCAGTTGACATGTAAATTGGTACAGCCATTGTCCCTTGTGAATCTTTTTCATATCCTGAATGTAGAGCTATTGTTTGTATATCCATTTGCATTATCCTATTTATTTTAATTTTTCATCTTCATCAATTTGATGTTTTTTTGTCTGAAGTGTTTCATTTCTTAAATTTTCTAAAAATTCTAAAATATTCTCTTGATATGAAAGTGTATCTGCATTATGTGTAAAAGATAAAAGGGGTTTTAGTGCTTTAATATCTATTTTTTTTGCATATCTAGGGACGATTTTGAGTTCTTGTTGAATATTATGTATTAATTTATCAATATCTAATTCATGCGTGACTTTAATCTTTTGTACAAGCTCTTTTGTTGATAACATGAGAAGATTGGCTCTATCGCTATTTCCATCATAAATATGCATACCAATGTCTTTTATAACTGCATAATTTTCAGCAGCTGGTGTATCATTCGCTGCGATAAGAATGGCAAAAATCTTTGCACGAAACTCCAGAGAACCATGATGATGAACAAATATTTCACGAAAAGCACTAAAAAAGCGGTGTTTGAGTGTAAAACCAGGTCGCATATATATTCCTTATTTCGTATTATACATCTAAAATGATATAATTTCAAAAATAATTATTTAGGATTAAATTTATGGGTAGAGCCTTTGAATATAGAAAAGCATCAAAACTAAAAAGATGGGGAGCAATGTCAAAACTGTTTCCTAAACTTGGTAAAGTGATTACAATGGCAGCAAAAGAGGGGGGAGGTGATCCAGATATGAACCCTAAACTTCGTACAGCTATTTTAAATGCTAAAGCTGAAAACATGCCTAAAGATAATATTGATGCTGCTATTAAACGAGCAACTGCAAAAGATTTAAAAGATATGGCAGAAGTGAACTTTGAAGGAAAAGCCCCTCATGGTGTTTTAATCTTTATAGAGTGTGCAACAGACAACAATACACGTACAGTTGCAAATGTAAAAAGCACGTTAAACAAAAATGGTGGAGAGATGCTTACAAATGGTTCATTAGAATTTATGTTTGCACGTAAGGCTATTTTTGAATTTGCTTTAAAAGAAGGAATGGACGTTGAAGAGTTAGAGTTAGAACTAATTGATGCTGGGTTAGAAGAGATAGAGGAAGAAGATGGTTTATGCTTAGTAACAGCTGACTATACAAGTTTTGGTACTTTAAATGAGGCGCTTGAAAGTATGGGTATAGAAATTACAAAAGCAACTTTAGAGCGTATAGCAAATACTCCTATTGAAATTAGTGAAGAACAACAAGTAGATATAGACAAAATATTAGAGAAACTTGAAGATGATGAGGATGTTCATAAAATATATACAAATTTAGCATAATCGATGTTGTATATAAAAGAACACTCCTACACTACACTTGAGGTGAAGCAATCGAAGTTTATTGCTCACCTCACCCCCTATGACAGATATGAAGAGATACTTCAAAAGCTTAAAGCAGAACATCCAAAAGCAAGACATTTTGTATCTGCATTTAGATACTTAAATGAATATGAGCAGATTGTTGAACATTCAAGTGATGATGGAGAACCAAAAGGAACATCAGGAAAGCCATCTTTAATGGTTCTTCAGGGCAAAGAATTAATTAACTCTGCAGTTATTATAGTCAGATATTTTGGAGGTACAAAACTCGGGACAGGAGGACTTGTTCGTGCTTATAGTGATGCAGTGAATTTAGTTTTTGATTCTGCAGTTTTTTATGAGTATAAAAAAGAGAGTATTCAAACTATTGAAATAGAATATAGTGATGTAAGGCTTGTAGAGTACGAGTGTGAAGAGTTATCTATAGATATTATTGAAAAAAAGTTTGATGCCAAAATAGTTTACATACTAAAATCAGATGAAAATAGTATGAAAAAATTCTTAGAAAAAGTAAAAAGAGTCGTAAAAGAGCTTCATAAATAAGCTCTTTTTATAGGTTGTTAGTGACCACCTACAGCGCTTCCAAGACTCCACATAGGCAAGAAAATACCAAGAGCAAGTAAGATAACCATACCAGCAATAATGAAAAGCATAATTGGTTCAATAGATTCACTTAGTCCATCAATAATTGCATCAAAACGCATTTTATAATACTCTGCAACTTTTTTAATCATTGTATCAAGAGTACCACTATCTTCACCAGCACTAATCATCTGAATAATCATATTTTCAAAAAGTTTTGTATCTTGTAAACCTTTGTTTAACGTTCCCCCTTGTTCAACAGTTTGTCTAACAGAGAGTAACTTAGACTTTAGTGGTAAATTGTCTATCATGGAGATAGAAGTATCAAGTGCTTCGGCTATTGGAATACCTGCTCGAATAAGCTCAGAAAAAACGAGTGTAAACCTACTTAAAGTAGAATACATAATAATATTTTTGATAAGATAGGTTCGTAGTAAAACTTTGTGCCATCCATATCTAATATGAGTATAGTTATTTATAAGATATTTAAATGTCATAAAAGAAATGAAGAGAACAGCTAAAACATAAAGTCCATAATTATTAAAAAGATTTTCAAGCGTAAGTAATATTTTTGTTGGAAGAGGAAGGTCAACATGGAGCTTTTCAAACATATCTTTAAATTTTGGTACAACCATAGAAATAAGGATTGTAAAAGCGACAGCCATAGCAATCATAACATTTCGAGGATATGCCATCGCTTTTTTAAATTTTATAAAGTTAGCGCGGATCTCCTCTAGCATATCAGCAAGTGCATAGAGCGCTTCATCAAGATTACCTGTTTTTTCTCCAAGTTGAACCATCGCAAGTGTTAAATTACCTAGTTCATAACGAAAATTATCCATTGAAGCCGAAAGTGAACGCCCTGAATTTATATCATCCGCAAGTTTTGAAAATACAATTTTTAATGCTTCATCCGTTGTTGCATCAGCAATATTATTCAAAGAATCATGAATTGAAATCCCTGCGTTTGTCATAACAGCTAATTGTCTAATAGAGGCTATAAGTGCATCAGGCTTAATTTTTTTCTTTCGGATATTTTGCATAAAGTTTGCTTTAAACTTTTTAAATTGTGCTTCTAAAGGTTCTTGCGCCTCAGTAACTTTAATAATGATGCCAGAAAACTTAAGTTTTGCATATCCCATTGCTTCTTTTTTATCTTCAGCATAGAATGGTATTTCTTCTTTTTTCCCTTTTGTAAACACAGTTGCTATAAAATATTTCATCCTTTTGCCACCTTTAAGATTTCTTCAATACTAGTAATTCCCTCTACTGCTTTTTCTATTCCATTTTGAAAAATAGGTACAAATCCCTCTTTGAGAGCAACTCTTAATAGTTCATCTTTGGAAGCACCGTTCGCTATTAAAGAAGAGAGAGCTTCTGAAATAGGTAGTACTTCACATATCATTTCTCTCCCCATATAGCCACTACCTCCACACTCTTTGCATCCACTTCCTTTATAAAACTTGGTTCCCTCAGGAACATGCGCATGAATTTCCTCCAAAATAGAGGCTGAAAGTGTTTCTTCTGTTTTACAATAGTTACATATTTTTCTTACAAGTCGTTGTGCTTGTATTGCAACCAAAGCACCACTTATTAGGTAGTGCTCAATACCCATATCTGCCATACGAGGAATTGCAGAAATAGAATCATTTGTATGCAAAGTTGAAATCACCAAGTGACCTGTTAAGGCTGCTTTTATAGCAATCTCAAGTGTTTCCTGATCACGAATCTCACCAATCATGATTTTATCTGGATCTTGACGGAGTATTGAACGCAGTGCATCAGCAAAACTTAACCCCACTTTTGGGTTTACTTGTACTTGTTGAATAAGGTTCATTCTATACTCAACAGGATCTTCAACAGTAATAACTTTGTCCTCAACATTTCTAAGTTCATTGAGCGCTCCATAAAGTGTTGTTGTTTTACCTGAACCTGTAGGACCAGTAACTAGTATAATGCCATATGGAGCTTGCAAGCCTTTTAATAACTTATGATAACTAGCTGTATCCATCCCTGCCTCTTCCAGTTTTACAAGTGCCTTTTCTTTATCAAGTACACGCATAACTATAGACTCACCATAGAGTATAGGAAGGGTAGATATACGAAAATCATATTCCCTAGCTCCAACTAAAGTTGAAAAACGCCCATCTTGTGGCTTTCTTTTTTCTGCAATATCGAGATTAGCTAAGAGTTTTAGACGTGATGCTAGAGGAGGGTAGATACCCTTTTCAAAAATAAACATTTCAGTGAGTTTACCATCTATTCGCCCACGAACTACACAGTTTTTTTCTGTAGGTTCTATATGAATATCACTTGCGCGACCATTAATACAAGTTTTTAGTATTACATCAATGAGAAGTAAAATGGAAGATGCTTCTTGTTGTTCTTCAAGAGAGTTAATAGAATTTAATTCATCTTTTATTTTTTTAACTAAATCTTTAACACTGTCTTTAAGAGCTATTTTATATAAGTAAGAGCCTATCTGCTTTTTTGTACTAAGTGCAATTTTAAGAACTTTTCTTGGAAAAAGTCTTTGAATCGCTTCTTGGGCATCAATATCTAAGGGATCGTTAAAAGCCACAATAACACTCATATCATCTTGTGATATTGGAATTACATTGTGTTTTTGTAGTTGTGCTAATGGAACTTTATTTGTAAGATTATAGTCCATATCAATAGAATCTAAATCTACAAAGAGTAAGTTAAGTTCTTGAGCTAGTTTTTCTAGAACAGCTTTTTCGTGAATATAATCATAATTGTCGATAATAGAGAGTTTATATACACCATCTCTCACCATCTGTACAATATGACGAATAAGCCTATCCATAGTCATAAAACCAGAAAGGGTTATATCTCTTAAAATGAGGTTTTCACTAATACCTTTTGCTAGAAGTCTATCAACTTGCCCTTTCATGATTGAGCCGTTGTTTAGTAAGTCTGTCGTTATTCTATCCAAAAGTCACTCCTACCAGTAAACATGGCGTTTAACAGCTATTGTATCATAAAACTCTTCAATAATCATTTGAGTTAGTTTATAGTTTTTAGATAAATAGAGTTTGTATGTTATTTTTGGATCTTTAGGGTCTTCAAAAAGATAAAAAGACCTAGGTTTATGCTCTCCTAATTGAGAGTAAAGATCAAAAACTTTAGAGAGAATATAATCTGTTGTTGGAAATTCAAAAGATGAAAGATTATAGTTATCAACTAGAGAATGATAAAGTAACTTTTTTTGCATAAGTATTATCGAAAAATATGCGGCATTTGCACGTGATTCTTTTGATTGTTTAAGCGTTGCTATTGGGACTGTCAATCTATCTATATAATCTGAATTTAAACAAGCAAAAGCATAGAGAGAGACAAACTCTTCATCTTTTCTATTTTGATTAAAATTGTCAAATCCCATTGTACATACATCTTCAAATTTTTTATTTTGATATAAATCAAACATATCTCTTTTAATGTCTGCATAGAGAGATATAGTTAAAAAAAGAGCTAAAATGATTTTCATTTAAATTTCCCCGATGTGATTTCATTTAAGAGTAACATCGCCCTTTCAGAATGAGAGTATTGAATATACTCTTTTAATGTTTTAATAGCCATATCTTGTTTTCCTAATTTGACCAGTGATTTTGAAAAAATAATCCAACTTGCTTCAATATCTCTGTTTAACTGATTTGTAATAAGTGCATAGTTATATGATTGTGAGTAGTCTCCTAACTCATAATATTTTTTTGCGACAAAAAGACTGAGTGCAGGATTGTTGTTTTTTTTAAATCGTCTAATAATTTCTTGAATATCATTTTTAGTATTTTTTCTTTGAATATTTATTTTGATAGGCTCTTCAAAAACTTCATCCTGAGGAGTTTCTTTTTGCATACCTTCTTCTTTTACTTCTGTTACATCCGTAGTTGTTACGACTGATGAAGGAGTTTTTTGTTCTACTTTAGATAAAGAAGAATTCTCCTGTTTTTCACTTTCGTAGTATGGTTGCATAGAATCTTGCATCTCTTGCATAAAAGTAAAAGATGGCTTGAGTTCTAGTTTGCTAGAACTTGGTGGCAATTGTGAATTACTCATAACTTCATTTTTTTGCTTTATATACACTGGCTCTATTTTATGTTTTTTTGACATTAAATAACTATTTGAATCCTGCTCCACGGAAGATACAGTTATTGTTGGCTCATGTTTTACTGCATTCATTGTATCTTCACTTATAAATGTCAAAAATAAGATTAGAATAACAAAAAAGCTCAAAAGAATAATTACATGAGGAATAAAAGATTTGATTTTATAGCGTAACCATTTTTTTTCTAATTCTGGGATATTAAGCATGTATTAAACCTGTTTGAATAGCAGACATTTCAATAAGCTTGATAGGCACTTGATGTGTTTTAAGTGATTTGTGTTTATAGTTCTCTTCATATACTGTATATATATCAAAAAGAGTATAGAGAAGTTTATTTGTATCTCTGTAATTTCCATTTGTAATTTTGTGAATTCTATTTACTGATTTTGTTGTAAACATATTTGCAGTGTCAAAACAGTTTGCTTTCATAAGTTTCTTTTGAATATAAATTTTCAATTCACCACTTGAAGCATTTTCAAGCTCTATTGTTTCCCATATTCTTGTTTGAAAATGTTCTTTCGCAATAATGTCTTCTTTTTCTGTTTTATGCAGAGTGATTACAAATTTCAAGCTTCTTGTATCAGAGAGTAATCGTATTTTTTCCATTAAAACATCAGAATACAGCTGTGCTTCATCTAATAAAACAACAGGAATTTGATCAAATTGTTTTGAGTCTACTATTTTCATAAATTGAGTGAAGTTAAGTTCACCATTGTATTTAGTGCCAAAAATATCTTGTGCAAGTAGTTTATAAAATTCACTTTCGTCTAAAATTGGAGTTTTATAAAGATAAACATCCTGAGATGATGATAAATCCTTATAAAGCTTATTAAGAAACATGCTTTTCCCTGTTCCAGGTCGACCATAGAGAAGAATCATTTTAAGAGGTTTTTTTATAGAATCTTTGAGTGCTTGATATATTGTAGATACACGGTCTAACTGTATATAATCTTTTGCATTCACAGTATCTAAAAAAACATCTTTGGAACTTATATAGATACTGCTGTTCATATATAATGTACCTTATTTGTTTGTTTCGGATGAATTTTTCAAACCAACTTTTGGAGCATTTTTCTGACTAAGATTATCTGCTTTTTTAGATCGAGAAGCCGATTCAGCCGTTAAAATACTCTCATCTAAGCCCTCATAACCTAACTCAGCTAAAGAGACAGAATTTATCTCTTTATGAATAATATGTGGCTCTATAATGATAACTAATTCTTGCACTTGCTTTACTTTCTCTTCATACTTAAAGAGATAATTTATAACAGGAATATCACCTAAAATAGGTACTTTACTTGCCTCGTTTCTGTTGGTTGTATTGATTAAACCGCCTAAAATGATTCGATTACCATCTTTGACGGTAACAACAGAAGAGAGTTGACGACGAGAGAGATCAGGAGGCATTTTTCGACTTGAGTTATCTGTTGCTGAAATGTCTGTAGTTGTTTCAGAAAGAGATGGATTTATTTTCAGAGTTATTGTCTTATCATCAGAAATTTCTGGTGTAATTGTTAGCAACACACCTGCAAAAACAGACTGAATATTTTCATTTTGACTCTGTGCACCAGCACCAGAACCACCTGCCAAGGTTTCTGTACTTGTTATTTTGTAAAAGTATTCTGTTCCAGCTGTAATTAAAGCCGGCTGGTTATTTAGTGTTAAAACTTTAGGATTTGATATAGAATTAACATCTCCTTGCGTTTGTAGAAATTTCACTACTTCATTTAATTCGCCATTTGCTTGAATTGTAACCATTTGGACGAGAGCTTTTGCATTACCATATATACCTTCAGTAATAGATGTGTCTTCAAACTTAGTAACATTTTCTACATTTCTACTATCTACTGCCACTTTAACATTTTGGAGTGCGTAAAGTTGTTTCCAATCAATACCAGTAGATTTGCCTTCACTCATAGTAACAGAAAGAAGTTGAACATCAATTAAAACTTGTAATTGTACTTTACTTTGAAGTTGTGCCAAATATTTTTCAAAGCGTTTAATTTGTTTAGATGTTGCAGTAACCGTTACTAAACCTGCATTTTTATTAATAATAGGAGCTTCACATGCATACGAGTCATGCGGACGGTTTAAAACTCTTTGAAATTCTAAATCTAAAGCTTCCCAAAATTTGACTTCATCTGTGCTTTCTATTTTAATACCAGTTTGAGAATCAGAACTTTTTGACGATGAATCAGAGTTACCAGAAGAGTTACTACTATTACCTGTTGAAATACCATTTTGACCACTTGCTGCTGATGAACTCAACGTCACATCCGTATTTCCTTTGCTTTTTCTTTGAGAAAGGATATAGTCAATCGCAAAAACTCTAGTTGTAAGATACGAAATTTTTAGTAGATTATTATCTAGCGTATACGATAAATTATTTTCTGTTAAGATAATATCAAGTACTTCATCGATTGTTAAGTTTTTCAAGTTTGTTTTATTGAGCTTGTTCTCTAGAAACTTCTCAGCATTTGGATCTGTAACTATAATACTAAACCCACATTCATCACTGAGTTGATTAATAAACTCAATGATTTTTGTATCTTTTGCTGAACTGATACTGAAGAGTTCATAAGAACAATCTGCAAAACTATTGACTGAAAGTAAAACAGCTAGAATTGTCGAGTATACCGATGTTTTGATAAATGTCATGTTATAATCCTATTTATTGTGAAATTTTAGATTTTTGCTTATACTTCTTGTTGAGAGAAGCAGTTGTTTTTTGTCTTTACTTAGTAAAACTGATTTTGGATAAATTTCTTGTATTGTATAACCATTTACCTCATCACCTTTTTTGTACCATTTTTGATTTATCATAGCCGAACTATTTAAAATTGCAAAAAGAGACAAAACTTGTTTTTGCACTTTTAGTTCTATGCTTTTTGGAGCTGAATTTGTAGTCAATAGTCTTTGAACGGATGATTTTTGCTCTTTTTTGTCACTTCTATCCAAAAATATAAATGGATTACTTAGCTTAGTTAAAGTGCTATAATCCATCCCAATTCTTGATGGCTTAATTGCTTCAACTTGTTCATCTACCCATGAGAGTTCATCAGAACAAAAAGCATAACTTGTGAATAATATTAGCATTAATAATAAAGTTTTCATTAGTATGTTATCCCCCAAACTGAAATATTTAAATCTGAAGTTAAGTTTTTACCCGCGCTAATATTTAAATCATGTATATCAACAACTAAATTACTTTGTTCAATAGAGTTGATGAATTTAAGTGTATTGATATAGTTAGCTTCAGACTTTACAGTAATATCTAAAACATGACCAAAAGAATCAGAGTTTTTTGCATATTTATTTGTAAAGTTGATAATTTTCACATTGTATTTTTGAGCATTTTTAGAGATAGAATCAAGATACTCACCCCATGTTCGTTCGTCATAGATTAAAGAGGAAATAGTTTCAATTTTACTTTTTATATATGCATTATTATCTTTTATAGCAATCATTTTATCATTAATACTTTGTATTTCTTTATCTAATTGAGTTATCTTGTTTTCAGGATTAGCTCGAATATAATTTTTGTCATTATTAATTTGAGTATCCAGTTTTTCAACATTTGCATGTGTTTCTGCAAAACTATCAAATGAGCTATCCCAGAATAATAAATATGCAAAAGCAAAAATTCCAGCTGCCACCATAATATAAGTCATGTAAATTTCTTTTTGCTCTTTGCCTTTAAAAGCAGCGTCAATTCTATGTAAATAGTCTTCAATATTTATTTTCATAATATTTTCACCTTTAATTCACTAAAATATTGTTTGACATCACTATCGTAGGAAATATCCTCAAGTTCAAACTTAAATTTATTTTCATATATTTTTGTCAGATGTTCTACAAGTTGAGTGACTCTTCTGTCTTTAGATGAGACTAGATTCAAATTAAAAGATTTATTATTTTCTTTTTCAGAATAATTAATAGCGTCTACTCTAACACTAAACTTGTTCAAATCTTTTATAAAAGTTGCAAGAAGTTTAGCTTTCATAGGATAATCTACTTTAACTTCATGAATTTTTACAAGAGTATTCTTTTTATCTGTGTATTCATTTTGCTCTTGAGTAAGTAAAATAGTTGCTTTTTCTTTGTCGGCAATCTTATTTTTTATTGTAGCTTCACGAGTTATTTTTATATTATGAACTTCATCATATTCTTGTTTCAATAAATCTTTTTGTAATGTTTGAGCATATGTCAAAATCCAGTATGTAATTGGGTATGCAAATGCTAAGGCAAAAGAAGCAGCAACTAACATAATAAGCTTTCCACTCTCTCTTTGAATAAATGCAGGAGGTCTCTTATAAACTGTAAAGTTACATTTATATTTTTCATCCTCTGGTAGTGTTGTATAGATGTTCATAAGTGCATGAAGTTGATCTACATACAAATTTTCTGCAGACTCAAAACCATAGTTGAATTCAAAATCACTAGACTTAATATTTAATTCAACCTCAAGCATCTCATCTAGTTTTGTAACTGTTTGTTGTTGTGAACCTATATATACATGTTCAAACTTGTCAATTTCAAAGGCACGTTTTGCATACGTTAAAATATCATTAATATTTGCAAAGAGTTCTTTATAGAGTTTAATAAAGAATTCTTTGTAATCACTAGTTGTTTCTTTTAAGGAGTGATATGTAAAGAAATCTAAAAAGCTACTATACTCAACTCTCTCTCCATAAAGTTCACAAAATCTTTCGTGCATATCATAGAATGAGTACTTTATTGATTTTGTGTAAACAAATTCTTTATCTCTATAGATAGTGATAAAAGCATCATTTTCTTGAAAATAGATAAAGCAGTGAACACCATTATTATCAATAATTTCTTTAGAGTAAAGTGACTTTAGAAGAAGTGGGGCTGGGATGATAACATCAATATATTTTATTTTTTCAATAACAGGTGCAAAAGTGCTTGTAACAGTTAAAGGATCAACAATAAAAACATGAAAATATCTATTTTCTTCATCTAAATTACTAAACGTCTCTATGTACTGTATCTGGTATTCAACTGCTTGATCTAATGCTAAGTCATCATATGCTTTTGAGTTAATTGCATCATAGAGATCTTCTTCAGGAATATTTTTGCTAACTTCTATTTGTGCATTAATAAACTCTTTTGTATTTAAGTAAGAAAGTACAAACTGGTGTTTAGAAAACTCAGGTGAAGTAGATTCACTTAAAAAACTAGATACTCCACTAAAGTATGTTCCTTTATATGGATTAACCGATAGTACACTGGAAAAAGAGTGCTGTGTAGGTGTGCTCATTAACTATAATCCTATTTAAAATGAACCATTAACATGGAACAGAATTCGTCATTTTTATATATTTCTATCCTGTAAACTTTACTTTCTTTATCAAGAGAAAATTTTCGGTTTAAACCTTTCATAGAGATTTCTAACCCACTTTCATCAAGATATCCCTTTGCGGAGAAGCCAATAATATTTACACGATAGTCCTTACTAGTTCTCACCGTAAAATCGTCATTTACATAAAATTCTGTAGCTTTTTTAACCTTCAGTGATTTTCCATCAACCTCAAGAGTAAAATCTTCAGAACAAGTTTGCGACAATTTAAAGTATTGAGGTTTTAATTCTGTAATCTTTTTGTTTCCAACAAAGACTATAAATTTACCCTTATATTTTTTAACTACTCCTAAAGGATGGGAGAAATTAAACATATTACTCTCCGATTTTATCGGAATAAAGCTTAAAGTATTTTTGATATCACACAAATTTAATAGAATTGTGTTATTTATCTTTAAAGTTCCATAGTCTTTAAGTATAGTTGAGAGATTTTTTACATTAAGTTCAAAATCTCTTTTGTACTTTATATCCATAATTTTCATATACTCTTCTATTGCAAGAAGTTGATAAAAAACTTTTTGTGCTAGTGTAGATAGGTTTTTACTTGTTTCAATCGCAAAAGCTGGTTTGTTATTTGTTACAGCAAAATATGTTAGCGAGAGTTGCATAGCTTCATCATCATATTTTGTTTTTGTATTTTTTACATTAAAACTATGATGCTCTTTTAGAAGTCTTTTATTAACATTATTTTTAACAGTAAGAGCTATATTGTTTAAATTACCAAAAGGTTGGTCTTGTTTTAAATTACATTGATCAATAACACAAGTTTGCCCCCAAGCAGTTGGGTTGAAAATACTTCCATTGTCTTTTTGACGATAAAAGCCATGCCCATCGTGTAAATTAAGAACTAAAGAGACTTTTTTTTCGAGAATTATCTTTTTTACCTCTTCAACAATTGCTCTATCTTTGTCCATCTTCTTAATAGAGGCAAATTTTCTATTCATGTCTCCATGAATTCCACGGTTGTCTTCAATAATACTCTCTCTGTTAAGATTTGGGATAATCCATAAGTTTTTAGAATTGATTGTGTAATGCGTGGCTAGCAAAGATGCAGAAAAATAACCACCTGGTTCATCTCCATGTATTCCCCCAATAACAAGAAGTGTAGTATTTGAATCAATATTTTCTTTTTTTATGAGTTGCACATTTGCAGGTAAAGAAACAGATAAAAAAATGAAAAGCAATATTGAAAAAAAATACATTTATTTTTCTGTAATAATTTTCATTTTATTATCTATTAACTTTAAAATTAATATTTTATTTCCAGTAAATGAAAAACTAGTTGATTTATACAGTTCGTTAAAAGAGATTTGAAATGTATTTTCTGCATTTGGATAGGGTATTACATTTATATTATTTAAAATAATTGTTTTTTCTTCTTGTTTTGCAAAAATCCTTTTTTTATAAGATTGAAATTTTTCAAATTTCATCCCATCATATCGAATAAATTCTGAAGAGTAAAAATTTAAATATTTCTCCAAATCATTATAAATCCAAGCATATCTCCAACTAAAGAGTTCTGAGAGTATAATACTAAGAGTTTTCTTAGAAATGTTCTGATTGATTTGGGCAGCACTTATGACAAGAAGTGTCTTTGTTATGTCAATGTTTTTGTTGAGACACTCTATACTTTGGTTGTCTATGGCAATACAACCTTTAGTAAATTCATCTCTCTCTTGTTCAATTGGAAGTCCATGAATCCAAATCCCTGATCCATTTTTTCCTTTATATTTATCATAAATATTTGGGTAAGATGTTACAAATGCCATTGGACCATAAAAAGAGTCAACATTAGATATTTTTTCTGTAAGATTGTAGATTCCAATTGGAGTTCGAAGATCTCCTTCCTTATATTTATCTCCCTCAATTTTTCCTGTGAAAGCACTATACTTTTTATCCAATTTATAAGTATTATTTAGGTCTTTTCTATAAAGTGTTAAACTCGATTTTGATTTATCACATACTAATATGTCAGGATAAGACTCTATATAACCAAATGTTGTGTCTGTATTTTGAAGATACTCTTGCCAATATTTTTGGCTTGTTAGCTCTTTATCCATTGTTTGCTCAATGCCTTCAACTCCATTGTTCCTATATTCTGTTAGTATATCTTGAGCAAATATTGAAGTTGAAAAGAGCATAAGTAGCACTATAGTATAAAAATTATTTTGCATTGTTATATCCTATCTCTTTTAAAAAGTTCACATCCTTTGTCCAGCCTTTTTTGACATTAACTTGTAGTTTCAAGAATGTTTTTTTACCACTAAGCCTCTCTATCTTTTCTCGAGCAGCTTTTCCTATGCGTTTAATTGTTTCTCCACCTTTGCCAATTATAATGCCTTTTTGTGACTCTTTTTCTATGATAATCATTGCGTAAATACTATCTAAACCTTTTTCTTCTTCTATGCCTTCTATAATTACATCAGATTCGTAAGGAACTTCATCACTCACATTTTCAAAGATACTCTCACGTATAAAACCAGCATAAATATCACGAACAAGCTCACTTGTTAAGTCTTCAGGATCAAAAAGGTAAGGGGAATCTGGAAGGTGTCTAGTAATGGTGTCTAGTAAGTCTGTATGACCAACTTTTTTAGGAATTGCTACAGGTATAAGTGCTTCAAATTTATCCGCATATTTATTATAAGAAGCAATTCTTTTAAAAAGTTTATCTTGATTCACTTGATCAATTTTACTTAGAACAATAATATGCTTAATTTTATTTTTATTGAGTTCTAAAAAACGTTCATAATGTTCAACATTGTCTGTAACAGGGGCTAAATAAACAATTAAATCACAATCTCCCATAGCCTTAAGCGCTTCTTCTAGCATAAATTGATTGAGAATTTTTTCTCTTTCATGCAGTCCTGGAGTATCAATGAATATGATTTGCGCTTTATTATGCATAACAATAGCATTTGATCTTCTGCGTGTTGCGTTTGCCTTTTGGCTTACCATGGCTATTTTTTCACCAAGAAGTGAATTCATTAGTGTACTTTTACCTGCGTTAGGACGTCCTATCAGAGAAACGAAACCTGCTTTTGTCATACTATTCCTTGTGTTTATGTTTATAAAATATATCTTGATAAATCGTTATCTTCAACAATTTCATCAAGTTTTTCATGAACCAGTGATGCTGTAATAATAACTTCTTCACCACTGTGCATATCAGCGTTGAAGCTAATATCTTCAAGTACTTTTTCAAGTACTGTATGTAATCGCCTCGCCCCAATATCTTCTGTAAGTTCATTTGCTCTATGCGAGAGTTTTGAAATTGCATGTATCGCTTCATCTTCAAAAGTAAGTTTCATACCTTCTACAGATAAGAGTGCTTCATATTGCTTAAGTAAAGAGTTGTTTGTTTGTGTAAGAATTTTGTAAAGTGACTCTTCCGTTAGTGATTCTAATTCTACACGTAACGGAAATCTTCCTTGAAGTTCTGGTATGAGATCACTTGGTTTACTTACATGAAAAGCTCCTGCAGCGATGAAAAGAATATGGTCAGTATTTATTGTCCCATATTTAGTTGAAACACTACTCCCCTCAACAATTGGAAGTAAGTCACGTTGTACTCCCTCTTTACTCGGATCATTTCTTCCTTGACTTTTTTCACTAAGAGCAATTTTATCTATTTCATCAAGAAAAATAATTCCACCATCTTCTGCACGTTTAAGTGCTTCTGTTGTTACACTGTTCATGTTAAGTAGTTTAGATGAAGCCTCTTGATGTAAAAGGACTTTCGCATCTTTTACGGTCACTTCTCTTTTATTGTCTTCTTTATTAATTGTGGCAAAAACTTTTGAAAAACTCTCTTGTACCTTTGCCATCTCAGGAGGTAAATTTGTATCATTAAACTCAATATTTATTTTTTCAAGTTCAAGTTCGATGATTCTATCATCCATCTCTCCATTTAAAACACGCTTTTCCATTGCTTCTAAAAGTCTTTGATAATCGTCTTTTTTGGATTCACTTGCTCCTGTAGGAAGTGGAGGAAGAAGTTTCTCGACAATTTTATTGAGAGCATAATTTTCTATTTTTTCTCGATTAGCTTCTTCGTGTTCAGCTTTGACAATACTTATGGCATTTACAACTAAGTCACGTATCATTGATTCTACATCGCGACCTACAAATCCTACTTCCGTATATTTAGATGCTTCGACTTTTATAAAAGGTACTTTCATCATACGAGCTAAACGACGAGAAATTTCTGTTTTTCCAACTCCAGTTGAACCAATCATCAAAATATTTTTTGGCATGATTTCATCTTGAAGTTCATTCTCTAGGTGCATTCTTCTATAGCGAGTACGAAGAGCAAGTGCTATTGTTTTTTTAGCACTATTTTGACCTATTACATAATTATCTAGGTATTCTACTATCTCTTTTGGAGTTAAGTTCATTCCCTCAATCCTATAGTGTTAGAGTTTTAATGTTGTGGTTTGTGTATATGCATAAATCAGCAGCTATAGCTAAACTCTCTTTGACAAGAGTTTCTTCATCAAGGTTGGCGTGTTTCTTAAGAGCACGAGCAGCCGAAATAGCATAGTTCCCACCACTGCCAATGGAAGCGAGTTCACCATCTTCTGGTTCAACAACATCGCCATTACCTGTGAGTATAAATATGTGTTCTTTGTTGAGGACTATCATCATAGCTTCTAAGCGACGAAGCACTTTATCTTTTCTCCAAGCTTTAGAAAATTCGACAACGGATTTAAGTAAATCCCCTTTTTTATTTTCTAAGAACTCTTCAAACATATCAAAAAGATTAAATGCGTCAGCTGTACTTCCAGCAAAGCCTGCTAATATGTTACCGTGATGTAATGTACGTATTTTTGTCGCATTACCTTTGAGAACACTGTCTCCAAAGGTAACTTGACCATCACCACCGATGACCGCTTTATTTTGACCTTTGTAGGCAAGAATGGTAGTGGCATCAAACATTAATTTTTACTCCCCCTGCACATCAACATGAAGTGTTGCGTGTAAACCATGTCCAAGTTTTAAATCTAGCTCATGTTCACCAACAGTTTTAATTGAGACTTTATCAGCAATATGTTTTTTATCTATCTCTATAGTGTGTTGTTCTAAAAGTGCTTGTGCTACTTCATCTTTTGTAATTGAACCAAAGAGATGACCATTCTGACCAAGTTTTTTAGTGAGTATAATTTCACATTTATCAAGTTTTTTAGCCATTTCAGTAAGAGAAGCTATTTCTGTAGCCAAATCAGCTGCTTTTTGAGCTTCCTCTGCTTTATGTTGTGCTAAAATTTCTTCTGTGGCATGTTTTGCAAAACCTTTGCCTATAAGAAAATTTTTGCCATAACCATCTTTGACCTCTTTAACTTCACCCGCTTTACCTAAGGTTTTTACATCTTTAATTAAAAGTACTTTCATTATCTTATTTTTTCTCCACCGTAAGAAACTATACCATGAGTAAGGTTTCCAATCTTGCTATATCCCATATCAATAAGTATTCGTGCAACATGAGCTGAACGGCTTCCTACGTGACAATAAAGAATAATATTTTCATCTTTAGCAAGTTTTGCTTCATCCCAAGCTTGAAAAAAGCTACTTGTTGGCACTAATTTATCTGCACCTTTTATATGACCCATTTGCCACTCCATATGCTCACGAACATCAACTATGGTAAAGTTTACCATTCCAAGTTCACGTGCTTCTATAAGTGCTGAGAGTTCATCTCCATCTAGTTCGCTTTGAGCTACTAAGGCTACACATTCTTCTTTTGTAAGACCACGTGAGTGCGTATGTGCGGCCTCTTCCATGCCAAGTTCAATACGTTTAGCTGCTGCAAACTCAGGTGTACAAAAAATTCCACAATGGCATGAACCCTCTTCAGGTATTTCTTTGTTAATTGCTGGTGAACATGGACATATTCTATTATCAACACTTTGAGGTTTTCCATCAACTTCTTCAACCATAAAACATGGGCAAAAAAGTTTATTGTACATAATCTTGTTACGTGCAAGACCCATTTGTACACCTTCGTTAACTTCTTCTTGTGGATTATATTCCCAACCAAACTGATTGATTACTTTGTCAGTAAACTTTATAGTTTTTTCCATTCGCTCCTTAAATTCTGGGGAGTTTATGTCAATTTTGATTATACTCATATTAATCCTTTTTTAAATGATTTCTTTTTTTACCTGCAATAATGCGTCTAAGTGCATTAAGTCTAATAAAACCTTCTGCATCTTTTTGATTGTATACTTCGTCTTCTTCAAATGTTGAGTGTGCTTCAGAGTATAAAGACATTTCTGACTCACGACCTACAACTTCAACATTTCCTTTATAAAGTTTTAATTTTACCGTTCCCTCTACATATTTTTGCGTAGTGTCAATTGCTGCTTGCATCATTTCACGCTCTGGAGAGAACCAATAGCCATTATAAATAAGTTCAGCATATTTAGCAATCATACCATCTTTCATATGTGCTTCTTCACGGTCAAGACAGATAGACTCGATTGCACGGTGCGCTTTTAACATAATTGTTCCACCTGGAGTTTCATAACATCCACGTGCTTTCATACCGACATAGCGATTCTCAACAATGTCAACTCTTCCTATACCATGCTTATTTCCATACTCATTGAGAGTTCTAAGAAGTGTTGCTGGTGACATTGTAACACCATTGATTGAGATTGGATCACCACTTTTATAGCCTATAGTTATGTACTCTTTTTCATCAGGAGCATTTTCTGGTGAAGAAGTCCATAACCACATATTTTCTTCTGGCTCATTCATTGGATTTTCTAAGTGAAGACCCTCATAAGAGATATGAAGAAGATTTGCATCCATTGAATATGGGCTTACAGTTGGATTTCCATCTTTATCAAAGTGTTTTTGATCAATTTTGATACCATGTTTTCTTGCATACGCTAAAAGTTTTTCACGTGAATTTAAATCCCACTCTCTCCATGGTGCTATAACAGTAATATCTGGATTAAGCCCTAAGTAGCCAAGCTCAAATCTTACTTGATCATTACCTTTTCCTGTAGCACCGTGGCTTACAGCATCAGCACCCATTTTAGTGGCGATTTCAATCTGTTTCTTTGCGATGAGTGGTCTTGCAATAGATGTACCTAGAAGATACTCTCCCTCATAAATAGCGTTTGCTCTAAACATAGGAAAAACATAATCTTTTACAAACTCTTCTTGAATGTCAAGAATAAAAATATTTTCAGGTTTTATACCATTGTCAAGTGCTTTTTGGCGTGCAGGTTCAACATCTTCACCTTGACCTAAGTCTGCTGTGAAAGTAATAACTTCAGCTTTATATTCATCTTGTAACCATTTTAAAATAATACTAGTATCTAGCCCACCAGAATACGCTAGAACTACTTTTTTGACTTCTTTTTTCATGAAAAACCCTATTGAGAATTAAAATAATGGAAGGGATTTTACAACAAAATATATTAAAAGAGAGTTAGTGCTTATAATTGTAGGGGTGTAAGTATATGATTTTAAGATTGAAGTTACTTTTAGTTATTAGATCAAAAGGGTTGTTTATTTACCCTTTTGAGTCAAACAATATGCCAGTTACTTCTTGCATTTTTGGCAGAAATTCTTGAGCTTGTTCAGCAGGAAATCTACGTATCATTTTATTTGTTTGTGATTCTATAACCGAAACATAAAATATATCTTCAGAGTCTACTCCAAATTTGAGACTTGTATTCATCGGTGATAATGCTTTGTTGAGATTATTCACCAACTCTTCTACTTGCTCTTTAGAGTCTATTTTTACTTCTGAACTAGACTTTTGCATCTCTTTTACAACATTCTCAGGTTGTTGAACTTGAGGTTGTACTTCTTGAGCAGTTCTTCCTTGAACTTCTGATATGTTGACTTGTGTCTGTTGTTGCCTTGCAACGTTTGCTATGCCATCCATGACGCACTCCTTTACTAAAAGATTGTAGTTACTAAGCATCAAATCGGCAAAAATAAAAATAACTTAAATTAAATATTGAAAAAATAAAGGAGTACAAAAAAAACTCTTTTTATGATAATCTTCCATATATGAAAGCATACATTGAACTATTAAAATCCCATGCCTTATTACGACGACTCTCTTTTATTCAACTAATTGCATATTTTGGTGCATGGTTTAGTAATGTTGCAATCTATACACTCCTACTGAATATGGATGTTTCTCCAGAAGTAGTTGCTTTTGTTGCAATGTTGCATTTTATAGCTGGAGTTGTGCAAGCACCACTCTCTGGAACTATAATAGATATAATAAAACCTAAGGTGTTAATGCTCACTCTTATGCTCGTTGAACTCTTTGCAACGCTCTTTTTACTTTTCATAAATCAAGTCTCAGATCTTTGGCTTCTTTATATACTTATATTTTTTAAGATGGCTGCAGCCTCTTTTTATTTTACAACAGAGATGTCACTTTTACCAAAAGTGCTCGATGGAGATAAACTCCAAAAAGCAAATGAACTCCATTCTATTATTTGGTCATTCTCTTACACTTTAGGGATGGCTTTAAGTGGATTTGTAGTCTATTATTTAGGTGTTAAAACTGCATTTATCTTAGATGCTTGTATGTTTGTCGTCGCATTTTTTATGCTTTATACTTTAAAAGTAGATGTTGAAGTTATTAAGAGTGATGAGAACCTTTTAGAGATGATGCAAGGAACCTTTAATTATATAAAAAAGAACCCACTCGCACTACATCTTATGATTGTGCATTCATTTATAGGTTTAACTGCATTTGATGCGCTTGTGGCTTTGATGGTCGATAAATACTATGCGAGTATTATAGCAACTTCTCTTGCCTTAGGTTTGCTTCATTCTTCACGTGCTTTAGGTTTAGTTATAGGACCTGTTGTATTAAGCAAGTATGTAAACAATCAAAGAATAGTTTATATTTTTATAGCACAATCTTTAGCTGTACTACTTTGGGCTGTATTTATGCATAATTTTTATCTTTCTCTTTTTGCGAGTGTACTTGTTGGATTTTTTACCACAACCTTATGGTCTTACACGTATACGCTTTTACAGCAAAACATAGAAGAAAAGTATTATGGTCGTATAGTAGCGTACAACGATATGCTTTTTTTAAGTTCAGCAACATTCACTTCATTTATGATAGGCTTTTTAGCTACACATAACTTCTCTCTTGAAGAGATTACAGTCGTGCTTAGTATGGGATTTATGTTAGGTGCATTCTATTTTCAATGGCTTTTAAAAACAAAAAATATTAAAGAGATTAGCTAAATGACTTTAACTAAGGAAAATGTATGATATATGATTCTAAAGAGGGTGCGTTAGATCTCTCTAAAATTACTAGATTATACCCAGCAGTTGTTGTAAACATGCAAGGCGAAGTTGCTGAGATGAGTTTGGAATGGGTTGATTTATATGGCGATAAAGTAAAAATAGTTCATTATGTTTTAGTCTTTGATTTTTCACCACTGCATGAAGATGTAAAAGAGAGAACAACTTTAATCTTTGAAACAAAAGAGGAACTAATAGCAGAGATTCAAGAGGTAGCAAAATATTTCAATTAATTTCAAACGATACTAAAAAAGTATTTTCGCTTGCAATTCCTGCAGCATTAAAACATTTAGTTGACATACTTCAAATCCTTATAGATATGCTTATGGTTGGTGTCATCAGTACTGCAGCTTTAGCTGCTGTTGGTATGAGCATGCAGTTTATGATGGTCATCAATGTTTTGATGACACTTTATGTCGTAGGTGGCAATGCTCTTATATCACGTTTCATAGGACAAGGTCGTAAACGCAGAGCTTCAGCACTTCTGTTTTCATTAGTTGTTTTTGCTATATTTCTCTCTGTATTTGTGAGTGTTGGTGGGTACTTTGGAAGTGCTTCTCTTTATAGTGTAATGGGTGCACAGAGTGATGTAATAGAGCAGGGTGAGCTTTATTTTAAAATACTTTCACTCGGCATTGTCGTAATATTTATAGATAACTTACTCTACAATGCACTCTCAGCAGCGGGAGACACAAAAAGCTCTTTGTATATTAAGCTTCTCTCTTCTGTTTTAAATGCGATACTCAATTATGCATTCATCTTTGGACATTTTGGTTTTGAGGCTATGGGAATTGAAGGTGCAGCGTATGCAACAGTCATCGCATATACTTTTAATGTTATAGCGTACTATATTCTTATTAAAAAGATGAGCTCAAAGCTAGATTTTTTGCCAATCATACGCGCCAAAGATTTAGTACGCGCATGGAGAGTTGGCTGGGGAGCTGCTCTGGATCGTGGTATATCAAGTATGAGTTTTTTAGTTTTTGTTTCCATCATTACAGCGTATGGAACAGCGGAACTTGCAGGGTATCAAGTTGGACTTCGTATAGAGGGCATCGCATTTATGCCAGGCTTTGGGTTTGCAATCGCTGCGATGGCATTAGTTGGGCAAAACATAGGTGCGAAGCATTTTGATAAAGCTTATAATATGGGTATTATCAGTGGTCGTATTGCCTATGTTTTTATGGGAAGTGTTGGCTTTTTTCTTATAATGTTTCCTGAGTATTTGGTTGGGTTTTTTACAAAAGATGCTTTAACTATAGCTATTGCTTCAAAATATCTCATACTTGTTGGATTAGCACAAATTCCACTTGCAATAATGTTCGTCTACTCAGCAGCTCTGCGTGGTGCAGGAGCAACAAAAACCACTTTAGTTATAAATGTACTTTCATTATGGTTTCTAAGAGTTGTTCCATCCTATCTAGCTTATAAAATGGGGTATGGAGTTGCTGTTATTTTTGTTATTATGAATGTAGAGACACTCATCAAAGGTATCATCTACTGGTATATTTATAAAAGAAGAAACTGGCTTTACACTAAGGTTTAATCTCTTTAACTACAAGAACCATTGTCTATGTACAAAAGAGCTTCACGAAGCAAACTTTCATTCTCATCCATTCGCGAAAAGTTTTCAGGATCATATACATAACAATCAACACCAATCCCATTATAATAGTCACCTTCGCCATTGGCATTATAAGCTGAAAAATTTATGAGCCAGTAAATATATCCATTGTTCTCTCGTCCATCCATTCCAACTGGTTTGCCATGCGTGGTTGAGCCTATGAGTTTAACATCCATATAAGGCTTAAGCCCATTTATGACAAGTTCACTCGCCGAAGCTGTGTATTCACTTGTTAGAAAAAAGACTCTATTGAGGTTCAGTGAGTTTGTGTCTTGTTCAAAAGTATATGAAAAATTTTCATAAGTGTAGTGTGCGTTAAATCTAAATTCTGCTTGGAGTTCTCCATCATGACCATAGGCACCAATCTTATCCATTAAGATACTCGCAGTCGTACTACTTCCTCCTCCGTTGTATCTTAAATCTACAATGAGTTCATCTACATTGTTGTTTTTGAAGTACGTAAAAGCTTCATCAATCTCATCCACACTTGCAGAGGTAAAAGCATTGAAAAGCATATGAGCGACTTTTACACCATTGGGTCTTGTAAGGATTTGGTATTTCACTGTTTTATAGTTGTATACAGAGGGGGTGATAGGAATATTTATGAGAGTACCAGCTCTATTAACTGTAAAAATAGTTTCTACATTAAGGTTTTCACTCGCAGCAATGTAATCTTCAGTAGTTACGATTTGATAGTTTATGTATTGCAAATCATCTCCTCTTTGTAATCCAGCACGTTCGCATGGAGAGTCGATAGGCATAAAAAATATTTGAGTATAATTAAAGTAACAACCAAACCCTTGAGTGACTTGATTTACACCATCTTGATACTCTTGGGCTGTTTCAACATAACTCCATCTATCAAGAGAGTATCTTAAGTCGTCTATCATCTCTTGTCGTGTTTGATATTTTGATGTATCAACGTTCTGTTCCACATGGTCGTACCATAAATATTCAGTTTGAAAGAGAGAGTAAAGATAACTCTTTTCATTTGAGTTAAATGATTCTGAAGAGCTATTAGCACCACCATCACTACCGCCACCACATCCAATAAGTAATACAAAACTAAGAATGAGAGAGAATTTATATGAAATAATTCGTTTAATAATGTTTCCTTTTGTCAATAAAATAAGTTTTATAATGTTAGCATAAATTCGTCCTAATTACTGTAATCTTTTTGTAATAACAGCATACATAACTAAGCTTTTATTGATTATAATACAACAAAAGGAGGAGGATATGCTCATTAAATTTATTGAGAGTATTGGTAGTAGAGTTATCAACTTTTCATCATCACTTTATGATATTTTTAAATTCATTCTCCTCTGTTTACTTCATATGCTCAACACAAAAAGTTACAATCCCGCAATGCGAATGGTTCTGACAAAGCAGATATACTTTACGGCTGTTGAGATAATTCCTATATTTATTATGATGGCTGTTTTGTTTGGTTCTGTAATTATTGGAGTAGTTATCTATTTAGCTACTGAGTACTCTTTGCAAGAACATACAGGTTCTATTATTGTGAAGTTTGTTGTAGATGAATTTGCTCCTCTTTTTACAGCCTTGCTCATATCTTTACGCTCTGGAGCAGCTATTAATAGCGAAATCGCAGTTATGAAGGTCAATAAAGAACTAAATTCTTTGCAAAGTTATAAAATAGATATAATTGATTATCTCTTCTTACCCAGAATATTGAGTGGAATTTTTAGTATCACTTCGCTCTCAATTTTGTTTGCTATCATAATGTTAAACAGCGGTTTTTTCTTTGTCTTTTTTTATATGAACATGGACTTTTATACATATAAATATCTCATCATCAGTGCAGTACAAGTGAGTGATTTAGTTGTTTTACTTCTTAAAGGTCTTGCTTTTGGTTTTGTGAGTATGCTTATCCCTATCTACAGCGGTATGAAAACTCATGAGAGTTACACAGCAATTCCTATATCTGTTTTAAATGGAATGATTATGCTCTTTATAGCTCTATTTTCAATCGAGGTGATATCATTACTAATTCAATTTCTGTAAAACTTTTTGGCACTTTAGAAGAGATAGAAGAGTTCGTACTATCACAAACAGAGTACTCCCTCGTTGCAAATGATTTGCCACTTATTTATAATCTAAATATAGTAGAAAACATAGCACTTATTAAAGAAGTGCATGAGTATATGCCAATTTCAAAAGCACAGGCATTGGCGAATGACTATCTGAGTAAAATAAACCTTGCACATATAGCACAGCATAGAGTTGAGAAGTGTTCGGCTTTGGAGATATTTTATGTTATTTTTATACGAGCAATTATGACAGAAGATAAAAACATTATAATCAAAAATCCATACTTAATGATAAAAAGCTACCATAAATTTCATGAAGTTTTAGAAGCTATAAACACCTTAGACGCAAAAAAACATATCTTAATTCTTGATTTGCAAAATAATGAAATTCACTATAAAGGTTCACAATGCAATATGATAAAATAAAAGTGATTGTCGGTATATTTGTTACTTTGGTATTTGTTGTTCTTGTATCTTTTTTTTATTTCTTTATCAAAGAAAAAGGACTGTTTGCACACAATTATGAGTACTACTTTAGTATAGATAGTGCTGAGTCTTTAAATGTTGGAATGCCTCTAAAATTTTCTGGTTTTCACATGGGAAGTATAGAAAATATTGCTCTTAAAGATGATGGAAGTGTGAAGATAACTTTTGTTGTAAATGAAGAAAATCGTAAATGGATACGTGAAGACACTTCTTTAATCATAAGAAGACCGCTTCTTGGTGCACCTTACATAGAAGTAAACTCAAAACTTGAAAAACCACTCCTTGCTCCAAATGCAACTATAACGATGGTTAAGAGTGATAATATAAATGATGTTGTCTCTAAACTAGACCCAATTGTAGATAAAATCCTTAAAATTTTTGAGAACTTAGAAGTGCTTACTCGCTACCTTACAGATGAAGATTCTGAACTAAAACACATTTTAAAAAGTTTTGAAATCTTTGGTCAGAAAATGGCAAGTAATGATCCCTTAATAACAACAATCACGGGTGATGAAAATGCAACAGATAATCTTATTAGCACGATTCGTTTACTCAATCAAAATATGGGAATAGTTAAAAACATTCTTGAAGACATTGGAAAAGTCACTCCTACTTTAGACGCAGATTTAGTTGCACCAACATCGAGTTCACTTCAAACTTTAAGTGAAATTTTAAAAGACCTCAAACAAAAACTCAAAGCTATAGATGGAACTGTTAATGCAGTTGGTAGTGCAGAGAGTGATATTATAAAAGTCAAAGAAGATGTTGCAATAGCCATTGAAAAATCAAATGAAATATTGGAAAAACTAGATAGAATGATGCAAGAGGAAGAGAAAGAAAAGGTGGTTCTCCCATGAAAAAAATAGGATTTATTTTATTTGTTGTTTTGTTGTTAAACGCTTGTTCCTTTTCAAAACCACAGAATGATTGGCAGTATAAAAGTGCTTATAATTTTACGAGATATACAGAATATTTTTTAAGTGAAGATGAAACCTTGGCAAAGAGTAGCTATAAGGCAGCTGTAAAAAATGCTAAAAAAAGTGCGGATTTAGACACCTTAGCACGTATATATTTAGGTGAATGTGCTTTAAATATTGCAGTAGGAGAAGCAGATACATGTGAAAAATATCTGCAAATTTCACAACTTGTAAGTACTCCTGAGCTTAGTGCGTACTATGCCTTTTTAACACAAAGCTTGCATGAATATCAAATAGCCCAGCTCCCAACAAATTATCAAAATTTTGCAAAGTATCTTTTAGCTCAAAAGTATAATGAAGCTGCAGATGATGTTTTAAAAATGGATAAATCAACTGCAAAACTTTTGAGTGCTTCACTTATAAAAGAGCATTTAAATGCTCTTCAAAGAGAAAGTATTATAGAATTTGCATCTTATAATGGTTATAAAAAAGCAGTTTTATTTTGGTTACGTGTAGATGCGAAATACGCAGATGAACAAGAAAGAAAACGTATAGAGAAAAAAATAGAAATTTTAAATACTAAAGAGTAATAAATGAATAAAAAAGAGTACCTTGAAGCGGTAGAGATGCTTAATCTCTACTCAAAACACTACTATGTTTTAGATGACCCGCTTACTACCGATGAAGTCTATGATAAGCTCTACCATGAAGTTGTTGCGTATGAAGAACAAAATCCAAATGAGGTTTTAAAGGACTCTCCTACACAACGCATTGGCGACGTAGTTAGCGAAGGTTTTACAAAAGAGCCACACCTCTCACGTATGTGGTCTTTGGAAGATATATTTGATAATGATGGCTTAGAGAAGTGGCTAGAAAAAACTTATAAACTCGATAAAAACATCACCTTCTATTGCGAACCAAAGTACGATGGAGCAAGTCTTAATCTCATCTATGAAAATGGGGTTTTGGTAAAAGGCATTACACGTGGGGATGGAACTATTGGTGAGCTTATCACTCAAAATGTAAAAACCATAAAATCTATACCCCTAACCATAGCCCATAAAGAGACTATAGAAATACGGGGTGAAGTCGTAATTTTCAAGGATGAATTTGAGAAAATTAATTCCTTACGTGCAAATAATGAAGAGGCAGTTTTTGCTAACCCTAGAAACGCTGCAGCGGGGAGTTTGAGACAACTTGACTCTTCCATAACAGCCGCACGTAACTTAGTTTTTTTACCTTATGGAATAGGCGAAAATAGACTTCCACAAAAACTGCTTCACGAGAAAATGCACTATATTTATGAGCTTGGATTTAGACAACCTCCAGAGCGTGCAGTTTGTAAAAGCATAGGAGAGATAGGTTCTATTTATAAGCAGATGGTACAAGATAGAGATTCGTATGCGATGATGCTTGATGGTATGGTTATAAAAGTCAACGAGATAAGCGCACAAATCGACATGGGCTATACGGTAAAAGTACCGCGTTGGGCAGTTGCATATAAATTTCCTGCGGTTGAGAAAATCACGACTGTAAAGGATATAGTCCTACAAGTTGGACGAACTGGAGCTGTGACACCCGTGGCAATCGTTGAGCCAACAGACATTGACGGTGTAGTAGTAGAACGTGCAACTCTGCACAATTTTGATGAGATAGATAGAAAAGATATACGCCTAGGCGATAAAGTCATCATACTTAGAAGTGGCGATGTTATACCAAAAATCATAAAAGTTTTAACACATGAACGTAGCGGAGGTGAGCTTGCTTATGAGCGACCTACACTCTGCCCAGTTTGTAAGAGTGAACTCCTTGATGAGGGTGTTTTACTCAAATGTCAAAATCTTTCTTGTGATGCAAGAGTTGTAAATTCTATTATCTATTTTGCATCAAAGCCATGTCTCAATATAGATGGTTTGGGTATAAAAATAGTCGAAGCTCTTTATACTTCTGGGCTTGTAAAAAGTGTAGTGGATTTATTTAGTTTAACACTAGAAAAACTACTTGAACTCGAAGGCTTTAAAGAGAAAAAATCGCAAAACATTTTAGACTCTATTATTGCTGCAAAAGGGTGCGATTATTGGCGTTTTATAAACTCACTTGGCATCGAGCATATAGGCGAAGTAGCCTCTAAAACTTTAGCTGAAAATTTTGGCTCAAATTTTACGCACGTAACGAAAGAAAAAATCATTACGTGCGATGGAATAGGAGAGGAAATGGCGGAGTCTGTTTTGGAATTTGTACGAGTCAATGCCGAGACAATAGTGAAGCTCCAAGAACTCCTAGAACCAAAAGAACCACTCAAACGTGAAGAGGCAAAAGAGAACCCTTTTAAAGGAAAAACAGTCGTCTTAACAGGAACAATGAGCCAAAGCCGAGACGAGATAAAAGAGATGCTCGAAGCCTTAGGCGCAAAAGTCTCAGGAAGTGTAAGTAAAAAAACCGACTATGTCATCTACGGCGAAGATGCTGGAAGCAAGTACGACAAAGCGGTAAGTTTAGGTGTCGGTGTTTTGACTGAAGGTGAGATGAGGGCAATGTTATAGATATGAGTCAAAAATATATGCAACTTGCTGACATTGAAGATGACTTATTGGAATTGGAGATATATAAAAATAATTTAGATATAAGTGACGAATTTTGTAATATATTTTATATTATTGAGCTCAAGGGAAGAATTTTACAGTTTTGTTCAAAAAAAAAGCAAAATAGTTCTCAATTAAGATTAAAAATTGATAGCTATAAAAAGATAGAACACTATATAAAAGAAGAACTAGAATATCACTATTTTGAAAAATATGCTAAATTACAAGATCTGAAACTTCATGTGTATATTGTTCCTAAAAGTCGATTAATTAGTAATGGAATTTTTGAAAAATTAAAGTCAAAAGTAGAAAAATCTAATAAAAGTATATTAGAATATCCTACATTTGAAAAGATTAAAAAACATGTTCAAGAGTATTATAAAATATATGTTTTGTCATACTTAATCATATTTTTTATATTTAGCATAGAGATGTATTATGCTTTAAATGAACTTGGATTTAATACAGATTTAATAAAGAGTATAGATACTCTTTTGTATATGATGATAATTATTATTTCTATAATCTCTATACCTTTTATCTTTGCATCATATATATTTTGGGCTTTTCTTATTTTAGTCATACTTGGTATATTTAAGTTAATATTCAAGCATCAAAAGATAAATCTAAAACAAGAATTCTCCTCAGCTATAATGATATTAACTGTTGTTGTATTAGCTAGTATACTTTTTGCTTCTCTTTATTATCCATCCTTATTTTTTAGTGATTATTTTAATCTTTGGAAGAGTAAGCATTCAAAGCCTATTTATATATTGAATATTTATAAAGATATAGTAGGTTATCCAAAAATTATTGAAAAAGATACAAAGAAATACATAGTAGTCGGTGAAAATAATAAGTATTTTATGACATATGATATCAATAAAACTTTTCAAAATATTAATAAAGTAGATTATTGTCAAAATATTGTTAGTAATGAAGAAAATAAAAAATACAAAGCAATATTTATTCTATTATATTCTTCATATAACAATTCATCAACAAATATGCAGTATCTTTTAAAAGATGGAAATTTTACTTTTTCTGGATTAACTACTGAAAATATGGATATTAATGTTACAGAAGAATGCTTAAAAGTGCAAAAAGAGGATTGACAACAAAACAACTTTTGTATATAATAGCAATATACAAGGAAAAGAATGAAATTTGATTGTTTGGATGTTGGGGCTATTGTTGGATTTGAGTGGGATGAAGGAAATATCCATAAAAATGAAGACAAACATGGTCTTAAATGGACAGCGATTGAAGAGGTCTTTTTCAATGAGCCATTACTCATTGTGGAGGATTTTATACACTCTTTAAATGAGTGTCGATGTGTAGCTTTGGGTAAAAATAATTTTGATGATTTAATTACAGTTGTTTTTACTATTAGAAAGAAACATATTAGAGTTATATCTGCGAGAGCAATGAGTAAAAAAGAGAGGATGATTTATGAAAGAGTTTAAAAAATTGCCAACATTTAAAGATGAAGTAGAAGAGTCTGCATTTTGGAATGAAAATGATGTAAGTGATTATTTCGACATGAGTAAGGCAACAAGGGTTCATTTTTCAAATTTGAAAAAAACGACGAAAAGTATATCTCTGCGCTTACCAGTAGATATGATTGAAGAACTCAAAGTTAAAGCAAATGCTATGGATATACCTTACCAGTCACTTATAAAGATGTTTTTGAATGATGCACTCAAAACTGCTTAGAGAACAGTTTTAACTCAGGTTCTCTTCTACTAACTTTTCAAATTCTGCTGCTGGGATGGGTTCGCTTTTGTAGTAGCCTTGGTACATTGTGCAACCTTTCTCTTTTAAAAACTCTATCTGCTCGATTCTCTCTGTGCCTTCTGCTAAGACTTGGAAACCCAAAGCTTGTCCCATTGCTATAATCGCAGTAACGATAGCCATATCGTCTTTCTCAAACGGTAGGTCATCTATAAAGCTTTTATCTATTTTAAGAACATCAATAGGGAAACGTTTGAGATAAGAAAGAGAAGAGTATCCTGTACCAAAGTCATCAATGGCTAGACGTATACCCATAGCACGAAGTTGATGGAGCATAAGAACGACTTCTTCTTCTCTTTGCATCAAGGCACTCTCTGTAATCTCAATCTCCAAATGCTCTGCTTTATATTTATGCTTTTTTAGGATAGTAGCGACCATTTTTGGAATATCTTGATGGCGAATTTGGTGAGATGAGACATTTACTGCGAGTATAAGACGGTAGCCTTTATCAAGCCAGATTTTTCCCTGACGACAGGTTTCATTTAAAACCCATTCGCCTATTTCGTTTATAAACCCTGTCTCTTCAGCAATAGGTATAAAGGTAGTAGGACAGACCATTCCCAACTCAGGTTCATGCCAACGAATAAGTGCTTCGGCTCCAAGTATACGACCTGTTGCGATATGTACTTGTGGTTGATAATAGACTTCAAACTCATTATGCGTAATTGCACGACGAAGTCTCGTCTCATAGTCTACTCTAAGACGTGCAGAATTTGTAAGCTCATCTGTATAGTAACGATAAATACCTCGACCCTCTTCTTTAGCATTATACAGAGCAGCATCCGCGTGTTGTAAAAGTATTTCAGCTTTTTGACCATGCTCTGGATACAGAGCAATTCCAGAACTAGCCCCAATATGTACAAGTGCACTACTAGAGAGTTTATACTCTTCTACTAAGAGTTTTATCATCTCATTTGCAAGACGACCTGGATCTTCTGGATGTGTAAAGTTCTCCATCACTATGGCAAACTCATCTCCTCCCAAACGAGCAAGAAAATCACCCTCTCTTAATCGTAGTGAGAAGCGCTTAGCAACCAAACGGAGAAGTTCATCTCCAGCACTATGCCCAAAGCTGTCATTTACATCTTTAAAACGGTCTAAATCAAACATAATAAGAGCAATAGTTTTTTTGTAGCGTTTAGAAGTTTCAAGAGAGTTTTGAAGATGTAGAAGAAGTGAACCACGGTTTGGAAGTTCAGTTAAGGTGTCAAAGTTTGCAAGAAATTCTAACTGCTGTTTATGTTCAATATGTTCAGAAATATCTTGTAAAACACCAATGGCTTTAGTAACTTCTCCATGAGAACCATATTTAAACTCTCCATTAGCTCTTATCCAACGTATTTTTCCCTCTTTAGAGACAACACGAAAGATATGTTCTGTTACTTTTCTATTTTTTAGCATCCTCTTTTTTTCTGCTAGATAGATTTCTTTGTCATCTTCGTGAATATGTTCTATAAGTTCTGCATCAGTTACATTTGTTTGTGCTTCTGGAATATCAAATATTCTTAATGCTTCACTACTTCCGCTATAGGTTTTCTCTTGTATATTCCACTCCCAAGTCCCTATATGTGCTTGGGCTTGTATTTGCGCTATCTCATCATCTTTATGTTTACGTTCTGAAATATCGTGAGCAATACCTAAAATACCTATAATCGTTCCATTTTTGTCCCGCATTGGTGTTTTTACAGTGTGAAATTGCCCACTATAGCTACCATCTGCAAAAACAAGTTGCTCTTCATTTGCATGAGAAATGCCAGCCTCTATAGTTGCTTGGTCATTTTCTTGAAAAAATGTTGCTAAAGTATCATCTACAAAATCAAAATCTGTTTTCCCTACAATTTCAGACTCTTTTGCACCGAAGAATTTCTCAAAAGTTTTATTGCAGGCAAGGTAGATGCCCTCTGTATTTTTGAGCCAGATTAAATCTGGAATCGTATTTATGATGTTATTTAAAAAGATACTCTTTTTGGCTTGAGAGTCCATAGATTTAATCGTATTGCTTTTTTTCTCAACGAGATTAATTAAAAATTCAAAATATGCTCCATGTATCGCACGTAACACATCATGTCTGCTAAGTAAACCAACAAGACTATTTTGTTCATTTAAAATAATAAGTTGATGCACTCCATGATGTTCCATAAGGAGTGCAGCTTCTTGCAGAGAGGTAGATTGCTTAATCATTGTAAGTTGACCGCTGAGAATATTCTCAACGGTTTCATATTTTGATTCTATTATATCAGCGTAGTGTTGGACAAGGTCTCTCTCTGTAATGATTCCAATAGGTGTCGCGTCATTGAGTACTATTGCATACTCGCAGTTGTATTCTCTCATGAGTATAACAGCTCTTGAGAGAGAGGTTGCACGGTCTATTATAAGTGGAGCTTCACTCATAACATCTTGAACAACTTTTTGATTACTCAAACTCTCAAACCCTAGATAACGTAAAAAATCTCCCTCAGAAGCGATACCAATAAAATGCTCTTCTTCGTTTATTACAATCAAATGTCGGAACGTGTGCTCTTCCATGAGCATGTATGCATCATGAACCAGCATTGTGTCTTTTACGCAAACTGGATTTTTAGTCATCACGGTTTCAATTGACTTAGAAGTGTCTAGGTTTTGAGTAATTATTTTAAGAGCATCATGCTCTGTAAATATTCCTATTGGGCATTTGTGGGCATCCACAACGACTATAGAGCTGACAGCATTGTCTTTCATAGTATCTAAGGCAACAGAGATAGCCTGTTTGGGAGAAAGTGAAATCATCTGTTGTGAAAGTATAGACTTTAATGTATCAGAGTGCGTCATTTGTTTCCTTATGAAATCGTTAATTCTACATCCTAAAGTATCAAACTAAGCTGAAATTATTATATAATCATAAATAAACAAAGAGGGCGTGTAGTGAGTAGATTAGACAGTTATCTTGTAGAAAAAGAGTTTGTAGAGAGTAGAAACAAAGCGCAAGCCATCATAAAAGATGCTCTTGTAAGTGTAAACTCTAAAGTCATCACAAAAAGCTCTTACAAAGTCGAAGAGGGCGATGAGGTAACTGTACAAGAGCATAAGTCCTATGTCTCACGTGCTGCCTTTAAATTGGCGGAGTTTTTAGAGGAACTTTGCTTAGATGTGAATGATAGAGTCGCACTTGACATTGGCTCGTCTACCGGTGGTTTTACGCAAGTGCTTTTGGAACATGGTGTAGCTGAGGTAAGTGCGGTAGATGTGGGAACAGAGCAACTTCATAAGTCCTTACGTGCAAATAATAAAGTGCATGTTTTTGAGAACTGTGACATACGCATTTTTGAGTCTGAAAAAACTTTTGACTTGGTTGTGAGTGATGTTGCTTTTATCTCACTTTTGCACATACTTGATGATGTAGATAGACTTGCAACACAAGATATTATACTTCTTTTTAAGCCACAGTTTGAAGTGGGTCGTGAGGCAAAAAGAGACAATAATGGCGTAGTACTAGATACGCACGTAATAGAAATAGCAATGC
The DNA here is from genome assembly GCA_041595535.1 of Sulfurimonas sp. Classification (GTDB taxonomy): domain Bacteria; phylum Campylobacterota; class Campylobacteria; order Campylobacterales; family Sulfurimonadaceae; genus Sulfurimonas. Next base: position 3,808 of record JBFHKA010000002.1, on the reverse strand, counting down.
AAAAATTTGAAGATGCATGTGCCTTAAAAGAGTGGAAATTAATTAAAAAATCTCCCTCAAAACTCACGGGTAAAGAGGGAAATTTGGAATACTGCTACTACTTCAAAAAATAAGCAAAAAAGGAAAACAAAATGTTAAAAGTTATAATTTTACTCTCATTTTTTATGTTGTTAAACGCTCAAGATAGCGCAAGCGACATAATGCAAAAAGTCGATGCAAACATGCGTGGTAAAAATGTCTATATGCAGATGGATATGACTATAACCTCTTTAGGACACTCGCGCACTATGAAGATGCAAACGTGGTCAGAGGGCAAAAACAAAAGCTTCGTAAAAACCATCTACCCGCCAAAAGATAAGGGCATAACATTTTTAAGTCTTGACAATCAGATGTGGCAATATGTACCAAAAATAGAACGAATCATAAAAATTCCACCCTCAATGATGCTACAAAACTGGATGGGAAGCGACATCACCAACGATGACATAGTCAAGCAAAGCTCCATAGTAGATGACTACGATGCGAAAATCCTTGAAAAATCAGGTGACATAGTAACTATAGAACTTACGCCAAAAGAGGATGCCGCAGTTGTTTGGAGCAAAATAGTCTCACTCATAAACACCACAAACTACACTAGCCAAAAAGATACATTTTACGATGATGAGGGCAAAGAAGTAAGAACTTTCACTTATGAGAAAGTGCAAAAATCTGGCAAATACTACATCCCTACATATTGGAAAATCCAACCAAGTGACAAAGAAAACAGTTTCACAGAGATACTCTTAAAAGATATAAAATACGACACAGATATGTCAGAACAATACTTTCAAAAATCAGCTTTGAAGAGGTTTTCGAGGTAAATAATATAAATACTGTATATTTGTAATAAAAGCATATTTTTAGCTATAATTACAAATATATATGTTTAAAAGGAGTTGCGAATGTCAAAAACTGTCAATGTCTATCTGTTTGATGAGCAAGTCGCTACACTCTATCAAGATGGCGATAGAGTCTATCTTCAACAGATTGGAGATAAAGCCCACAGAGCAAGTCCCATATCTATTTCTGCTTCACTTAGAGAAGTAGAGACTACAAGTTTGGGCTTTTTTGAGAAAGTACCTGGCTTTGTGAGTGACTCATTACCAGGCAATTTTGGAACTGAAATACTCAATAATTTTTATCAAGCAAAACACAATGGAGAACTCCCAAGCATTGCAGATAAACTTTTATTTATTGGAGATAGAGGGCTAGGTGCTTTAGTCTTTAAGCCCCAGCAAGAACTTGATGAAGATGATGCCGTTACTCTCAGCTTAAAAGAGATGTTTGAAGAAGCCAAAAAACTCAAAAAAGTTAAAGAGTACCACTCTTTGCATAGTGCATTTTTAGTGAGTGCACACTCTTTAGTAGGTGGTGCTCGTTCTAAAGCGGTAGCTGCTGTAAACATTGAGACAAAAGAGGTCTTTTTGGGCGATAGAAACCAAAGCCTCCCTGAGGATTTTATGCCTGCAATTATTAAGTATGATGATAGTGCAGATGGAGATGAAAATAAGTCAACATACTCAAAACTAGAGTATGTTTACTATCTGCTCGCTAAAGAAGTTGGAATTGAGATGTCTGATTGCTATTTACTTGAATCTAAAGGTAAATACCACTTCATAACAAGAAGGTTTGATAGAGATAATAATGGAGGAAAATATCATGTTCATTCCCTAGCGGGACTGCTCCATAAAGATTATGCAATTCCTAGAGATATAAGCTACACAGACCTCTTTAGAGTGGCAGTGAGTTTAAATGCACAAGCTAGTTTACGACAGCTTTTTTTGCAGTTGGTGTTTAACTATATCTTTGTAAATCAAGATGACCATGCAAGAAACTTCTCTTTTATGTGTGGAGCTGATTATAAATGGAGAGCTACTCCAGCTTATGACCTTACATTTGCAAAAGGAGAAAAGCAGACCGTAGAGCATCAAATGTCGCTCCATGGAAAGCCCTTATCTAAAATAACTGCAGAAGACCTCTTCTCATTAGCGTATGAATTTTCTATATATGACAACGACGAGGATTTGCTTGCAGACATCACTAAAGTAAAAGAGATAAGAGATACAAGGCTTGCTCCGCTTATGCAAGAGTACAAAGTATCGCAGATGAAACAGCAACAAGTTTTAAAAGAGACACAAAAAAGAACGCTACAAGGAGCACTCGATGATGAAGTCTAAGTTAGCAGATAAACTTAAAGCTGCCAAAAGCAATATAAAGAAAAACATAAAAAATAATCTGGATGTGCAAAGCTCTTTTAACGTTTTGACAGATGATGAGATTGCTCTTGTTTTGGCACATAGAGCAAAACAGACAAGGCTGAAACACAATCTTAAGCAGAAAGAACTTGGCGAACTAGCACAACTCTCTTCACCCACAACATACTCTAATTTTGAGCAAAGTGGCAAAATCTCTTTGGTGAATTTTATTAAAGTTTTCCGCGCTTTTGGGAAACTTAGTGAGCTTGAGCTACTTCTAAAAGAGAGTGTCACTCAAAAGATAGAGACACTCTCACAAGAAAAGAGCAGTGTGAGGAAAAGAGTTAGATAGTTTTTTTACTTTTATAAATTATTAATATTTAAATAAGTACCTACATAGAGGCTTAACAAGTAAAATAGAGAGCATATTTTCTATATAAATTGTTTCAATCTAATTTTTAATAAATTATTTATTAGTATCAGTTTTAAACTGTTTTCTTGTTTGTTCGAGCTATAATCAATTCAAATAAATTTTTTGGGTTGTTGAAGGGGAATTTTTGATGTGTAGCAAAATGATTGAGTCTGTCATAAAATACTCAAGTGTCAATGATAAAGAAAATCTTTTCGTCTCAAAATACCAGCTCTATTTACCGAGTGAGGAAGAGCTGAAAGCAGAGATTGAGAAAGATGTTGGGATGATGGTAGATGATAATGAATGATTTGAATAACAAAATTTTTTTTATGAAATGAGGTATTTATATGTGGGCAGACAACGAAACAACTGAAGATTTTTTAAATTACGATGTACATTGTAATTTAATCAAAGAATATGTAACCAATCCAAAACTTTTACCTCTTACAATAGGTGTATTTGGAGATTGGGGAAGTGGTAAATCAAGTATTATGAAAATGCTTGAACAAAAGCTAAAAGATGATACCAAAGTATTAACTATTTATTTTAATAGTTGGCTTTTTGAAAGTTATGAAGATGCAAAGGTTTCTTTACTGGAAAATATTATTCTTGAACTCTCAAAAGGTCAAACTCTTTCTAAAGAGGCAAAAAGTAAAGTTTTACAGTTGCTATCAAGAGTTGATTATTTAAAACTTACTTCTGATGGCATAAAAAAATATGGCAAAAATATTATTGATATAATTGCCACGGGAGGGGTTGGAACTGCCATTGAAGCTGGATTCAGCATGTTAAAAACAAGTACACTGGATAATTTAAAAGAAGCAAATGTATCAACGCTTAGTAGTTACATTAAAAAAGAGCAAGAAAACACATCAAAGACTACTATAAAAAGTTTTAAAGATGATTTTGAAGAGCTAATAGCATTAACTGCTTTTGATAGTGTAGTAATATTTATAGATGATTTGGATAGATGTATGCCTGAAAGAGTTATTGATACTCTTGAAGCAATTAAACTATTTTTGTCCGTTAATAATACGGCTTTTGTAATAGGTGCAGATGAAAGAATATTAAAACATTCAATATCAATGCACTTGCAGCTACACACTTTCAATAATAATTCAAAATACCTACAAGATTCAGAACAAATAGTTACTGATTATAT
>JBFHKA010000001.1:0-150159 GCA_041595535.1 Sulfurimonas sp. | reverse complement strand
TGGCTCCGAATACTGGATTCGAACCAGTGACCAAGTGATTAACAGTCACCTACTCTACCGCTGAGCTAATTCGGAATATAACAGTTGTAAGTTTAAATAATATGGCTCCGAATACTGGATTCGAACCAGTGACCAAGTGATTAACAGTCACCTACTCTACCGCTGAGCTAATTCGGAACATAAAATTTTTCTCAAAAAATGGTGTCAGAGGGGGGACTTGAACCCCCGACCCCCGGCTTATGAGACCAGTGCTCTAACCAGCTGAGCTACCCTGACAACGTTTAAGAGGCTGGAATTATAACCAGCCAAAGCTTTAAAATAGCTTTGTCAGGTACAGGCAGAGAGTCTTAGAAGAGACAAAGCTTCCTTTATTGATTTTATTTAATATTGTTGAGTCTACATGACTAAAAGTATTGACATTATTACTTTTTTTTTGTAGTATTCCTTTCTCAAAACAATCATAATTTCATAAGGAGATATAGATGAATTTTCAACCTTTAGGTAATAGAGTTTTAGTTAAACGTGTAGAAGAAGCTACAACTACTGCGTCAGGTATCATCATCCCCGACAATGCAAAAGAAAAGCCTTCTCGTGGTAAAGTAATTGCAGTAAGTAAAGCTGTGACAGATGTAGAAACAGACAATGAAGTTTTGTTTGGAAAATACTCTGGTAATGAAGTCGCTTTTAATGGTGAAAAATACATAGTACTAGATGTAGAAGACATCTTTGGAATAATCGGATAAATTTTAATAAAGAGATATAAAAAGGAGTTAACATGGCAAAAGAAATAATTTTTTCAGACAATGCACGTAACGCATTAGCTCGTGGCGTTCAAAAGCTTACAGATGCAGTTAAGGTAACTATGGGACCTCGTGGTCGTAATGTACTTATTCAAAAAAGCTACGGTGCACCTATCATCACAAAAGATGGTGTATCTGTTGCTCGTGAGATTGAACTCAAAGACAAACTTGAAGATATGGGCGCACAACTTGTAAAACAAGTTGCATCTAACACAGCTGATGAAGCTGGTGATGGTACAACTACAGCGACAGTTTTGGCAAATGCAATCTTTAGTGAAGGTCTACGTAACATCACAGCTGGAGCAAATCCTGTTGAAGTAAAACGTGGTATGGACAAAGCTTGTGAAGCAATTTTAGTAAACTTAAAAGCTGCTAGTAAAGCTGTAAACGGCAAACAAGACATAGCACAAGTAGCAACTATTTCTGCGAACTCTGATAGCGCTATTGGTGATATGATAGCAGAAGCTATGGAGAGAGTTGGTCAAGATGGTGTTATTACCGTTGAAGAGGCTAAAGGTATCTCGGATGAGTTAGATGTTGTTGAAGGTATGCAGTTTGACCGTGGTTACTTAAGCCCGTACTTCATAACAAATACTGAAAAAATGATAGCTGAAATAGAAAACCCTTGGATTTTACTAGCTGATAGCAAAATCTCTTCACTTAAAGACCTTTTACCAGTTTTAGAACAAGTTCAAAAAACAGGTCGTCCACTTCTCATTATTGCTGAAGATGTTGAGGGTGAAGCTCTTTCTACTCTAGTTGTAAACAAACTTCGTGGTGTGTTAAACATCTCTGCGGTTAAAGCTCCAGGTTTTGGTGATAGACGTAAAGCTATGCTTTTAGACATTGCAACACTTACTGGTGGAATTGTTGTCTCAGAAGAGACTGGTTACACACTTGAAGGTGCAACTATTCAAATGCTTGGACAAGCTTCACGTGTAATCATCGACAAAGACAACACAGTTATAGTAAATGGTGCTGGTTCAGAAGAAGCTGTAAAAGCTAGAATTGCTGAAATCAAAGTACAGATTGATTCTACCACTTCTGAGTATGACAAAGAAAAATTACAAGAGCGTTTAGCAAAACTCTCTGGTGGTGTTGCAGTCATTAAAGTTGGTGCAGCAACTGAAACTGAAATGAAAGAGAAAAAAGATAGAGTTGACGATGCTCTCTCAGCTACAAAAGCGGCTGTTGAAGAGGGAATCATCATCGGTGGTGGAGCGGCACTTGTTCGTGCTGCTGCGAAAGTTTCTCTTGCGTTAGAAGGTGATCAAAAAATCGGTTGCGAAATTATATTACGTGCGGTAAAAGCACCTCTAAAACAGATAGCAAAAAATGCAGGTTATGACACAGGTGTTGTTGTCAATGCTGTTGAAAATGCAGAAAATCTAAATGTAGGTTTCAATGCTGCTACTGGTGAATATGTAGATATGTTTGAAGCGGGTATCATCGACCCACTTAAAGTTGCTCGTGTAGCACTTACAAATGCAACTTCTGTTGCGAGTCTTCTTTTAACAACGGAAGCTGCAATTTTTGAAATACCTCAAGAAGAACCTGCTGCTCCAGACATGAGTGGTATGGGTGGAATGCCAGGAATGATGTAATTCACAAAGATGAATATCAACAATCCTTTTGAATCAGGTCACATAAAAAACTACATCTTGCTCTATGTAAGTGTAGTTGTGATTATGATTCTTTTTTTTATTGCAAGTACGCTTTTTCATGAGAATGAAGTTGTGGAAAAAAAAATATTTGCAACAGAGGGAAATCTCTCTCAAACAATAAATGTTGAGAAAGACAAAATAATTAAAGAAGAGAAGCCTAAGTTTCGTCTACTCGATAAAGCTTACTAGTTACTCTTTTGTAACTATGTAAAGCTGTTCGTGCCCTAGTTTTTTAAGTATATCCATAACACTCACAAAGTCTTGAAACTTTGACTCTTTGTCACTTCTAAGAACTACAGTCTGCTCTTTGTTCACAGTTGAGAGTTTTGCCTCAAGTGTCGCTAAATCTACTTTCTCTTTTTCAAAATACGTATCACCATTCGCTTTTACATAGATTGTGACTTCTTTTTTCTCATCTGGTTTTTCCGTAGCTTTTGCTTCTGGAAGATTTACTGGAATGACACCCTGTTTTATAAATGTTGCAGTTGTGAGAACCATAACAAGAAGAACCAACATAATGTCTATAAACGGGATGACGTTTATAGAATCAAATCTTTTTGGAGCTTTTTTACACTTTGCCATTATTTTGCTTTTATCTCTTGCGCTACATCGAACTTCGTTAAAACTCTCTCAACTTTTCTTAGTACTATCGTATATGCAACAATAGCAGGCATCGCAACTACAAGTCCCATTGCAGTTGCTTTAAGAGCGAGTGCAAGACCAACCATAATCTTTTTAGCATCTACAGCACCAACATCACCCATAGTATAAAAAGTTATCATAATACCTACAACAGTTCCAAGTAAACCAACATAAGGAGCATTTGTCCCTATCGCACTGAGAACTCCAATGTTGTCTGTTAAATCTAACTCAAGCGTATCTCTATGCTCATAATCTTCTGTTCGTATGCTTTTGTAAAACATCATACGCTCTATAAATAGCCACAAAGTTACTATACTCATAAGAGTAAGAATTCCCATAACACCATAATCAAGTGCGTCTTCTGCATACTGTAAAATTGTTCCTGCTTCCATATATATTCCTAAATTGTTTTAAATTTTAATTCGACTGTTGTACCAATATTTTTTGATGATTTAAAGTTCAAGGCTATGTCATTTTTATCGCAAAATCTTTTTACCATGCTAAGTCCTATTCCAAAACCTTGCATGCTAGCGTTTGACTGATAGTATTGATCAAAAATTTGTAAAAGCTCTACTTCATCCATACCGACACCAAAATCGCGGATAAAAAGAGTGTCATTTTCTATAGTTATTTCTATACTTTTTGACTTGTCGGAGTATTTTACCCCATTATCAATAATATTGTCAATAACTTTAGCAAGTCCCGTTTTATCGCTGTATACTTCTAGCTCTTTTAAGGAGAGTTGAAAATGAACGTTTGGATAAACTTTAGCTAAAAAAGCAACTCTCTCTTGAACTAAATTATCCACAAAAAGGTTCTCACGCATATCTTGTCTACTCTGCATTTTTATCATGTAATCAAGTTCATTATAGCGCTGTTTTAGCATTTCACATGCACTATCAATCCGTTCTACCCTTTTAAGCCCTTTCTCATCTGTGAGACTTTTACGAAGCATTTGCGTGTTTGTAACAATTGTACTAATAGGAAGATTTAACTCATGCAGGGTCTCTTTAGAGAGGTTTTGAAGATTTTGTACATACTCTTCAAGAGGGTCAATCGCTAACTTAGATATAAAAACCCCAGATAAAATCATAAAACAAATAATAACGACAACTAGAAGAGAAAGAGATTCAACTTGTAGAACATTTAAAAAATAATGAAACATTCCTAAGAATGTCATTACTGTAATGAAGTAATAAACGAATATATTTAAACGAAGATTACGGAACAAGCTTATATCCAACCCCACGTATATTTTCTACGCTCATACCAGAAAGTAAATGCTTTAAACGAGTGATATAAACTCGTATAGCACCATCACTTCCAGCCTCTGAACTGCTCCAAAGCTCATCTATGATAAGCTCTTTTGGTACAACTGAATTGATGTGATTCATTAAAAGTACCAAAAGTTGATACTCTTTTTTTGAAAGTTCAAGCTCTTTATCTTCATAAAATATTGTTTTATGCACTTTATCATGAGCAAGTTTTCCAACGTTTATGATTGTTCCCACTTGCATACGTCTTAAAAGTGCTTTGACACGTAACAGTAATTCATCTGTATCAAAGGGCTTGCTTAAGTAATCATCTCCACCGCAGGAGAAGCCCTCTTTGAGCATCTCTTTATCTTTATGTGACGTTAAAAATATTGCGGGCGTTTTGTCGTTTGCATCTCTTAAATCATGAAGCAATGTCGTACCTTTGATGATAGGTACATTAATATCTAAGAGATAAAGATCAAACTTATCTTCATAAGTTGCATTTAAAGCGTCCTGCCCATTTGTAAAGTGAGATACTCTAAAACCTTCATCTTCGAGTAAATCCACAAGCGTCTCTCCAAAGAGAAGATCATCTTCAAGTAAAAGTAATTTAGTCAACACTTTGTATAGCCCACCCAATTGCTTCACCTGCATACATAGGTACAACTTCTCCATACTTTTGAGGCACGACAAAAGTTCTTTTTTCTAAAACCACTTCTTTAAACTCTGGACAGATTCCATAGATTGATTGTGCATTATCACTGACGAAAGCTTGAAGATTATCCAGTTTGTCAAATTGCTCAAAAACTTCACAAAGTAGTTGTAGTGCGATTGGAGCTGTAAAAACACCCGCTGCACAGCCACAAGACTCTTTTTTATGTTGTGGATGTGGAGCAGAATCTGAACCAAACATAACTTTTGGATGTGCGTTAAGAGCTACATTTAAAAGTGCATCTAAGTCCTCTGGACGTTTTGCAATCGGTTTACAAAAAAGATGTGGTTTCATCATACCACCTACTACATCATCAAGTGTCAAAATAAGATGGTGTACTGTTATAGTTGCATAGAGATTTTCATACTTATCAAGCATCTCTACAGCAGCCTTAGTCGTAATATGCTCCATAATTATTTTAAGCTTAGGAAAGTTTTTTGCAAGAAGTTCATAGATAGACATAAATTCAGCCTCTCTATCCATAACAAAACCATCTGTCTCACCATGCACACATAAAGGAATTTGCATATCACTCATTGCTTGAAGTGTTGGTCGCATCTCTTCTATGTCAAAAGAAGAAACACCACCCTCTGAGTTTGTAGTAATTCCTGCAGGATAAAGTTTAATCGCAGTTATTACATCCGCTACACTTTCTAAAAATGCCTTATCATAGTTTTTATAAAAAAGTGTCATATATGGCTCGAAAAAATCATTTGGAACAGCAGCAATAATTCGCTTTTTATACGCTATAACATCCTCTTTCGTCTCTACAGGTGGAACAAGGTTTGGCATAACAATCGCACCGCTAAAACTGTATGCACTCAAAGGTGCAACATTTTCAAGCATGACGCCATCACGAAGATGCAAGTGCATATCGAGTGGCATTAAGAGTGTGTGCGTTTTCATAACTATTTCCTTAGTATAATTCTAAATTAAATTTTGAAAATTATAACGAAAGATAGGTTAAACTCTTTAAATTCTATAAATATTTAAGGAGTACTTTGTAGAGTTCTTCTACTTCTATAGGTTTTAACAAGTAATCCTGCATCCCCACATCTTTAGCTTTTTGAATCTCTTTACTTTGTGAATTTCCACTTAATCCCACTATTATAACATCGTTATAATCGGAATTTCTTCTTATACTCTCTGTTGCCATATACCCATCAAGATTAGGCATATTTATATCCATAAATATCATTTTTGGAAGTTCATCTGTATTTTGAAGTGCTTTTAATGCTTCTAATCCATCATTTGCAAACTCAAGTTCGAGTTCAGTACCTAAGAGGAGTCCTTTCATAACTTTTTGATTTATCAGGTTATCTTCTGCTATTAAAATTTTATGTCTTCCAAGTTCTTTTACTTTCATTTTTGGAGTAGACATCTCTTGAGCACTATAATGGTCACCCATGTTATAAAGATTTGCAAGTGTCTTAAAAATCATCTGCTGTGTAAATGGTCTTTTTAACAATTCATCAATCGTACTATCAAAAGTTTTTTGACTTTTTAAACTTCGTACCCAGTCCTCAATAACAACAATTTTAACTTTTGTTTTCTCTTTATAGGTTGCAAACTTGAATATATCGAACATATCTTCATCTATAAACAAGAGGTCAAATCGGTGTTTGGAGAGTATCTCTTTTGTTTGAACTGCATTTGTCGCAATCTGAGTATCAATATGAAAATATTTGAGTAAGTTTTGCAAAGATGATACTGATTTCAAATGTGCATCAACAATAAGCACTCTCCACGACATAATATCTTTTGAAGGAAGTCTATACTTTCTTTTTGTTTGCGTAGGGTCATTCTCTAAAAGTAAATCTACAAAGAAATGGCTTCCTTTGCCAACTTCACTCTCCACCCAAATCTTTCCATCCATCAACTCTACAAGTTGCTTGGAAATTGTAAGCCCTAAACCTGTTCCACCATACTTTCGACTTGTATCGCTCGAAGCTTGTGTATAACTTTGAAAGAGATTAGCCATTTGGTCTTTACTCATTCCAATGCCTGTGTCGGCTACTTCAAAAAGTACTCTTGAATGCAATTCATCCTCAGATTCTAATGTTTTTACAGTGAGTGTAATTCCACCTTTATCTGTAAATTTGACAGCATTTCCTATAAGGTTTAGAAGAATTTGTGATATACGCAGTGGATCACCTAAATAAATTTTAGCTATTCCATGATCTATCTCAAAGGTTATATTTATTCCTTTTTCTTGCGTTTTGAAACTTATCATATCTGCTAAATAACTCAAAATCATATTTATATCAAACGAGGTGGACTCTATAGAGAGTTTTCCAGCTTCTATTTTAGAAAAGTCAAGAATATCGTTAATGATTCCAAGAAGCATAGTCGTAGATCTATTAATGGTCTTCGCATTTTCTAACTGCTCTTTTGTTAGCGTTGCATCATCCATAAGTATCTGACTCATACCCAAAATTGCATTCATTGGAGTACGAATCTCATGGCTCATACTAGCAAAGAACTCACTTCTTTGTTCTAGTTTCCTGTTGGACTCTTCTAACTTGCCCTCATACTCAGAGACTATCTCTGAGATATTACCACTACTCTCTTTCTCCAAACTTCTAGCAAGGAGCTTTGTATAATCATTTTTCTCAATAATATTTGAAATTACTTTGTCTATTGAAAGTTTACTTAATGGCTCATATATGAAGTTGTCAAAACCATTTATATAGTATTCAGAAAGATGCTCATTGTTATAGAGTTTAACCCTTATAATAATTTTTTGCTTGGGATGAATGCTGAGTATCGTTCGGCAAATATCAAGTCCAAATCTATTGTCTACAATTAATAAGTCAATGTATTTTCCAGTAAGATCTTTAAAGTTCATATACTTATTTAAAGCGTCTTCAAGTCCTAAGGAAGTATGGAAATCATTAAATATACTCTTTAAAATTTTCTGATTAAAAAGGTTTTCATCGCCCTCTTGAGCATACAATACAGACATAGTCTCGTATGTTTTTAATGAATCTTCTATATTTGTATCCATAATTATATTTCCTATAGTGAGGATTTTGCCTCTTGTATTAAATCGTTGATTTTTTCTTCATATAACTTTGCCATTTTCTGTGAAGTTGATTCAAAACGGGTGACTAAAACTGGTGTTGTATTACTCGCACGTACAAGTCCCCAACCATGTTCAAAGTTTATACGCACTCCATCTACATCTATAATGTCTTTAATTTTTGGAAAAGATGCAGGTGGATTTTGTAGTAAAACTTTAACTCTATCAATTATTTTAAATTTCTCTTCTTCTGTTGTTTCTACTTTTATTTCTTCAGTTGAAAACACTTGTGGAAGTTTTGCAAGTTCTGCATCCAAATCTATACCGCTATGTACAAGTTCTAGCATTCTAAGTGTCGCATAAATAGCATCGTCATAACCAAAATAGCGATTTTTGAAAAATATATGTCCACTTACTTCACAAGCAAGATCAGCATTTACCTCTTTCATTTTTACTTTGAGGTTTGAGTGCCCTGTTTTGTACATGATAGCATTACAACCACGACGAGTAAGTTCATCGTACATAACTTGTGAACATTTTACTTCGCCAACAACTGTTGGTTTATCCATTTTCATAGAGTATAAAAGAGCCATCATATCGCCCTTAATATTGTTCTTATGAGTTAAAACTGCAATTCTATCTGCATCTCCATCATAAGCAAAAGCGATGTCACCTTTTTCTTGGAGAACTCTTTTTACATCTTCAAGATTGTGCTCATCTGATGGGTCTGGATGGTGGTTAGGAAATGTTCCATCTGGGTCTACATACAAACCGTAGGTGTCAAGTTGTAAATTTCTAAAAATATCTTCTGTAACTATGCCAGCAACACCATTTCCACAGTCATATATTATTTTTAAGTCCATACCTTTGAGGTGTTGAAACTCTTCGACTAAAAAGTCTACATATCGCTCAACTGCATTAATTTTAGTAACGTTACGTGCAACTTCTGTTGGCATTGCCAAAGTAGCACACTCACGCCCTAAAGCATAAATATCTTCTCCAAAAAATGGAGCTTTGTCTATTGTGATTTTAAAACCATTATATTGGCTTGGATTGTGCGAACCAGTTATCATCACTGAAGCAGATGGGATGATGCCATCCCAAGATTGATAATTTGTGAAGTAGTTTACAGGTGTCGGGACAAGTCCCATATCTAAGACTTTCTTACCACCAGCATTTAAACCGCGAACAAGGTACTCAAAAAGTATAGGCGAATGACTTCTAGCATCATATCCAACTGCTACATATTCACCAGCTATTTTAGATGCGAGTGCAAACCCTATGCGAACTACACTTTCTTCGTTCAACTCTTCTTCGTAAATTCCTCGTATATCGTACTCTCTATAGATGCTCAATAGTCTATCCTCAAATAATTTACACTATTTTACACTATTAAACCTTATGCCTCTTGATTTAAAATTGAAAACCCTAAATCATACATTGCTTTATCAACCATTTCAATTGCTGCTTGCATAGTTTTTTGAGAGATTTCAGGGAGTTCACCACCCCACATTTTTTCTGCGTCTTTAAAACCTTGTAACATCCCCTCTCGTCCCGCACGAAGTCTATCTTCATCGCCACCAGCTCCGTTGATAACAAAGTTTGCTATTCTCTCAGAAGTCTGCTTTATACCAAAGATACCATCTTCTGCAACAAGTGCAGCCGCTTCATCTTGTGAGAGTTCAGCAATAGGTTTACCCGTATATCCGACATCACCTAGAAAACTTTGAAAATCCTTATAAGCTTGTGTAAAATCAACTTCCTGCGAAACCAACTTTCCTTGTATATTTGCTGATTTGAGCACGTAATCATTTGCATTTTGAGTTATTTTTGCTCTTAACTCCACAGCCTCATCCTTACTTAATTTTTCTGTAAAGTTAGTCTTGATTGTGTTCGATTCTTTGAGAACATTTGTACTAGACATATTTGCTGATATTTCCATAACGTATCCTTTTGTTTAATCTTTAAGACTATACTTCAACTACATCGACAATTTTTACATTATATATACTTAAATATCTCTATGAAGGATTCATATGCTGACAAGAAAAATATTAACTTTAACACTTTTAGCAACTACTCTTACTCTAAGTGCAGCTGTACAAGTAGAAGCAAGAGAAACAATAAGACAACAAACAAATTCCATCTCAAATGAGATAGCAGATATTCTTTTTAAACGTGGCATAGATGAAGACAAAGCTCTTCTACTAAGTCGTGCAGTTATAACAACAAATGAAGAGCTTTTTTCACTCATGCTCAACAACCTTATCAACACAACAAATATCAATAAAAATGCTCTTTTAGAGTATTTAAGTAAAGAAGCCCTTTATAAAAGAAGTGTTGACTTAACATCTTATGCATCTGTCATAAAAATTTCTCATTCGCTTCAAAACAAAGCTTTGACACGACAAGAACTTCAAAAATTAAGTGACTTAGTGGAGAGAAATGGACGCTTATCGAAAGTATTTAGTTAAATTTTATAAAAATATATTGGTTTATTCTAACAATTTGGTTATACTGTCTTTGATGAAAGATGAGGCTCGAGTTCATCTTTAGTGTGTAATTTTTTGCTCTTATTGCATTTAGACCCCTAAAGACTCTCCAATTTTTGACTCCACGCGATGATAAATCATACGTGTAAACTTATACAAGGCTATGCAATGGCAGAATTACAAAATGGATCAGTAAAATGGTTCAACGACGAAAAAGGTTATGGTTTCATACAACAAGATAACGGTGGAAAAGATGTATTCGTACACTTCCGTCAAGTTAATAACAACGGTGGTGGACGTGTTTCACTTGCTGAAGGTCAAAGAGTAACTTTCGAAGTTGGTGAAGGTCAAAAAGGTCCTCAAGCTGAGAACGTAACTCCACTTTAATTAGTGACTTTTACAGGCTTTTGCCTGTAATAATTCTACAAGATTTTATCTTTATCTATATCTACCCCATTATCTTTAAGCGTATAAATCAAATCTATAGTATCTAATTTTTCAAAGTTCTTCATCATAACTTTTTTAAGATAGACTTTTTCTGCGTCTTCTGCACGCATTAAACTACCAGCGAAAATCCCTTTTTTCTCAAGAACTAATTGTGTAATATCACTATCCATCTGAACATACTCCATCAACTCTTTAATATTTGTCTCAAAAATGGATCCTAGCATAGAAAACATTCCAGCGAGATATGCCTTATCTTTATGTTTTGGGAGAGCTTCTGCTTCCATTCGTTCTGCTCTTTTGATTGCCAACTCTAAAATAGTTTGAGAAGTGCTATCTATAGAGACTTCAGAGTAGAGATAAACCATAAGCCAGCGTAATAGTTTGTCTCTTCCCATAAGAGTAATGACTTGTGTAAGTGATTTTACTACAACTTCTAGTTTTGCTGAGTTGTTAAAAAATTGAACCAATTTAAAAGATAAATCTGGTTGAAGTTTTATGAAAGCCTCTATCTCTTCTGTAGTTCGATTGTCTTTAATCATTTTAAGTAACTGAAGAATGATAAACTGCTTTGGCTCTTTAGTACCAACAATTTCAATGATTTCAGGTTTATCTATATAATAACCTTGAAAATAGTCAAAACCCATAGCAAAATATTTTTCATACTCCTCTTTATTCTCAATGTTTTGTGCTAATAATTTAATACGCGTATCTTTAAACTTAGCCATCACTTTTTCTAAATTTAAAGGGTGTGAATCTAGCACATCCATTTTTATAATATCTATGTAGTTAAAGAGTCTTTGAAATTTTAAAATCATCTCTAAACTAGAATCAAAATGTTCTAAAGAGAGTTTAAAGCCTCTTTTTCTGTACTGCACAATTTTTTTAATAACATCTTCTCGAAGCTCTATATCATCTAAAATATTTAAAATAAATCTCTCGTTGTCTAAAACATCTAAAATACCCTTTGTAAGCGTATCTTCATCTACATCTATAAATGCTAATGTTTTTTTACCAAGAAGGCTATTTAATTCACTACTCCCTATGGTGCTCATAATTAGCTGAGAAGTCTCCCTCACACTATTTGATAAGCTTTGTACTTCATTATCGTCGTCTGTAAATACTAATTCGTACGCATACACATCATGTTTTCTATCAATCATTTTTTGTTTAGAAATATATATTTTATTCATTTTACTGCCTATGCTTTAAAATTTCAACACACTCATTTGCTATCTCTAACTCTTCATTTGTTTTTATAACAAGTGACTTTATACCACTAAAGAGCTCACAATCTAGAACTTCTTCTCTAATGTAAGCAGAGTTTTCTCCTATTCCACCACTAAAGACTATGGCATCCACTCTGCCAAGCAGAGCCATATAAGAGCCTATATATTTTTGAATACGTCGTATCATCATCTTGAGTGCAAGTTTTGCATCTTCATGTTGACTCTCTAAAATTTTACGCACATCATTTTCATCGCATAGTCCAAGAAGCCCAGATTTGTGGTTTAAAAGAGTATCGACTCTTTTAAGGCTCAGTCCTAAATCTCTTTGAAGATAGAGAACGATTGCAGGATCTATATCTCCACTCCTGCTACCCATAACCAAGCCTTCTAAAGGTGTAAACCCCATAGAAGTATCTATACTTTTACCATTTTGTATGGCACAGGCACTGGCTCCATTGCCAAGATGTAAAGTAATAAGATTGAGGCTAGTTACATCTCTTTTTAACTCTAATGCGGCTTGTTTCATGATGAAAGAGTGCGATGTCCCATGAAAACCATATCGTCTTATATGGTGCTTCTCATACATCTCCATTGGTAGTGCATAAAGATAGGCTTCTTTTGGCATAGTCGAATGAAAGGCTGTGTCAAAAACTGCTATTTGTGGTACTTTTGGAGCTTTCTCTTTTGCAACTTTGATGCCCTCAAGATTTGCTGGATTATGAAGAGGTGCTAAATGTATAAGTTCTTCAATCGTCTCCATTACTTGTGCGTCGATAAGAGTAGAATTTTTAAAACTTTCTCCACCATGAACGACTCTATGCCCAATTGCATCTAGAGAACTAAAATCTACATCCAAAGACTCTAAAGCTTGATGATGTGTTTTCATAGGCGAGTGTCTCTCTCCAATGTTTTCAACAAGTTGTGTTTTTAAAACTTCTTGCGTGCGTATATCAAATAGTTTAAACTTTAAAGAAGAACTTCCTGCATTTATGACTGCTATTTTCACTCTATGTTTCCTGCTTGAATGGCTGTAATCGCAACAGTATTTACTATATCTGCGACTGAACATCCACGGCTTAAATCATTAACTGGTTTTTTGAGTCCTTGAAGTATTGGACCAATTGCAATTGCCCCACTTGAACGCTGAACTGCTTTATAAGTATTGTTCCCCGTGTTTAAATCTGGAAAGATAAAGACACTCGCCTCTCCTGCTACTTGCGAGTTTGGAAGTTTTTTTCTTGCTACATCTTTATTCACTGCTGCATCATACTGCATTGGACCATCAATAAGCAGTTCATTCTCTCTTTGCTTGACAATATTTGTAGCCTCTCTTACCTTATCCACATCTGCTCCTGTACTACTATCTCCTGTTGAGTACGATAGCATTGCTACACGCGGAACGATTCCAAAGGCTGCTGATGTACGCGCCGAAGCTATAGCTATATCTGCTAAAGTTTTTGCATCTGGGTCTTTGTTAACTGCACAATCTCCATACACAAGTACCTTTGTAGCAAGACACATAAAAAAGACGCTTGAAACGACTGAGACATCCGATGTCGTTTTAATAATTTGTAAAGCTGGGCGAATAGTATCACCCGTTGCATGTATTGCACCACTCACCATGCCATCGGCATATCCTAGTTGTACCATCATTGTTGCAAAGTAGTTGACATGCAGCATTGCATCGTGTGCGCCCTCAAGTGTAAGCCCTTTCTCTTTGCGCATCTC
The DNA here is from genome assembly GCA_041595535.1 of Sulfurimonas sp. Classification (GTDB taxonomy): domain Bacteria; phylum Campylobacterota; class Campylobacteria; order Campylobacterales; family Sulfurimonadaceae; genus Sulfurimonas. Next base: position 136,170 of record JBFHKA010000001.1, on the reverse strand, counting down.
ATAAAACTTCATAATAAACTCATTAAGATGTACAGAAGTACAATGGTCTATAATCGTAGCTTTAGAGAGGTCTAAACCCAAACGCAAGTATTTTTCTTTTACGCTCTCTTCTACACCAATTAAAATAATCTCTGCAACATCACGTCGTAAGATAATCTCCGCAGCACGTAACACTCTTTCATCACTAGATTCTGGAAGAACTATTCTCTTTTTATTTGCATGTGCCATAGCAAAAAGTTTATACTCAAACATCTGTGGTGTCATAACGTCATTATATGTATTTTCTATTTTTTCTTCTATAGATTTTATGTCTACATTTGAGTTAAAAAGTCCAAGAGCAAGTGCTATTTTTCTCTCTGAACCTACACGTAATTGTGCGTTAACTTTCATTACATTTTTTGCTGTTGTGTAGGTATCTGTTTTTACACTTATTAGAGGAATAGAAAAACCCTGTAAACCCGAAATGAGTTTTTTAATATTTGGATGTATCTGCATAGCAAAAGGGAAAACAATCGCGCTTATGTTTGGATACGCCGAGGAGTGAAGTGCTCCTAAAAGCCCTACTATGATGTCTGATCTATCTGCAGGGACTATGACTAAATCATCCTCTTGTATATGCTCTAAAAAATTATCTAGTGTAAGGGCTGCAACCTTTACATTACGTAGTACTCTTGTGTGGTCATGCTCTTTTAGCATTACCTCTTTAGCGTCTAAGCCCTCTATAACATCTAAGAGTGTTGGAAGATTTAACTCTTCTACCTCTTGTAAAACATAGGTATTATATTTCGTATCATTTTTGAGTAATTCTTTGAGTTCCTGTGTATTCTTTTCGCTTACTCTGTTTATAAATGTAGCAAAATGGGTACAGCCTTGTGCGATGGAACTCTCATTTTCAATGAGCATATCTTCATAAATATCTTTTGGGCTTCTTGCATTTGCACTGAGTACATTGATATAGGGAGAACCAAAGTTACTCGCAATCTCTACATTAATATTATGGCTCATTGTAGAGGTTAAAAAAGAGCGACGAATCCCTTCACAAAGTACAAATTCATACTCAGATTCTAATTTTTTAAATTTTGCTATAAGCTGTTCTATAAGTTCACTGGATTTATTTTGTGCAATCATGCTCTCAACATACTCTATGTCAAAACCGTAACACTCTTCATAGCTCATGTTAAGATTATATCGCTCTAAAATGAAGCTAATATCTTTATCTATCACATTTTTTGAGTAAATTATAGGACGAAAAAATGCAACTTTATGAAGGTTACGTTTAAGAACTTCCATCATGCCCATAGATACAAAAAGTGTTCCTGCATACTTCTCTTGAGCCGAGATATATAGTGATTTAATTTTCATTTTTTACCCTACACTCTTAATATAGTATAATTCTACCTAAAAACGAGAAGATATATGTGCATCTGTGGTAATCCTGAAGAATTTAGTATGTGTTGTGAGCCTATAATTAACAAAAGTCGAACGCCTCAAACTCCAGAAGAACTTATGCGAAGCAGATATAGTGCTTATACCTTAGCAGACGGTGCATATCTTGTCTATAGCACACTTAAAGAGAATAGGTATACAGATGACATAGCTCTTATAGAAGAGTTCTCTCACTCTGTTGTATGGCTTAAGTTAGATGTGTTGCAAGCTTTTTCAAATATAGTAGAGTTTAAAGCTTACTACAAAGATGCAGATGGCATTCAAGTCTTACATGAAAAAAGTACTTTTGTGCTTGAAGATGGCATTTGGAAGTATAAAGATGGCGAGCTTTACAACTCGAAAGTTCAAAGAAATGAGAGTTGCCCCTGTGGAAGTGGCAAAAAGTTTAAAAAGTGTTGTGGGAAGTAGGCTTACGCCTCTTTTTTATAAAGAACTCTAAAGCATTTGCTTGAGACATCTGACTCTTGCGTGTGTATCTCAAAATCTACTTCTTTGAGTCCATAAGATTTAAAGAGTGCTACCTCATCTTCCTCTAAAGGCCAAGGTGGTCCATCAAAAACATTCTCTCTTTTATGTGCTACAACTAAAAGTTTGCCATCTTTTGCTACACAATTTGCTATAGCTTCTATCATTTTATTTCTAAACTCATGTGGTAAAGATTGTATGGTTAAAGCTTCAAAAACAAAATCAAAAGCTTCATGGTATGCTGCTGGCATATCAAAAATATCTTGTTTTTCAAAAAGAATTGTCGAGTGTGTAAATCGCTTTTGTGCCATATCAAGTGCAGTTTGTGAGACATCAATAGCAAGTACATCATACCCAGCTTTATCTAAGGCGTAGGCATCATCACCAAAACCACATCCAACAACCAAGGCTTTTCCCTTGTGATCTTCTAAATCATCTATGTAAGATTGTAGTAATGGATTGACCTCTTTTGTTACCCAAGGAATGTTATGAGGCTCATCTTCATGTTTCTTATACAAATCATCAAACCATGCTGAAGCTTTATTATAGTCTTGCATTTTTTTTATCCTCCATTTTTTTTATTGTTACGTTAGTATTATAATGATAATGTTATTTACTTACATATATAGGGGGTCTGCCATGAACAAACGATTACCAAAAGGAAACATGTTTACTTCTAATCTAGGCTGGTTAGAGAGTCGTTTTCATTTCTCTTTTGCAGAGTACATCAATCACGATAACGTCAACTTTGGAGTCTTACGTGTGCTTAATGATGACATCGTGCATCCTCAAAGTGGCTTTGGAATGCACCCACATCATAACATGGAAATCATCTCGTATGTCATTGATGGTGCAATCACACACAAAGACTCTATGGGGAATGAGGAGACACTCAAAGCTGGAGAGGTTCAGTACCTAAGTGCAGGAAGTGGTATACAGCACTCTGAGTACAATATGAGTGCAACTGAAGACTTGCGACTGCTACAAATCTGGATACTCCCACCTGAGAAAAATTTACCTACACTTTATGGCTCACATAAATACGCACGTAACGAAAGAAAAAATAGACTTTTAAACATAGTTTCACCCCAAAATGGCGAGGCGAAGATAAAGCTCTATCAAGATGTAAATATCTACGTTTGTGAGCTAGATGCAGGAAAAGAAATAGAGTATGAGATTGGTGAAAATAGACAAGTTTACTATGTACAAATTACTACGCACGTAACACTCAATTCTATAGAGTTATTTCACGGTGATGCAATGGAAATCACATATGAAAAGGTGTTACATGTTAAAGCTTTAGAAAACACACATTTTCTATTTATAGAGATGCCTCTTTCAAATTAAGAGCGCTCTCGTTGGCTTATGCAGACTCTATTGCGTCCGCTTGCTTTTGCTTCATACAGTGCCTTATCTGCTTCAACCAATAACAAGTCAATATTTGTATCACTCTTTTTAGCTTCAACAACTCCAAAAGAAGCAGTAAATTTTGATTGTAATTCGTCATCTATTACTACCAGTGTATTTGACATCTCAACACGTAAACGCTCTGCAACTTTTGTTGCCTCTTGGATGTCTGTTTGTGGTAGTAAAATAGTAAACTCTTCACCACCAATACGCCCAACAATATCTATGTCACGTAGAACAAATCGACAGATTTCAGCAATTTTCTGGAGTACTAAATCACCTAGTTTATGCCCATAATGATCATTTATTTTTTTAAAATAGTCTATATCAAACATCACTAAAGACATAGCTCCACCATAACGATGATGACGTGACAGCTCAACTTCTGAACGCTCTATAAAATAACGTCGATTTGCTAAATTTGTCAAGTAATCTGTATAGGCTCTCTGTTTTAACTCTTCATGCGTATTTCTATTTTCTATGGCTATTGCAGCAATATTTGCAGCAAAATGTATGCGTGCAATATCTATCTCTGTAGGCACTGCTGGTTTTTTATGGTAAATTGCAAAGGTTCCTAGTACTTTTCCTGTTGAAGAGAGAATCGGCTCTGACCAACACGCACCTAAACCTGCACTTTCAGCTAATGCTCTATAATCCTTCCAATACTCATGTGTTTTTATATCTTCAACAATAACACGCTTGCCCAAATAAGCTGCGGTTCCGCACGAGCCAACACCCATTCCAATTTCTACACCATTGATCGCTTTATTGTAAGACTTAGGCAAGTTAGGTGCTGCACCCGTATAAAGATGTTTTCCCTCTTCATCTAGCAGTAAAATACTTCCAATAGAATTGGGTTCTTCAACCTCTACAACATCTACAATCGCATAAAGTATCTCAGATAAAGACAATCCGCTTGCAACCATCTCAAGTATACTATCGTGTGCTCTATTGCGTTGTTCACTTTTCCAGTGTGCAGTAAAATCACTAAAACTGACTAACCTTCTAACACCAACCCAGGAAACACGAATCAAAATATGTCGAGTAGTTCCATCTTTGCAAGTTACACTTGCCTCAAGTTCGGGCGCTTCTGTTCCCTCTTGATATGCAACAACTACAGCCTTTCCCCATGGTTCTATGACAGTCTCTCTATACCGAGTATCTGGATATGCCTTTAGCCACCAAGTTTGTACATCTGGTATATCTTCTAAGGTGTATCCAAAAAGTTGTGTAAATTGATGATTCACATACTCAACAGTTCCATTAAGATTAGACCAACCAATACCAACAGAAGAGGCATCCAAAATATCTTCTAGCTCTATTCGTTGCTCCATTGTTCTATTTAGATCTTTTTTTATTAGAGTTTCATGAAGTCTAGCTAAACTATTTGAAGCCAACATCTGAGCCATACCGACCATACAATCCATAAGCGCTTGCATTCTCTCTTTGGAGACTATGGGAACTTCTTCTATCGCTTTTATATAACTCTTTTCATCATAACCTAACTCTTTTGCATGTGCATGAAAAAAATCCTTTTTCGGAGGTTCATTTAAGACCTGTCCAAGAAAGAGAGTTGCTATGCGTTGCCCTTCTATGACAATAGGAGTAGCATAATCAATAAGCCCATTTTTACAAACATCATAAGCAATCTCATCTTCACGTAAGTTTTTCATAAGTGCTAAATTACTTGCTTGACAATAAGCATTACTTTGTGGATTAGTTCGGTGAAATAGAGCACAAGCCTTTACCCAACCCACCTGAGAGAGAATTTTGCCATCTTCTGCTACAAGACCACTTGGAACTCCAGTAGCTTTATAAAAATTCCGCAATAATTGCTCAAATGCTACCATATCTACCAAATCGATAAAATTGAATTTATCTTCTTTTAGTTCTATGTGATTACTTTTCATAATATCACCTCGAATATGTAACATCTTATATATGCTATATTTTATCATATGCATCATTATTTAGAGCTTTTATAAAGTTGTTATTTTCTATGCAAGTTGTAAAATATTAAATTTATGCTACCATCTCTGCAAGAGACAAATTCTCAGAAATGAAATGAAAATTGCAACATTACAATTATTTATTAAAATATTTTAATGATTATAAAATTCGAATATGTAGCAAAAAATAGTGGTAGAAACCAAGTATCAAAAGATACTAGGTCTTACTTCCCATGTAGCCTCTAGTAGAAGTGTTTCATCCGTGTAAATTTTACCTCTAAATATATCGTTACGTGCGTAAATATTTACACCCTTTGGAGTTCCACTCATTATGACGTCACCATCTTCTAAACTCATAAAACTTTGTATCTCTTGAAGCATCTCGTGAGGTTTATAAATCATCAAGTCATAATTTGCATATTGCATTAGAGTATCGTTTATAAAAAGTTCCATTCTCAATGTACTAAGCGCACCATCAAAAGCAACAAACTCACTCAAAACTGCTGAATTATCAAAGGCTTTGGCTCTCTCCCATGGAAGACCTTTTTCTTTCATTTTGTTTTGAAGATTTGCTTTTGTCAAATCGAGCCCAAAACCAACACCCGCTATTTGAGAATTTTGTATAAGAAAACAGATTTCACCTTCAAAACGAGTATCTTCAGAGATGAAGTACAGAGTATCGCTTATAGCAGAATTAGGTTTATTAAAAAGCACCATCATGTCAGGTGTTTCATTGTTTAACTCTTTTATGTGTTCCACATAGTTTCTGCCAATGCAGATAACTTTTGAAGGTGTAATGGTTTGTTGGTTGTAGTGTATTTGTTTCATCTTTTATTTTCTTTAGGGTTTTTCCATATAAAGTATTTTTTTATTTATAGTGTTTATAAGTGTCTCGCCAACGCTAGTGGAAATAATTCCATGTTTCATAGACTCTTGAACCATATCTTTCTCTTTTAGAAGCAGTCGCTTGAGTGTTGACTTAAATTCAAAATCTTGCACATTGATGTCATCTACTAACTCTTCTATGCTCTCTTGTGCTTTTTGCATATCTTGTTCATAATGTTTCAAAATTGCTTGATGTGTGTGACTTGAGATGAGAGCATCTTTATGCATCTCCTCAAGTTCTTCTGAAGCTCCATGCATAGCTATTAACTTTCCTCTTTCAAGTTCATAGGTCTCAAGGTTCTTATCTCTACCACCAACGTGTAAAATACTTAGAAGTTTTCCTATAGACAAGCCTTGAACAATCAAAGAAAATCCAACAACACCAAAAGTCATAATGAGTATGATATTTCTAAACTCATAATCTTCAGGTATAGCAAGCGCAAGAGCCATAGCTAGAGCACCTCTAATCCCACCCCACACAAAAATACTCTGCCATTTGAAGCTGAGTGGTCTATCTATTAAATTTATAAACTGTGTAAGTGTAAAAACAGAAACACTTCTTCCTATAAGAACAGCTAAAATTGCTATGACAATGTAGTGAAAGTTTTCAAAAAGATGGACGATTCCAACCTCTAAACCAATGATAAAAAAGACTATAGAATTGATTAAAAATGCTATGTAATCCCAAAAATCTTTTACCGAGACTCTGGTTGTAGGACTCATACCTATTTTTGCCCCATAGTTCCCAACCATTAAACCCGCCATGATGACAGAAATAACACCAGAGACTTCAAAATACTCGGCAACGATGTACGATAAATATGTAAGTATAGTTGTGAGCGTTATCTCTATAAGGTGATCATCTACAAGTGCCGTGATTCTTGAAAAAGTAAGACCTAAAATACTTCCTACTACTGCTCCACCAAAGGCAACAATCACGAACTCTTTAAGTCCGTCTATTAAGTCAAATTGCTTGTTTGAAACTATAACAGAGAGAATGATTCCATACACAACAACTGAAATACCATCATTAAAAAGGCTCTCTCCTTCGATAATAGAAGACAATCTTTTTGGTACACCTAACTTCTTAAATATAGCAAGAACAGAAATAGGGTCAGTAGAAGATATGACAGCACCAAAGAGCAAACAAGCCATAAGAGGCATAGCAATATGTAAATCAAACATAGAAAAAGAGCTATAGAGTAAAAAGCCTGTTACAAAAACGCCGATGAGTACCCCAAAAATTGCGTATGTTGCTATGGGCTTGAGGTTTTCTTTGAGTTCGCTTGCATTAAGATTGAACGCTGCTTCAAAGAGTAAAGGTGGAAGTAAAACATGGAAAATAAGCTCAGGAGTGAGACGAATATCTGGAAAAATATCGAAAAAACTCAAAATAATCCCTGCAAAAATAAGGGCAATAGTATAAGGAAGTTGACTAAAATATCGAACACTCATCGCAACAGATATAATAACCATCAAAAGTAAGATAATTTCAGTCTCTATAATAGATTGCATAAAACGACCTTTGTAAAATATGTTTTGATAATTGTATCTTAAATCGAGACGATGAGACAGTAATTTATAATGAAATTACTTTTGATAGAGTACTCTAAATCCTTCTTGCGGATCAAACCAGCTCGCTTGTGTAATGTCTATGCGCAATGCGTTTCTTCTGCCTGAGGCTACTAAGTCGTATCCTTGAACTCGCTCTTGATTGAAAGTCGTTCCATCCCCAGTAATGCGAATAACTCCAGGTTCTTCACCAAGCACACAAAAGTACTCCCAACCCTCTGTCTCTAGCAAAGCAGTACCATGTGCCTCGCAGTCCAATAATTCTTCTTTAGAGCGAGATGTCGGGTCAGAGTTTACAAGTAGTTTTCCATCAAAATTTCCATTTTCTGAATCAAGCTCGAAATAGCGCTCATTTCGTATGTGACAGGGACCATATCGAGGGCACACTTTGTAGTAGCGGTGTTTAAAATGCATCAAGTATGACTGATTAGCATAGGACTCTGTAACTGCTTTAGTTGCAGTTTCGATGCCAAAGCGCATGAGAGGAAATAGCCAAAAAAAGAGGAAGAGTCCAAAGACAAAACCTGGTCGATAATTCTTGTAGCCGTAGAGAGTCTGCTTCTCCTTTTGAGTCAAAACATTGGTCATACGGGCATACATTTTGACGATAATATATGCAACTATGATAGCAAACACTACAGCAGGAACATCTCGACTAAACGGTACATAAAACGCTGCTTCTTCTGGAATACCTACGCCATAAATCAGCATAGCAATGGATGCCATCATACCCATAGCAAAGAGTGCATTCGTCACTAAACGTGGCTTAGGTCCATAAAATATGGGGATAACAGTATGGAGTAGATTACTGTAGTTCATGTGTTAGATAATTCTTTTATTTGTGCATCAAAAAATTGCTCGAGGGTCTCTTTTTTTTCTTTATCTAAAACAGCATTTTTATGCATCATGAGATATTCACTTTTTGGCATCATCTCATTATTTACAAGTTGTTTTGCACGTTTGAGTCGTTCTAGTCTCACCTTGGTATCTATATTTTCCCAATTAGAAAAATCTAAGGCTTGACGTCCTGCTTCTATATTGCTAGAAAGCATCCAAGACGTAGGAGCAACATCATGGTACCAAGGGTATTTTGTTTCATTGGAATGGCAGTCGTAACATGAAGTCTTAAGTACGCTCAAAGCCTCTTGATTTGCACTCAGTGCTACTGTGTCATCGACCTTTGTATTTGTAAAATCAGGTCTTATAAACTGTATTGCTATAGCAATACCTACAACCCAAAAGAGTATTTTTTTCATTCTCTAACCTCACATCTAATTTGTCCGTGAGTTTAGCAGTTAATTTTAAACAGTCTCTTCTATCGCCTCAATTTCATCAACTCATTATGCTCAAAGAGGAACATCAAAGTCTCATTTACATAGTATTTTATAGCGTTACGTGCGACTTTATCTAGCTTATAAATTCTCTGACCTCGTATGCTTTTTCCTTTTCCAAAAAGTAGGTTATATTTGTCTTGTATATGACAACCTCTAAACCAGCCTAAATGAACATAATCGTCTTTGACGCGTATGTAACAAAACCCGCCCTCTTTGGAGTATAAGGTGGTAATGTTTTCGCTATATTTCTCTTTTGCATCGTTGCCTATGCAAATCTTTACGTAGTCTCGCACCTGCAAAAAAAGCTCTGCATATTCGCCAGTAGAATCTGTTTGAAAAGAGGTTCTTTTTGTTTTCATTATTTTTTAGGTAACTTACTTTTTTGAATAAGTTTTTTTTCATCCGATTTTACTTTTCTTTGCAACTTTTGCAAGTCTTGTGATGGTGGCAACTCTTCGGGTTTTATACCACTCTCTTCTAAGAGTTTTCTAACATTTGTGTTATTGCCTACATGTTCATCCGTTATGGAATTTTCTCCATGGAGATTTTTTTGTTTTACATTATGGTTGGTTATTTCGGTTGCTAAATTTTTAGCTGTAATTGTTACTGTAGGGAGAAAATCTGCCAAGACTCTATTGTTAGAGATACCAAGTCTACTTTTCATCTCCTGTGTGTTATATCCACCAAACAAAGCACTATCACCTTTGGAGCGAATACGTCCAAAACCTTGATTATCAACACCTCTTTCATAGATATTTTTTGAAAGTTCAGTTTCTGAATCTCTTAGTTTTGCTCTTGCTTCGAGTCTGTTTTCCAACTCTATTCTTTGTTCTATAAGTTCTTGTTTTCTTGTTTGGAGTGCAAAATATGTCTGAGCAAATGCTATCTCTTGTTTTGAGCTATCTCCGTTTTGAGCGACCAAGTAGCAAGCATATCGAGTGAGCACAATATCCTCTATCTCTCGTGAAGCACCAGAACCTAGTTCAACCATTTTTCCCACATGGCGAAAATGGTCTGAGAGTTCAATTTTAGTGTTTTCACAAGCTCGCTCAGCTTTGTCAATTACATTTTGAAACTTGTCCCAACTTTGATACCCAAGCATTTTTTGCAAATCTCTTGCATACCAAAACTCGACATCTGAATCTTCTAAAACATTTGCAATAGAATTAAAATCGTTTTGAAGGCTTACAATAAGTTTTTTATTCATAATTTTTCCTCATGTTTGAGTATTATTTCGCTGCGAACATTGTACTAAAAAAATTTTGATGTATCAAAAAAATTGCAATTTGTCATATAAATTGTATTTAGACTTTTAAAAAGAGCTACCCAATCTCTGCGTCAATAATCTCTTGCCAAACTTCACTTGGTTCATACTCTTTTGGAGCGATGAGTTTGGCGTCGGTTTGTTTTAAAATGGATTGTTTATATTTTAAGATAAAGACAGAGGCTCTATAGTTTTTTATGCAGTGAATGAAGACTTTTTTATCTTCGTTTTGCAAGCTCTCAAGGATTTTTAAAAAGAGCTTCAATCTTTGAAGTTCTGGCTTTTCCCATACAATCGGAATATGAATATAAAGCATCCCATTTTTTGAGACTATTTTATCTTCTTCTTTGAGTGCTCCACGATTATGCATTGCAAGATTTATGACTACTTCATACTCTGCTTTTGCTATTTTTTCAAACTGCTTTTTTGTTGGTTGACCAGATGTCGCAATGCTTTCATTGACTTGTATGTAGTTTAAAATGGTGTTCATTTTCTCACTGCTTTACTCTTTTTAATTTGTAAATAATGCTACCATATTTTAAAGAGATTTCAAAGAGAAAAAGGAGTTTGAGGAGTTTACAAGAACTCTTTTATAAGAGCATACTCTTCATCTGTAAAGATTCTTGATTTTGTTATAAACTGATAGCCTAAATCAATCTCCAATGAAAAAGAGTTTCCAAAAGCACCCTTTTCTTCTTTGACATCAATAATGACTTGAGTACGTCTAAAGTATTCAAATTGGTCTTTATCCATAAAGAATTCACATCCACATATTTCACCAAGTTTGACATTTCTACTTGGAACATAAAAATCGCCTTTTTCATAGCACATAGGAGCTGTTCCATCACAGCAACCACCACTTTGGTTAAAGACTAATTCCCCATGCTCTTCTTTTAATTTTTCAATTACTTCTATTGCTTGGGGTGTGACTAACAATCGTTCTACTTTCATTGTAAACTCCAAAATATTCTAAGCGTGGAATCAAAACCTAGATTTGATTCCACTTGATTTTTCAACAATCTATTAAAAAAATCCTAACGCACTTTTGTTATAAGAAGTTAAAATATTTTTAGTATGTCTATAAGAGTTTAACATCATCATGTGTGTCTCTCTACCAATACCTGATTTTTTGTATCCACCAAAAGAGGCATGTGATGGGTAGAGATGGTAGCAGTTTACCCACACTCTACCAGCTTCAATTCCTCTACTCATTTTATGGAGTTGGTGCGCATCTCTTGACCATACACCTGAACCTAGTCCATAGATTGTATCATTTGCAATTGCTAGGGCTTCATCTTCATCTTTAAATGTTGTAACGGCAAGAACAGGTCCAAAAATCTCTTCTTGGAAGATTCTCATTTTGTTGTGACCCTTAAAGAGCGTTGGCAAAATATAGTTTCCATTAGGGTTTATTTCACTAATATACTCATCTCCACCAATTAAGCATTCAGCACCCTCTTCTTTTCCAATTTTGATATATTCCATGATTTTCTCTTTTTGAGAAGTTGAACATTGTGCACCCATCATACAAGTTGGGTCTAAAGGATTACCCAATTTAATAGCTTTAACTCTTTCTAAAACTCTTGCTATAAATGGCTCATAAATTGATTCTTGGATTAATGCACGTGAAGGGCAAGTACAAACTTCACCTGAGTTAAATGCAAAAAGTACTAAACCTTCAATGGCTTTATCAAAAAACTCATCATCAGCGTCCATAATTGATTCGAAAAAGATATTTGGAGATTTTCCACCAAGTTCTAATGTAGAAGGAATAATATTCTCAGTTGCATACTGCATAATTAACTGACCAGTTGTAGTTTCACCAGTGAATCCAACTTTTTTAATATCTGGATGCGTAGATAAGTATTTACCTATTTTCCCACCTGCACCATTTATAATATTCACAATACCAGCTGGTAGTACATCTTGAATGATTTCCATTAAAATTAAAATAGCCATCGGAGTAGCACTTGCAGGTTTTAAAATAACACAGTTACCAGCAGCTAATGCAGGTGCAATTTTCCATGCAGCCATTAACAATGGGAAATTCCAAGGAATAATTTGCGCTACAACACCTAATGGTTCATGAACCTCTTGAGATACTGTATTTTCATCTAAATCAGCAACTGTCCCTGTTTCAGCTCTAATAACTGAAGCGAAGTATCTAAAATGGTCAACAACTAAAGGTATATCTGCAGCTAAAGTTTCTCTAATAGCCTTACCATTATCTAAAGTTTCAGCAACTGCCAATTTCTCTAAATTTGCTTCAATTACATCTGCTACCTTATTTAACATGAGACTTCGTTCAACGATTGAAGTGTGTTTAAAAGATTCAAATGCTTTATTTGCCGCTTGGATTGCCAGCTCAACATCTGCTTCATTTGATCTTGGAATTTTTGTTAAAACTTCACCATCAACAGGAGAGATATTGTCAAAATACTCGCCACTACACGGAGCCACCCATTCTCCACCAATAAAATTCTCATATTGAGATTTGTAAGTCGGTTTTACATGTACCATTGTTTGTCCTTTTTAGTCATAGTTTGTGAAGAAATTTGACGATTTTTTTCTGGCAAATTTTTTCTCTAGCAAAACTTTACACTTCTTTTATAGCTTTAAAATAGCGACCTCATTTGTTAAAATAGTTTATTATGTCAAGAATGCACGCCCTACAATAATAGAGTACAGGTCAACTAAAATAGTATTTTTTAGATTTATCGCTATATTTAAGCTATATTTCTATTATAATATATGAACTAAAATGATAAAGGTTGAAGCATGTTCGGACTTTTTAACTCAAATACAGAGCAACACAAAGTGGCTCATCAGCAAGAGATGCCTATGATGTCAATTACATTAAAAGAGAGTGATATTCGTAACGGAAAATTAGGACATCTCTCTATCATCCCTAAAGTCGCTATAGGTTTTGTCTCTCCTGCGCTAGATTTTTCTACTATTTCTACTCAACTCAAACAAGCACTGCCGAGTGATGTTACACTTATTCTCTCTACAACTGCTGGAGAGCTTTGTAGTTTTGACAAATCCAATCCTATCTCCAATCTCTATTCTCAATCCGATGCAGGAACAGGCGATAATATTGTCTTAATGCTCTTTTGTAAAGAGATGATAAGTGATGTCTTTGTTGCTTCCATTCCTCTTAAAAGCGAAGATATTGGGAGTAGCTCAAAAAGTGCAGCAGATAGGGTCGCGAGTATTTCAGAAGAACTCAGACGCATCCACGTACCGTTTAAAATGAATCATGAAGATACGCTTGGGTACACGCTTATCGACGGACTCTCAGCTAGTGAAAGCTTTTTTATGGAAGCGGTGTACAATGTTGGTCAATTTCCATGTCTGCTCGTCGGCGGAAGTGCAGGAGGAAAACTCGATTTTCAAAACACTTATATTTATGATGGAACTCGTACTCTACGCCACCATGCCGTCATTACTTTTATTAAGTTGGCTCCTGCATATCGATTTGGTATTTTTAAAAGCCAAAATTTCCGTAAAACAACAACAAAGTTTACTGTATTGGACGCAAATCCAATTCAGCGGTTTATTAGTGCATTTCTAGACACTAAAACAAATGGGCAAATCGGGGTTATTGATGCTTTATGTGAACATTTTCATTGTTCTGCGCAACAACTTGATGAAAAGCTAGCAAACTATACCTTTGGAATTGAAATCGACGGAGAAGTTTATGTTCGTTCCATTGCAGCAATTGACACGCAGGCAGGTAAAATAAATTTTTACTGCGATATTGAAGCAGGTGAAGAGCTTCTTCTCTTAGAAAAAACCGATTTTGTCCAAACAACAGCCAATAACTATGCCGAATTTAGCCGAAATAAGCCAAAGGCTATTGGCGCCATTTTTAATGACTGTATCCTTCGCCGATTAATGAATGCAAATGTGCTTAATTCTCTCCATACATTTAAGGATATTCCAGTAACAGGTTTCTCAACTTTTGGAGAACTTTTAGGGGTTAATATTAATCAAACACTCACAGCAATCTTCTTTTATCATCTCAAAGATGAAGCCTTTAGTGATATGTACATAGACTATTTTGTTCAAAAATATGCTGGATTTAAAAGCTATTTTCTCCTAAGAAAAATCAACCGTCAACACATGATTGATAATATCAATAAAGCAATGCTTTCTCAGATGAAGGAGAGTATTCCAGTAATCCAAAGTCTTGGAAGCACTCTTCACAACGCCGTTAATTCGATTGATGCCATCGGTACTCAGCTCTTTGATGTTAAAGAGCAATTTACTGTTTTTTCAAACAGCATGGAACAAAGTAGCGCTGACAACAGTAATCTTACACTAGAGGTAGGAAGTCTAACCGAAAATGTGCGCGAAATACGGGCTGTCCTCAGTGTTATTTCCGACATCGCGAACCAAACAAATCTCCTTGCTCTCAATGCCGCCATCGAAGCAGCAAGAGCAGGTGAACATGGTCGCGGATTTGCAGTTGTTGCAGATGAAGTGCGTAAGCTCGCAGAACGTACTCAAAAAAGTCTCTCAGAGACAAATGCTTCTGTTAACACTATCATCCAAGCAGTCGAGAGTATTAGTGAGACTATGGGAGGAGTGAGTGATGGATTAATCACTATGGCTTCTAAAAGTTTAACACTCTCAAACAATGTCGAAGCGTTGTCACAAGAGAGCCAAGTCATCTCCACAGAGTTACAATCTCAGTCATTGCTCACAAAAAAACTAAATGATGAAGTAACAAAACTGCAAGCATATGAGAAGACATTAGATATTTTAAATAAATGAAAACATATAACTTCATTTATCAAAATCATCACTTTCATGAGGGTATTGATTACTCTGTATTTCAAGATGAAGAAAATGTTTTAATCCAAGTATTTTGCGGTCAAGATGAAAACACTTTAGAATACATTACAACTCTTTTGCTTGAGAACTTACCTCAAGCAGTTTGCATTGGAACAACAACAGATGGAGAGATAAACGATAAAAAAGTCTCTACACTTAAAACAGTTGTCTCCATATCTGTTTTTGAAAAAACCTTTCTAAAAGCATCCATAAAAACAGGTTCTGACTCTTTTAAAAATGGTTATGAAATTGCCAAAGAGATAGTTACTGAGAATACAAAACTAATCATAACCTTTACAGATGCGACAACTACAAACGGTGAAGATTATTTAAATGGAATATCAGCATACGATAAAAACATTATGGTTTGTGGAGGGATGGCAGGAGATAACGGTGTATTTAAAAAAACATCTATATCTTACGGAAAGAAAGTTGTATCCTACGGTGCAGTAGCTGTATCTTTGAATTCAGATGTTTTGCAAGTAGCAAATGATTATAAATATGACTGGTCTCCAATAGGCATAGAACACACCATTGATAAAATACAAGGAAATAGAATCTATGAAATTTCAGGAATGAGAGCGATAGATTTTTATGAAAAATATTTAGGAGACAGTGACTCCCACACAGAGTTCCCCCTTATTGTAGAGAGAGATGGCATTTCAGTGGCAAGAGCAGTTCTAACAAGATATAGTGATGGTTCCTTAGGATGTGGTGGGAACTTATATAAAGGTGATAAAGTAAGACTCGGGTTTGCAAATGCTGAAATGATTATGAAAAAACCGTTTGAATATTTAAAAAACATAAACAACTATCCCGCTGAGAGCTTTTTTATATACTCGTGCATGGCAAGACGAAGATATATGCAAAACCTTATCAAAGTTGAAATAGAACCTTTCGCCCAGATTGCCCCGACTTGTGGATTTTTTACCTATGCAGAATTTTATCATACCAATCAAAGAAATCAATTGATGAACCAGACTATTACCTTAGTTGGCTTAACTGAAAATCCTGATTCTAAAAATAAGTTAGCACAGACTAAGTCTTATTTTATAAACCATAATGACTCTTCCTATGCAAAGACAATTCAAGCATTAACAAATCTCATTCAACAAAGTACAAAAGATCAAAATGAGCAGTCAAAAAAACTAAAAAAACAAATAGAATATTCACAAAATCTTCTCAAAAATCAAAAACTTTTTCTAAGACATGCTGTTCATGAGACAAATACTCCTTTGTCAGTCATTATGAGTAACATTGATTTACATGAAATGGAGTATGAAAAAAGCGTATATCTTGAAAATATTGAAGTAGCCATGAAAAATATCTTCTCAATTTATGATGACTTGAGTTATATGGTTAAAAAAGAGCAAGTCCAGTACAGACTTTACTCTATTGATTTAGTAGATTTTGTGAGGAGTAGAATCTATTTTTTTAAAAATGTAGCAAATCAGATGGAATCACAATTTATTTTTGATACAGACTCCAAAGAGATATTGATTCAATTTAATGAAACAAAACTCCAAAGGATTATTGACAACACTTTAACCAATGCAATTAAATACACCTTTGAGGGGAAACCGATTCAAGTTACACTCAAAGATACAAAAGAAGGTGTAGAGTTCTCTGTATCCAGCCACTCAAAAAGAATCCAATATCCTCAAAAAGTATTTGAAGAGTATTATAGAGAAGAGAAATCTAAAGAGGGTTTTGGCTTAGGATTAAATTTAGTCAAAAGAATTTGCGACGAAGAAAATGTGAAGATTACACTTGCATCAGATTCAAATTCTACCTGTTTTACCTACCTATTTAAAGGAACGCAATGAAAATACTACTTCTTGAAGATGATATGATGCTCAATAAAGCGATTAAGCAATATTTAGAATCCACAGGACATGCAGTCATATCTACAACCGACGGAAATAGATGTTTAGAGGTTTTAGCCAAAGAACGTTTTGATTTACTTGTTTTTGACATTAATGTACCAGATATTGATGGACTAAGCATCTTAGAGAAATTGCATGAACAAAAAAGAATGGTACCGACTATTTTTATCTCTGCACTTATTGATATTGAAGATATTACACGCGCCTTTGACATAGGATGTCACGACTATTTGAAAAAACCCTTTCATTTAAAAGAGTTGACGCTTAGAATCAACAAACTTCTTAAGACCAGACAAGTTCCACAAGAACACATACGATTGTCTCAAGCCTATAGCTTTGACTCAAAAAACATGATTTTATTTTTTGATAACGAACCACAAATATTGCCAAAAAGACAGACCGAGATTATAGATTTACTCGCAGCTAACAGAAGTCTAGTGTGCAATTATAATATGTTTAGAGATTATGTTTGGAATGACGATGAAATTGACAACGCAACAATCAGAGCAGAGGTCAATAGAATCAAAAGAGTGCTAAAAGAGGATTTCATCATAAATATTAGAAGCATCGGCTATATGATAGAACGACCAAATTAAACCGTGCCTCTTATTTCTTCTGCAAAGACAACCAATTATAGACACCTGTTCCAATGATTAAAAGTGTTACACCAACCACCAAGTAAAATGCATTTATAAGCTTACTGTAGTCATCTAAAACTATTTTAAATACGGCCATTAAAGACTCTATAGACAAGGCGATGATGATAGATGTCAAAAACTTACTAAGTGTTTTACTTTGCAAATCGTTACCATAATTAAAAGTTTTAAACAAGACATCATTCTCGACAATTGTTTTTGCCAAATCGTAAATCGCCAAACCAATAGTAATAGAAATAATTGAAGTAAATATCTCATGCATCACATCTTTAGTTGTGTTTTGAGCAAAAAGCATATCGAAAAATATATATCCGCCATAAAGAATCAAGAAAACAGAAACTACGCCAAGGAGTAAACCACCTCCACCCATTATATAGGTATTGACTCTTTCAAAAATGCTGTTATGCTCGATAAGGCGGAGCTCTTCAAGAAGTTTTAGCATATCAAAATCAACTACTATGTATTCATCATTATGGCGTTTTACAGCTGTAAGCGTAGGTAAACCGGTGACATGATGCAGATAAGGGTTACTGATATGTATCGCCTCTTCTTTGAAACTCACCCATTTAAAGTAAAAGGATTTATCTGTTCCTGTGCGAGTTTCATCGGTGTGCTTTCTCCCATAACACGGAGTATATTGCACAAAAGAAGAATTGACATTGTAGATTATCTCTGCAGCCTTATCAAACTCAAAAATACGGTTTAAATCTTTCCTTTCACTAGAGAGAGGATGAAAATTTTGCATAACATTACGAAGATAAAACTGAACACTGTTTTTATGATCTGTATAGGTATTAATAATTCGTTTCATAACATTCTCCTACTATAAGTTTTTATCTCTTTTATAGCACTTATAGTATTAAGAAAGCTATAATATATATAGATAATAGTTATATTTAAGGATGTAAAATTCTCTCTATTCTTTTAAGTCCTTCTTGCATTTCATTTTTCGTTACGTGCGTAAAATTAAATCGTATTTCATCGCTTACACGGGAGTCTATATAGAACTGATTTGCAGGGACATACACTACTTTTTCTTTCATACATTTTTGAACCAAATCAAAAGTGTCTGTGCCTGGCAGTGAACCAAATACAAACATCCCGCCTTTAGGCATTTCAAACTTAAAATCGCTAAGATTATTTTTGAGTGCTTGTGTAAAATCCTCCATCTTAGTTTTGTACGAAGCTCTCAAAAAGTTAAGATGTTTTTCATACTTTGTGGCATCTTCTAAGTAGTTGTTTAAAATGTGCTGTGCAATGCTACAACTGTGCAAATCTATAGTCTCTTTTATCATCGTGAGTTCTCGTATGATCTCCTCATTTGCACGTACCCAACCTATTCTAAGGCTTGGTGAGAGTGTTTTAGAAAATGAGCCGAGATGCAGACTATTTTGTGGAATCTCTGAGCTAATACTATTTGATTTTTTCTCAAAATAGAGTTCACTATAAGGTGCATCTTCTATGATGTATCCGCCATTTTTTAAAACAGTTTGAGCAATGGCAGCTCTTTTTTCAGCTGAATAAAGCGAGCCTTTTGGATTTTGAAAATCAGGAATCAAGTAGGCAAACTTTGCTTTTGCATACGCTCCCTCAAACTGCTCGACATCTATGCCGTCATACTCTAGAGCTACCGGTTTCATATCAAGAGAGTTCATCTTAAAGATATTTACAGCACCCAAATATGATGGCTCTTCTATAACTATTTCACTCTTTTCAAAATGCTTTGCAATAAGATAAAGTGCTTGTTGACTCCCTGTTGTGATGAGAATGTTTGAAGCTTTCGTCTCGAACCCCTCTTTGTTGTAAAACTCCGCTATTTTCTCACGTAAGGGTGTGATTCCATTACTGATTGTATACTGAAGATTTTTAGGATTATCAAAGACTTTCTCACTCGCTCTTTTTAAATCTTCTACCGGAAAGAGGCTCTCATCGGGCAGACCGCCTGCAAAAGAGATAGTCTGGCTATCTATAGATTCTAGTATTTCTCGTATAAATGAGCGTTTCATCTTTATACTCCTTTAATTATTTATGTAATTTTAGTAAAAATAAAAATATTATTCTCCATTTTTATTGCTCAAATTACTATTCATTATTGCTTAAAATAGATTGTAATCTTGCTATAATACTCTTATGAAAAAAGAGACACTTCAAGAACATACAAAAATTGCCAATGACATCATCTACTATGTTTACAAGTACATAGATACAAACATCAACCTTGATGAGTTGAGTCAAAATTTGAGTGTGAGCAAGTTTCACATGCACCGAATTTTTAAAAATGAGTTTGGAAAAAATGTTTATGAGAGTATTAAATCTATACGACTGCAAAAAGCAGCGAGTCTGCTACTGACCAACAAAAACTCAACTATCACACAGATAGCTAAAATGTGCGGTTACAGCTCTCAAACCTCCTTTGCAAAAGTCTTTAAAGAGAAGTTTTTGATGACTCCAAAAGAGTGGAAAAGTGGCGGATATAACTCTTATGTAGAGACCATTCTCACCAAATCGCAGAGTGCTTCAAGCTCCACTGCCGAGTTTTCATCGCTCAAACCGACCATACTTAAAATGCCTCAGATGAGAGTCTACTACATAAGACACCGAGGGTATGACAGAAGTATAAAAGAGGCATGGCAGAAACTCCAAACGTGGACACTCTGCAACGACATAACAAACTTCACGCAGATAGGACTACATCACGACAACCCAACAATCATCCCGCTAAACGAGTGTCAATATATTGCTTGCGTGAGCGTAGAAAAGGAGCTCAAAGATGCGACACTGCCGACACTTCTCATACCAGAAGGTGTTTATGCAAAGTTTGATTTTCAAGGAAAATATGGAGATGTACTAAAGTTTATGAATTGGGTCTATTTTGAGTGGCTTATTCAAAGTGGCTACGAGACGACCACAAACCCCTCTTACGCCATCTATCATAAAAACCACTTTCTTTCAGACGATGAGGAGTTTGATTTGAGTTATTACATTCCTATTAAGTTGTAGTTTAGAGAAAACACCCAACTCCATAGGGCTTTTTCGAGTAAAAGAGTTTAGCGTGCGCGACAATGAGGGCATGAAACTCTTGGTAGAGAATCACTAACGCCCTGCTCTCTTTAAACTCTTTTTGTAGTGCATCTTCCATAAACTTTTTTATGGTGTGATAGTTTGCACTCTCTTCTATAAGCCCTGCATGCAGAAGCAATCTTTTAGTGTAAGCATCTACTACAAACTCCTCTTGATTATAAGCGTACAGTAAAATAGAGTCGGCACTCTCAGGGCCTATTCCCTTTACACGTAACAGCTCACTACGAGTTGGAACTCTGCCCTTCAAACTCTCAAAGAACTCTATAAACCCTAAGATATATGTTGCTTTTTGGTTGAAGTATCCCGATGGTTTTATTGCATATTTGAGCTCATCAAGAGGCATTTTTTTGATGGCTTTGCAATTCAGTGAGTTCGTTACGTGTAGATTTGTAAGTGACCTTACGACGGAGGTAAACGTAGTGTTTTGAGTGAGTATCACACCCAGACAAATCTCAAAAATCTGCGCTTGAGTTTTTGGAAAATCATACTCATTTGGATGATAACCACTCTCTATAAATGGCCACCATCCCTGTGCTCCATACTGCTTGTACAGAGTGTTATATATCTCTAGAACTCTATTTTCCAATATCCTCATCCCATAGCTCTGGTGATGATTTTATAAAAGAGTTCATAAGTTCTTGGCAGTCATGGTCGTCAACGACACTTACCTCAACACCACGAGAACGCACATACTCTTCAGGACCTTGGAAGGTTTTGTTTTCACCTACGACTACTCTTTTTATGCCATACAAAAGCACCGCACCACTACACATGTCACAAGGAGAGAGTGTAGAGTAAAGTGTCGCTCTTTTATAGTCGTCTGCTTTTAATCTTCCCGCATTTTCAAGACAATCCATCTCTGCGTGCAAGATGGCACTAGAGTTTTGTACACGTCTGTTGTGCCCTCGTCCAACTATCTCACCATCTATGACTAGCACCGAACCGATGGGAATCCCACCCTCAGCCAAACCAAGCTTTGCCTCTTCTATGGCAGCTTCTAAAAATTTATCCATCTTTGAGCCTTTATTTTCCTATAAGTATAACTTAAATGCTTAAAATATTAATTTACAGACTCTCAATTTAGAGAAACTGCACTACCCTATTTAAGCTATAATACTCATATGAAAAAGTTATTCAAAAGTATAAAAGTACTTTATGTAGAAGACGATGACATCGCGCGTGAAAATGGTGTTGAGTATTTAGAAAATTACTTTGAACATATTTATGAAGCATCGAATGCGTTCACAGCTTTAAAGCTATATGAAATGTATAAACCCGACATTATCATTACCGATATACAAATGCCTAAACTCAATGGTTTGGAGTTTGTTAAAAAAATAAGAGAAAAAGATAAAAAAACTCAAGTAATTATTATTACAGCACACAGTGACACAGAATATCTTTTAAAAGCTGTAGAACTTCAACTCATAAAATATTTAATCAAGCCTGTTACGGAAAAAGAGTTTGATGATGCTTTACATCTATGTGTTGAAAATATACAAGAAGATAGTTCAAATATTGTAGAGCTTTCAAGCCAAACATATTTTGATAAATACAATCAAACACTTGTAAAAGAGAATAAAATTGTAAAATTAAGAACTAAAGAGATAGAACTTTTGTCGCTTCTGTTAAAGTATAAAAATAGATATGTAACGTATAGCGAGATAGAAAATTACATTTGGCAAGAAAATGTCATGACAAAGGATGCTTTAAAAACACTTGTAAAAAATCTCAAAAGTAAATTACCAAAGGACATTATTTCAAATCTTACAGGAACTGGATATAAAATTGAACTTTGATATAGTTGTCTTAGAATATGGCATTGTTTTTGGCATCTTGATGATGAGTATTTTTTATACATTTATTAGATACCTATACTCTCGAGAAGTTATTTATGCCAGTTACTCTCTTCTACAAATCTTTTCTCTTGTTTACATAGCAGCGTATAGCAATCTATTTGGTATTTCTGAAAATATACAAGAGCTCTTTTTAATTTTAGCAGTCATAAGTGCTGTGATATTTGCAATTGCTTTTTATGAAGGTAGATTTACTCCTGTGATTACAAATTACAAAGAGCTCATTCTCAATACCTTTTTATTGAGCATAATTATCTTAACAGTCTTATATCACTATATCCTTTTTGAGTATATTCCTTATACTGTCATGTATGCGATACTTTCATTATCTGTAATATTTAACTTGAAGCAGAATTTTAATCCTACTGTTATATATGTGATTGGTTGGCTACTTGTATGCTTGTTTCTTTTTATTTTTGATATGAAAACTTATTTTATACAACACGGATATACAGATATGGTATTAATGGCATTTGCTATTGAAGCCATTTTTTTTACAACATCTATTTCTTATAAATATGTTCTTTTAAAAAATGAGATATCCGATTCAAATAATATAATCTTACAGCAGTCAAAACTTGTAAAAAGTGGTGAGATGATTGTAAATATAGCACATCAATTTAGACAGCCTTTACATAACATATCGTATATCTTGATGAATCTAAATAAAAAACTACAAAACGGTAGTATGAACTTTGAATATTTTAACAAAAAGTTTCGTTTGGCAGAGGAACAACTACAGTTTTTGTCTAAAACTATTGATAACTTCAGAGAGTTTTATATGCCTTCAAAGCACAAAGAAAACTTTTGTGTAAAAAGTGCGATTGACAACAGTCTGACAATTATAAGCGCTGACTTAAAACAAAGAGATATAAAGCTCGAACTACAATTTCAAACCAATGAAAATATTAAAGTATATGGAATTAAAAATGAACTCTCTCAAGTTATTCTTGCACTTATATCAAACGCATCGGATGCTTTACTTAAGGTAGAAAATCCTTGGATAAAAGTAACAGTAAAGGCATCAAGTGCAGAAGTTCTTATTATTGTAGAAGATAATGCGAAAGGAATAAATGAGAAAAATCTCAAAAAGATATTTGAACCTTATTATTCTACGAAAGAGAACGGAATCGGAATCGGACTCTATTTAGCTAAAATGATAATTGAAAAAAGTTTTGATGGAAAAATTGAAGTTAACAATACAAAAGAGGGTGCAAAATTCACCCTCCATATTGAAAAAGTTATTTAATCAAATGAGACCATTCAGAGTTTTGTGTTAGTAACCAATTTGTTAAAAAAAGTATATCGTTATTCAACACTTCGATATAAATTATTTATCGACTTCTGAGAACTAAAAATGTATATTTTGCTAAAATTAACTTATATAGTAGGAAAATTATGAGATTTAAATTAGCTATAAAACTGAGAGTTTGACTTTATGAATACACTGAAAAACATTAAAATTCTTTACATAGAAGATGAAGACATGATAAGAGAAAATGCAGTAGAGTACTTATCTTTTTCTTCTGATTTTGTTTATCAAGCTTGTGATGGAGAAGATGGATATAGAGTTTATGAGGAGTGTAAACCTGACATTATTATCTGCGACATTATGATGCCTAAAATGAATGGATTAGAGCTAATTAAGAAAATAAGAAAAAAGGATAAAGACACTCAGATAATTATTGCTACCGCTAGAGTTGATACTGAGTTCTTACTACAAGCCGTTGAGCTGAGACTAGTCAAGTACCTTACAAAACCCATAACAGAATCAAAGCTAATGCCCGTACTCAATGAAGTTGTATCTTTGTTAAATAATAAAGAATCCAATATTATAGTGATTGATGAAAACATTATGTATGACACCCTCAATAAAACTCTCTTTCAAGACAAAGAGATGCTAAAACTAACAAAAAAAGAGACTCTTTTTATAGATATATGTGCAAAAAACTCTAGTAGAGCCGTGACTTATAATGAGCTTGAAAATTATGTGTGGAATGGTTATATGACAGATACAGCACTGCGTTCTATCGTAAAAGATCTAAGAAAAAAATTACCAAAAGATGCTCTTCAAAATATTTCTGGCATCGGTTATAAGCTTCAGGTAAAAGCCTAATATGAAACTTGTTTTAATTCTACTTCTAACTTTGACAGCACTCTACTCAGATGCAATAAAGTACGTAGAGATAATAGAAGATAAACCAACTGTCAACTTTGATAATGTGCAAGAGCAAAATTTTAAAAGAGTAAAATTACCTCTCTATAGATATGAAAAATCAGGTTATTGGCTAAAAATAACACTTGCACCTTCAGAGCTATCAAATGAGATTAATCATGTCATCGTCTTTGAATCACTATTTAAAGTAAATAGCTTTGTGTTTGATGAGTCTCATAAGGAGAAACTAGTTCAAAGTAATGTCTTGCGTATAAACAAAAAGGACTTAGAACCAGTCTATGTAAAGTTGACGAATCAAGATGATTACTTAGCTATAAATATTGAAACAAAAGAGTATGATGCATTTCTTAAAGAGAATAATTTTAAGAGTAAATTATATGGTATATCATACGGTATTATCTTTAGTGCATTTCTCTACTATCTTGCGTTTTTTATATTTAACCGACAAAAGAGCTTTATTTATTACTCTTTAACGCAACTCTCAATACTGGGCTTATTGGTCTCAATTGCAACAGAGTTTACAGATTCACCTAGTTATTTAATTGCGGATGTAAGTTTAATCTCATTCTTAATCTTCTCAAACCTATTTACAAAAGAGTTTTTAAGCACAAAAAAATATGCTCCAAAATTAAATATGATACTGACTTTTATGATAGGTTTATATATAGTTGAAACATTTACTTACATGCTAACAGAAATGAGAATACCAACGTCACTCTTTTTAATTTTTTATCTTATAGCAGCCATTGTTGTCTACTCAAAAACAAAATTTAAACCAATACTCTTTTACTTAGCAGGTTGGAGTATTATGATTTTCTCATTTATTTTAGCAGATATGGAGATATTCCTATCATATATTGGCTCTCCATATATAGATATAGAGGCTATTTTACATATCTGTGCTCCACTAGAGTCAATGATACTAGCCTTTGCACTATCATACAAGCTCAAACTCCTAGAAGCTTCAAACATAGAAAAAGAGAACCTTTTAATGCATCAGAGTAAACTAGCTTCTATGGGTGAGATGATAAACAACATAGCACATCAGTGGAGACAACCACTGACTCACATTAGTTATATAGTTATGAATATAAACACCGCGTTTAAGCATGAAAAGCTCGATGCGAAATATTTAAACAAAAAAAGTCTAGAAGCGACTGCGCAGTTAGAGTATATGTCAAAAACAATAGACGACTTTAAAAACTTCTATGTTCCAAAAAAAGAAAAAGAGCTATTTAATATTTATGAAGCTACGCGAAATGCTATTAGCATAACGAGTGCAACGCTAAACGCATATGATATTACTGTTGAGCTAAAAGGAGATAAAGAGTGTCTCCTGCGTGGGTATGACAATGAGTACTCTCAAGTAGTGCTTAACCTTATATCAAACGCTAAAGATGCAATGATTCAAAACAAAACGAAAAACCCCTTAATCAAAATAGAGATAAATGAGAACTCGATAAAAGTAGAAGATAACGCAGGTGGAATTAACCCAAAAATCCAAACACAAATCTATGAGCCTTACTTCACAACTAAAAGTAAGGGTACAGGAATCGGTCTGTATATGTCAAAAGTCATACTAGAGACTCACTTCAAAGCAAGGTTTTACCACAAAAATATAGAAACTGGAACTTGCTTCTATATAGAGTATAGTAATGTTCAATAATCTGTTTGAGCATTGAGGAATTCTTAAAAAAGTAAATTGT
Organism: Sulfurimonas sp.; assembly: GCA_041595535.1. GTDB lineage: Bacteria > Campylobacterota > Campylobacteria > Campylobacterales > Sulfurimonadaceae > Sulfurimonas. The sequence continues at coordinate 109,648 of JBFHKA010000001.1, read as the reverse complement.
GAGAGAGGTATTATGGATTTTAAACATGAAGTCAAGAAAATACTTTATCTTAAACTAATAATCCCTAAAACTGTATAGAGAGTTGAGAGGTAATAAAGCTGCATTTTCTTATAGGACTTATCCATTTTTGAGGCATTTTGAGTTAGTGATGGACTGACTTAATGACATGAGACTCTCAACAATTAATTAATTCTTTTGTATAAATCGTTTAAAACACTTTTCTTATCTAAATTCAATATTTCTATATCTAATTTACTTGACTCAAGTCTATTTTGCATGATTGTTACATCATCTATGGTTCTAAGATCACCTTTATATAGGGCTTTAACCATTTCATATAAATTTTCGTATCTAGCTATGGTGTTATTTGTATTTTTTATTTTCCCATCAATGTTTTCAAGTCTATCTACTGCATATTGATAAAAACTTGTTTCATACTCTTTGGTTTGGTTTGTTTGTAGAGATGCTATATGCGTTTTTAGTCTAGCTGTTTCAACAATTTTTGCACTGTTGTAATCTATTGGCATACTGATTTTTGCTCCATATTGATAATATTGCTTATCAGTAGAGAGACTTGTATCGTTATAGCTATAGTTACCAAAGAGAGAAACTTTTGGTAGGTATGAAGAGTAGAGTATATTTTTATCAGCATCTGCTGTATCGTATGTAAGCTCTTTTACTTTAATTTGAATATTTCTTTCTAAAAACTCATCAAAACTACTAAGTGTTAAAAAACTTAAGTCTATTGATTCATAAGATTTATCACTTATATATTTAAACTCTTTGATAAGTTTGAATTTTTCACTTTTCAAATTGTAAACTTCATTGATTAATCTACTCAGTTCTATAATTCTTTCATCTAAGTCACTAATATCTATAAGTCCATGCTCATATAATTGCTGTTTCTTCTTTATCGTTAGTTCTTTACTTTTAATGTCAAACGCTAACTTTTTTATCTGTAAATCTATCTTTTTAATCATAATAGTATTTGCATATATTATTGCGAGTAATGATTTTTTCTCCTGTGATACTACTTGCGTATTGAGGGTTTTTAAAAGTCCCCCTTTTTTGATAGTCGAGTAGATTCCACCACTCTTAAAAATCTCTTGATCAAGGTTAATAGATGCCTGTTTGTTCATTATATCTCTTGATATATATGTATCTTTGCTTTTTGTGTAGTTTAGTTCTACTTTTAGAGGGTTTATCCATGAATCTCTAACTAAATCAGCGTCTGTTTTTGCCTTTTGTTCTTTAGAATCATAAATATCTTTCATATTGTCATTTAAAATCTCATCTGCCTTTAAGAACTGCGTTAGAGATATAATAACAAAGAGACCAGTAATTATCTTTTTCATTGTTTAAACTCCACTTCTACAACTTTTCCTATCTCGTCTTGCTCAAAACTGTTACTTTTAGCATAAAGCTCTACGCGATATCTTGAGACTCTTTGGGTATCTACGACCTGAGAAATTTTAGAGACTTTAAACGCACTTTTTTTTCCATCTATGTAAACAGTGTCGTTTTGTATAGTTTGGAGTTCGTCTCTTTTTGCATAAATGACTAGTTTGAGTTTTAAGAAGTTATATAACTCATAAAGTTTTACTCCAGCTTGTACATACTCGCCCTCGTGTACATTTATTTTATAAAGGTATCTGTCCTTAACGCTAAATGTTTTTTTAGAGATTCTATTTTTGAGTGATTCTATATTTTTTTGTAGGTTTTCTATGTTTTGTTTAGTGTTAAGCAGCTGGAGTTTCTCATTGTTTTTCTCATAAATGCTCAATTGTTTAATGTCGAGCTTATTTTTGTAGTGCATCTCTTTAATTTTGAAAATTTCATTTTGAATTTTGATACTCTTTTTTAAACTACTAAGTTCTACTTGTTCTAAAGAGGTGTCTTGTTTTAGAATAACACTCCTATCTTTAATAGTTGAAAACTCTTTTTGCTTATTGACATAGGTAACCTTACCTTCATACTCAGAACTGACAGCATATTTTTCATAAGCCTCTATCTTTGATGTATACGAAAATGCTTGTAGCGAAGCTGCTACTATAAGTAATATTGCGATTTGTTTCATTATATTTCCTTGTTAATGTTGTGTGTTATTGCAAAAAGGGCAGGTAGATATATAAGAGTCAGTACCGTTCCCCATAAAAGACCAAAGCCTAATGATATTGCGATTGGTTGGAGTATCTTTGCTTGTCCACTTGCATAAAATATTAGAGTTGAAAGACCTAAAAATGTCGTAATAGAAGTAATGATAATAGGACGGAGTCTAAGCTTAGCTCTCTCCATAATTTCCTCTAGCGTCGTTGATTTACGTATAAACTCAAGCATAACTATGGCGTTGTTTACAACTACGCCTGCGAGTCCCAGTATCCCAACAATTGATGTTAAGGATAGGTTTAAGTCCATAATAAGATGCCCAAAAAGAGCACCAATTACTGAGAATGGAATAATTGTAATAATTATTAGCGTTTGTCTAAATGAGTTGAACATTAGAAGTAGCGTTATAAAAATTAAAAATATTGCTACAAAAAAAGCAAAACCTAACTCTTTTGCCATTTTTTTGTTCTGTTCCACTTCACCCTCTAAACTAATATTAACACCCATGTCTCTATACTTTGTAAAGACAGGCTCTATCATCTCTAATGCTTCCATAGCCGTAAGGATTTTGTTGTTTACGTTTGCAACGACTTTTCTTGTATCCTTTCTATTGACCTTAGTTATAGAGTCAAAATTATCTACATATGTAAAATCACACACTTCGTTTAAAGCGATTCTTCTATCGCTATCTGGTATGTTTATCTCAAGATTGTTGAGTGTCTCAAAGTTGTCTTTTTTCAAATCATAAGTAATAATCTCAAAGATACCTCCTTGACCTAAACCTTTTGCTTGTTCATTCTTTAAAAACAGAGGAGAAAGATTTGAAGCGATGTTTGCCTCATTAAATCCCAATGACTCTCCATAGTCGTTAATGCTTAATTTTAACTCCTTTACCCCAAACTTTGCAGTATCGTCTACAAATATAATTCCATCGAGTCTATTGAGTTCGCTTTTAATCTCTTGTATGGCTTCTAAGAGCAAAGGTGTGTCGGATGAGTTTAGAAGTATCTCAATATCGTTAGCCGTTACTCCCGCACCCTCTTTTTTAATAGAAAACTCTATAAGTCCATCAGGTTTGTAATCTTTTAAAAGCTCTTTTAAACGCATAAGCGTCTCGTCTACGTTAAGTTTTCTTAGTTTTGGTGTATTGTCATCACTAAAGGATAGAATGGGGGTAATGTACTCTTCAACAATATTTGTAGGGATTCGATTGTGAAGCTCCATGTTGAACTGAAAAACCGACTCTTTTATCTCTACGTTTTCTTCGTTGTCCGTTCTAAGACCAGTCGTAAACGAGATATTTTTTAGTGCTAATTCATCTCTATGTTTTAGGAGAATCTCTTCTATTTTTTTTGTTTTATTGTAAGTGTCGTTTACGTTATGGTTTATTGTAAATTTTCCTCCTATGTAGACTCTATCACTGTCATAATCTGGAAATAGTTGATATCTCATTGAAGATACTATGAATACCGTTATAGTAGGGATGACAATAATAAAAATCAGTAAAAACTTTTTTCTATGTGCAATTATCTTATGAAGTAGTGCAGAGTAGAGATTTTGAGCCTTTGTCCAATCAAGCTCTTTATCATCTGTATCTAAAATATGATAAGCGTGTAGAGGTAGAAAAACAAAACTCTCAAGTAGTGAAGCAGTAATTAAAATCACAACCGCAATAGGCATCAGCTTTAAAAACTCTCCAATCTCACCCGTCAGCATTAACATAGGTATAAACGCAAACAAAGTAGTGATGGAAGAGGCAAAAACGGGAAGGAAAACTTCTTTAGTACCATCTATAGCAGCTTGAAGTTTATCTTGTCCCGTTGAGATATGCCTCTGTATGTTCTCCGCAATTATGACAGCGTCATCTACCAGTACTCCAAGTATTAGAAGTGTACCGATAAGAGTAATCATATTTATACTATAGCCCGTAATTGAGAGAATCGTCACACCGAGTAATATCGCTGTTGGAATGCCCATAACAACAATAAAAGCAACACGCTTGTTTATAAGTATATAGAGTGCAACTGTAACAAGAATAAGCCCAAACATGATTCCTGAGATGACTGTGTTTAGACGATTTTCTATATATGTAGATGTATCGTAAAATGTTCCTATCTCTACGTTAGGATATTTTTCGTTTATAAATTTTACTTGTTTTTTAATCTCTTTTACTAGTGTAATGGCGTTTGCTTTATTATTTTTAAAGATACTGATTTCTATGTTTTTTTGTCCATTAAGCTTAGAGATGATGTCTACTTCTTTATACTTTTCTTCCACATTTGCGATATCTGAGAGGTAGAATGTTTTATCACCTATTTTTATCATAGTGTTTAAATAAGCTTCTACGCTCTTTTTACCATTCATCGTTGAGAGATAAAAATGCTCCTTAGCGTCTTCTACCTTACCAAGTGGATATATATAAGCTAGTTGGCGAATTTGTTGATATACGGCTTCTTTGTTTATTTCGTACGCTTCTATCTTTTTATTGTCTATAATGATTTCAAAGGTCTTAGTAGTATCTTCATAAAGTTCCACTTTAGCAATGTCTGGTATAGATGAGATTTCTGTTTTAATCTTATCGCCAATGGTTATTAAATCATCTTTGGATAACGCTGAAGAGGAGATGGTAATGTTGATAAGTTGAATATTCCAGTCCACGATTGAAGCGACTGGTTCATCCATATCAGCCGGTAAATCTGACTTATTATTAGAGATGGCGTCTTTTACCTTATTTAAAATTGAGTTATTATCACTATTGCGTTCAATTGTAAGTATGATTGAAAAAGAGCTATTTTTAATGTACGACTCTATCTTTTCAACGCCAGAAATACCCTTGAAATCTTTTTCAAGTTTGACAACAGCCATCTTGTCGATCGTATCAACGCTAGCCCCTGCATAAGCCCCACTAACCGCTATTTTGTCAATATTTATAGGAGGATAGACATCCTTTGGAATAGTCTGATAGGAGATAATTCCAAACAGAACTAAAAAAATTAGTAGCGTGTAATTCAGCCTTGCTTTTGTTATAAAAAATTCAATGATTGAGTTCATTTATGTCCTTACATATTTTTATACCTCAATGGTATAAAAAATATGTGGGATTATGTTGGGATGGGATGTCTCCTATAAAGTAAATAGTTTTATTTATTCAACAATCTCTTATTTTTGGAACAATTTTTAGTAACATGGAGATTGTTCCAAATAGAGTTGAATTTTGGAACACACTCCAAAACCTACAGGTTTTGCAACTGTCTAGTTTATAGGGAACATTCCATTCATAGTCATAAATTTTCTATCTTAACGAATTTACACATATTTATGTTACATAATGTATCACAATTTAGTATAACATAAATTATTTAATATAAACAAATTAAATATTGCTTCTATTTGATACAATCCCAAGAATAGTAATTAACTTTAATACACTCTTTCAAACTAGTGTGTTAAGAACTAATCTGAAGATGCGAACTGAGTTAGGGAACCGTAAGTATAAGTGGTCTATTCCTGCAATGATATAGTATTAGGAGCGCTTAAAGCGTGAATATGTAAGGAGTTCTAGTGAAAAAAAATCTGCAAAAAGTGTCTATAAGGCTTCAGCTTTTAAGTGCCAAAACACCCAACAAAACGTTAGGTATTACTGACGGGAGTTATAGTGTTTTAGAGTTCAAGGGAACAAGTAAATTAAACACTCCTTACGAGTACACAATCACGTTCATTAGCGATGAAAAACTTCCATTCGATAAACTTGTGGATACAGATGCAATGATTATAGCCATAGATGAGAATAATGCCTTACGCAAAAGAAACATATATGGTAAGGTTTTCAAGATTGAAGAGTCTTCGGTCGTAGCAAAGAAACATCTCTACGTTATGACCCTCGTATCACCTTTTTACTATCTACAGTTTAATAAACGTTACAAAGTCTATCAAGAGATGAGCGTCCCTGAAATTATTGACGAGATTATAAAAGTAACTAACCCTATACTAAACCTAGAAGTTGAAAGCAAGCTAGACCCTCAAAGTTTTCCAAAACGCGAGACATGTACTCAGCACAACCAGAGCGATGCGGAATTTATTCTCATGCTTGCTCAGGAAGAAAATTTTGCGGTTAATTTTGTCTCAGACGATAACGAGTCTTACAAAATTATTCTCTCTAATATTAACGAACATGCAAAAAAATTGGACGAGATAATACCGTGTACCTTCAATCTCTCGAAATACTTTACACCGACGTACCATAAGGAAAATTTTTACGACTTTGAATCCCCAAGTCTGGACTACGCCACCGAAAATGGTGTGAAACCAGAGCTTCAGGAGCTAAAAGACAATGATGAATCCTCCCAGCTTAGAAATGAACTAACCGTGCAAAGCATCCGTGACAGACTAGAGTTGATGGGAGGGAGTCGTAGCAAAGATTTAAAACGTTATGTAAAATTTGATGTTGCAGCAGCCTACAGCCCTTCAGAAATCATCAGAGGAAGTAGTGAGTCACTCTATGTAGATGCTGCATTACTCGCCTCTCTTCATGAAAAACATACGAATTGTAAAGCAGAAGTTATTGTGACTTCAGCGACAATCGAGGGTATATTTCCTAATGCGTTGGACGAGTACGTGGACACAAAAAGAGAGTATGCTTTCAACGTAAGTTTCGAGGCAATTTCAGCCAAGATACCATATATCCCTGATACTGAGATTGTTAAACCAGTTATATCAGGTATTCAAACTGCCATCGTTGCAGCAGGGGTGCCAGATACTGCCTCTGGAGAAAACACCATTGATGTTGACGAACTAGGACGCATTCGAGTGATTTTCCATTTCGATCGTGATAAGCCAACAAGTAGCTACGTCCGTCTCGGTACGATTTACAGTGGTAACGACTGGGGTGCTCAGTTTCTACCTCGCGTAAATACAGAGGTAATCATTAGCTTTATCAATGGTGATATTGATAGACCGATTATTGTCGGGACATTATACAATGGTAATAATGCTATTCCCCACAGTCTTCCTGATTCTAAGACATGCTCTTATATCAAGACTCAGTCAACTCCAGGTGGTGGTGGCTATAACGAATTGCTTTTTGAGGACAAAGCTGGTGAAGAGTTACTTTCTCTTCGTGCACAAAAAGATTACAAGCTTCACGCACTTAACGACTCGACTATCAACATTGATCATGATCAAAGTGAAACGGTCGGTAATGACGAGACAATTAACATTGGGCACGACAGAACCGAGTCAGTGGGTAATAACCAGACACATTCCGTAGGTAACAACCGCACCCGTTCAGTAGGAAGCAATGAGAGTATCAGTATTGGCAGTAATCTGAGTGTCAACATCGGTGGTAACCATACAGAGACAGTGAGCCAGAACAAAGCAGAAACAGTTGCTATCGCTAAAGCCTTAACAGTAGGTGCAGGTCTCCAGACAACAGTTGGTGGTGCAAAAAATGAATCAGTAGGTTTAAGCTCAACAGAACAAGTGGGTGTACTTAAAAATATCATTGTTGGACAACGTTTCGAACTACAAGTTGGTGCGAGTTCACTCATCCTTAACTCGGATGGTACTATCATCCTTGCAGGTAAAGAAATAAAAATCAATGGTGCCAAACAAGTTAGCATCAACGGTAAAATGGTTGAGCTTAATTAAAATGGCGTGCAATGCAATTTAATAACTACACCCCATTTGCAGGTATTGCATGGGAGGTTGTTGATGCTGATGGTACATGGTCTGTAGCAGCAGTAGCCAGAGCACATTTTAAATTGCAAAAGAGTTCCCAAGCAGGAAGACTAGAACTATTACTTGACCCTAAACAAGGGGAGCTTTTTACTGCTGATGTATTTTTTGGAAAACCTGACCGATCTTCTGTTCGTTATGAGTCTGATTTGGTTAGCTTTAAACCAAACACCGATGTTGTACTCAATGCAAATGCAATCGCTCCTAACGGTACATTCCAACGTAGCTGGAGTTGTGGAGTAGGTGTCTATTCAGAGAGTGACAGACTGTTACGTGCATATACTCTGAGAGTACAAGGAGAGAAGAAAAAACATAAGCTAGGTTTCATGTGGTGGCCGGGGTTTCTAGCTAAAGTCACTTCTGTACCAATCCGTTATGAACAGGCTAAAGGTGGTACAGTCACTATCCCCGCCAATGAAAAACACCAAGAGAAGTTTTTAAAAGTCAACCCCTACAATCCAGCGGGTTGTGGCATAAAAAAAATTCGTGACCCACAATGGACAGTCTACACACCCCAAGTCAAATATAGAGGATTGTCAAAGTTTACACGGGTTCCACCAGGCTTCGGGTTTATCAACCGCGCATGGAAGAGTCGGCTGAAATTTGCTGGAACGTATGATGAGGCATGGGTGGAGCATCAGCATCCCTTACCACCTCATGATTTCGATGTACGCTATAACCAAGCAGCCCATCCCGAACTAGTGATGGATGGCTATCTCAAAGGAGGCAGTCGCATCGAACTCCTCCATCTACTCGAAGGCGAAGCGGTATATTCGTTTGAGGTACCAGATATGAGGCTAATGACTAGAGTGCAGATGCATACAGGAGAGATATTTAAAGAGATGAACCTAGACACTATCATCATTGACATTGATGGTGAAGAGGGTTCAGAACCAGGAGTGTTTATCTCTTGGCGTGCACTTATACCTAGACCACTAGAACCCGATGCAGTAGATATTATGATGATACCAGAGAAAGAGAAGGAAGTAAGCAATGGCTAAAAAGTTCGGAGCAAGAAAAGGGGGCAAATACAAGATTGTATCTTCAGCTCCATCGGTGAACAAGACACCAGTGGGCAATGCAGTCGTGCCTATTCCTTACCCAGTAAGTCAAGAGTATGATAAAGCGAGTGCAATATCTAAAAATGTGAAGTTCAACGATGGTGGAGCATTTATATCCGCAAGCCACTCTACTAAGGTTGTAGGTGATGCACAAGGTTCCATCGGAGGAGTAGTCTCAGGCACAGTTGGTGATAAGTCTAAACCTATTGAGTTCTCTCCAAGCGTTTTTATCAATGGTAAGCCCGTTGTTCGTGAGGGCGATATGCATACTATGCAAGGTGGTAACACCATGGGTAAGCTTATGTGTCAAGAGAGTGGTAGCACTTCTAAGATTACTGATGATGGTAAGATTGAGGGTGAAACACTTCCACCAGACCTTGACCTTAGTGCTAGCTCAGAGATGCCTTCTCTCTCAGCCGCTAGCTCCACCAAACCAACAGCATCTTTGGCTTCAGGAGGCTTAGGCTCACGTAGTGGTTCTCCTGTGATTCTACAAACATCTCAGCTTATCTATACAGAGTACCAAGCAGAGTTTTTAGGTAAACCAACTCTTGAACTCTCTCATACCTATCTGAGTCGTGATTCCTACAAAGGGATGTTTGGTAACCACCGTCGCACTCTTTACGAACAATCTTTCGAACTTCAAGATACAAACACCTATCGTCTTTTTCTATCTGATGGTAGAAGATTTGATTTTATCCAAACGCAAGATGGCTTTAGTGATACAGGTGGTATAGGTATAGATGTCACACAGATAGATGTTAGTACATTTGTGTTGGAGTATTATAATGGCAAACGTGAGACCTACCATAAGAGTAGACTTGTCTCTATAGAAGATACCAACAACAATAGAGTGAACGTTGTTTACAACAAAGATGCAAAAATAGAAGGTACCCATAACTCTTCAAATATACAACTCCTCTTCCTCTACAACCCTAAAGGATTAGTAGAAAAAGCTATAGATTCCACACAGAGAAGTTGGAGTTATAGCTATGACAAAGATGACAATCTCATCCAATGCATAGACCCTGAGGGTGGTAGCATAGAGTATAGCTATACAACACTTCTTCAAACCGATGAGAGTTTCACCTTCTTACTAACACAGATAGATGACAACGGTATTACTAAACTCTCTGCCTCTTATGACAAACTAGGAAGAGTTACAGGGTATGAAGAGGAGGGTCTCTCTTACACCTACACCTACACTACACCAACTATGATTACTAAGAGTGAGAGAGCAAGTGGTGATACTACCCATTATGGTCTTGATAAAAATGGACTCATCTTCGCCATCGTACACCCTACAGGGAGTACAGAAAAAGAGGAGTATGATACCACAACAAAGACTGCTACCATCACAGACAAAGGTGGTAATGTAACCATTAAAAGCTTTGATGAGAGAAATAGACTCCTTAGAAAAGTAGACCAAAGCAATAACGAAACCCTCTACGAATACGAAGGTATTAACCCACGCCCTATTAAAGTAATTGCACCTGAGGGTACAACTACGTATACGTATGATAGACTCTATAATGTGACACAGATAGAAAAAGCAGATGGAACTTTCTCCTTAGAGTATGATGAGAGAGGTAACCTTCTAAAAAGCATAGATACAGCAGGAAATGAAACACTCTTTACTTATGACACATCCTCAAACCTCATAGGTGTAACAGACGCACTAGGAGCACTCACTCAGTTTGAGTATGACAAGGCAGGACATCAGAGTGCAGTGATAGATGCTGATGGTCGTAAGAGTACATTTACCTATGATAGTTGTGACCGTATCATCCAAAGCAGAGATGCTGATGGAAAACTCCTAGACTTTAGGTATGACAAATCTGGTAAACTCCTAGGTATTACAGACCCCTCAGGTAATAGCACAAGCTATGCGTATGATGACAAGGGTCAGATTATAGAACAAAGACGTAGTGATGCAAGCCTAAAACGGTTTGAGTACCTTAGTGGTGGACTCGTACATAAAGTCCTACGTGAAGATGGCTCAGAAGTAACAATAAACTACGATAAAAGCTCTAACCCTATAAGCATAGACTACGCAGGAGATGTTGTACACTATAACTATGATTCACTAGGAAACCTCCTAAGTGCACAAGATAGCTCTAGCAGTATAGAGTACTACTACGATGCACACGCAAACCCTATCACTGAAACACAAGGAGAGATAGATGTAGACCGTCGTTTCAATTGTGCTACAGGTAAACAAGAAGCACTTAGCTTCTTAGGAAAAAGTCTCTCTTATGAACGTGATGAAAAAGGAAAACTCTCTGCTCTTAGAACTCCTACCCAAACTATCTCCTTCACCCATGATACAAGTGGACTACTAAAAGAGAGAAGCTACCCTAACCAACACAAAGAGAGCTTTGTATATGATAGAGGCTATAACCTCACTAAGATACAAACAGCAACACTAGAGTTTGAATACTCCCACGATAAAAGTGGTCTCATAGTAGAGAAGAATGGTAAGCCTTTCCTCTACGACCAAACAGGTCGCCTCACTCAAAGCCCAAACGAAACATTTGAATATGATGATGCAGGAAATATAGTAGAAGAGCAGAATCGCTACAATACTCTTAACCACCGTCTTATGCAAAACAAAACTTATGAGTTTACTTATGATGCAAGAGGAAACTTACTCTCTAAACATAACAAAGAGAGATTAGAGACAACACACTACAGCTTCGATAATCGTAACCGCCTCACCAAAGTAGTAACAATAGACAAACAAGGTAATAGAGTTAAAACATTTAGCTTTAGCTATGATGCTCTAGGAAGACGTATCTCAAAAACAGAAGATGGAGAAACTCTACGTTACCTCTATGATAAAGCTAACATAGTAGCTATACTCAATGAGTCTAACCAACTCCTAGCAACACTCATACATGATGAGGGAGTAGATACTCCTCTAAGTATCACCGTACATGAACAACCAAAAGATAAAGAATCACATGAAGCACTTAGCCTAGATGAGAGATACCTAGCAGAACTTAAACTCCAAAGAACCTACTACTACCACAGAGACCATCAAGGAAGTATAGTAGCCCTAACAGACAAAGATGGAGATATAGTAGAATCATTCCTTTATGATGACGCTTATGGTAAAATCATAGACCATCATAAAATAGTAGAGACATACAACCCTTATGCCTATACAGCAAGAGAGTATGACGCACTAGATCTCTACTACTACAGAGCAAGATACTACGACCCAAACACAGCAAGATTCTTAAGTGAAGATCCGATAGAATTTCTGAGTGGGGATTTTAACTGGTATAGGTATGTTGGGAATGATCCGGTTAACTATAAGGATCCTAGTGGGTTGTGTCCCCCTTGTGCTGCAGCTATAGCAATAGAAGTTGTTGCCCCCGAAGCTACAGCCGTTACCTTAACTTGGCTTGCAGAAGCTCTGGCGGGTACTGCCATCGGAGCAGCTATAGGCTTAAATGTACCAGTAGGAAAAATAGGTGTTGGTGCTGATACAGTTGTTCGTGACGAGGCTGGTAATATTTCATGGACAGCGGATAATGAAGGTACTACAAAACCTGTTGCCACTTCAGCAGAAGGTGTTGATAGTACGACAGGGATTCAAACCAAGGGAAAAACAAAGGACAAATCCGACTGTGGTGAACAAAAAGGCTACAAGGATTCCCAAAACGAAAATTACGCCGAAACACCCGATGGCACTAAGATGGATAGAGATCATATTCCAGCGAAACAGTATATGATCGAAAAAGCTGAAATTATGGCTGAAGAAATGGGTAAAAAGTTTAACGACTGTGTAAAAAACGCCATCATCAACGAAGCCATGACCATCATGATTCCTAAAAAGATGCATACAATGGGAAAAAGCTATGGGAAAAAAGGGAGTGCTTCAGGTGATCTTTCAAAAACTGCAAACGAAGTAGCAAAAGAGGATATTAAAACTTATGAAGATTTGATGGATAAAGATAATCCAAAAAATAAACATAAAAATCCACTTACTGAAGAGGAACAAAAGAAAATGGATGATATCTCTGATGATTGTAAAGATAAAATCAAAAAAGGGCTTGATGAAATGAAGAAAATTGACTATGATCAGTTTTTAGAAGATAAAATCACAGAAAATCAAAATTGCTAAAAAGGAAAAAAGATGCTAATAGACGGAAATAACATGATAGAACTACTCAGCTTACCCGAATGGGATGACCGAATACTAGATATGCTCGAAGAGTTTGGAGAAAAGAGACCTGTATATGATCCCAATGATACAACGATATTTATAAAACCAGCAGGTTACGATATAGAGATGATGTTTGATGCAAGAAATCGCACTGAAAAACAAAAAGAGATGGCAGGTCAAGGTAATCTCTACTTTAATCAAATCATTCTTAAGAATATCACTACAATCAAACTCCCTTTTAGTATTGAAATGGGCGATAATTACGAAACCATCAGTAAAAAAATAGGTAAAAAAGCTGATTATACAAATAAATACGATTCAGTGAGTCGTCACTGGCTTCTTGATGATGGTGAAAAGCAATACTTTTTAAATTGTGATTTTACGGATGAGAACTTAATAACATGGAATAGTATTTGGTTTACCTTATTCGATAAAGAAATGAATTATCGAGGATTAATTCCAAATGAGTAAAAAATAATGTTTAATAATCCTAAAATAACCCAATACAAAAAAGAGTTAGAACAGCAATATATTGACGAGAAAGATTGGTTCTATGCACCTGAATTTATGGATGGTGGTTTTATTACAAGAGGTCAAATATCTGATTGTCTTTATGAATATACAAAAGAATTTTCAAATGATTTGTTTTTTGTTGCATTGGATGCATTATCCCTTTATTCACTCGACAGAGCCACATACTTTCTAACTACCCAAAACAGTAAAGAGAAATTCTTTGAACACTTCTCTTTGTATGCCTATTATAGTTATCTAACCATCCACGAGACTTCAAAAGGGTGTCAGTGCTTACAAGGTATTCCTTATCTTGAAATGCAACGCTCGGCTAACTTTTTTGCTAGCAATATCATCGCTCGTCAATGGGATAAAGTTGAGTTAACAGGAAAAGATTTGATAAACTCTTTAAATGCTGAGGGGTGTATCATCAAAAGAGGAGATGCTAAGGCATTGCAAGCATGGTTTCTACTTGAACTCTATAGTCAAATATCAGGTTATGAGATAAACAAACGAAGAGCTTTTTACCCAAAAGAATTTTATCCCTATGATGAAGTTCTCAAAAAGTGGGATACCACAGATTTAAATGAAGTAGATAAATATGTCTATATCTTATGTGATGCACATTTAGAGACAACAGGAAGAAATAGTGAAGAAAGAGAGTTGTATCTTGAAATACCTCTTTTATTACTTTTCCCATTTGAGGTTTTATCATGGCTTAGATTTAGAGAAAATCAAGGCTTAGAAAATCCAAAAGAGTTCTCTCATCCTCTTATGAATGAACAAACAGTAAAAACTCTTTTAGAAAATAAAACTCAAATAACAGAACCAAACAAAGTTCCATTACTCAATGCGTTTTTAGAACCTATTTATAAACACTGCCCTGATATGCAAAAAGATTCAAAGTTTTTAATAGAACAAGAGGAAATATCTAAACCTCTTATAGAACTAAAAACAGCCAAAAAACTAGCTCCAAAAACAGGACAATACCAAGCCACCCTCCCAGAAAACCACCCACAAGCTAAAGCACTAAAAGCTGACCCACAAGCTTACTTCACTTACAATGAAGGGGAACACTTTAGAGTAGCAGGACTTGAAGCATATGACATTGAAAAAATAGAATGGGTGTTTGTAGAGTAACTACAAACTCCATAAAAAACCTATAAATAAAATAACTCACGCAAGAGTGGAATATACTGCCACCAAAAGTCAAGACAATTTTCTGAGAATTTATATTCCAACTATAGTGCCCCTAAAAATCAAGACAACGAATTAGAGAGATTATATTCCAAAATGTTAAAATTTCCATACGATAAAAAGTTTTAAAACCTCTTATTTTTGGAACACAAAGCACTCATATTAGTTTTTGGTATTCCACAAAGTGTTCAAAAAGTTCAAACTGCACAGTTCCATAAACCCTAAGGGACTATGAAACATAAAAAAAGTGAGCCTTTAAAGCATATAATGATAATATCTTCTGCTCTAATTGTTCCAATATATGAGTCGGATGTTTTTTTACTATCTCCGGCTTAAATGTACCAACACTTAGAATGTAACATTCTATCGGTCTGACACAAGGTTTTGAGCACTTCCAATCAAATCATTTCTAGGGTATATAAAAGCAATATCTTCAGAGAGTTTGATTTTTGGATTTTCTTTAGCAAAAACAGTAAGTTTTAGTTTTAACACTGAATCTTTTCTATCAGATAAATGAAATCTCTTATCTGTTGCTATAACTAAAGCCTTTTTTACTCTTTTAGCTGCGTCAATATAAACGGGCTTAAATCTTTTTACATAAAAATCTTTATTATCAATTTCTATATTGTAAGTATAAGCTTTGTCTTGCGTATTGTGTATGGCTATTACATAACTATTAGTTACTGAACCAGTTTGCTCAATTCGGTATAGAGGGGATGCTTTATTTACATTTACCAATAGAGATGTTTTTTCTGATGCAAAGAACATAGCTAAAAGGATAGAACCTATTATAAACGCGAAGTACATAGTATTTCGTTTAGAAAAAATTGGATTTTTAATCTTGTTGAGAACTGAGTTGTTGCTTCCCCAATTTATCAATGATTTTTTATCTAGTTTTTTCATAACAGTTGAACATGCATCAGAGCATGCTAGACAATTAATGCACTCAAGTTGTAATCCTTTTCTAATATCTATGTTAGTTGGGCAAACTCTAACACAAGCTTCACACGTAGTACACTCTTCGTTTTGTGACCACTGTTTTACACTAAAAATGGACTTTTGATTGTTATTATAGATTGTTCCACCACGATTAAAATCATATACGACATGTTTTGTATTGTCATCATAGAGTACTGTCTGTGTTCTTGAATATGGACAAACGTATGTACAAAACTTCTCTTTTAAAAAGATAATGTTATAAACCAAAAACAGCGCAATACTTCCTAAAAATACAAGCATAAAAAGGTGCTCTTCTGGCTGCTGTAGATAAGTAAAAAAATCTTCAGGTGGTACGAAATACCACATAAAATTTGATGCAATGATTAATGAAAGAATCATCCATAAGAACATTGCTACAAGAATTTTGATTTTATTTTTAGTACTGCTAAAATCAATATTTTTTTGCTTGTTTTTGATACTACGTAAATCTAACAATGTGCCTTCGATTAAATCTCTATAAATAACTCTAAAAATAGTTTGAGGGCATATCCATCCACACCAAAATCGTCCGAGTATAGCAGTGATAGCAAAGATACCAACAAATAAGATAATCAGTAAAAAAGGCATGACATAAAGCTCGCTAACACTAAAGTTTAAGCCTATGAAGTGAAATTGAAACTTCTCAAAAGAGAGAAGCAACATATGATTTCCATTAATTGTAATAAATGGAATAGCGAATGCAGCGAGTGTGATAAAGGCATAGGTGAAATACCTTTTTTGTGTATATGACATATAAACTCCTTGTTGTTTTGGAGAAGTTTATATATTAATAGTGTTCATTTGGTGGTATGTTGTAACTTATGCTTTTGAGGTGTCGTAAACAAGTTCATAATAGTTGTTATTGTTATACGAAAATTCTTGTATTACTTCGAGTCCTAACTTTCTTGTGTGGGCTTCATAGGAGCGTGGATTGATCTTGTTGATGAACGTCACTAAGATTGGGTAACGTTTTGCCATCGCTTCTCTTGCAAAGTCAAATATTTGCTCTAACACACCACTCCCCCGCACACTTTTATCTATGCAGATTGGACCATATTGGTAGGAGTTCTCAACCGAGAGTTTTTGTCCTAAATACTCTAACGCACCAAGATGTTCTATCATAAAAGCAAACATTGGCCAGCGTGACCAAAACTGCCAAGATGCAGCCATAACATAGGCGACAACTTCATCCTCTTTAAGTGCTATAAAAAGTCCCTGCTCTTGCTCTATAAGTTCTGTAAGTTGTTCTTTTGTAAAAGGAGTGGTTACAAACCCATCCTTTTTATCTTCTTCTTGTATGGAGTCTATCTGATACTTGAAATGAAGTTCTAAAACTTTATCTATATCGTCTAATTCTGCTATTTTAAATTGCATTATTACACCTTATAATATTTTTCTAAAAGGTATCATACTTGATTTTGCAAAACCTTTGTTCTCATAAAATTTATGAGCTTGAAGATTATCTACATCTGTCAGCAAAGTCACTCTTTTACAACCATTACGTGCGATCTCTGCAAGTGCAAATTCCATCAAGAGTGAACCAATATTTTGCCCTCTGTAATTCTCATCTACAATCATATCTTCTAAAATAGCTACCTTCTTGCCTAATGCTGTAGAGATTGTGTACAAAATATTTACCATCGCAACTATCTTTTCATCTTCTAAAGCGACAAATATCTCTCCAAGATTTTCATTTGAAATGATTTTTGTCAAGCCAATCGTTTGGTTCTCTTTGTCTGGTATAAATTCTACTTCTTGGCTAAAAAGCTGATTTAAAAGTTCACACAACTCTGCTACATCTTCAATCTTTGCAACTCTATAATTCATCACTATTTCCTTTGTGTATTGATTCATACGCTATTAAAATTTTCTTCCTCTCAATGCCCCAGCGGTATCCACTCATCGCTCCACTTTTTGCAATGACTCTGTGACATGGGATGAGATAGCCCACATGATTTTTGCCAATGGCACTTGCAACTGCTCGAACCGCTTTTGGTTTGTCAAGAAAATTTGCCATATCTTGATAGGTTGCGACCACTCCGTTTGGAAGATTTAGAAGTGCTTTCCAGACATTGACTTGAAAGTTTGTGCCTTTGACTAAAAGATTGTATTTTTTGTTTTTGATAAAAATGTTTTCTAAGTATTCACACGCTTTTGTATCATCATGAAGCAAATTTGCATTTTCCCAAAGCTCTTGAAATCTGCTAAAAATTAACTCTTTGTTCTTATCAATAAATCCTAAATAACATATACCTTTGTCAGTATAAGCAATGAGTGCTTCTCCAAAAGGAGTCTCTCCATAACCATAAGTAATAAGAACATCTCTACCTTTTTCTCTCCACTCTTTTGGAGTTACACCTATGAGATTTACAAAAAGTTCGTGAAGTCTACTTGAGCTAGAGAGCCCTATATCTAAACTGCTATCGAGAATAGACTTTGACTCTTTAATGTGCTCTTTTGCGTAGTTGAGTGTGACGGAGTGTAAAAACTGTTTTGGGGTTACGCCCACGTACTCTTTAAAAACACGAATGAAGTGAAATTTGCTCATACCAATATTTTTAGCTATTTCATCAATGGAAGGCTGTTCTTTGAAATTTTTATCAATATAACGGATAGCTTTTTCAATTTGACGGTAATTACTCATTCCTATACCTTCACATAATTTTATAAAAGTATAACTCAAAGATGTTACATGTACAATCTGAATATTGCTAAGTTTTACTCTTTTAAATCTCAAGTAGCGCAATAGATGTGAGTGATATTAGGAACATTTTACTTCCTTATACTGAAACTCTTGAAGTTTTTTTCATATTAAAGAGCATGACTGCCACAAATGCCAAAACACAACCTACTACTGTAGATAAGGCGATGTTTTCATCATAAACAATCCAACTTGACACAATCGCACCGACGGGAACAATGAACATGAAAACGCCTGTTCTATGTGCTCCGATTTTTCCAGCTGAGAGGAAAAAAAGTGCTGTGCTAAATGTTCCGGGGAGCACGCCTATAAAGATGATTGTATACCAAAACACACTATCATAAGCATAAAAATCAAAGGGGTGATGAGGCAGAGCAAAGAGCATATTTACAAAGCCAGTTATACCAAAAACTACGAGTGTGTAAAACATTGGGTTTGCTCGCTTAGAAGCCTTTTGTGAAAGAATTGTAACAGCCGCCCATATTACTGCACACTCCAAAAAGTAAGAGCTGTCTACATTTAAAAAAGCAAATCCTTCAAAGGGCACACGTAATAGTATAAGTGCACCAAAAATTCCGATGGAGAGAGCTGCAACTTGTCTATTATTTACTTTTGTACCCAAAATAGCTATTGACATCAAATAAGTAAATATTGGTGCGAGAGCTGTAACCATCGTTCCACCATAACCCGCTTGACCGTGTGAGAGTCCTGCAAAAAAAAGATAGTTAAAGAGTGAGGTTAGAAGCCCTGCCCCAATCATATAGAGGAGACCCATTTTATCTGTTTTTAAAGGCGTTTTCATGTACCAGACGACAGGAATGATACTCAAAAAAGAGATAGCATAACGCCAAAAAGCAGCGACTTCTGCATTGGAGTGTTCCGCCGCCATTTTACCTGCCGTCCAAGCAAAACCCCAAAATAACATAGCAACAACCATCCCTATAAAATAGGGTGTTGTACTTTTTACATTTTCCATTTAAAACCTTTGTGTCCTAAATTTTGTGAGAATTATAACTCAAGGAGAGTATAGATACAATCCAAAAATTGCTAACTTTATATCGACTTCTATCTCTGTTGTGTTTTCTTTGCAATATCTATAAACATTTTAATTATTTTATTTGCATCCGCTGTTTTTTTCACATTTTTTAAAATCACGTCTTCTTGTTCACTCTGCTCTGTTTTTTCTTTGAAGACTTCACGAATGTAAGATTTCATAATATTTTCATCATATTCTGGATGAAATTGTACCGCCCAAGTTGAAGGCTCAACTTTAAAAATATGATTTGTTTCAAAATCATTTGAAGCAAGTAAAATAGCATTTTTTGGTAAGGTACGAACACTTTGAGAATGTATTACGTGCACATTAAAATTTTGAGGAAAAGAATGAAATAAAGCATCGTTTTTAACATTGTCATTTGTGCTTATCTCAACAGTTCCAATCTCCATCCCTTTTGGATGAAAATCGACATAGCCACCTAAACTTTTTGCAATGAGTTGATGCCCATAGCAAATGCCTAAAAGAGGCACTTTTGCTGCTACTAACTCTCGAATAAATGCCTCTGTTTTTAGACTCCAAGGAAGCTCATCTGTAACCATTACGTGCGACCCTGTAATGATGACAGCAAGGCACGCTTTTATCTCTGGTAAAGTCTCGTTTTTTTCAAGGTTAATGACTTTAACTTCTACATCTTCCATAGACTTTAAAATCCAATCTTCAAAATCACCATATTCTTTTACAATGCTAGGAAACGTTGTTCCTGTTTTAAGAATGAAGAAAGAGCTCATGTATAAACCTTTTTATATTTTGCAGTAGGTATGATTTTTTATATTTTTATCTGTATCTACTTGAATAAGAATGTGGTTAAAGCCGAGATTTTCTAACTCTACACGCATTTTATCTGTAAGAGCTTCACACTCACAAAGTGCTAGAGTCTCGTCATTTAGGACTATGTGAAAAGAGATGAAACTATATTTTGAGTTTGGTTTATGGATGTGCAGGTCATGGTACTCGACTACTCTTGCATCATTCAAAATAATCGCACGTAACACTTCTTCA
The DNA here is from genome assembly GCA_041595535.1 of Sulfurimonas sp. GTDB lineage: Bacteria > Campylobacterota > Campylobacteria > Campylobacterales > Sulfurimonadaceae > Sulfurimonas. The sequence continues at coordinate 89,132 of JBFHKA010000001.1, read as the reverse complement.
GTTGTCTTTACTGTGTTTACATCCATAAGTGAAAAAAAACTTTTTTTCAGTAGTGGGTAGGAGTGTTTTAAGATATACAAAGAGAAGATTATAGTTAAAACAGAGTCGACTTGATAGATTTTAAAAAAGTATATAAAAATCCCCGCAACAACAACACCTACAGAGATAAGAGCATCAGAGAGCATATGCAAATATGCTGAGTGTATATTTGCATCATCATGGTGATGGTGGTGATCGTGTTCGTGGTCATGTTCGTGATGTTCATGTGCGAGACCCATATTACTCAGTAGATACGCACTTACACCATTTGCCACAACGGCTATAAGTCCTACCACTATCATATAAATCGGCTCGATTATCTCTGGATTATAGAACCTATTAATAGCCTCATATATCATATAGAGCATCGTTACAAACAAAAAGAGTGTATTGACAAAAGCAGCCATCATCTCAGCTTTTAAGTAGCCAAAAGTGAACTTAAATGTCGTCTCTTTCGCACCGAGTTTGAGAGCTATATAGGTAATAACTATAGCTAAAACATCACCTGTATTGTGTAGAGCATCTGCGATAAGAGCAAAAGAGTTTGAGACTAAACCAAACAACACCTCACTAACAATGATGAGAATGTTAAAGATGATAATCCAGAGTAGTTTTGTTGTTTTCATTCTTCTTTTTCCTTTCTTTTAAGTACATGAATATAAACAAGGAGAATAAAAAATAGTGCCGAAGTGAAACCAAGAACAAATAAAAGCATCGTCTCAGAAGGGTCAGTATCGAGTAAAATCATTTTACGTACTAAAACAACAAAGGTAATTTCTAAGAATGTAATAGCATACTCAAAACCATCTTTTATAAAAAGTGTTTTAACAATTGCAAGAACAATTAATACAAATAAACCATCTGTTAAAATATTTTTAATAGAAGCAAAGTCTAGCACTCCTTGTGTAATTGTCAAATATATCACTTTATGCGATAAACTTAACAGACATGAAGCAAGGTAAGCAATCATAATTATAATAAAAACATAACGTAAAATATTGATAAGTTTTAATAGAACCAAATCTATTTTTTGATCCAAAAATTTATCGAATTTTATAATACTCGTCAAAAAAACTTCAAAAGAATTCTTCTTCTTTATTACTTTTTTTGCTTCCTCGTTGACCATTGCATGCTCTCTTATTTTTTGCGAAGTATATTCCAAAAGAATTTAGTTGTCAATACAAATTTTTCACATTTTAGCTAGTAAAAAAGGTGTTGTAAAATTGTTTGGCAGTTCTTCCACTTTTACTCGCTCTTGTTTGTGCAAAACGCAGTGCATCAGCGTGTAAAGAGTCCCTATTGCCTTTGTAATTTTTAAAGTAATTATCAACAACTTCTAAATACTCAGCTTGTGTACCATGGTAAAAAGAGAGCCACAAACCAAACCTATCACTCAGTGAAATTTTCTCCTCAACACTATCGGAGTAATGAATTTCTCCATCTCTGCCAACAACAACTCCTTCGTTCTCTTTTTGATACTCTGGAATGAGATGTCTACGGTTTGAGGTCGCATAAATTTTTAGATTGCTCGGTGGTGCTTCTATAGAGCCTTCTAAAATTCTTTTTAATCCTTTATACCCTTTTTCTCCCTCTTCAAAAGACAAATCATCACAAAAAACTATGAACTTATAGGGCAACTCCCTTATTGTGTCAGAAATTTCTATAAGGTCATCTAAATCATCCCTATCTATCTCAATAATGCGAAGACCTTTGGCTGCATACGTATTTAAAAGAGCTTTGATAAGGGAAGATTTCCCAGTACCTCTTGCTCCCCAAAGCAGAACATTATTGCTCGGTAAATTATTTAAAAATCGCTCTGTATTTTCTATGAGAGCGCTCTTTTGTCGCTCTATACCAACGAGAGTATCAAAAGAGATATTTTCTATTGCTTTTACAGGCTTTAAGTACTCTTTTTTAGCACGCCAAATCGCGGCATAATCTCTTTTAAAATCTACAGTTTGATTCATTATATCTCCTAAATTGACAGCATTTCAAGTATCTCTTAATTATTGGATTATATCCAATAAAAGTAATTCTCATTTTATACACTTTGCATTCATAAGAAAATGATGTATAATTGTCGACAACTAATAATAAGGAGTCATACATGAAAACAAGCGCACGTAATCAACTCAAAGGAACCATCAAAGAAATCATTGAAGGTAAAGTAAATGATGAAATTGTTGTTGTAATGCCAAGTGGTTTAATTAAAGCTGTTATTTCAAAAGAAGCTGTTGAAGATATGGGCTTAGCAGTAGGTCAACAGATCTACGCAATTATTAAAGCGTCTTTTGTTATGGTAGCAAAAGAAAAACCTGGAAAAATTAGTACACGTAACGTACTAGAGACTACGGTGAGTGAGATTATTGAAGGTGCAGTTAATTGTGAACTTAAGTTATCTATGGGTGACACAATCATTACAGCTATCATAACTGAAGAAGCAGCTAAAGAGCTTGATATTGCTAAGGGTGATACAGTATATGCACTTATTAAAGCAAGTTCAGTTATTTTAGCACAGTAATTTTTCTCTTAAAAATGCAGAGTACTACTTGCTCTGCCTACTTCTCTATATCATTTAGTTTTTGAATTACACTTTTATACTCTTGCAACATACTCTCTATTGACTGTACCTCAAATGTCTCTATTTTATCTAGTAGAGTTTGACTATAATTTTGCATATACTCAATATTATGTTTTTTTGACAAATCCAACAATACAGAAGCAAATTTAGAAATAGCCTCTATACTATTGCTGTGTATTGCAGTTGTGTAGAGTACATCAACATCTAACTCATTTAAAAAGTTTTTCAAATCTTCTCTATTTTTAACCTCAACATTCAAAGCACTTTTTTCATCTTGAGTTCTTGTTACGTGCGCTAAAAATTTTGCAGCTTGAGTATAGAGTTTGTTCCTAGAAACAGGCTTTCTAAGGTAGCCGTCAAACCCCCACTTTGCTATCTTATCTAAGTCTTCGTCCATTATGGAAGCAGTTAATGCAATTATAGGTATATCAAAACTCTCTTTTATGATTTTTGTTGCACCATAGCCATCCAAAATAGGCATTCTTATGTCCATAAGTATCAAGTCTACTTTTGTAGTTTTTATTTTCTCAATGGCATCTGCTCCATTTATCGCTTCAATAATCTCAATTTTGCTATCATTAAAACTCTCTTTAATAAGGTTTCTATTTTGCTCAACATCATCCGCAACTAAAATAACTGCTTCTTCAAAATCTAAGGCATCGTACTGTACCAAGTCATCATCATTTTGCACTTCATCTTGCATAGAAGCAATATCAATATTTTTTAGTTTTAATATAAATGTTGAACCTTTTGCCAACTTACTCTGCACTTCTAAAGTACCATCCATTAAGATGGCTAGTTTTTTACTTATCGCAAGTCCTAAACCTGTTCCACCATATTTTTGTGCATCCTGATTATCTTGCTGTTCAAACACATTAAAAATTTTCTCTTGCGCATCTTTTGCTATACCAATACCGCTATCTTCAACTTTTATTTCTATATCTATTTTACTTAAATGTTTATAGACGCTATTCACATCAACAACAACTTTTACAAATCCCTCATCCGTAAATTTTATAGCATTTCCAATAAGGTTTATGAGTATCTCTCGAAGTCGTAAAGCATCTAAAAAAAGCACATCTGGCATCTTTTTATCAACCTTAAACTCTAAGTTTAAACCTTTTTGTTCTGCTTGCAAAACAAATATTCTCACTATATCTTCAAACATTTTTCTTACATTTGTACTCTTTTTGACTATTTCTAGTTTTCCAGATTCTATCTTTGAGAAATCTAAAACATCATTAATGAGAGCTAATAAATTTCCGCCAGCACTTCTGATAGTTTGAACAAATGACTTCAATTTTTTATCTTCAATTCTATCCTCTAAAAGTTCTGCAAAACCTAAAATAGAATTCATAGGTGTTCGTATTTCATGACTCATATTTGATAAAAAGTTAGATTTTGCCTTATTTGCACTTTGCGCTTCGTTTCTAGTTTGTATAAGTTTTTTATTAAGTTCTTGTAACTCTAACTCTACTTCTTTTCTTTTTTGTATTTCCAAAGAGAGTTTTCTATTCCAAAATAAGGAAGCTCCAATCATGAGTAAAAAAACAGTTCCTATCTCAAACAAAAGCGTATAATCAATCGTCTTATCATACTTAACACTTATCCATTTAGCATAAATTGCATTTTTTTTATCTTCTGAGATGGAGTCTAAAACTTTGTTAATTATCTCTATTCCTGTTTCATCCCAATCGTTTCTTAACGCCATTCTAAACTTTGATTGATATTGACTTATTCCTGAAATTTTAAGGTTTGAGAGACCATTTTTTTGTATATAGGTACTTGCTACAGGCAGAAGATCTAAGTATGCATACGCATCCCCTTTTACCACTTTTTTAAAAGCTTCCATAATATTTTCTACTACGATTACATCTATTTTAGGATGCTCTTTCTTAATTATCTCTGTAAGTGCATATCCTTTGACCAACACAACCTTTTTCCCATACAATTCTGTCATACTCGATAAAAAGCCTACATTTTTTTGAGTCACAAAAACTTGGGGCATTATGATATATGGCTTAGAAAAATTCACAACCTTCTCTCTTGAAGGTGTTTGTGTCAAACATGCATACATATCTGCTTCTCTTGCATCTATTTTCTCAACACTTTGTGACCAAACTTCTGTTGGAACTCGTATAAAAGTTATGCCTGTTTTTTGACCAAGCAATTCCATAAAACTACTTGCAATACCAGAATATGTCACCTTATCTGTAGAAAGATATTCTATAGGCTCAAAATTATTATCTATCACGTAACGTATAGTTTTATGATTGTCAATCCAGTTTTGTTGTTTCTTTGTAAATTGTAAGTAGTTATTGGGTGTATTAATTTTTTCATTCCACTTACTTTTTATTTTCTGAGACTCTTGGATTGATACATCATCTAAACTTTTTTGAATAATGCTAAAAAGAAGTGGCTTATCTTTGTCTATAGCTATGCTTACTAATGTTTTGAAGTTCTCTAGTTTTGCAACGACTTTTAAATTGTTCAATAAATTTTTGTTTACAATATACGTACTCACAGCCAAATTCCCAATATAAGCATCCACTTTACCAAAAGAAAGCATCTCTAAAGACTCTTCATTAGAACGTGAGAGATGAAGTTTTATATCTGGGTATTTCTCTACAAGCCACTCATGAATATAGGAGCCTTTATTGACAGAAACAGTTTTACCTTTTAAATCATCCAAGGTTTGTACGCTGCTACTATTTATTTGCATTACAATTGCCATAGGAACGGAGATGTAAGGCGTTGTAAAATTTAGGTATTTTTCTCTATCTGTTGTTTTGACGGCAGAAGTGAGCCCATCATATTTTTTGTGTTTCATGCTCTCTAAAATATCAGACCAAATACCTGAATAAATTTTAAATTTTAAACCACTTTTTTTTGAAATGAGATTTAGATAGTCATTTGAGAGACCTGAAGGCAGAGCATTTTTATCTATAAAGTCAAATGGTGGCCAATTGTAATCGGCACCCATAGTTACAACTTGATGATTTTTTATATACTCTTTTTCTTCTTGTGTGAAGTGTACTTTTGCGTAGAGTGTACTTAGAGAAAATAGTAAAATAATAAAAAAACGTACAAACTTTTTCACTACTTTTCTTCTATGATTTTTCTAAAACTATCCATATTTGTTTCAAATAACTCTACAAGATAAGGATCAAATTGTGTGCCTTTTCTTTCTATAATATATTTTGCCCCTTCTTCAAAACTCCATGATTCTTTATAAACTCTTACGTGTGTCAAAGCATCTAAAACATCAGCAAGTGCTACAATTCTTGCATATATATGTATGTCTTCACCTTTTAATCCCTGCGGGTATCCAGAGCCATCCCAGTGTTCATGATGCTGATAAGCAATCATATCTCCAGCTATCATAAACTTTCTGTTGTATTGTTTGAGTAAATTATGTGCATTTGTAGTATGTGCTTGCATAATTTTAGCTTCTTCAAGAGTAAATCTTGCAGGTTTATGAAGAATCTTATAGGGAATAGTTATCTTCCCAATGTCATGTAATGGTGCAGCAAAAAAAACATCTTCAACCTCACTCTGTGTAAAACTCTCATGAAGAGTTGCCAAAAGTCTTGAAACTTCAGCGACGCGTTTAATGTGTTTTCCTGTCTCATCTGAAGTTGCTTCCATAAGCTCTGTCAAAAGGTAAATAATGTCTTTTTGATTTTGTTCAAGTTCAGACAAATACCTCTGTTGACTCTTTTGAATTTTTACATTCAGATCTAAATTGTTTTGTTTTAAAACTAATTTTGCTCTATAGAGTTCAAGATGTGTTGCGACACGAGAGATAAGTTCATCTGCATAAAAAGGTTTGACTATATAATCCACAGCACCAAGTTTAAAACCTTCCGTAATAGACTCAATATCTGCTTTAGCAGTTAAAAAAATGATGGGAATATCTTGAGTGTAAGGATCGCTTTTTAGGATTTTACACACATCAAAACCGCTCATCTGTGGCATCATAATATCAAGCAATATGATGTCAAATTTTGTAGTTTTTATTAAGTCTAAAGTTTGCCTTCCATTTAAAGCAAAAGAGAAATTATAGTTGTTCTCTTTTAGAATATTCATAGCAACTTTGATATTATCGCTCACATCATCAACTATTAAAACATTATATGAAATATCCATAGTATCACCTCCTTACGAAAGTATTAAACAAATATTATATCAGAGAATTATTGATTTTTGTTCTTTTGCTACAAAATGTAACATTGTGTCTCGGAATTAATACTCATTTATAAAGAACTCCAAACATATAAGAAGATATAATTCCACACAAATAACAATAGAAGGATAACTTTGAAAGAATTTTTTGTATATGGAGAAAAAGTTCCTGGCTATGATGTAAGAGTTTTAAACGAAAGAGAGGCGAGAGCTGCGGCTGGTATTCTCTTTGTAGGTGCATTTTTAGGACTTACGAATGGTGTGATGCTTGGCACTGCTGTGTTTTCAGAATATTTTGTAAGCTTTTTTGCTCTGGATTTTACTATACGTGTCATCAAACCACAATATGCACCAAGTCTTCTTCTAGGTCGTTTTTTTGTACAAAATCAAAAACCTGAATATGTAGGAGCAGAGCAAAAACGTTTTGCTTGGCTTTTGGGGATGATACTTGCGTGGCCTATGTTTTACTATCTCGTTATAGATTTTCAACCAAACCCTATTAAAGTGCTCGTTTGTTTAATCTGTATGGCTCTCCTTTTTTTAGAATCTGCTTTTTCAATCTGTTTAGGATGCAAAATCTTTAATCTTGTTAAAAAAGAGAAAGCCACAAACTGCCCCGGTGGAGTTTGTGAGATGAAAATAAAAGAACCCATTCAAAAATTCTCACCTGTTCAGACACTCATTCTTGTTGCGACGGTTATAGCGATGACTTACGGAGCCTACGCATATATGACAAAGCAAAAAGACAGAACTATGCTCACTAAAAAAATCAAAACAATGCTAATGAGTGAGAAAGAGCTACAGAAATTAGAAGATGAAAAATACAAAAAAGAGCTAGAAGCGTTTGATGAAGAGGATGACTTCTAGCATAAAAGAAAATAGTTATTTGTCTAAAAGTATTTTTCAATAAGCTCTTTAGGAATTTTTTGAGGACGCAATGTCTCAAAATCGACATACACCCAGTTAGTCGAGCCTTCACAAATAATTTTATTATTGGCACAATTTTTGAGTTCATACTTACGAATAGATTGAACTGCTTTTACGCTCTCTATCCAAGTCGTAAATTCTAACTCATCGCCTTCAAAAGCACTATGTTTATAAACAATATGATGCTCTTTTGCTATCCATGTACGCCCTATACTTTGAAGTTCTATAAAACCAACCCCTAACGCATCAGAATGTTCAACTGCGCCCTCTATAAACCACTCTAAATAGCGAATATTATTTACATGCCCATTTTCATCAATATCGTCTGGACCGACCTTAATAGTTTTTCTATATGGTGTCACTTTCTTACTCCTTAGTTATAAAATGGAAAATAGCATCTTAAGACTCAATACTACCGATAAAACTCCAAAAATCTTTTTGAGTATATCTGTTGGTAGTTTTGTAGCATATTTTACTCCAAGTGGAGCAGTAAAAGCACTACTGATTGCCACTAAAACAACAGCAGGCAAATAGATATACCCGACAATATAATTACTCCAATCCGTATGTCCCCAACCATTTACAAGGTAGCCCAGAGTTCCTGAGATTGCTATTGGAAAACCTATCGCCGCGGAAGTTCCTATGGCGCGTTTGATGTTAAAATTTTGGTGCATTAAATAGGGTACACTCAGCGAGCCTCCACCGATGGAAACAAGAGCAGAGATAGCACCGATAAATGAACCACTCATGATATTACCAACAATACCGTGAGGTCTGTCGTTATGATAATAGTGCGTTTTTTTGAACATTTTATATGCCACAAAACTCATAAACGCACTAAAAAAGAGTGCCAAATAAACCCCTTTGAGGTACGATGCCAAAAAGGTTGCTCCAAAAGTTCCAACAAGAACACCAAGCGCTATTTTAAATGCCATAGGCACTTCAATGTTCTCTCTTTTATAATGTGCATGCATACTCGAAAATGAGGTAAAGATAATCGTCGCCATGGATGTTCCAAGAGCGAGATGCATCACCTCATCATGTGCAAATCCTTGCATCACAAAAAGCATTGAAAAAATGGGCACCATAATACCACCACCGCCAACGCCCAAAAGCCCAGCCATAAAGCCAACCAAGATACCAAGCAGTACATAATCAATTATAAATATACTCTCCACATCTCATCCTTTGTCTCTATTAGAACTATGATCTTGATACTTTATCATACCTTCATAAATACCAAGCACTTCATCGCTACTAATCTCTCCGCCTCTTTTTTGAGATATTTTCTTCACCTCTTGCGCTAACTTCGCCTGCATCTCCTCGGGCACTTTAATGTTGTATATCTCTTGCAACACATAAGCAACACCTCCTTTTCCAGATTGGGAGTTGATGCGAATAGAGTCTTTGTATGCTCTGCCTATGTCTTGCGGGTCTATTGCCAAATAGGGAACTTCCCAAATGCTATTTTTCACATTTTTATGATGCTCCATCCCTTTTTTTATAGCATCTTGATGTGTGCCAGAAAACGCTGTATAAATCATAGAACCCACATAAGGGTGACGCTCGGGCACACGCATAGCAGTAATTTGTGTGATACGACTCAAAATCTCATCTACTCTCTCTAGCTTTAACTTGGGGTCTATCCCTTGCGAATAGTAGTTAAATGCCAAAGTAATTAAGTCAACATTTCCCGCTCTCTCACCATTTCCAAGTATAGTGCCCTCCACTCTTTGTGCGCCTGCCAAAACTGCCAATTCCGCGCTTGCTACTGCACAACCTCTGTCGTTATGCGGATGCACACTGATTATGACACTCTCACGATTTTGTATATGCTTACTCATCCACTCTATTCTATCGGCATAAATATTTGGCGAACTTGCCTCCAAAGTATTTGGCAAATTAAGTATCATCGGGGTTTGTGGTGTCGGTTTGTAAGCTTCTATGACTGCATTAGAAACTTCCAAAGCAAACTCCAACTCTGTCTGCGAAAAACTCTCTGGAGAGTACTCAAGCACCACTCTGCCCTCAAATTTTTCTGCTTCTTTTGTAATACACTCTACACCCTCAAGTGCCAAAGCGATAATCTCTTCTTTTGTGCGCTTAAAGACTACTTCTCTCTGGTTGGAAGCAGTTGGATTATATAAGTGCATAGTGATACGTTTTGCACCTTGTAATGCCTCAAAACTTCGTACTATGTGACGCTCTATAGATGGAGTAAGCACACCGATTGTGACATCATCTGGAATCAATTTTTCTTCTATTAACTTACGACAAAAATCAAACTCCATCTGCGACGCACTTGGGTAAGCAACTTCAATTTCTTTAAAACCAAACTCCACCAAAGCCTTAAAATAGGCAACTTTTTGCTCTATGCCCATAGGATTTGCCAAAGCTTGATTGCCATCACGCAAATCTGTACTAACCCATGTTGGGGCAACTGTAGCGGTTCTATCTGCCCACTCTCTTTTTTCCAATTTTACCGTTGGATACGGTTTATATTTTGTATGCGTTTGCATAGAAATATCCTTAAAAATTTAACAATAAAAATAACGAAACTAAAAAGTAAAAATACGGGGTTTTATATAAAGAAAATTACAGCAGGTGCAGGAGGAGGAGAGAAACTTTTGCAGCACAAGTGCCTGACATTGGTTTTGAAATCTGTTTGTAGTGACGTTTCATGGTCTCTCCTTTAATTTTTGATTGTAAAATTGTAGCAGATTAATTTTTTTTATGCAATTACTTAGAAATTTTATTAAGTATTGTTCCAATGTTTTTAGAGTTGGTATCAACGCCACCAAAGATATTAAACTCTTCAAGCTGCATCCCACAAAAATTAAATATCTGTTCCTTAAACATATTTCTAACTCTTCTATGTGCTCCAGTTAACATATAGTAGAAGTAGGGAGCACCAGTAGTTGTGAAAACTTTTACACTCTTGTCACTCAACAAACCCTTAGGTCTTCCATTGACATAAATTGCTGCAAAACCCATAGAAAAATTCCAATCAAAAAAGTTTTTCAATATAGCGGGCATACTTCCCCACCAATATGGAAAGACAAATACTATCTCATTCGCATTTGAGATTTTATTTTGATAGTAGAGCATCTCTTTTGTGGGTTCTCTATTATACGGGTCATCTTCGTAGTTAAAAAACGGTTGTTGATTTTCATCTCTGTACAGATCAAGTAACTCGACACTGTCACCATTTTTTTGTGAAAGTTCTTTGTATCTTTCGGCTATGGCAAATGAGAGACTACTTTTTTTTGGATTTGCAACTATTATCAATATCTTTTTTGACATTATAAACTCCTCGTGTAATATATCTCAAATTATAGAGAATTACAGAAGTAAATGTTTTTCCAAAATTGCTATTGTTATGAAATTACTCAATGGGAATATAAAGTTCTATTGTAAAGTCATCCATAGAGGCGCTATTTATATTATTGAGGATTTTTTGCAAAGTTGGCACATAACGAAGGTTGATATTGTTATTGTAAAGCCATTTTCCAAAAATAGAGTTATATGTCTCTATCAGATTATCTGGATTTCCGTGGTGAATAAAAATAGCATATTTTCCACCATCTATGACTTTTTTATAGATCCCCTCTTCACCACTTAGTTCTATTTTTTTTGTATCTTTTACGCAGACATCGTATCGTAGTTTAACATCATCTGTCACTTCAGGGTCATCATATGTTACGCCGTACATTTCAAAGCTATCATCTATTAAAGAGTTCTCCTGTGCAAATGCTAACATCTTCATAAAACTTTCATAGATATAGTGACACTCTCCGACATATCGAAGTGCATACACCTCAAAAGAGTCTATAGTCTCAATCCGAATAGGCTCTATATCTTTATAACTTTTTCTAAGTTCTTTGTAACTTTTTTTATACTCTGTAGGCGTAATCTCAAACATCTCCTTAAAAGCTTTATTAAATGAAGATGACATGTGAAAACCTGCTTCAATTGCAAGCTGAGTAATATTTTCTTTGTCCTCTTTCATCTTTCGCAAAGCCTTCTCAAGTTGCAAGCGTTTGATGTATTTTTTTATACTCTCACCTGTATGCGTTTTAAAGATTCTATGAAAATGAAAGTATGAATACCCAGAAATTCGTATCAATTCATCTATGCTTACAAACTCTAAATTGTCTTCAATTTCATTGATAACATCTTTCATACATGTGTCGTAATTGTTCACAACTTTCATCCAAGGTGTCATTTTAGTTTCTAAAGATACTCAAATCAGGGGGAGTACCATTCTTCTCATTATATGCGTCAAGTTTTCCTTCTATATCTCCATTAACACAAAACTCTCTAAGTTCTTCTCTTTCTCCTTTGTACTCCATATAAGGTACACTCATACCGCAACTGTGCTCGACACAGTAAATGTGAAGTTTAACAAATCGGCGTATACCCGTAAAGTCGGTTTCCTCAAAAAGGACACGTGTCTTTTCATCCGTTTTTTCAATGAGTTCTCCTTTACAAAAAAGTCTTAAAATGCGCGGACTTCCTTCAAAGGCATTGAACATTACAGTCACTTCTCCACCAGCTTCTATATCTCTTGCTGTTCTATTACCACTTCCAGCGTAATCCATAAAAACAGCCTCGTTGTCGCCTATAACTCTAAAACAGTCATACCCTCTTGGACTAAGATTGACCTCTCCTGCATTACTTGCACTTGCGATGAAAAACATACGTTGATTTTTGATAAACTCTTTATCACGTTCGCCTAACTTTTCATATCTTTGACCCATCATGTATCCTTATTTAATCTCATCTTCATAAAAGCAAACTGTAACTTAGTTTGTGCAACTCTGCAAGTAGAACTTTATCTATAATCCTGCCAGAATCATCAATTTTTTTATTTATTCTATCTACTGTTAAGTAAAAAGAAACTTCTTTGCCAGTTAAGACTTTTACTAACTTCCGGAGTACTTCATTCGCCTTATCTCCACCCATTCCAGAGGTCGAGGGTTAGAATAAGGGAGTTTTTTACACTATTTGACTTAGGACTCTTCTAATAGAACGAAATCTAAATTGCTGTTCTACAAGTGTGGCACAATGAAGCTCTTCTTTTTTATGCATCTTTTTCTATTTTGAAAGTGTTAAAGATAATATCGGTTGCAAGCATTCTAGTTGCATGATTAACCGCATCTAAAATATCTTTATCTTCCCAGCCCATTTCTCGTAGTGAATCTAGCTCATTTGCATTCGTTGCGTGAGAATTACGGATTGCCTGTACAGCGAGCTTTAACATAGCAATTTCCCTTGCAGGTAGATTTGCTTTTTCTATATCTTGACGCATCTCTTGAACTTGCTCAAAAGTCCATCCTGCCATATTTATAAGCATCGCTGTATTGTAGTCAATACAAAACTCACAATCCTCACCGCTTGATACCAATACACGGATTGATGCTAAAAGTGGAATAGAAAGTGTCGGATGGCTCATGTAGTACTTTATAAAATCCATCTGTTGGCGTAGTAGCTCAGGACTCGCACTGAAAATTTTTGCATTGTTTCCAACTTTACCTCGCATAGTGGCAATAATTTCATAAAGTTTTGCTAACTCACCTGTTGCTTCTTCTAGTTCGTATGTTTTAATAAGTGGCATGTAATCTCCTTAGATTTAGTAGTTGACTGATTGGTCAAGTAGCATTGTAATAAAATTTGACCAATTAGTCAAGTAAAAAATGCTATAATTGTATTTATGCAAGAAACAACAAGACAAAAACTCATTGACGCTACATTTGAAGAGGTTTATTCTCATGGCTATCAAGGTGCGGCTTTAGCAGATATACTCGTGAATGCAGGTGTACATAAAGGCTCGATGTATCACTACTTTGGTTCAAAAAAAGAGATGGCACTCATAGCAATACAAGAGAAAATATCTGCAAGAAACTTTGCAAAATACAATAAAATACTTGAACTTGAGAGTGGCTATTTAAAAGCGCTTATACAGGGCATTAAAGACACGACACAAAGAGACTTTAAACGCGGATGTCCCTTAGCAAACATTGTACAAGAGATGTCAAATCTTGATGAAGATTTTAACACTACTATGAAATATATTTATGACGAGTTTAGAAGATATATAAAAGAGATTCTTGACAAAGCTATCCAGAAAAAAGAGATGAGAGCATGTGACACACAACAACTTGCACTCTTCATAACTGCAACACTTGAAGGTGCTATTTTATCTGTAAAAGCGAGTGGAAACCCACAAGACTATAGTGACACAATCACTGTGCTAGAGGGCTTTTTAGATGGATTTACTAAACGTCACGCAACGATGATTGACACCCCACCTATTTCACCGATTTCTACTCATTAATTTTGTGCTTTATGCTCACCGTTTAAACCTCAACCTTTTGTTTTACAAAAACATCCATTTTCATGGTCATCTGCCATACCGCATGCCTGCATAAAAGCATATACAGTGACAGAACCGACAAACTTGAAACCTCTTTTTTTGAAGTCCTTTGTTATCTCATCGGAGATCTCAGTACGACAAGCCGCAGTTTTATAATCTGGCACATCATTTATAATCTGCTTACCATCAACTTTACTCCAAAAGTAATTCTCTATCGAACCAAACTCTTCTACGATTTTTACAAATCTTTTTGCATTTTCTATAATCGCAGTTATCTTCGGTCGACTTTTTATGGTTAGTCCACTTGCAAAGATTCGCTCGATGTCATCCTCAGTATAAGCCGAAACTCTCATAAGGTCAAACCCTTCAAACGCTTCGCGATAACCCTCTCTCTTTTTGAGAACTGTTAACCAACTAAGTCCAGATGCCTGCGTCTCTAAAGAAAACAGCTCAAAAAGCGCTCTATCATCATGCAAAGCCCTTCCCCACTCTTCATCGTGATACGCTACATAAACAGGATCACTTAATTTCACCCAACCACAGCGAATTTTTTCTATCATAACCCATTCCCCTTTTTATCTTAAATAGTGCATTGTAAACTTATTTTAATTAATATTTAGTTTTAATCCAAAAAATAAGGCATAATTTCCGAAGACATAAGTTCCAAAGAATGTCTTAAATTTTCTTCTGGCAAATATCCAAAAAAACCAGAAAGTGCGTTAAGATAGTTCATTCCTCCTGTAAGTTCTTTGAGTTCACTTATACGTTCTCTACATGTTTCTGGACTTCCAGCTATGACCATTTTGTTGTAAAAATTATCAGGTTCTAACTCTTCTTCTTTAATCCTTCCTCCTTTTGTTAAACCAACATTTTTGAGTCTGTCAGTTAGTTTTAAAATTGTTGGCCAAAGTTCTCTTTTTGCACTTTCATCACTTTGACTTACATATACAAAACGACCAAATGGAACATTTTTTACGTTACCACCTGAATTTGTATAGATATTGAGCGCTTCTAATACATTTGTCATAGATGTGATTCCATGCATAATGATATTGTGATTATTTTGCGCAGACCATTCAATAATTTCTTTAGTATAACTCCCAATATAAACTGGTGGATATGGCTTCTGTATTGGTTTGGGCTGAATAAAAATATTTTCACCCCCAACACAAAGTTCATCATCCCCAAATGCATTGAGTACTAAATTTAGATGTTCAGCAAATTCATCTTTGGTATATCTTTCAGTCGTTCCAAATATATTTGAATAACGGCGATTCCCACCCCTAGATATACCAAAATTCACTCTTCCATTTGAAATTAAATCCAATGTAGCCAATTCTTCAGCTAAGCGAATTGGATGATACAAAGGTAAAATTAAGAGAGAAAAGCCAATCCTAATTTTTGTTGTTGTAGCTGCAATAGCCGATGCAGCCATGATAGGTGATAAACAGAGTCGACCTTCTCCATTTTTTGCATTTTGAAAGTGCTCTTCGTTTAACCATAATGAGTCAAATCCGAGTTGCTCTGCATAAGAAGCTAACTCTATAATTTTGGATTGACGGTCGAGTTCAACTCCCCCACCGCAACCTGATAGTCCAAATTTCATTGCATTACTCCTTTGGGTATTGGCTGTAAAATAGCCGTTAAGTCTTGATTACTAAGTCTGTACTTCACAAAATGTTCATAAAACATTTTAGTTTCTTCTCTAATATCTAACTCTTTAAAATATTTTGGATAAAACGTTTTTGCTGCCCATAACACCATAAGTGGTTGTTCAGATGTACGATATGCCCAAAGATGCATGCCATGTGGTGATACATAAACTTGCTTATTTATAACTGCATTAAGCCTAGAGAATTTTCTATTTCTGTATAAACTTTCTACATCATTAGGATTACTTAAAACAATAATATCAGGATTCATAACTATAATGCTCTCAGGTGAGAAAGTGAATTTTTCAATTTTTCTCGTAGAATCACTTAAAGTGATTCCTCCTGCACTCATAATCCACCAATCTACAATTAAATGAGGTGTAGTCATAGTTTTATAATCAAAATAAAGAACTTTTTTTCTATCTTTTGATGGGATTTTATTGATGATTGATTGAACATAGGAAACTGTTTGGTCAACATAATTATTATACTCAAGGGCTTCGTCTTGAGCACCCATCATTTCACCTAAAAAAAGCATAATTTTTTTAATGTCTTTTTCTTCTCTCCATTTTAAAGAGACTGCATTTAATCCTTTCTTTTTTAATGATTCTGCGACTATAGAATCCATTGTGAGAACTATTTGTGGACTTTCTTTTAATAGTAATTCTGCATTCACATCATCAAAAATATAGTTATTTTTGGATGCATTTGGAGCTAATTTATAATACAATTTATTTGTCATAGAAGTATTTTTAAATCTAGAAGGCAGAGCATTCATGATTGTATAACCTTTTCCTAGAGTAAATATAAAGCTACTAATAACTGGAACAGCTCCTATAGTAAAAACTTTTTGTAACTGTCTTGGAGTTTTTGTAACATTAGCATCTGAATCAGAATAACTATTGTTTTGCCATCCCATAGCATCTATAGAAAAAATGCTAAGAATGAAAGTTATTACTAAAGTTTTTAATGAAACTTTAATCAGCAAGTGCATTAAAATTTTGCACCCAAGGAGATTATAGCAGCAAATGGCGCTCCAGCCATATAGGAGGTGCTATTATTGAGTGAGAGGTCATTATTTTTGATAATACCTATATATTTTTCATTAAATACGTTTAGTAAACTAGCGTTAAGAAAAATATCTTTAAATGATAAAACATCTTTGAGATTATAACCAGCATGAATATCAACAACAGTATAAGCATCTACATTTTGGGTATTTTCCGCATCTCCATATCGTGAGTCTGAATAACGAACAATTGGAGAAACAAAGAAATTATTTATTTCATATGTCATACCTAGTTTCACGAGTAATTTGGGAATATCTGGAATTTGATTGCCTTTTGTATTAAGTGTTTGTGTAGCAGATATAGTTGTATCACTGTCATATTCTGAAATTGTGTATGATGGAGAACAAAACAAAGAAATTTGCTGTAAAACTTGATAAGAAAATTCTGCTTCAACACCATAGGCATGGGCTTTACCTGAACTTATGTTATATCTTTGTCCTGCTTCATTATCATAAATATTTAGTTCTTTATCACTGTACATAGAGTAAAATATAACAGGTTTAAAATGAAGGTCATTGCTGTTATAAGTCATTGAAAGTTCAAAGTTGTCAGCCATCTCAGGTTTTAGTTTGTTAAACATGTCTTGCATAGTGTGGGTTGCCTTATAAGTAGCACTCGCTTTTTGATAAGCAGATGCTTGAGGTCCCCAATCTGGTCTTCCATATGTTCTAGAATATTGAATTGCACTAGAGAAATTTTTGTTGAATTTATAATCAACTGAAACATTTGGAAGAAGTCTATTGTATGTTTGTGATTCCACTTTTTCCCTTGGAGCTGGTGTTGCACTAGCGATGGCTGCATCATAAGATAAATCACCCGATATAGTATTTATATTTTGAAAATACTGGAGATCTGCAGTTTTCCAAATGAGATATTTAAAGCCACCAGAGAGAGTTAAATCATTAAAGCTTTTTGCCCCAGTGATAAAAAATGTATGTAAAAGATTATCTGTTTGCTTTGAAAGTGTTGAGTAATACGATGGCTGAGGTTCTCCAGCAACATTTAAAAGAGAATCTTTCCTATAAACAGGCGGTGGTGGTGCCTCCATATTTAAAAAATCATAGCCTAAACTAAGTTCAGTATCAGCAACATAAGCATCTATTTTTGTGAGTAATCCGTATTGCTGATGTTCTATATCCCATCTTGTTATTTTATTAGATCCACTACTAAAGAGTCTAAAACCATCTTCAGCCCAATAGTGTGGTTTTATTGTCCAAATAGTCTCATCTGATATCTTTACTTTTACATCAGCTATGATGGCATATGATTCGTACTCTTGGCGATTATAGTCATAGTATTTGTCGTTATCTGTTGCCCCATCGCTAAGTATACTGTTAAAATCAAAATCATTGTAAGTATCCAAGTCGCTTGCTTGTGTATAAGTAAGTGAACGGTAGTCATGCAGTTTAATTTTACTGTATGCGGCATATATATTGGCCGTTACTAGATTTCCAAAATTTTGAGTGTATCCGAAGTTAATATTTTGCTTTCCATCAGGTGCTCCTCCTTCACCCTTATATTTATCACCAGAAGCACTTGAAAATGAAAGAAAAAAGGAGCTATCAGTGGAGAGTTTACCACTATCGACCCTACCAAATGTTCTTTGAAAATTATTACTTCCAAGACTTTGTTTAATATGTCCGCCAAAATCTTTAGTTGGTGAAAGTAGGTTACCATTAATTATGCCCCCTGAAGTAGAGAGCGAAAAACCTTTATCTGAAGCTACAGCACCTTTATAGAGATTAAGCTCAGCAAGATTTTCCATATCAAAAAGCTCACCGCCACCAATACCGTTGGCACCAACTATGCCCGTTAACGGAAGATCTTCAATCGTTCTTCCAATGTGAAAAGAACTTTTCCCTCTGACTTTAATGTTTTGTGCACCAATACCCGTTGCATCAGCAGTCTGAACATTAACACCAGGAAGTATGTCAAGTGCTTTATAATAATTACTTTGAGCTGGTCCACCAATTCTATCTAATGCTTTTTTTGTCAATGTATTAGTACTAATAGCATTAACTGGCTCTTTTGCAAATATAGAATTACCTTGTACTGCATAAGTTGATTCTACCATCTCTAGTGTATAAGACTTGGAGAGATTTGACTCATCATTTGCTATTAAATTACAAAATGGTAATAGTAATGAAGAAGCAATAATGCTTGTCTTTACAAAAATATTGTTTCGTTCTAGTGTCATTTTATTTCCTTAAATTTAGAAACTATATCAATATTAGTCGCACAGTTTCAATGCGTTGTATCTTATAAGATATAATGAATTATGTAAAGTATAAAATTACATGTTGTTCTTTTTTTTGACAAATGCTACATTTAGTAACTATAATGAAGTTCTAAAACTCCCACTTTGTTAGATCTGTCAAACCACCGCAGTTAGTTCCATTTTGGATACAACTATGTTTTTCAAATTTTTATAATCCCTTCAAGATATTTCACTCCGTATCCTGCTATCTCAACTCTTTTGCCATTAAGCCTGCAAAAAACTTCTCCACCTCTCTGTGAAACTTGTTTAGCACTCAACTCATTTTTACTCAAAACTTTACTCCAGTACGGGGCTAACTGCGTAAAAGCAGAACCCGTCACTGGATCTTCATCTACCCCGTATTTTGGAGCGAAAAACCTACAAACAAAATCATACTCTGTACTTTTAGCAGTAATTATCACACCTCTTACATTGATGTTTTTGAGTTTCTCAAGATTTGGTTTTGCATTTACTATATCTTCTTCATTCTCAAAAACCAAGAGGTAATCCATAGACTTATAACACTCTTTTGGCTCCGCTTCAAACGCTTCAAAAATAGCATCTGGAAAGTTGCACGTAACGATTTTCTGGGTAGGGAAATCCATCACAAACATACCTTTATCTCTCTTGACATGTAAGTCACCGCTTTTAGAACTAAATACTATCTCAGAATCTTGAAAATTTAAAATCTCAAACAGCACAAAAGCGCTTGCCAAAGTTGCGTGTCCACACATATCGACTTCGTCCGTAGGAGTAAACCAGCGAATGTGAAATTTCTCATCCTCATTGACAAAAAAAGCCGTTTCACTCAAGTTGTTTTCCAGTGCGATTTTTTGCATAAGAGCATCATCTAGCCAACTATTTAATGGAACAACAGCCGCAGGATTTCCCTCAAAAACTTCTTTTGCAAATGCGTCTATTTGGTATATTTTTATTTGTGCCATATTTTCAAATTCCTTACTTTTTATAGCGTGCTTTACGCTGTGCAGTATAATCCCACCAAACTTTTGGCTCACCGCCATTGATGAAGTCGGTGATAGATATAAAGACATCGAGCACGCAAGGGTCGTGTTTTGCTCCTGTTTTCTTACAAAGCTCTTCATAAAGTTCAAAAGCCTCTTTGCCTTGAAGTTGCTCTGGAGTCTCTATGCCAATTAGAGATAAATCCTCTGCCAAAGATGGACCGATATTTGGTAAGTCTGTAAGTTTTTTTACTTTTTCTCGTACTACTTTCTTAGGATTCATACTTTAACCTTTATTTTGCAATTCTAAAAGTTTAATCTATGCCAACTTGTAAGAAATTCTTACAAGTTGCATTTGCATCAAACTTTTGGATTCGTTCTTAGTTTAGAAAAATTTGCGGTCGATAATTTCGACCACAACTTATTTAACTCTCACACTATCAACTAAAAACTCCATTCCGACTCTTCCAATATTTTCTAAATGGATATGACTCTTTTCATCTATGTTTTCATCTGCTAGGTAAATATGTTTTATCTGAAGTATTATTGGCTCGTATCGGCTACCTATATCTAAACTTTTTACAAATTCGCAAAATAGAGCACACTTTGCATCTTCAACCATAGGCGGATAGCCATCCAAAACAGTTTTTGTCGCAATGTTAAAATGCTCGCATTCACTTACATCATGCGGTAAATCTTCGCTAGAGTTTATCAAATCTTGAAGCAACTCTTTGTGTGCAAGGTTGATAGTGCATACTCCGTTTTTAAGATATTTGCCAGAGTGTCTTTTGGCTCAGCTGTCCCTTCTTTGTTTGCGATGGAGACAATCACAAGCGGAGGCTCTGAGCTTAGAGGTGCAAAGTAACTAAAGGGTGCTAGATTCACAACACCGTTATCTTCTGTACTTATCCAAGCAATCGGACGAGGAAAAATAGTGTTGCTCATTGTGATGTATTTTTTTGATTCGGTTAGGGTTGAGAAATCTAAAATCATCGTAATCCTTTTTATGGTGTTTGTAAATTTTCTAATTTTTCAATTTGTCTAATATATTTAATGGTTCTGTAAATACTTTTGGATTTGTTCTTATTTTAGAAAAATTTGCGGTCGAAATTTTCGACCGCAAATTATTAAACTCTTCAGCTTCCACAAGCACATCTACTTTGATATTTCCATTTTCAGATTTGTAAAGTAAAAATTGGGTTGATTGAAGTTGTTTTTTCATCTGTTGCATTTTTTGCAACAATTAATCTCTCTAAAAATAGTGCCAATGCATGTACTTTATTGACACTTAATTCAAAATCGTGTATAATTAGCGTGCTCAGATACCATTTGTGTATCAAGAGGTGGCTTTCGTCTAGCCTATAGGCGAACAACTTCAAAACCATTCGCATCCACTCAACCTTATATCTTTTTTATCTTTATACTCTTTGAATTTTCTTTCAAACACATCTCTCTTTTTTTGATTATCTATATAAAAACTCGTTACTAAATAACTGCTTGAAGCACCTAGTTTTTGTAATATCACTACAAAATCAACCTCAAAAGCCCATAGGTAGAGTCTTGTTTTTCCAGTGTCCTCAAAATAGTAAAACATCTTTATTTTTTCATAGCCATAATTTAATATGATTGGTTTTATCCATTTTATCCTACTTGCTCTAGGCTTGTCCAGTTTTCTTGTACCTCTATCTTTTCTAGTCACAACATGCCAAAAAATTTCCTCTTTTCCATCTTTTGTTTTATGAGACTGTGGGTCAATATAGATTATATTTGCTAAGTGGCATGATCTATCAATAAAATCATTTTTAAAAATCACATACAAAAAATCTACTATCTCATCAGCTTGACAACATGACCCAAAATCAACCACATCTGAGAACATTAAAAAGACCTTGGCACAAATCTGAAGATTCTACATTTTTCTTCCCACTGTGGAGTGTTATCATCTAAAGAAATACCCCCTAAATCTTCAATGGTTGAAATAATAAAGTTTTTGATTTCGCTAACATGCTCAATATCTTGCCTATTTTTATACGAAATAGCCCCGATTATAATATCTGCCAACTGCATTATCTGTGACTCATGAGAGTGTATAATGGTAAATTCACAATTAATCTGCCCATAAAAAGTGTTGTATATCACCTCTTTTAATTTTTTGGCTCTTTGACCGCCTTTGGTGTCTTTGTAGTCTATAAAAATATTAAAATCTTCTCCTACTTTTAAAAAGGGTAATAATGCGTAATAATACATTTTATAATAAAACTTATCCGCCTCACCGTCATTGTATTTTTCGTGATTGAGTTTTGATTTATTGATAACAGCTTGAGCGTTAAATTTTAGATATACGCTAGAAAAGAAAAACTCTAAAAGCTCTTTATAAAACTCTTTTTTGTTATTGTTCAGCTTTGTCCATTTAAACTCATTTTGTGCATTATGCTTATGTTTGAGATGCTTGATATAACGGTTTACATATTCAACTTCATTTGTTGGGCAGATTATCCCACCTATGACCATGAGATTTGAAGTATCACTACTTAAATGGTTGCTCTCATCACAAAATATTTTATAAGTTGACATTTAGTTAATCTCCTTGTTGACTAATAGGAAAAGTTGTTGTATCAAGCCTTTTTTATCTCTTTTGATAAGATTATCAGAATATTTATTCTTCATGTTTAAACTTACTTTTTATCATATTTAAAAATGCTGCATTTCGAAGGTCGGCATCTTTGATGACAGCATCCAAATCCCACACATAAATTGAAATTGGTAAGATTACATCTGGATTCATTGATATGGCTACTTTCGCTTCTCGATAATACATCTTACCCGAAGAATATAACTCTTTATATTCACCTCGAAGACTTAGCTCAAAATCAGTATTAAATTCAACAATTGCATAAAACCAAATTCTTTGAATTTTATTCCCATAATATTGCATTAATTTTCTAGCTCGTTTTTCTAATTGAGTTATTGCGACAGTATTCTCTTCTAATTTCACACCCCGTTTTTTCAATTCAACGATGACAACATCAAAAGGTGCATTTTCAAAAGGATTATTGGAAAATATCAGAACTATATCTGGGCGGTCTCCATCTACTTCTACTTCACCCTCTGTAATATGTCTAACTGCTTTATCCATTTGTTGATCACTTAAAACAGTTTTATAAGTCATATACTTGTCGTCCAAAACCCAAGCTTTATTTTTATAGATATCTTCTTGAATATTTTTTTGATTAAATGTACTCTTCATTGTCATAAAGAGATTATGTAAATCGTTTTCACTATTTTTACTTGTTGTTTTTTTAAGTTGTTCTATCGTAAGTTGGCGAAACAAAACATACTCTGTCAATGCCATAGAAGAAACCGCTAAAGATTTTTCATACTGTTCATCTGTTAATTCAGATGCCTCCAATAGCTCTTTTTGATCTTTAAAAAATTGTTTTTGTGCATTTTGAAGCACATTATCTTTTGATGAATACCCGATTTCTTCATCTTGGAAATAGTGGCTTAAGTGAGGGAACCTATCAATTAAACTGTTTTTTATCTGCTGATTTTTTTTAAGTATTTCAGGGGCTTCTTTTTTAATTAACTCTGCAACTTTTTGTCTAAATAGTTCTTTTACTCTTTTTTCATCATTCTTTGGTATGTTTATATTTTGCCTTGTTAGGTCAACTTTTCCATTGAAATAATCTGAAAAAAGTAAAAAAACCATTTGATAGCCTACAGGTATATTTTCTTCGGCAATAATTTCATACTTTACGGTTCGGTTATCTATTGAAATAGCGGAAATCAATGATTTATCATTACCGTTTATTTTCTTAATAAAATAATGCAAATGCAGTGTATTGACTAAATCAACAGATGAATCAAATGCAACCTCTTTTAAATCTAGAATATCATCTTTATTTATTACATGCACGTCTTTATTATTCTCAATTTCAGACTCAAGATTAATGATTATAGATTGATTATCTTTTTTCTTCTGAAAAAATACAGAATAAAACTCTTCTAAAATACGATTCTTTAAATATTTAGCACTAATATAATCAAATTTTCCAAGCTTTTGAAGACTACAATCGCTAAATATAAACTTTGTCCCAGATGCAACTTCGTCAACTGTTGTGATATTTTTATTGTCTTCATTCATATCTTCATCAAAAAGAAACTCTCTTCTTTTAGTTTTTTCAAAATTACTTATTACTTTCACATTATCAAAATAAAAACGATAAACTAATCGCCCTAATCCTTTATGAGAATCTTCATCTACATCAAAGAGCTTTACAAATTTTTCATATCTATCATTTGTAAATCCAACACCATTATCTTCTATTGTTATATTTAGGCTTGATAGAGCGCTTTTACTATTCATGACAATTTTAATATTTATCTCTGTTGCTCCTGCATCCAAGGCATTTGCGATTGCTTCGAAATAGATCATTTCTAATGAAGAGTTTGTAAAAAACATTTTAACGGCTTGACTCAATTTTACTTTCATACATAATTCCTAAATAATATCAATTTCTTTTGCAATTTAAGAGGGAAGTATAGCATTTTCACTAACCAAACCCCACTCCAAAACTTTCTGGCGGTTTTTAAAGATTGCCATTGCTGTATTCATCTTATCAAACCCCAGTTTTGCATAAAACGGCTCTTTTCCTACGCTGGCATAAAGGATGATTTTGTTGTGTTCTTTACTAAACTCTACAAGTTTACTCACTATCGCTTTGCCGATTCCTTTTCCTTGATACTCTGGGTGAATCGCTACATCGGCGATGTACGAAACATCCACACCATCAGCCAAAGCTCTGCCGACACCGACTATTTTTGTATCATCATATACAAAACATCTGTATTTGCTATTTGTAAAAACTGTTTTTAAATCTTCTGCTTTTTTGTCTCCAAGTGGAGCTATTTTGTAGAGGTTTGAGAGTTCATCCCAATTGACATCATTTATCTCATATATCCATTTTAAATTCATTTTTTCTCTCCAAACATAAAAGTCATCAACCGCTCATAATTTCCACCGTCTGCAACTTTAAGTGAAGCGATATATTCTGTTCTTGCAGTAGAAATTTCAGTAATATCTCCACCCCAAGAAAGAGCGCTTCTCCCTGTTTTGACAAGCCATAAATCTGTGCTAAGTCTTGCCCATCTGCCATTACCGTTTGGAAATGGATGAATTTTTACAAGTGTATGGTGTAGTCGTGTCGCAGTCTCGTGGTAATCCCACTCTCTTTCCCAGTATTTTAAATCATCTTGCAACTGATACAAAGCCTGATGAATTTTATTTGCTTCGACACCTATGGAAGTCTGAGTAGTGCGAAACTCACCTGCCCAGCTCCATACATCACCAAACATATCATAATGCAGTTTACGAAAAAAGCTAAGGTTAAACTCTATTTTTTTAAGTGTTGAGGGAGTTAATGTATAGCGAATATACGCTTTTAAAATATTTTGCGCTTCAGCTTCATCTAACTCTTTACGCGAAGTAATTTTTTTGAGTTTTAAGCCCGATATCTCATCAAGAGGAGTTTCACCCTCTTTGTCAAACGCTATCATCCCCATATCTGCGATTTTGGCATTTTAGTAATCATCGCCTTTGCTTGCGTGAGCATCTTTTTCTGTGCTTCACTACTAAGGGCTTGATCCTCTAAAGCAGAAGTTTGCATCACTCGCATTACAATCTCTTGTGCTTTTTTTTCAACTTGAGATTTGTAGAGCGATTTAGCGGAGTGTTTGGGTTTTATAGAGAGCTCACAATCCAAAGCCATAGCAATTTTTTCGAGTGTGTCAAATGAAGTATCACTCCCTGCAAAAGTTCGCTTAACAGTCGCGATGCCGACGCCTGCCCGAGTTGCGATTGATTCATAAGGAATGCAAAGTGCCTCTTTTTGACTCTTGAGTTCATTTAAAATAAAAGTTTTATACATTTTTCTTCCTCAAAGTATCATTTCTAATACCATAATGTTAGCATAATATTCTCACAATTGTATCATATATGATACTTTATAAAAAGTTACTTTAGTAACTCTCTTTCTCTTTTAGGTAGTTTATCATAGATGAGTTTATAGGAGTGGTCTATTAGCTCTTTTAAAAGTGTATCGTCTACATCACCGCCTGTGGTTACAGTGTTCCAATGTTTTTTGTTCATGTGGTAGCCACTTTTTACAGACTCATACATGGAGCGGAGTTCTAGGGCGTAGATGGGGTTGCATTTTAGGTTGATTGCGAGAGGTTCTTTGTCTGCGGTGAGAGCAAATATTTTGTTGGCAACACGATAAACTCTGACTGTTTCATCAAACGGATAGTCAAAAGTCGCACCTTGTTTTGAGAGTAAATAAGTGTCTATTTCATTAAAATTCATACTATCTTGTCCTCTTTTTATAATCACTAAAAATCATTTAAATATTAGCATATAATTTATTTAAAAATAGAATTCAATTAGATACAATACTCAATAATTTACCAAGGGGTTTTCTATGTTCAACAAAAAAAATATTAAGAAAATAGCCATTCTGTTTTTTTTACTATCACTCGCTAGTGTCGCGTATTATATAACAAAAAATGATACCCGTTTTTACTTACTCATTGATAATGTAAAAACTCCTCAAATCACTTACTACAACACTCCTGATACTTTAAGCATTAGTTTTAAAAATCCTGATAACATGAAAAAAACATACCCTATTGCTCCTCTTAATATGGTTGAAAAAGAGATTACTTCAGGCTTACAAATTTCACCCTCTATTGCTGGAAAATGGATTTGGTCAGATGAGAAGAGCATCAAGTTTACACCTAAACAAGACTGGCCAGCAAATCAAGTCTTTACTGTTTATATAGAACAAAGTATTTTTGATAAAAAAGCTTTAAAATTAAAAGAAAGCAAAAAAGAGTTTACGACACCTGAGTTTCGTGCAAACATACAACAAATAAAACTGCTGCAAGATATAACTCAGACTAAAGACCACAATATTTTTGCAACGATGACGTTCACCCATCCTGTAGATAAAAAAAGTTTGAGTGAAAATCTAAAGCTTTATGACAAGGCATCATTAAAAGAGATTCCTTTTACATTGAAGTATGAAGAAAATCTAAAAACTGCTTATTTACGTTCAGATTTAATAGATATACAAAACAAAGAGCGTTACATAACCTTAGCCCTAAACAAAGGAGTAAAGACTATTCTTGGAAATGCCAATGTACAAGAGTCTGTTGAGACTAACATTCTTATTCCTGACATCTATAGCTTTTTGAAGATTGATTATATTGATTACTCAATTATTACAAACGAAGATGGTAATCCTGAACAAATTTTTCATATCTCTTTTACAGATCCTATAGATAAAACAGAGTTTATAAAACATATGAAAATGAGTTTAAGAGTAATGAATAAAAGAGATTATACTCCTTATACAGATATGCAGATTATAGAAAATGAACTTGATAGTTCAAAAGACTATTTTATCAAGACACAAATTCCAAATGAGGGCGACCTAGCTATTAGCATTGCAAAAGGCATGAAATCTATCAATGATTTTGTACTTCGTAGAGAGCTGAATGAAAGAAGAAGAATTCCTTCTTATCCACGTTCTGTAAACATCATGGGTGAAGGTTCTTTGCTCGCACTTTCTGGAGAAAAGAAACTTAGTTTTGCAGTACGAGGTGTATCTGGTTTAAAAGTTTCTGTTCAAAAACTAATGGATGACCAAATTAATCATCTCATTACACAAACATACGGAGATCTCACTTCTCCATCTTTTAGATCCTACCAGTTTAATGCTGATAATATTTCTGATAAAACTTTAGAACAAACTATTTCTTTGGCAAAAACCCATCCAAAAGATCAAAATTATGCATCTTTAGATCTTTCAAAGTATCTCAAAAATCAAGGAAGCGGTATCTTTTTTATCAAAGTTCAGGATTGGGATTTTAAACAAAAAAGTTCAACCTATTATTTGAATGACTCTCGCATGGTTGTGGTAACAGATATGGGTATTGTTGTGAAGAAACAATCAGATAATTCAAGAGAAGTCTTTGTGACATCTGTATACTCAGGCACTCCTATTGCCGAAGCTTCTGTAAGTGTTTTAGGAAAAAATGGTCAACCAATAGCTACAGCAAAAACCAACAATAATGGTCATGTCTCTTTTCATGATTTAAGTTCTTATAAGCAAGCACAAGAGCCAACAGTCATCCTTGTTTCAAAAGGCAAAGATATATCATTCATCCCTTACGATGGATATTCAAGACAAATCAACTACTCATCCTTTGATGTAGGCGGGGTTTCAGCTACTTCAAACACAAATAAGTCTACCCTCTCTGCTTTTCCTTTTAGCGACCGAGGTATCTATAGACCTGGAGACACTGTTCATCTAGCAACAATCATAAGACAAGGGGACTTCCATATAGCTAATGGACTTTATGTCAAAGCAAAAATTTATGATGCACGTAACAAGCTCATTATGAACAAACATATCAAACTAGACCAAAGCGGTTTTTTTGAGCTTGATTTAGTTACCAATGCTGCGAGTCCAACTGGTGAATATCAATACTACGTCTACCTAACCAATGAACGTGATGATGGTCGTGATGAAGCATATCTTGGCAATGTAAGTTTTTCTATAGAAGAGTTCCGTCCTGACACTATGAAAATTAAAACAGCTATTACTCCACGTACATTAATTGGTTGGGCAAATCCAAAAGATTTAAAAGCTGAAGTTACCTTATCGAACCTCTTTGGAACTGCTGCGCAAAACAGAAATGTCAAAGCAAGAGCAGAAGTATCACCAGTAGAGTTTCACTTTAACAAGTATGCCGATTACACATTCAAAGATCCTCTTGTAAATACACAAACAAGAAAATCTCAAACCATCAATTTTGATGACATCAAAACAGACAAAGCGGGAATAGCTAAATACGACATTACATTACCAGACTTTGATGCTGGTGCGTATGAAGTAACTTTTTTTGCAGAAGGCTTTGAACCTGATGGTGGACGTAGTGTCAATGCAAAAAGTTCAGTTCTTGTATCACCACTCAAACAGATGGTTGGCAGCAAAGCAGATGGTGATTTGTATTATCTAAAAAAAGCGCAAGACAGATCTGTCGAATATATTGCTCTCAATCAGAAACTTGAAAAAATTGCTCTTGATGGATTGCACTTAGAAGTCATCTTAAACAAAAGAGTCTCCGTATTAACGAAACAGAGAAATGGTGCGTACAGATATGAAACAGTTGTTAAAAAAGAGACACTCTCATCTAAAGATTTTGCAATAGACATACAAGGCACAAAAGTAAAACTAGATACTTCAGCGGGTGGCAATTTTACAATCAACATACTAGACAAAGATGCAAAACTTATCTCTAGCCTAAACTATAATGTCGTCTCAAGTAGCAATATGACAGGTGCTTTGGAAAAAAATGCAGAGCTAGCACTCAAGCTAAGTAAAAGTACCTACGATGAGGGTGAAGAAATTGAGATGAATATCGTAGCACCTTATTTGGGTACAGGTCTCATTACGATTGAAAATAAGGATGTTGTTGCGTATAAATGGTTTAAGACAACAACAAAATCAAGCATTCAGCATATAACAGTGCCTAAAGGTTTAGAGGGAAATGCGTATGTCAATGTTACCTTTGTTCGTTCCATCGACTCTAAAGAGATTTTTGCTAGTCCTCTCTCTTATGCTATCAAACCTTTTAAAATAAATAGCTCCAAACGAAAAGTTGACATCACTTTAAATGCGCCAACACTTATAAAACCGGGTGACACTTTAGACATTTCATATAAAACAGATAAAAAATCAAAAATTGTCGTTTACGCAGTCGATGAGGGAATCTTGCAAGTTGCAAAATATGAATTGCCTCAACCACTCAAACATTTCTTGAAAAAAAGAGCGTTAGGTGTAGAGACTTTTCAGATTCTTGATCTAATCTTACCTGAGTATAGCCGCTATGTAGAGTTGTCTGGTGTTGGGGGTGGTATGATGGAAAGTGCCGCAATTTTAGGTGCAAACCTCAATCCATTTAAACGCACTCTTGACGTGCCTGCCGTCTACTGGTCTGGCATCATAGATGCCGATGAATCAGAACGACACGTAAGCTTCACGGTTCCAGATTCATTTTCTGGTTCACTCAAAATTATGGCTGTAGCAGTAGCAGACGAAGCTATGGGTTCTGCACAAATGCAAACGACTGTTCGAGGTCCTTTTGTTCTGAGTCCAAATGTTCTCACTGTTGCTGCACCTTCTGATGAATTTGATGTCAGTGTTGGTGTAACAAATGGAGTAAAAGGCTCAGGAGAAAATGCTGAAATTTCACTCTCTTTAGAGTTAAGCGCAAACCTCCAAGTAATTGGCAAAAGTGTTCAAAAACTAAAAATATCTGAAGGTGATGAGGGTAAAGCTACCTTTAGACTCAAAGCTTTAGATGCTTTAGGGGAAGGGAAAGTTACCTTTGTTGCAACACTGAACAAAGAGTTCTTAAAACGCTCTGCAACGCTTAGCATTCGACCTGCTCAAACTTTTAGAACCAGCATCAATGCCAAATATGAACAAGCAAGCCCTCTACATGAACTAAAAGTAGAACGCTCCTTATACAAAGCACTATCGACACAAACACTCTCAGCTTCAACGTCACCGCTAGTTCTTGCAACAGGAATGACAGATTATCTCGCATCTTATCCTCATGGATGTACAGAACAAATTGTCTCTCAAGTCTTTCCTTGGGTAGGACTCAGTGCCATAGATGCTTTTTCTGGACTCAAACAAAAAAGTAATGCAAATGCCGAAGCTGTTATATCGCGTCTACAAAGCCGACAAAGTGGCAATGGTGGATTCTCGCTTTGGCCAGGCTCAACATACGTAAATACATTTGCATCTTTATACGCAATGCACTTCATGACAGAAGTAAAAGATGAGGCTCCGAGTGTCAATATACCTCAAAAACTTTATGAAGGCGGTATGGATTATCTAAGAGAGATAGCACGCGCCAACACTTCATCTCTTGCGGAAGCAAGACAAAGAGCTTTGGCTATTTACTTGCTTATTAGAAACAAAGAGGTAGCAACAAACTACTTAGTTGACCTGCACGATACCCTAAGCAAACAAAAAAATGATTGGGAAAAAGACATCACATCAGCATATATGGCAGCTTCGTATCAAATGCTTCAAAAAACAGATATGGCAAAAAATCTCATTGGAAAATTTGACGCTAGCTATAAATCTGATTATACAGATTTTCAATCAGATATGACGATGAATGCGCAGTATGTTTATCTACTATCTAAACATTTTCCAAACATAGAAGTTGAAGTAGATAAAAACATTATGCCACTTCTTCAACCAGTCATGTCGGGTCGTCTCAATACTATCTCTTCATCTTATACGATTCTCGCACTCAGTGCATACTCGCAAAGAAATGTGAAGATATTTGGAAACGATGATTTAGAGTTTGTCACTATAGGCACAACCAACATAGCACTGCCAAAATCGGAACTCAAACCATTTATGAAAGCCAACATCCCTAATGGTACATCAAAAGTTGGTATTGTCTCTAAGACACCTCTCTTCTATCAACTCGTACAGTCTGGTTTTGACAAAAATGCATCTACGACTCCTGAAGCAAATGGTATAGAAGTATATAGAGAGTATCTTGACAGTAACGGGAGTGAAATTAAAGAGTTTACACAGGGTCAAGAGGTCAATGTGCGTGTGAGAGTACGTTCTACCGATAAACCTTACATTTCCAATGTTGTTCTTATTGACCTTCTCCCTGGTGGTTTTGAAATCATAAGAGATTCTGTACCAAGAACTGCTTTTAACTGGAGTGCGGATTATGTAGATATTCGTGAAGATAGAATTGTCTACTATGCCTCTTTTTCTGACACAATGACAGAGTTATTGTACAAAGTAAAAGTGACAGCATCTGGTAAGTTTGTAGTTCCAGCTACTAGCGCTCAATCTATGTATGACCCAACTATTCATGCACATACTGGAGCATCTCTTATTAATGTTACACTGGCTCAATAACAATTGAGCCGATTAGTACGTTTTACACTTCTTAGTGTTCTTCTTTTAAGCATTTACCTTACTTATGTTTGGCAAAAAATTCCCAATCAGTCACTTTTTAAGTGGCTGAGTTACTCTTCTATCTATTATGATGAGAGTGGAAAACTTTTGCGTTTTTCTCTGGCAAGTGATGACAGATATAGACTCTGGGTACCTTATAAACAAATTCCAAAAGAACTTGTAAACGCTACTATACTTTATGAAGACAGATACTATTACTCTCATCCTGGTGTTAATTTTATAGCACTTTGGAGAGCATTTCTTAGTACCTATTTTACGGGTGAGAGACGTGTGGGTGCATCAACGATTACTATGCAAGTTGCAAAAGTTGCTTTTAGTCTTCCTTCACAAACAATTTTTGGAAAAATCCAACAAATATTTTATGCCTTCTGGCTAGAACAACACTACACTAAAGAAGAGATTTTAGAATACTATTTTAACATCGTCTCTTATGGTGGAAACATAGAAGGAGTTGAGGCGGCTTCACAGAT
Organism: Sulfurimonas sp.; assembly: GCA_041595535.1. Lineage (GTDB taxonomy): Bacteria > Campylobacterota > Campylobacteria > Campylobacterales > Sulfurimonadaceae > Sulfurimonas. The sequence goes on along the minus strand of JBFHKA010000001.1, from coordinate 56,527 downwards.
ATACTTTCATAAAAATGTCTCTATGCTTAGTCTTCCTGAAATACTCTCTCTTGTTGTTATTCCTCAAAATCCTACTAAACGAAATCTCAAGTCAAAAGCTGGGTATAAACGTATGTTACGTGCGAGGGAACACTTATATACAAAATACAAAGAAATCTACCTTACACACTCAAATGAAAAAAATCAAGTAGACTTATGGATGCAACTTCCTTTGCATGTACATTCGGACAAAGAGCTTCCTTTTATAGCGCCTCACTTTATTACCCATTATGAAAAAACGCACCCTTTTCATCAAGGCATCATCAATACAACACTCAAATTAAAATCTCAAAAAATCCTTGAACAGCAGATAGATTCATGGGTCAATCAAAACAAAACCAAAGGCATCACTAATGCTGCTGCTTTGCTAATAAATACAAAAACTATGGGTGTTGAAGCGTGGGTTGGTTCTGCTGATTTTTATAATGAAACTATACTAGGACAAGTCGATGCCATCACAGCGAAACGCTCTCCTGGTTCGTCATTAAAACCTTTTGTGTATGCCCTTGCTATGGATCAAGGTCTTATACATCCCATCTCTTTACTAAAAGATGCCCCTGATAGATTTGGAGCTTACACGCCTGAAAATTATGATAAAATTTTTTTAGGTCCTATAAGCGCGACAGAAGCTTTGATAGCTAGTAGGAATGTGCCTGCTGTTCGCTTAAGCTCACAGTTAAAAGAGCCAAGTTTATATGAGTTTTTACAAAAATCACAAGTAACAGATATGAAAGAAGCGCAACATTACGGAATATCTATAGCTTTAGGTGGGATGGAAGTAAGTATGCTTGAGCTTGGACGTATGTACGCTATTCTTGGAAATGAAGGTTATTTTAGAGACATTAAGCTTTCAAAAGATGAGAAAGAAGAAGAAAACATACCCAAACTTTTATCTTCTGAGAGTGCTTGGTTAACACTTGATATGCTCAAACAAAATCCACCACCACATGAAAAGAATTTTTTAGGTACACATAAAAAAAGAGCCACGTATGCATGGAAGACAGGAACCTCTTATGCCTTTAGAGATGCTTGGTCATCAGGGCTAAGTAAAGATCATGTCCTTGTTGTTTGGGTTGGGAACTTTGATGGAAAAGGAAACCCAAATTTTATAGGACGAGAAGCGGCAGGTCCTCTGTTTTTTAACATCATGCACGCTTTAAACGAAAAAGAAGCGCTTGATGGAAACTTAAATCCTCAAGAGAGTTTTTTAAACATATCTAAGGTAGACATCTGCGAGGCGACAGGAACACTCCCAAATAAACTCTGTCCTCATGTTAAAAAATCCTGGTTTATCCCGGGTGTTTCTCCCATCCAAAACTCAAACATTTTTAGAGAAGTTCCTATTAACATCAAAACAGGAAAACGTGCTTGTTTTTATGAAAAAGGTAAAACAAAATTGCAAGTGTTTGAATTTTGGCCATCGGATTTATTAGAAATATTTAAAATGGCTGGTATTAAGAAAAAACAGCCACCTGAGTTTGAAGAGGCCTGTGCGAATCTCTCTTCATTAGCACAAAAACCTCAAATTCAGTCACCAGCCAATAATCTCATTTATACACTTGAAGAAGAGAAAATAGCTGACTCAATTATACCTTTTCAAGCCATTTTAGATGCCGACTCACACAAAGCTTTTTGGTTTGTCGACAAAGATTATGTTGGCACTACAAAAGCATCCCAAACACTTTTTTGGAAAGCCAAACTCGGAAATTTCACAGTAAGAGTAGTCGATGAAAATGGACTCAGTGCAAAAAGAAAAATAAGTGTAGAATTGGCACACTAACAAGCAATATTTTCAAACTTTGCGTTGAGTATATTTTCAAACTCTTTTGGAGCCAGTTCTACCTCTAAACCACGTTTTCCTGCACTTACAAAGATGCTCTCATACTCCAAAGCAGTTGCATCTATAACTGTTTTGAGTCGTTTTTTCTGCCCAAATGGACTCACCCCGCCCAAGACATAACCCGTTATTTTCTCCACATCGTGTGCATCTGCCATCGCAACTTTTTTCACACTCATTACTTTTGCTATCTCTTTGAGACTTAGTTGTGATGAAACGGGGACAATCCCCACAAAAAACTCTTTTGTATCGCCCTGCACCACCAAAGTTTTGAAGATTCTCTCTGCCACAACCCCAAGCTTTTTGGCTGCCTCTTCACCATAAGAGCTAGAAGAACTATTGTGTTCGTATTGATGTATTTTGTATGGAGTCTTTGTTTTTTTCAGTAGTTTGATGCAAGGTGTCATTTTGTTTTGCCTATAAAATTAGTTATGGTCGTACAACTCTTCAAGATAGAGTTCATAAATTAAATTTTCTATCTGCTGACGATACCATTCATACGGTTTTGCATTTGTAACCAAACTGCTAATTCCCTCATCATCAGATTTTTCATAAAACTCTATTTTACTTTTTACCTTTGTATAGAGCATCTCTTTTGTGTAAGTGATATGATATTTTAAATAAGACTCTATAAAATCTTTTATATTGTAACCATCAACAAATGTTACAGCGTAGTAAATATCAAAAAGATCTCGATACTTTTTTCTATTCCAAAATGCCATGCTTTTCATATACATAATTGTTTTAAAAGAAGCAATCTTGATATTTGTATCTTTATAGCGAGTTGTCAGCTCATTCGTCCAAACATCTTTTTCATAAATATTAAAAGGAGGTGCGAAAAACTCTACTTTTACGCCATCAAGCATATACTTGAGATGATAATCATATAAATCACCTCCTTCATTTAGCGCATACTCTTGTGCTGTAGTATCATGAACTAATCTCTCTCCACCATAAAAATGCATCATTTCTTCTATTTCATCTTTGCATAACTCCAACATAGCAAAATCTAAATCTTCAGAGAGACGATGATTTATAAGATGAGAGAGTGCTGTACCTCCTACAAATCTAATGTCATGTTTTTTAAAGAGTTCATGTTTTGCTAAAGTTTCTAAGACTTGTTTCGTTTTTTCTAACATACTATGCTCGTTTTTTCAAATAAGCTACATGTTTATTGAACTTTTTTAGTAACTCAATATTTTTCTCTTTTAGCACATAAGGTTTTAAACGCTCCACTCCAAAATAGCGTAAAAGTAGGACTATTCTTGCATCATTAAAGGATGCGAGTATAATTGAAATAAATTTTGACACTTCATAAACATGCCCATTTTCAACACTGTAAAATAGTTCGTTGCCAAATATCTCTTTATCGAGCGTTATCTGTTTTTGAGATGGGGCTACGATGGGTTTTGTCATACTGTTTTGTGTAGTATGTCGTTCTGGTTTTGCACGCTCTTTGGCACTCTCAAACTCAAAACCATCAAGAAATTTTTTATACTCTACACTCTTGTTGAGGGTGTTCAAAATAGAAAGAAAATTTTCTAAAGAGATTTTTCCTTCTTGCTCAAAATGCCTATATGTCGCATATTTTAAACCAATCAAATCTGCAAACTCTTTTTGTGTAAGCCCGAGTGCAATCCGTTCATTTCTTACAGATTTTTTACTCTGTTGTAATAATTCTTCTATTTTGTAGAGTAGAGCCATAATCTTAAAATTTCCTGCTAATTATCTATATTTTATTAATTATATATATTTTTACTCTAAATAGCAAGTTATTTAATACTATTTAGTTAATTATAATGATTTTTCAAGCATCTCAATATTTTGACTATAATTACATACAATAATCACAAGGAGGTACATATGCCAGATGGTAAACTAAGAAAAGATATAAAATCGGGGCAAAGTGTTGCAATAGTTTTAAAACAAGACCAAGATACCGGACGTTTAACAGACGGAATAGTTCGAGATATTTTGACTAAATCTCCAAGCCATCCACACGGAATAAAAGTACGTTTGATGAGTGGTGAAGTGGGACGGGTAAAAGAGATTTATTAGTATATACAGAGCTTTTATAATTTAGGTATTTTATTTGCTTGTACTTATTCAAATAAGGAGTCAATCATGCAAACAAGTTCTGATTATGCAAGCTATTTAGCATCTATGCAAAACTATGAAACAACTCAGGGGCGTAAAGATTATCAAGCACCTTATGCTAATGATTTTGAAGCAATTTATAACAAGGCAAAAGAGGAAGATGTAAACCTCTCTAATGCCAAAGAGTTTTTACAAACACTCTCTCAAAGTGAGATTAGAACACTCCAAAAATACTCTGGTTTAGCTGATACTGTAAATGTAGATGTCTTAAGTTCTGAGGGCGCTTACAATCTACTCTTACACGACAACGAACAATACGATTTTAATGGAAATGGCGTTGCAGAGGTTGGAATAAGCAAACATTTCTTAGCAGTTCCAACTACTATGCCTGCGGATGTTCGTGATGCCTACATAACAGCTATGAATTCACTTAGCGACAAAGATAAACTTATGTCAATGATGTTGACACTTGACCCTGCTCACCTTAAATCTACAATAGATGGCACATCATACACACCGACAACAATGGATTACAACTTCTTAAAAAATGGAGTTGAGAATATTTTAAATCCAAAAGCAGGTGGATATAGCTCACAAGAAACCAAAGAGGCTGCACTTGCATTTTGGAATAGTTTTAACGCTGCTTACACAGGCGATAAAAGTGCAGATTCTACACAAGAGAGAAGCAGTGCAGTTGAAAAATTTCTTTATGATTTACGAACAAAAGGTGCTTCACAATTCTTAGCTGATCTTAATCAAGAAAAAATAGATAAACTTGTAGAAGAGTACAAACAAAAACTTTTAGACTCAATGGGTGACTCTCCTGAGGCAAAGCTAGAGATAGAAAAACTTGTAGAAGAGTTCAAAAAAAAGCTGATGGAAGAGATGCAGGAAAAAATGCAAGAAGAAGCAAAGAGCAAAAAGAAAACACCTACCATTATAAGCAAAGATGCTTTTGTTCAAGAGATGATAGATTTGCAACAAAAAAAAGCTGACAAGCCCCTAGAGGAACTTTTAAAAGCGTAAATTCAGATTTACAAATAAGCTATTTAAAATGCTACAACTTCTAAATCTTCTTCTTTTAGATTATCTGCCAAAGTCCAAAAAGTAGCTTTAGAATTTGAAAGTGTAAAAAGTATAAACGCTTCATCATCTACCGAGAATCCTTTTAAATAATCTCTCGTATCTATAAGATGCTGTTTAAGTTTTTTGTCGTCTAAAATCTTAAGTGTTGTAGTAACACGTAACATCTTTGAAAAATCTGGACTTAGATAGCAGAGTTCGCTTTTTTGATTTTGAGTAATCTGTTGCCCTACTCTTTTTTTTGCAGATGTTGTAAAGTAAAAAACTCCATCTATAATGTTTGTTAAAAAAGCCCTTACGTGCGGTTTATTATTTTGGCTTGTAGCAATCGTGCAGACGGGATTTGATGATACAAATTCTAAGATATCTTGATACTCCATTTTGTCTCCTAATTTTCTTATTATAGTAGTAAAAATGGAACTTTAAATACTATAATAATACTCTTGTAGACTATAAAGATATTGCTATTTTCCTCTTCTTGCAAACTCTTTTGGTGTTTCGTTGTAGGTCTCTTTGAAAGTTTTTGAAAAGTATGAGGGCGAGTTAAATCCACACTGTTGTGAAATTGTCGTAACACTAAGCTTATGTGAGAGAAGCATTTTTTTTGCGTTTTGTAGTCGAATGTGTTTAACATACTCCATCGGTGTTGTCTTCATAGTTTGTGTAAAACACTTTGTAAAATGACTCTTTGAGAGTTCTGCACAAAGAGCAATATCTTCGAGGGAAATCTCTTTTTCATAATTTGCATTAATGAATTTTACCGCTTCATTTATCTTTTGATTTTCTGTTACGTGCGAATTTTGTGCGTTACAATTTAAGATAGTACGGATAAGCTCATGGGTTAAAAGTGAAGAGAGATTTTCCAAGATTATATCTCTTGAAGCATGCGTGTTTTGGGACTCTAAAATAAATTCTTTTATTAAACTATCTAACTTTGAGTTTTGTGTACCAACAACCAAGCCCTTAAAATCTGCAACTTCGTCAGTATAAAGTTTAAAACTCTTTTCAAACTTCTCTTTGTCTACACAAATAGCACAATATTTCGGCGGTAGATAATTTTGTACTTCATGGTGTTCTACTTCAGGTGACAAACACATAAAAGTGTCTGGAGCAGTCTCAAACTTCTCATCTTCCACATAGACAACACTTTGATTATCATAAGCAACTACAAACATAAAAGAGGGGTGTTTATGCGAAGGAGAAATTGCATAACCACAGTTTCCACCAACAGGCAAGAACATACCAAACCACTCATGTACAAAACAATCTACAAAGGCTAAATTCTCTTGTGTGACACTCTCACCAACAAGAGCTTGAATGCACTCAAAAGTTTTATTATCTATTTTCATAGAGTAATTTTATCCTAAATATTTTGTAGATTAAATCATTTGGACAAGCACTACATAAAGGAAAACGGAAATCTTATATACTTCTAAAGCTTACTCATTCACTTCATTTATGTAAATCAAGACTCCAACAAGTATGAAAATAAGATTTTTCACAATATACTGACCAACCAGTGTGAATGCAAATGGAGCTTGTGTAAAACATACATCAGGTAAAAGTAACAATGGTGTAAAAGTAAGAACCATATGCACTAAAAAGAGTGCAACTATCTGTTTTATATATTGACCAAAGATAAATCCAATGCCAATTATTAACTCCCATAAGGCTAAAAGCTTTATAGAAACAGTTGCTGGAATAATAGAGAAAAAGAGTTTATCTATTGTCATAGTCGCTAATGCTTCTGCTGGGCTTAGATTTGGAAACAACTTGAGCACTCCATACCAAAGAAATATTATGCCCATGACTACTCTTGCATATTGTAAGAGTTTTCTTAGTGTTTCAATTTTAGTAGTTGACAAATCTCTCATCTACGGCCTCCAAAAATTTCACAATTATAACGGATGCCTTTGTTTAAACAAACTCACTCATGTAACCATTGTTAAGTATAATGGCAATATTTTGTAATTTTTTTACTCTTTAGAAGCTATTTTTACTGCTAATTTTCGGGCAAATGGGAAAACTACTAGAATAGTTGGATACGCAATAATGTAAGCTACGACCCAAGCATTGAACCAGATGAGCATAAAATGCTCTACTAAACCTAAGTTTATAAATGTAATCGCTCCTGACATAATAAAACTCATCAATCCTGAGAGCAATAAGGTTTGCACGTAATGTAAATATTTTTTGTGTAACACTTTTAACCTCTACTCTACTTAGTCAATCTTAGAAACTTCAGAAGCTCTGTTTCCGTCTTTTACTATTTTTATTCTATCACCTACAACGATGTGTTTTCCTTTTACAACAACAACGACATTATCACCATTGTCTAACTCTACTGTTAACTCAGTTGCATTTGCTTTTGCTATCTCACTTCCAGCATACGAACCAGCTAAACCACCACCGAGCATAGCTAAGGTTGTACCACTACCACGTCCAACAGTTGAGCCTAAAACCGTACCAATAATAGCACCTAAAAATGTTCCTGTACCGCTATCGGTAACAACAACTGGTTTTGCTCCAACTACTGTTCCTAGGTCATAATGCTTAATTTGGTTATAGTCACTTCCGCTATATTCTGGTCCCTCATTTGTTGCACAGCCACTCATCAAAAGTAATGCCATAACTATAATACTTAATGCTTTCATAATAATCTCCTATATAAAACTCAATTTTACTCTATTTTAGATAATCTAGCGCAATCTATTTGGCTTCTTGTCTGTCTGTTTTTCCTGCTAGTCTATAATTATCATGTATTTCAAGACTCTTCTCCATCATCATAAATAAGTTTAATGATATAATTTTTGACTAAAATATTAAAAATTTAGAAGGAGTTATGAGTATGAAAAATATCGAAAAACTACTTGAACCTCTAAATTTAATATATTATGAATATGATTTAAAAGAGAACAAACTTCTATTAGATAAAAACTGGGAAGATGAAAACCTTTTTTCTGAACTTATTAAAGTAACATATGCACTTAGCAATAACAACATAAAGTTTTTTATAGATGAAAACAGATCAATTGTAATTGCTAATTCAGATTCTATAATTCATAAAATAAAAAGATATTTCAAATCACTCATTACTCATATCAAAAACAGTAGAATGAACATATATATTTTAAGCGATAAAAAGGTCAAGTGGGCAAAAAATCTACCTATGTTCGATATAAAACCAATTAAACAAGAAATTGACCTTTCTAATTACGATGCTTTGATTTTCACTTCTAAAAATGCAGTTTATTCTATAGATAAAATTGATAAAACTTGGAAAAATAAGCCATCATACACCATAGCACCACAAACTGCAAAAATCATAAAACATTTAAAAGGCAACCTTAAATTTGTAGGCAAAACAAAGCATGGGAATGAATTTGCCTTAGAATTAATAGAAAGATTTAAACATCAAAAGATGCTTTACATTCGAGGTTCAGAGACAGTCTCTGACATAGTAAATATTTTAAATTCAAATAATGTGGTTTGTGAAGAATTAATTGTATATGAAACAGTTTGCAAAGAGTATACAAAAAAAATCAAGCTTCCTAAAAATTCTGCAATTATATTTTCGTCTCCATCTACAATTAAATGTTTTTTAAATCATACAACTTGGGATGAAAGCTTTAAAGCAATTTGCATTGGAAAAACAACAGCTAAATATTTTCCAGCATATATTACACCCATTATTGCAGACACTACTTCGTTGGAAGCTTGTGTAAGAAAAGCAATTGAAAATTATTGAAAGTTGAAATTTTCACTCCTTTTATAAAACTCTATTTTAGATAATCCAATGCAATGCGTTTGGCTTCTACGCCGCTTGCGCCCTCGCCTTTTATGTTAAAAACAAAAACCTTACGTGCGTTATTTTCTATAAAACCAACAAACCATCCAGTCTCAGCACAACTGCCTGTTTTTCCTGCGAGTTTATAGTTGTCGTGCTTCTCAAGAGTGAGTATATCTTTTGTAGTCTCCATTGCGCGCTTTGAAAAAGGCAAATCACCACGAAGTAGACGTGAGAGAAAATCTATCTGCTCATTTGACGAGATTTTCAAACTCCCCTCTCCCAACCAAAAATCAGTCAAGTTTCTTGAAGTGTCTTCATTGCCATACTTAACCTTTGAAACATACTCTTGCATCCTCTTCGCACCTATGCGTCTTGCAAGCTCTTGATAAAACCAAACAGTAGAGACTGCGATAGCTGAGCGCATCGTATGGTCTTTGTTCCACACCTGATAACTACGCACCACACCATCCCATTTGATTGTCTCATTTTCATCTTTTACCACGTGTGTATCTAAGGCTATCATGCTGTTTAAAATCTTAAAAGTAGAACAAGGGTTAAGTCGCTCATCTGCGCGTGTTCCAAAAATAGTTCGCTCGGAACTATTGACATCGAGTATAACTGCCACACCATCGAACTTACCAAAATCTGGCTCTTTGGCGAATAGAGAGAGGCTCATTAAAAGAAGAGTAATGAGCAGGAAGTATTTATTTTTCATTTTAGTCAATTATCCAGTTTGTAAATTTTGCTTTTGCGTAGATGTTCTCATCTTTATCTCTAATAAGCACATCAAATATAAGCCGTTTTTTCTTCGCTTCAAATAGTACTGCACTCACATAAATATACTTTAACTCTTGTGTAATAGGCTTTATGAGTTTAGATTCTATGTTACGTGTGATATTTTTAGGTGCGACTAACATGCTTAGTGGACCTACAGCATTATCCATCACACCCATGATAATACCGCCTTGCATCGTGCTATATGGATTGAGCCAAGTCTCTAAAACTGGAACTTTTACAAGCATAGATTTCTCTACCTCATCAAACTCTATTATCTCGCACTGCATCACTTCAAAACTTGGAGGAGGAAGCTTAAACTCCTTTACTCTCTCGCCAAGTACTTCATTAAATAGTTGGAGAGTATCTAGTGGTTTTTTTGTAGAGATTAAGATTTTTTTGAGAAGATTGTTTACTTTGTTAAAATTTTTCATTTCCTTTACCCACTCACTAGGCAATTCTGTCTCTACGTTCATTCCAAGTATCATAGCCACAGTCATCCCACGAGCGGAACTGTCTCCACCAGCTTTGGCGTTACACATCATAATCTCTTTAAAGCTTTTGTTTTGTAAAAGCAAGTAAATAGTACCAGCAAATCCACCATCAATTCCGCAGGCTGGACCAAACTCTCTAATGGTCTCAAAACTATCACACTCTTTTTTCTCTATGGCTTCTTCTATCCATTTTTCAAACATTGGGTAGTTTGGTCTTATGGTCTTTATGAGAAATGGAATGTCATTACTCTCTTGCGAGAGCCACAAGAGTTCTGCAAAAAAAGCACTGGCGTTTAATGCAAGTGTGGAATTGTGAGTGATGCTTGTAAACGCAGCTACATTTTCCAAGAATTCCTCTTTAGAAGAGCTACAAAGAAGTAGAGGAGCTATACGACCACAAATACTCAAATCATTTGAAGAGACGCCCATTCCATTCAATGCTGCACAAGACGAACCATCCATATAACCCTTGTATGTAGACATTTTAGCTTTCCAAAAGTTGTAATACTCTTCCTTATTGAAGCTTTCATTTTGGCTTATAAACTCAAGTAAAAAGAGAGTTTGGTCTCCATAATGAGTGAAATCTCCTCGTTCTTTTCCCCCATGCCAAAGAGACCGTGGAGGGTTTAGTGTTTCCCAGTTTACATTCAAGTTCTTCAACTCTGTTTCATCATAAACCCAGTGTGCACCTAAAGCGTAAGTATCACTGACAAAACTACTTACTATTGATTTCTTTATAGACACTACTTGTCCTTTCTTATATCTGGAAGATTATGAATCATTTCATTGTAACATGTGTTAGTTTTAAGAGCTTCTACAACTTCAGGTAGTGGCTCTTCTAGTATCTCTGGTAAATCATACTCAATCTCTTTGAGTTCAAATGCAAGTTGTTCGTAAGGCGGGTTGAACTGCGCGTTCACTCCCTCTTTATTTCCTCTAGCATCTACTCTATACCAACCGAACTCTTGAAGATAAATTGCATTGAGTCCATGTAAACAGTAGACATCTTTGATATACTCCGAACATGAGAGCCTTTGGTAGCAAAAACCTGTAGGAATATTATTCGCACGTAACAGTGCTGCGAGCAAGATACTTTTCGCATAACACCACCCTGTAGCAAGCCTTAAAACGTCACTTGCCTTATAGGTTGTAACTTCATCTTTATAGTCGCCACTATGATGTATTTCATCACGCACGTAACAAAAACATTTGTTTGCAATTTGCACATCTGAAGATGCTCCAACTGCTAGTTTTTTTGCTAAAGCTTTTACTTCAGGATGTGAAAAATTTACGAGTTCACTCTCTTTTAAAAACGCTTCCATTACAATCTTCTAACTATCTGCTGTAATACGAAACGAGAGAGCTTTTTTGTATAGTATGCGAATGTATCATATACCCAACAAGTGCAGGATTTGCATTTTTATCTAAGTCTAATTTCTCAACATCAAGAGCATACACTGTTATAATATAGCTATGATCGCCGCCTCCTTGTGGTGGGCAAGCGCCTCCAAAACCACTCGTTCCATAATCTGTTATACTCTCTATAGAACCTTTAGGGAGTGACTTTAGGGCACTTGCATTTGAGACTATGCTTGTTGTAGATTTTGGTAGGTTAAAAACAAGCCAGTGCCACCAACCACTTCCTGTAGGTGCATCAGGGTCATACATAGTTAGAGCGAAACTTTTTGTTCCCTTAGGGGCATCGCGCCAAGTAAGAGAAGGCGAAACATTTTCCCCGCTACATCCAAAACCATTGTACTCCTGTTTAATGTTCAACTGCCCATCTAACTCTTCACTCGTCAATGTGAAATTACCCGCATAGACAATGCTAAGCAGTGCCAATAGTAAAACTAAATATCGCATTTTTTCTCCTTTATTATGTTCAATATACTCATTAGAAAATCAAAGAGTTTTACGAAAAACATACCCTTTCTTTTCAAAACCGTTCTTTTCATAAAATGTATGTGCTCGCTCTCTAGCAAAGCCAGAAGAGAGAACAACACGCTCACACATACAGGTTTTTGCATAGTCTTCTAAAAACTCTAGCATCATTTTTCCATATCCCATAGAGTGAAAATTTGCATCTGTAACCAACTCAAAAACAAAAAGGTGACGCTTATCATAAAGATTGGTTTGCACTGCAACACCCGCGTATGTTATAAGTTGCTCCTTCTCCAAGAGTCCAAACATCTTATACTCCATATGACGCATATCGTAGAGTGTGTCTTCAAACTCATCATAAGAAAGTTCGGTTCGTAGCTGTTTAACTACATCATAAATGGGATACAACTCTTTTAAGTCCATCTCTCGTATCTGCATAAAAACCTCATTCCATGTAATACATAATTTTATAATAATAACAGTTAACCAGTTCATTTAACATAAGAGTAAGTGATAAAACACTAAAATAAATAATCTTATCAGGGGTACAACTTATGAAAAACACATTTACAATGATAGACAACCAAACAGGAGAGAGCTTTGAGTTTGATATACTCAAAGCTACTCGTGGTCCTGATGTAGTAGATATTTCAACTTTTTATTCCAAGACAGGCAAATTTACTTTTGACAATGGTTTTGCATCTACAGCAAGCTGTAAGTCCAAAATCACCTTTATAGATGGAGTAAAAGGAGAACTAAGGTATCGAGGTATCCCAATAGAAGAACTTGCGACAAAGCACACTTTTTTAGAAACATGTTACCTTCTTTTAAATGAAAAACTCCCTACAAGTATAGAAGTACAAGAGTTCGACTTAGAACTTCGCCACCGCTCTTTGGTGCATGAAAGCTTAAGACACTTGTTCCAAACTTTTCCAGATGATGCACATCCAATGGCAACACTCTCATCTGCAACTGCGGCACTTTCAACTTTTTACTATGACCACCTTCATATTTCTACTGAAAGTGATTATCAAGAGATGGCACGTCGTATTATTGCCAAGATTCCAACTTTGGCTGCATTTGCATACAGACACTCTATTGGAGCACCTTTTATTCATCCTGATATTGAAAGAAGTTTTACTGAAAACTTTCTTTATATGATGCGTGCATATCCAGGTGGAAAAATGCACAGAGACTTAAATGGTGAAAAAGTAATTAAAGAGATTGAAATAAAGGCAATGGACACCATTTTCACACTCCATGCTGACCATGAACAAAATGCTTCTACAACGACAGTTAGGAGTGTAGCTTCAACAGGAGCGCACCCTTATGTTGCAATTAGTGCAGGAATTTCCGCACTTTGGGGAAGAGCGCATGGTGGAGCGAATGAATCTGTTATATCACAACTTGAGATGATAGGAAGTGTTGAAAATGTAGACGCTTTTATAGCACGTGCAAAAGATCCAAATGATAGCTTCAAACTTATGGGTTTTGGGCATCGTGTGTATAAAAACTTTGACCCAAGAGCTAAAATTCTCAAAGAGCTACAAGACCAGCTCAAAGATGAGTTAGACCTTGACTCAAGACTTATGGAAATAGCACATAAAGTAGAAGAGATTGCTCTAAATGATGAGTATTTTATAAAAAGAAATTTATACCCAAATATAGACTTTTACTCAGGTGTAATTCTCACAGCTCTTGGCATTCCAAAGTCAATGTTTACTCCTGTTTTTGTAATAGGAAGAATGACAGGGTGGATAACACAATGGATAGAATCCAAAAAAGATAAAGAGATGAAAATCACACGTCCTCGCCAACTATATTTGGGGGAATAGCTACTCTTGCGTAGCTAAGAAAGATTATTTTATATGTTTTAAAGTATTGATGCCCTATTATTCTAAGTGCGACTTTGTCGCATTTAGAATAATTGGGCATCAAGGAAATATTGAATGATAAGTTCACAAATCGCCACACTACCAACAAAATTTGGAAATTTTTTTATAAAAGCATACAAAGATGGATGCCAAGAACATTTGGCAATTATGAGTAGTAATTTTAAAAATATGAGTATTCCAAATGTTAGAATCCATTCAGAGTGTCTCACAGGTGATGCACTTGGCAGTCTTAAATGTGATTGCAACAATCAACTGCATTTAGCATTAGAGTATATTAATGATTTTGGTGGTTTAGTGATATATCATAGACAAGAGGGCAGAAACATAGGGCTTGTCAATAAAGTAAATGCATATCATCTTCAAGACCAAGGCTACAATACAGTTGAGGCAAATGAAAAACTTGGATTTAAGAATGATGAAAGAGATTACACTCCTATAACATTTATATTAAATGATTTAGGTGTCACTAAACTCAATATTATTACAAACAACCCAAAAAAAATCGATTTTTTAAGACAAAGTGGTCTTGAAATTATAAAAAGAATTGAGGCTATTACTCCACATAATATTTATAATGAAAACTACCTAAAAACAAAAAAAGAATTGATGGGACACATACTATAAAAAGGCATATTTTGTTAAGTAAAGAACAGATTGAAATATTTAAAGAAGAGCTACTCAAAAGAAAAAAACAGCTTCTTGGAGCTACATCCTCAAGTCAAACACTTATAAAAGAACTTTTAGAAGAAACATCATCCGATGAAGCAGATTATGCGGAAATGTCGTCTGATAGTTTTAATATGAATCAAGTTCGAAAAAAACAACTTGAAGAGATTATAGAAATAGATACTGCCTTAGAAAAAATTAGAAACAACACTTATGGAATTTGTGATATGTGTGGTGATGAGATAGGCATAAGAAGACTCAAAGCAAAACCTTATGCAAGATTTTGTGTTATTTGTCGACCAATTTATGAAGCGAGTATCAAAGGCAAAACAAGTGATTAAAAGTAAAGGGATAATAAGCCTTTAAACAACTCTTAGCTATAATCGCGAAAAATATAAAATAGGCAATTATAATGGTAAGAGTACAAAATTTAATCATGCGTTATGGGAATAGAATTCTATTCCAAGACATCAATCTTAAGCTCGATCGTCACAAACGTTATGGTCTTATCGGTGCAAATGGTGCTGGTAAAACAACTTTTCTTAAAATCCTTTGTGGAGAGATTAAAGAATACGAGGGTGATGTAATCATCCCAAAAGCAAACAAAGTTGGTGTTCTTGGGCAAAATCAATATGCCTTTGAAGATTATACGATTATGGATGCTGTTCTTTATGGAAACAAAAGACTTTATGATGCAATCAAAGAAAAAGAAGAAATCTACATGACTGGAGATTTCGAAGACGATGCAGTTAATGAGCGTCTTGCAGAATTAGAGACTATCTGTGTTGAAGAAGATCCAACTTATGAGTACGATGTAAATATCGCTAAAATTCTTGAAAATGTTGGTATTCCTGCTGAACAACACCAAGAACTTATGAGTACACTCGATAGTGCTGATAAATTCAAAGTTTTACTTGCACAAGTTCTCTACCCAAAACCCGATGTACTTTTCCTCGATGAGCCTACAAATAACCAAGATATTGAAACTATTACTTGGTTAGAAAATGAACTTCAACGTCATGAGGGAACCATGGTAGTTATCTCTCACGATAGACACTTCTTGAACGCTGTTGTTACAAACATCCTTGACGTTGATTACCAAAAAATTCGTGAATTTACTGGTAATTATGACGACTGGTATATTGCTGCAAATGTTTTAGCAAAACAGATGGAACTTGGAAATGCTAAAAAAGAGAAAGAAAAAGAAGAGCTTGAAGCATTCGTTCGTCGTTTCTCTGCAAATGCTTCTAAAGCAAAACAAGCAACATCACGTCAACGTAAACTTGATAAACTTGAAATTGAAGACATCAAACCATCTTCACGCCGTGATCCAAGTATTGTGTTCAAAGCAAAACGTACTATGGGTGATGAAGCACTTAATGTTATGAATATTTCTCATGCTTATGGAGACAACCAAGTATTAAATGACATTAGCTTCAAAGTTGTTCCAGATGAGAAAATAGCCCTTATCGGTGGAAATGGTGTTGGTAAAACTACACTTGTAAAAATCCTTATGGAAGAGTTAAAACCAAACAAAGGCGAACTTCACTGGGGTGCTACGATTGAAAACTCTTACTTCCCACAAGATACAGCTGACATCATTAAAGGCGATGGAACGCTTTACGATTGGTTACGTGGGTTTGATCCTAAACGTGAAATTGCAGAGATTAGAAACTGTCTTGGTCGTATGCTCTTCAATGGGGAACAACAAGAGAAATCTGTTGTAAGTATCTCTGGTGGGGAAAAACACAGAATGATGCTTAGTAAAATGATGCTTGAGGGTGGAAACTTTTTAGTTCTGGATGAGCCATCAAATCACCTTGACCTTGAAGCGATTGTTGCACTTGGTGAAGCGCTTCACGAGTTCAAAGGAAATGTTATTTGTGTATCTCATGACCGTGAGTTACTTGACGCATTTGCTACTCGTATCATAGAAATACAACACGATGGGACAATCGTTGACTTCATGGGTTCTTATGAAGAGTTTGCAGAAGAAAGAGCAGCAGGAAAAATATAATGGCGAAATATGAAAACTTCTTAGGTCTAGGTATTGCAGGTAACTTTGCACTTCACTTAGCACAAGCTGGTGAGCTTGAAGAGTTTAAAGATATTATTACTGCCGAGGAAGCAGCACCAAAAGGGATGTTTCCTTTTTACCTTCCTCGTCCAACAAATCCAAATGAAGCGGCACAGCAACATGCTGATAAACAGCTTCATACCTACCCACTATCTAGTGAGACAATCAAACTACCGCAGGATGCAACACTAAACATTCAAGCCGAACCAGAGATTGGTTTAGTATGTGAACTAGAGTACACTGCTGGTAAATTATCTAAAATCACACCTACGCATTTTGGAGCCTATAATGATGTCTCTATAAGAGTAGCAGGTGCAAGTAAAATTAGCCAAAAGAAAAACTGGGGACATGAGACAAAAGGTTTCTCAGAAACACTTTTTGCTATAGATACATTCTCAGATGGTGGCATTATGGATAAGTTTAGTATCTGTAGTTTTCTTCGTCGTGATGGCGAAGTACAAGCGTATGGAGAAAATGTAGAGCTGAATGGCTATAGCTACTTCTACGAAAAACTCACCGATTGGATGACTGAGCAAATTAACACACAAGAGGATTTTGGTCCACTTGAAGCTCTAAATGAGTACATTGTAGCGTGTAACAATCCCAAAGAAGCAATCATCAGCATTGGTGCTACAAGATACACAGAGTATGGAGAAAAAACATTTCTACAACTGGGTGATGAAGCAATCGTTGTAGTGTACAACAGAGAAAAAATCTCTCAAGAAGATGTTTTAACTGCAGTAAAAAACAGTACATACGACTCTACAATTATGAGCGTTTTAGCTCAAAAAGTAATCAACCAAAATTCAAATGAGTAGAGGAAAAAAGCTCAACCTTTTTATAGGTGCAGACATAGAAGATGGTTGGGCAGAAGTACAAACCTCTCGAAAAACTAAAATCTCATCTGAGATTTTAGAACCACAAAAACACTTCTTATATTTTGCCAAAGAGAAACGTAGAGGCAAGACTGTCACTCTTGTTGGAGAATTTTCTCTAAGCGATAGTGATGCGAATGAACTTCTAAAAAACCTCAAAAAAAAGCTCGGGTGCGGCGGTGCTTACAAAGAGAAAATGATGGAATTTCAAGGGGATATAAAAGTCAAACTAAGAGAGCTCTTAGTAGAAGCAGGCTTTAGATTTAAAAACAATCACTAAGCGCTTTTTTCACTCATTGTATGTGTTTTAGCACTACTAACATTGGAAGTGATGATGTATCTGTCTCGTCCTGTCTCTTTGGCTTCATAAAGCATTTCATCCGCACGTGAGAGAAGTATCTCATCATCAAGGGCATCATCGGCAATACAACAGACAACACCTATAGAAATAGTCAAAAATTTATTTACTTTAGATTTTTCGTGCTTTATCTCTCTTGCACGTAACGTATCGCAAAGCTCTCTTGCTAATTTTGCACTACTCGATTCATCTGTATCACTAAGCAAAATACCAAACTCTTCTCCACCAAGTCTAAAGACATAATCACTAGGGCGTTTGAGTGTATCTTTTAGTACTTTTGCAACACTTTTAAGAGCAAAATCTCCCTCCATGTGTCCATACGTATCATTATACTGCTTGAAGAAATCTACATCAAGCATCATAAAAGTAATGTAGCTGTTTGTTCTTCTAGCACGTTTGAGTTCTTTATCGTACACAAGGTTAAAGTAGCGTCTATTATGAAGTCCTGTAAGTACATCTGTATAAGAGACATTTTCCAATCTTTTGTTTGCTTTTTGCAGTTTATTTGTTGTAACTTCAAGTTTGGTATGGTCATTTTGAATACTTTTAAATACATAGTAAGAGATCATGAGAATACCAAAAACAAGTAGAATCAAAAAGATTCCAAGTTGGCGCATGGTTTTTGTGTAACTCTCTACAAAATACTTACGTTCATAGTTCGCAACATTTACCTCATACGTTATAAGTTTTTGTATCACAGTGTCAATATTTTCAACTTTTTTTTCTAAAGTATTTATAGATATTTTACTTAAATCCTGCGCATTTTTTGTAGCTCTGTAAACTCTTAAAAAGTACTCATTTGTTGCTTCAATTTCTAACGCTGTGTAAGAGACATACTGCTTCTCATCTTCTCTTTTAAAATGCGATGCATAACTCTCCCAAGCTTTGTTAATCTGAGTCAAAGAGTTCTCTATACTTGAGAGTGTCTCACTTGGGCTTATTTCTAATCTTGAAGCTTTGTATACAGTGCTTGATAAACCGCCATGATACGTTTGAAGAATTTGATTGAGTTCCACAACAGGGACTAGTGAGCCAAAGTAGAGGGAGTCTACATTTTTTTTCATTGATTCTAAGTGAAATACCCCTATAACACCAACAGTAATAAGTCCAATGGTGATAAGTAAAAACAGAAAAAAGAGCTTGCTTCTAAGTTTCAATGCTTCAATAAACTGCATACTACTCCCTCTTTATTATTAAAGATACTATAGCATGAATTGTGCCATTCATGTATTTATTTATGATAAAATTTACATTTAATTATAAAGGATATTATATGGAAGCAAAGGCTATCAAAACAGACAATTATTTTACGATAGATGAGATAGAAAAGTATCTAAAAAATGTTGAGTATATTATTATGGCAGCACCTGCACCAACACAGTTTAAAGAGACACCCATACACTTTAGTATTTTTCTCAATACAGATGAAAAATTACCCCAAGATATAAAAGATGCTATATTTAATAAATTTTTAGATGATCAAGGGATTACGAATCCACAAGAAGTTATGAGTCAACTCATGCCTGTAGGTTTTTCTATGAGTACCCAAGAGACAGCTATGCCTCTCTTACTTGTAAGACAGGAAGATCAACAAAGTATTCCTTATGCAATAATGCACGTAATAGATTTTTTAGCAGATTCAAACAACTATGAAGAGGTAAAACTCCATAATCTAACAGGTTGGAGCTACTCTTATAACGAAGAGTGACTCATCTGCTCTATCTGGGCAACTTCTTTTATAATACCCTCAGATAAATTCTCATAACCATTTTTTGTTACCAAAATATCATCTTCTATGCGTATTCCAATACCTCTGTATTTTTTTGGTATTTTTTCATCTGCAGCGTCAAGGTAAATTCCAGGTTCTATAGTCATAACCATACCAGCTTTTAAAGGAATTTCCTTGCCTTTAGCATCTTTATAAGGACATTCATCATGTACATCAAGTCCCATCCAATGCCCTATTCCATGGGGATAATACTTCTTATGTGCTTTTTCTTTTAGAAGTTTTTTCACACTCCCTTTTAAAATTCCAAGTCGTACCATTCCCTCACAGAGTAACTCTTCAGATTTTTTTTGCAACTCGCTTCTAAGCATGTTTGGCTCTATCATTTTTATGATTTTCTTCTCAACACTCAAAACCATTTCATACAGCTCTTTTTGTGCCTCTGTAAATTTTCCACTTGCTGGAATAGTACGTGTTATATCACTCGCATAGTACGCATACTCACACCCTGCATCTATAAGAATTAAAGACTCCTTTTGAAGTGCTTGTGTATTACTCACATAATGCAAAGTATTTGCAGCATTTGCACTCGCAACAATCGAAGTGTACGCATCACTATATGCTCCACTTTTTTTAAAAACATACTCTATTTCAGCCTGAAGTTCATACTCATAATGCAAACTTTTAGCCTTTTGCATCGCAGTGTGATGTGCCTCTTGTGTTATAGATAGTGCCTTTTTTATGATGGCAATTTCTGCTTCTGATTTTATTGCACGTAACAGTTGAACACTCGTAGAAATATCGCTATGTGTCGTTACATTTTTGGTCGCTTTTTTTAAAACATCTACCTCTGAACTCTCAAGAGAAAAATCATAATAGAGCTGATTTTTGCCTTCTGAAAACTCTTTAAGTTTTGCTTCTAACTCTTGGTACTCATAAACATCATCTACTAGAAACTGCTCTTTTGCTTTTTTTGCACCAACTCTTTTTCCAGTCCAAAGTTCAACTGCTTCATCTTTTTTAGCGACAAAAAGATAGACTTTATATGTACGTAACTCCCTCACAATTACGAGAGCGGCATTGTCTTCTTTAAATCCACTCAAGTAGTAAAAGTTGCTATTTTGTCTGTAAGGATACTCCGTATCATTAGAGCGTGTTTTTGGAGTAGCACTTAAAAGAACCGCTACTGAATTTGCTTTGAGCGTTTTTGCTACGTTTAATCTACGTCTTTTATACTCTTTTTGACTTATCACTTACATACCTTAGCTAACCACAAATTGCTCTGCGATAAAACATCTGAAAGTGCAGCATTTAAAGCAACTACACCGGCTTGTGCATTGCGACTTTTAGCCTCTACACTTTTAGTGAATTGTCTCGTATCTATTACTTCATCTGTTTTTGTATTTATAAGTGTCATTGTAATCACAACACGTCCATAAGAACTATCATCTGTAAAATGTTGCGCAAATTCTTCAATAGTACTCTCTAAAATAAAATCGCTTTTACTACGAGACTTATAACTCTGTACACTTTTAAAAAGCTTAGAGCTAGTTATACTATTTAATATCTCTGATGTTACGGCTTTATTTGGACTCTCAGACCACTCTGATTGATTAAACTGATACTCACTAAAGGCATCTTGCGTGTACTTCATTTTTGAGGACATAAGTGAGCTTGAACTAAACGCTTGTATCACTTTAATATTAAGTTTCTCGCACGAATGCGCATCTGAGTTAAGCTCTACTATAACTGGCTTGATTCTATACTCTACAATCGCGGGTTGCATTATTGTACAGCCACTTAAAAATGCAGAAATTACTATTGCAATAAAATACTTCATGCTATTTCTCTCCTGGAGCTTTTTTTATCTCTTTTTGTTTATAAAAAATATCGGATGGACTTTTCTGATATCCCTCAAGCGTATCTTGTAATTTTATCATCAACTCTTGCATTTCTAAAAAGGTTGAATTCATTGTTGGAACTACATCCGCACTTATAGCTTTAAGGTTAAATTCTCCACTAGCGACTGCTCTTTTAATCTCATCCATAGAAGATTTTATACCTAGGTAACTATGCATTATAGAATTAAATGAGCCCGCTATTTTATCTTCCCATTGCTCACTTTTTACTATAAAATTGTCAATATTAGGCATCATTTTATTTAATTTAATGGAAAATTCATCTATGTTTTTTGCACTATTTTGAAGATGCGCTACTGTTTTTTCATCTAAGAGTTTATCCATCTTCTCCATCACGCTCGCTGTCTTTTGCAGTAAACGTGCGAGTTCTTTTTGATTATCATCATTTAAGAGTTCTTCTGTTTTTCCAAGTGTAGAAGAGAGTCTTGAAGAGACGGAACCTAAGGATTTCTCGAAGTTTTCAAAAAAAGACGGAATAGTCTTGATGATTGGATATTTTTCATTTGCTTGAACAACTAAAGGCTTTGCGTCATTAGAACCCAAACTCAAGTTTATGTAACTAAGCCCTGTTATACCTTGTGCAGTTAGTTTTGCAACTGTATCTTCTTTGACTGGAGTGTTTTTTAGTATATCTATAAGGACTTCTACCTGCTGTGCATTTTCTTCATTAATACCTATATCAACAACTTTACCAACATTGATTCCTCGAAATTTTACAGCTGCATCTGGATTAAGCCCAAGTACTGATTCATCAAAATGTATCGCATATCTTTTTGTTTCAGATTTTGCTGAAGGTTTTAACATCCAGTATGCAAAAGCAGACATAAATGCCATGCCTACAATGACAAAGACCCCCACTAAGGTATAATTTACTCTATTATTCATGCTCTTTTTTCTCTCCAAAAAAACTTTCTATAAAGGCACCTTTTGCAGAAGTGACTTCTTTTACAGTTCCCTCATACGCTATTTTTTTTTCATCTATTATTGCTACTCTATCTAAAGTATCATAAATAGATTGTAAATCATGAGAAACCATTACGATTGTAAGCCCTAACATCGAGCGTAAATTGAGTATTAGTTCATCAAATTCTCTTGCAGAAATTGGATCGAGTCCACTTGTTGGCTCATCCAAAAAAAGCAACTTTGGGTCCATCGCTAAGGCACGGGCAAGCCCTGCTTTTTTCTTCATTCCTCCACTTATTTGTGATGGAAAAAGATGTGCATCTTTACTTTGCAGACCCACAAGATTAATTTTAAATTTTACAATTTCATCAATCATAGCAGTGGAGAGATTTGTATACTCTTGGAGTGGCAAGGCAATATTATCTCGAAGACTAAGAGAAGAAAAAAGTGCACCAAACTGAAATAAAACACCCCATTCCTGTCGAAGTTTTTGTGCATCAACCTCTCGAATATTTCCTACATTATGTCCTAATATTTCAATACTTCCAGCTTGAAACTCTTGAAGCATAACCATTTCACGAAGAAGCGTTGTTTTGCCACATCCACTAGGACCTAAAAGTCCATAAATCTCCCCTTGATTGATTGTAAGATTCAACCCATCATGCACCACATTTTTACCAAAAACGGTTTTAACATTTTGCACAGTTATGAGTTTTTTCATCTTATATTCCCAAATTTGTAAATACAATAGAGAAGATTGCATCGCATACTATAACTGCAAAAATAGATTCAACAACACTTTTTGTAGTATTAAACCCTATACTTTGCGTATCATCTTTCACCATCAAACCGCGGTAAATTCCTATACTCGCTATTAAAAAGGCAAAAAATGGA
The DNA here is from genome assembly GCA_041595535.1 of Sulfurimonas sp. GTDB lineage: Bacteria > Campylobacterota > Campylobacteria > Campylobacterales > Sulfurimonadaceae > Sulfurimonas. Next base: position 33,219 of record JBFHKA010000001.1, on the reverse strand, counting down.
CCTTTAAAAAGCCCTATAAAAAAGTGTTTTGCGGCAACAACATCATTAAATCTATCAAGAAACAAATCTACACTGATATTTAAGTCTATATTTGCCACTATCATACCACCAAAGACTCCCATAATATCTGCAACAAATATTAAAAAAGGCATCATAATCATAAGCGCAATAATACGAGGCATGACTAAAAAAAGATACGGGTCAAACCCCATAGTTCTCATAGCATCTAGTTCTTGTGTTATTTTCATAGCACCTATCTGTGCTGTAAATGCAGAACCACTACGACCTGCTATAACTATAGCAGTCATAAGAGGTGCTAGCTCACGTAATATAGAAATACCAAGCATATCTACTACAAAGATGTTCGCACCATAAATTTTAAGCTGATACGCTGATTGGTATGCGACAACTAAGCCTATAAGAAAACTTGTAAGTGCAATAATGCCAAGAGCTTTTATGGCACTTTCATTAATTTCAAAGGCGATTTCTTTGTATCTGATGTTTTTAAAAGATTTAAAATAGGAGAGTTTTGTAAAAAAAAGTTTTCCTAAAAAACCAAGAAAAGAGACAAAACCTAAATAGTAATTATAAAATATTTTTCCGACTCCATCAAAAAAGGAATCTGTCTCTATTTTTTCTATCTCTTTTGATTTTGCTCTTTGTGTTTGAATAAGTTTGAGTGTTGCTTCTACTTGAGCATCTTGACAAAGAAGTTGTACTTCTTTATTTTTTGTACTGTTTTGTAACATCAATTTATCTATGAAGATTGCTACAGCGGTATCTATAAAGGTAACAGCTTCTAAGTTTATAGTTACTGCTGTATAGTTTTTAAAAGATGGGTGTTGAATCTCTTGTTCAAATGCGGAAATATTAAAGAGACTCAACTCTCCATAAAAGTTCATAGAGAGTCTATCTTCTTGAAGACTTATGGTAAGTTTTTTTTGCATAAGAGGTTAAATTTAAAAATCTCTTTCTAAAAGTTTGTTGACCTTGAGAATAGTTATAATACTATCTTCTTGTTTACCAACGCCATCAATGATAGTATCATCTCCAATAATTGTATCAGGTGGAGGACCAATATTTTGCTTTTTGATGCGTATTGCCATTGTAAGTCTATCAATAACGAATCCTGCAACATCATCTCCATTTCTCATAACTATAAAACGAGTCTCTTCCGTATGTTTTTGCGTAGGTATTCCAAACTTCGCGCGAAGGTCTATAAGTGGTATAACCGCACCACGAAGATTGAAAACACCTAGTACATATTTAGGAACTTGAGGAACTCTAGTCCAAAAAAATGGTTTAATAATCTCTTGAATGGAAAGAATAGGCACTGCATATTCTTCATCTCCTATAATGAACCCTACAAGTTGAACTACATTGTCCGTCTGAACCAAAGCCGAGTCTGCTTGTTCACTTTGCTTATTAATAATTTGTTTTAATTTATCACTCATTATAAAAACTCCGCTTTAAAATTAATATTTCTCTGCACTACACTTGCTAAGTAATCTGAAGAGTATGGTTTTGTAATATACTCAACCATTCCAGCTTCAACACCACGCATACGGTCTGATTTTCCAGTTCTTGAAGTTACAGCAATAAGTGGAAGATGTTTGTATCTATTGTACTTTTTAATCTCTAATGCAAGGGAGTATCCATCCATTCTTGGCATTTCAATATCTATTAACATTGCATCAAAGTTATGATCACCTGACTTTAAAATGTTTAATGCTTCTTGTCCATCACTTGCTTCAACAAGAGTGACACCCAGTGGTTCTAAAGATTTTCTCATGATTGTTCTATCAGTTTTAGAGTCATCTACAATCATAATCGTATAGTCACTTGCACTGCTTTTTTCTTTCGCTATCTGTGCTCCCTTATTTCCATCTGTCATAGAAGTTGTTTTTACATCTCTTGCCATCTGCATAAGTGCAACAACATCTACAATGAGTGTTACACCACCATCTCCACGAATAGTAGCTCCAGCGATACCGTCTATTCCTTTGAGGAAATCACCTAGTGACTTGATAACAATCTCTTCTTGTCCTACAAGCGTGTCAACGATGAGTCCTAGTTTACTTGTGCCTAAACCAAGTACAACAACATAAGCGTGTTCACTTACATCAAGGATTCTCTCAACTTCAAAAATATCTCCTATATGCACAAGAGATAAAACATCATCACGAAGTCGCATAACACTTTTACCCTCAACAGTATAAATTTCATCTTTTGAAATTCTAACTGTCTCTAAAACAGACGCTAGTGGAATCGCATAATATTCTTCTTGAACACCGACTAAAAGTGCTTGAATAATTGCAAGTGTAAGAGGGATTTTGAGCTTCATTGAAGTCCCCTTACCTAGTACACTATCTATATCAATGATACCATTAAGTTTTTCAATGTTTGTTTTTACAACATCCATACCAACACCACGACCAGAAACATTTGTCACTGTAGTTGCTGTTGAAAAACCTGGTTTGAAGATAAGTCCAAATGCCTCTTTATCACTCATATTATCAGCTTCTTTTTGAGTAATAATACCTTTATCAAGTGATTTTTCTTTAAGCATTTCAATATCGAGACCTTTTCCATCATCATCAATTTGAATGACGATTTGGTTTCCTTCGTTATATGCTTTAAGACCAATAGTACCCATTTCAGGTTTTCCCTTAGCTGTACGTTCAGCAGGTGTTTCAACACCATGATCACATGAGTTACGAATAATATGAACAAGAGGATCACCAATCTCTTCAACGATTGATTTATCAAGTTCAGTATCTTCTCCAGCTAAAACGAGTTCAATCTTTTTATTGAGCTCACGTGAAAGGTCACGAATCATTCTTGGAAATTTATTAAACACCTTTCCAATAGGGAGCATCCTTGTTTTCATAACTGCAATTTGCAAGTCAGTTGTAACAAGTGAAACTATAGAAACAACTTGGTTAAGTTCTTCTAAGAACTCTTCTCCTTCGTAACGTTCTTCAACATCATCATTAATTTTTATAAGTCTGTTTTTTGCAAGAACAAGTTCACCAATAAGGTTCATCAAGTGATCAAGTCGTTTTACATCTACACGTATTGTTTGTTCAACTGTTGCTGGTGCTCGTTTTGCTGGTGCTCCTGCTTGCGCATCTTCATCATCTTCAGCTTCTTTTTTTGGAGTTGCTCTAGGTGCTGCGACAGGAACAGGTGCTGCTTCAACTTTAGGTTCAGGTTTTGGCTTTTCCTGAGGCTCTTCATTCTCTTCTGTTGGTTCAGGTGGAGCAGATAAAACTTCTTCTCCAGCAGCAATTTTCGCTTCACGTTTTGCTTTATCTTCAGCTTGGCGCTGTTTTAAAAGTCTCTCTATCTCATCTTCAATCGCAGCGTCATCCATATTTTCATAATCTGGTTCTTCTTCATTTTGAGTTGTTTCTGGTTCTTCAACTGCGACTACTTCTTCAACAACTGGTGCAGTAGCAACTGGGGTTTCAACATTTCCATCTCCACCACTAATTTTGTCAAGTCTTACAACACACTCTGCTACATCAATTCCAGCATCAGAACTTGTGTCACGAATAGTCTCCAAAAGTGCTTTCATAAGGTCAATAGACTCTAAAACGACATCCATAACATCAGGAGTGATACTTAACTCTCCATGTCTAGCTTTGTTTAAAACATTTTCCATATGATGTGTTAAGTGCGTTAAAATATCAAAGTTTAAAAATGACGAAGCCCCCTTAACTGTATGCGCAACACGAAAAATTCCGTTTAACAATTCTAAATCTTCAGGATTTGCCTCTAACTCAACCAAATCTTCATCTAACTTCTCTACAAGTTCAAACGATTCAACTAAAAAATCCTGTAGTATCTCTTGAAATTCATCCATATTCCCACTCCTACTTCATATGTGCACGAACGACACGTGCAATCTCATCATAAAATGCGCTCGCTTTAAACTTAACTAAGTAAGCTTCACCACCAGCTTCTAAACCTCTATCTTCACTAAAATGATCACTTATTGAAGAGTTAAAAACTATTGGAATATTTTTAAATCTAGGATCATTTTTCATATTTGATGCAAAATGAAAACCATCCATTTTTGGCATTTCAACATCTGAGATTATAATTTTTAACTGTTTAGCTAAATTATCTCCATAGTTATTATAAAGGTCTTCAAGTTTGCTAAGTCCCTCTTGTCCGTCCATCGCTTCAACTACTTTAAAGCCCATATCTATAAGTGCTTCTTTAACTATTCTTCTTGCTGTAGCGCTATCATCTAAAACAAGTGCTAAACCTGAAAACTTCTCTTGTTCATCAGAAATATGTTCTATATCTGGCTCATACAAGCCTAAATCTTGTACTACACTCTCTAAGTCTAAAATGAGAAGTACATTTTCATTTTCTATCTTTGTCACACCCGTTATTTTGCCACCATCAATTGAACTTGTGTTACTCATAAAACTTGCGGGTTCTATTTCACTCCAACTAATTCTACGAATGCGTTTTGCCTCATGAACAATAAAGCCTATAAGTACATTATTAAATTCTGTAATGATAACACGAGAATTCTTTTCAGCTGAGTCTGGTTCTGTGATTCCCATCCACTTTGCTAAATTCACAACAGGAATAACAACATTTCTGAGGTCAAAAATACCTTCTATAAAATCAGGAGTACCTGGAAGTTCTGTTAATTCAGGTACACGTATAATCTCACGTACCTTTGAAACATTAATTCCATAAATACCTTCATATACTGAGCCATCTTCTTGCTTAAATATACGAAAGTCTACGAGTTCCATTTCATTGGAACCAACTTTTAAGGAACTGTCATCCATATTTTAGGTCTCCTTAGAGAATATTATTTCTTCTAATAATTCATTATCTTGGAACGATTTTACAATAAAATATCTTTGATTGCAAGCAAAAGCACCAAGGTTTATATAGCTGAACTTTTCAAAATCAAACGCAATGTTTTGATGAAAATGCCCTTCTATAAAATAGTCACACGCGTACATTTGCAGGTCTCTACTAGCTATAAAGTCTCTAAAACCAGTAAACTCTTTACAATCATCTTTTTTTCCTAAATGTGCATCTATCTTTTTTAAAATAGAATGATTAAAAAGTTTATCTATGACATTTAAGATTTTAACAATGGTCTTACTTCGTATAAGCGAAGTGTAGAGTTTATAGGCGAAATCTCCATCAAAATCTCCGTGTGCAAGCACAATTTTCTTTGTACCAAAAGTGCACGTAACAGGTTGCTTATGCATAGGATAAATCTTGCATGATGGAAAAATTTTATATAGATTAAAGTCATGGTTGCCTTCTAAGTAAATCACTTCTATTTCTTGAGAAATGGCATTTATGAGTTCTATCATTTGTGCATTGTTTTCACAAGTCGTTTCAACATATCCAAAAAGTGCATCAAAAACATCACCCATTAAAATGAGTTGTGTAGGACGAAGTTTATGCGAGTGGATTGCTTGTATGAGGTCTAAAAGTTCAGGACGAAGATGGGAGTAGTGTGCATCTGAAATGACAAACGCACCCTCTTTTATGAGAAGATTATGGGACATAGGCTATGTTTGGAATTCCCATATTTTCATCAAGCCCCATCATAAGATTTGCATTTGCAAGAGCTTGAGAAGAAGCTCCACGCATAAGGTTGTCGATAGAAGAAGATATAAAGAGCATATTTCCTTTACGCTTTACATAAAGGTCGCAAAAGTTTGTTCCAGCTGTATTTTTCATAGTTACTGGTGTTTTACTGATACGAACATTTTTCTCATTTTTGTAAAAGGCTTCTAAAACTTCTACCTCATCAAACTCATCCTCAACTTGAATGTAGATAGAGCTTAACATTCCACGTGTTAGAGGTACTAAATGAGGGACAAAATGCACTTCATCAAAATCTACGCCTAACTTTTGTGCTATCTCTGGAGCGTGTCTGTGCATAAGAGGATTGTACGCAAAAAGGTTGTCGTTTACATTTACAAAGTGTGTCGTTTCACTTAGTTTTTTTCCTGCTCCACTCACTCCCGTTTTAGCATCTATAATGATAGGTGTATTTTTCGCACGTAACGCCATAAATGGTAACAAACCTAGAATAGCAGAAGTCGGGAAACAGCCGGGATTTGCGACAAGTTTTGCAGACTTTAGTTGCTCACGAAACATCTCAGGTAAACCATACACAACATGCGAAAGATTTGCAACATCTGTGTGTGGAACATAAAACTGTTCATACACATCTTGTGTAAGTCTGTAATCAGCCGAGAGGTCAACTACTTTTACACCAAGTTCTAAAAGAGGCTTGACAAATGCCATAGCTGTCATGTGTGGGAGTGCTAAGAAAACAAGTTCACAACATTTTGCTATCTCGTCTATATCTGCTTTTTCAACTTTATCTTCACACACACCATTAAGCGAAGGATGCAAAACATTTATAGTTGTTCCACCCTCAGAATTTGCAATGTAATTAAGATGAAAAGAGGGATGACTCACAAGCATCTTCACAAGTTCAAGACCCGTGTAACCTGTTGCTCCTACTACGCCTACATTTATCATTTTATTTACACTCAAAAACTATTTCTTGGTATTTTACTTCTAAAATCTCAAACTCTTTCTCGCCACCTGGAAGGCGTACTTTTACCTCATCGCCCTCTTCAGAACCTAAAAGTTGTTTTGCCAAAGGTGAACCAAAGGAGATAAGTCCCATATCTGGGTTAGATTCGCATCCACCAACAATAGTATAGGTTACTTCTTCATCTGTATCTAAATCACTTAGCACTACAGTTGAGCCAAAACTTACTTTTGCATGTTCTAGCTCACTTGGGTTTACTATTTGAGAATTTCCAAGAATATCTTGAAGTTCTGCTAAACGGTTGTCAATAATCTTTTGCATCTCTTTAGCAGCGTGGTACTCAGCGTTTTCTTTGAGGTCACCATGCTCTAGCGCTTCTTCGATGTCTTTGACAACACGAGGACGTTTCACCTCTTTTAAATCTTTCACTTCAGCTTGAAGTTTGTTGTAACCAAACAATGTCATTGGTTCTATTTTTTTCATAATGGTTCTCTTTTATAAATTTTAATTCTATGATTATAGCTAAATTTGAAGTCTTTTTTGAGGAGTGCAGGCTAAAAAATGAGTTTTTAAATCTCAATTTTTAGTTGTCAAAATTTTAATCTTGAGCTTTTTTCGTTTTTTTGTCATTACGTTTTTCTTTCAACGTTTTAGTTGGTGCTTTTTTAACTGTTTTTTTTGAGTCTTGACCTTTGGACATACTGTCTCCTTTATATGGATTTGTGAATCATAGAGTCGTTTACACACTATATACCACTTATACTTAAAGTTGATGCTAATGCAAATTTTAGATGTGAAAAGGTTTTGGTACTTAAGTAGGAGTTCCACCTTAGCAAAGGTGGAACAAGAAAACTTGGAGATTCATTCACAAAAGTATAGTTCTAGTTATGGACTAATCAATAAACATAGTCAATTTATTTTCTTGATTTTTAATTATAGATTTTAAAGCTCATTATTTAAGTTTTCTATTGCTTCAACTTTTGCTAAAAAACCTTAACACTCTACTCACAGAAAATATCTACTCTTGCATTTTAACCAAATCAAACTCTATAGTTTCATTATCGCACGTAACGATTAAAATACCCTCAAGAAGGGAAAGAGATTCTTATCTCTTCTGGCTTTAAAATGAAACGGTAGTAAATGTAGTATAAGGGTAGACCGAAATATGTTAAGAGTCCAAAGAAGATGAAAAGAACTCCAAGATTAAAATGTTTTTTTTCTACTACTAGCAAATCTTGTGTTTTCTGTACAATCTTATAGCCATTTTGATAGTACATTTCATCAATGATGTTTAATTTTTCTTTTTGAGTAAGTTCACTTGCTTGTATTTTGAGTACATGTTCATCAAAAATCTTCTTATTCATTTTCTTTGTTTTCTTGTCAAAGAAGTAAAAAACAATCCCCAAGGGCAAGATAAACATCATAATGATAGTAGTCATTTTAATGTGCCTTACATACTTCACTAGAGAGTATAAAAGTACAAGGTGGAAGTTCTTTTGACATCCATCTATTACTATCCATTTCGGGTGTGCATCCTGCATCTTCTAAAAGTGCTTTTGTCCCATCTTTGGTACAAACAAGTACGATGGCGTGGTTGTTCTCTCGTAATATTTTAACACTATACTCACGAAACGGTTCTCTAAGAGATGCCTCCTCTTTTGTGGAAGGCTCTAAAGGTTTTTTAAGTGTCGCCTCAACCGAAGCAGAGAGTTTTGTAAGTGCTGAGGATAATGTACGCATTTTTTCTTGGTAGTCGTTGGGTATTGCTGCAGATTCTGTTGTCATCAACACTATGCTCATCATAAAAACTACATATACTTTTTGCATGGGATTACTTATATAGCCAACTTTGTTTGCTCTCACGTACTCTGTACTGTTGTCCTTCTCCTGAACCATTGGAAACTCTGCTCATACGTGTCCTTTTTCGCTCTAAATTATTCTCATACTACCTTCATTTTAGACAAGTCAAATTGTATGATTGTATTATCGCACGTAACAGTTAATACACAAGCTTTTTTACTTAACTCTTTTGCATCTGTGATGCCCTCAAGGAGGGTCATTCGCTCTTTTGTAATTGGGTCATAAACTTGTAGGTTTTCTTCTTCTACAAAGAAGAGTCGCCCTCCTCCACAACCGTCTCCAATGATACCCTCACAAACTAGCGGAGAGTCTAAATCAAAACCAGCCATCATCTAAACAATCCTCTTTTGCATCTTTTAAAAACTCTGCATAATCACTTGAGTTTTTATCTAAGGCGACATACGCATCATACGTGTATTTTTTAAATGTTGCATCATCCATACAGTTGCAAAGTTTTGTGTCATTGCTATCTGCACAGTGGCTTATAAGCATCTTTTTTTGTGACTCTTCCCAACCAACATAAGAGTTGTAGTATGGGTAAAGTGTCCAAATCGCAAAACCTATAGTAAGAACTATATTGAGAATATACTCACGTTTTTTCGTCTCGAAGTACTTTTTTATATCGTAAGATATAAGAATGACAAACACTATTTCTAAACCTATATTAAACCAGTCACTATCTAAAAAATCAAACATTTTGCTCCTTGAGCGTTCGTAGCATTTTTATTGCCTCAGCACACATAGCAAGTCCAAATGAAGCTGTCACACCCATAAAACTGCCCTTCTCTTTTATATTTGCTTCTTCAGAAGAGAAGATGACTTTGTACTTCTTTTTAAAGCCACGTTTTTTAAGTTCATAGCGGATTTTTGAGCCAAATTTATCGCCATAACTTTTCCAAATGTCATCTACTTTTATCTGCGTTGGATCCATTCGCTTTGCACTTCCAAAAGAACTTATGAGCTTTTTATGGCATTTTTGAGCAAGAGCAAGTTTGGCATTTCTGTCATCTATGGCATCAAGCACCAAGTCATACGCATCAAAGTCAAAGTCCCAAACCCACTGCTCATCTATTCTGCACGTAACAGTAGTTATTTCAGGGTAATGCCCCTTGAGAGCGTCAACTTTCACTTCTCCCTCATGTAGCTCAGACCACATTTGGCGGTTTTGGTTTGAGTCATCGTAAGTGTCAAAATCGACTATAGTTATATGCTTCACACCGCTTCTGTAGAGACAATCTAGGCAGAAACTTCCGACACCACCTACACCGAGCAAAATTATTTTTGCATCTTCAAGCTTTTTAAAGTCTTCGCCTATGAGTAATTTTATGCGGTCATGTTTACCCAAATTAGTCGAGCCACTCTTCTAATTGTTTCATACTTTTATAGGCACTCAAGTCAAGCATTATAGGCGTTATAGAGATGTAGCCAGCTTCGATAGCTTCATAATCACTCATCCCTTTTGCTTCGTTACGTGCGGAAAAATTTAGCGGGTGAAGTCCTAGCCAATAGTGCTCTTCTCCACGAGGATTTCTATGTAAATGTGAGTCATTTGCATAGTGTCTAAAACCTGCATAGGTTACTCGAATTTCTGCTTCATCTATCTCAGCTGGAATATTGATATTTAAAAACTCACGCTTTGGTAGAGGAAATGCCCCCTCTCTAATCTTTGTCACTAAAGTTTTTATGGTTCTTTGTGCAAGAGAAAAATCTCCATCAGGATTGGTAAAATCCATCACTTGAGAGATGGCTATAGAAGGAACATCGTGCAAGACTCCCTCCATAGCTCCAGCAGCTGTTCCGCTATACGTGATGTCTTCGCCCATGTTTGAGCCACGGTTTATACCACTCACGAGTAAATCTGGCTTTTTATCTTCAAACATTGTACTCAGTGAAAGATAGACACAGTCACTCGGTGTACCATCATCAAGTTTATAAAAATCATCTTCAACACTCACAAAACGTAGAGGTCGAACAAGTGTGAGAGAATGCCCACATGCTGACTTTTCATTTGCAGGAGCAACAACAGTCACCTCAACATTTTCCAACTCTTTAAGCGCTTCTACCAAGCACAAGAGTCCTTTTGCCTCATAGCCATCATCATTGGTTACTAAAATTTTATATTTATTTTTCATAATTGTATTTTATCACAACATCTTTAATCTAGTTTTGATATACTCCGAGATTACATCTACTTCTCTCAAGGGTATTTTTTATGTTAGAAACAGAAATATTAGTAGTCGGAGGAGGTCCAGCTGGTGCAACAGTTGCCAAATACCTCTCGCTTGCAAATGTACCAAACATACTTATCCAAAAAAAGTTCGATTTTAAAAAGCCCTGCGGTGGTGGTATACGCGTGGACGCATTTAAAGAATTTAATCTTGATAAGAAAATTATTCAAAACTACGTCAACAACATTGTTCTAGCATTTAAAGAGAAAAAAATCAAAGTAGACATCAGTGAAACTCCCCTCGCCATCGTTGAGAGAAGAGCGTTTGATAACTACTTACGAGAAGAGGCACAAAAAGCGGGAACAGAATTATATGAGGGAAAACTCATAGAGACAAAAATAGAAGAAGATCATGTACTCGCAGCTGTAAGTTTCAAAGATACTATACAAACTATAAAAGCCAAATACCTCATCGCAGCCGATGGTGTAAACTCATCCATAAGAAAATATATAAATGGCGATAGAGTCTCAGCCCTCCTTACAAACTATGCAGATTTACAAGAGAATTCCTTAAAAGATTGTGAATTTCATTTTGGTGCAAACATAGCAGATAAATACTACGCTTGGGCATTTCCAGAGAATGGTGGAACAAACATTGGAACCTTAGCAAAGGGGAAAAAACCCTATATGCAAAACTTTATGGACTCTATAGATGTCAAAGAAAATGCAAAAGTTAAAGGCTATAAAATACCAGAGTTTAAAACTCCCATTTTTTACAAAGATCGCGTCTTTTTTGTTGGAGATAGTGCAGAACAGGTTCTTCCTTTTACGTATGAGGGAATTTACTATGCAATGAGTTCTGCAAAAATACTAGCTCAAACGCTCATCGACAAAGCTCAACCTATGGAGTATGAACAAAGATGGAACGCTATACATCTTAAAAAATTCAAAACTCTGCAAAGACTTCAGAAAATATTTTTATGTAACAATCTTATGATTGCGGTAATGATGCGACTCTACAAATCCAAAACTGTCCAAAAAAAGATGATGGATTTATGGCTTACAAATAAAGAAGTAAATATTGACTTGAGCTTTTTTATAAAGGTTTTTAAAAAGCTCTTTTAAAAAAGTTTCATTATATTTGTGAGATTTACTTTTCCATATCCATAGTAATCATTTCTGCCACTAAAGTCATAGGGGACAATGCCTATCTTATCAGCGGAATTTTTTAAAATATTTTCTATCTCCACTCTTGTAAGATTTGGATTTTTCTCAAGCATTAAAGCTACAATCCCACTGACTAGAGGCGTAGCTGCTGAAGTTCCAACAAAAGCATTTGAGTCGTTATATAAAAGATAGTTTGCAACTATAGAAGCACTTCCCTTACTTCCCATAGGGTCAAGTGTTGTTATACCTCTATACTCTCCTCCTGGAGCAACTATATCTAGGTTACTTCCATAGTTACTGTAAGATGCTCTAAGATTATCTTTGTTTGTAGAACCAACAGAGATGACCTCTGGGATGGATGATTCGTCATTTCCCATGTCCTGATCATCATTCCCACTAGCAAAAACTATAACTATTCCTTTACCATTTCTGCCATTGGTTGCTAAATCTACTATTTTTGCTTTCACTGCTGGAGAGACATCTCCCGTACCCCAACTATTGCTGATTATACTAGCTCCAAGTGAGGCTGCCTTATCAAAAAGCGCTATTGTATCACTATCACTCATATACTCTTTATATTTTATAAATATTATATCTGCCCCACTCGCTACACCTTTTATGCCTTTACCATTGGCTCTTGCAGCGACAATGCCAGTTACAGCTGTTCCATGATTGGCTGTTTGCGTACTCTGTGAGACATTGGTTGTGCCTGTTACTGCATCATAAGCAGCTACAATCGCCCCTACTAAATCTTCATGAGATGCATCTAAACCATTGTCAATCACTGCAATTTTTACACCACTACCAGTATAGCTGTCTAACAATGTACCTGCATGAATATTTGCATCACTATCTATACCATTTAAACTATAAAAAGCATTATCTTTAGCTAAGCTCCACTGTTGAGTAAAATAAGGCTCATCAGTAGATATAGAAGTAGTTTCATTTGAATCCTGAGGAACTGATGGACTTGAAGTGTTTGTTGAAGGAGTCGACTCATCTGAACTCCCACCACAACCAACAATAAGAAGTACAAGTAGTACGCTACATAATACCTTTACCATCTATCTTTGAACTCTACGTTTAAGAAAATCTGGATGCGCATACTCAACGTCTTCTTTTTCATTGAGTCTGTTTGCTACGCTTAGTGTTAAAGTTTTGTCTTGTACTTTTAAGAGGTAAAGGTCTGTGCCAAGTGTTTTTTGCAGAGTTGCATTGACTTCAAGTAAGTACGCATCAAGATTTACACTATTTTTTAATTTGAGTATCAAAGTATCTGAAACTCCAAGAACTATGCCTTTTTCGGTCTCATAAAAATCAACACCACTAACAGAACGAGATAAAGAGCTTATAGGAGTCAATTTTACTCGTTGCATGCCATTATAATAGTAACTATCGCCCGCATAAACCAAAGTGCCAAAGAGTGTAAAAATGATGTATATGTTTTTCATAAATATATTTTAGCATAAGAAAAATACTTTATAAAAAGAATCTAATGACTTCTCTTTTTTCAATATTTTAACTAAAAATACTATGAAATATTTCCAGTGTATTACATTTTAGCTACCATATAGTTACAACATAAAATGTTAAGTAATATTTAATAAAAACAATATTAATATGCATGTAGTTCAATTAAAAATAACACAAAGGGTTTATCATGGATAATAAAAAAGCATCCTCAAGTTATTATCAAAGTAGATTTACTAATAAAATAGTTTTATCTATTGTTTCATTAAGCATACTTTTACTTACAGCTTGTGGGGAATCATCTTCTAGTGAAGATAATAAGGTATCACATATAGATGAAAAGAACAGCGTTGGGTGGAGATAGTGCGGTAGAAGCTTCGAAACAGACTGCATCTGACAAGAAGGTTGACTTACTTATAACTGTCGATCCTATTGGAACTGGAGACTATACATCAGGTGCTACTTATTGGGTAGAACTGTATGCAATGTCAGGTACTCCTTATGGTAGTTATTTGCACTGGGTATACTTCTCTTATGTAATAGACTACTGGGCACCTACATGCGAATGGAAATCTGAGTGGTGGGGTGGCTATTGGCGTTGTTATGTAAAACATTTTACCTACAGAGTATACTATCCTGTTTTGAGATGGCAAAACTGTATGACTTGGAATGAAGATGACTGGGTAGCATTTGCAGGAGGGAAAGGATGGTATAGTTCATACGATCCAGGTAAACCTAGACCAGACAAACTCTACAAAATCTCTGCACACCATGGAGACTTCGAGTATATGCTTTGGAAGATGGAGAAGGATTATAAGAGTTATGGGGTTATTGATGGGTTAAGAAATGACTTTAATGTTTATGAAAATAATCTAATTATGATAAATAAAGAAAAAAATTATACAAATTCAGGCCCACAAAAATTTGGTATCGGTTGGTGGTAGGAGAATGAAAATTAAAAAAATATTAACAATAACAACACTACTTTTTATAGTGTTGTTAAATACAGCTTGTGATGATTTAAATCCAATTCATAAAGACCATCAAACTGCTATTATTGAGATGGATGGAGATGTGAGTTATATCTTCAAAGAAGATATAAATAATAGTATTGATAAACAAATTTTAGAACAAACTTATCAATATAATAATACAAATATTGATGTAGATAATAATCTTTATAATTTTTCTATTATATTTCCAATCAAATCAAAAACAAATCTTCAAGTTTTATTATCTTCAGCACGAATGTTTTTTTATACCACAGACCATAAAAGAGGAAGTCCGTATGGCTATGGGTCAGGTATACATAATAGTATACTCGATACAGACAACTACCATCACTATACCATCACTATACCAAGTAACATATCTGCATCAGATTACTTTCTTAACGACATAAGAGACATAGAAATATCTTATCTTTACGAGCAAAGTAACTTCTCAGAAGACATAAAATATGACACTAACAAACTCATCATCCCAAAAGAGCAACTCATAAACCTCTTAGACTCGCTAGCTATCCCTCATGATAGACTAGATTTTCAGACGGATTAGGGTTTATGATGCAAAACACAACTGCACACCATGGAGACTTTGAGTATATGCTTTGGAAGATGGAGAAAGATTATAAGAGTTATGGGATTATTAATGGGTTGGAAGAAACTAATGATAATGGACGGACTTATAATTATTTAAAATTACAGTATATGCAAAATTTAGAAAAAAATTATACAAATTCAGGCCCACAAAAATTTGGTATCGGTTGGTGGTAGGAGAATGAAAATTAAAAAAATATTAACAATAACAACACTACTTTTTATAGTGTTGTTTGGTACGGCTTGTAATGATTTAAATCCAATTAAAAAAGACCATCAAACTGCTATTATTGAGATGGATGGAGATGTGAGTTATCAGTTTTATGACAATGTTGACATTAAATATAAGCAGATATTAGATTATAATTATTTTTATAAGGACACTAATATTTCTGTTGATAACAATATGTATAATTTTATTATCATTATTCCCTTTAAATCCAAAACAAATTTACAAGCATTATTCCCTTACACATATATTAAAATAAGTTCCAAAAATAAACCTACAGATGCTGGAGATGTGAATCTTCTCAATAATGATGCATATTTTCATTATCAACTCATCAAATCTGCAAATGGCTTCGCATCATATTACTATCTTAATGATGTGGAAGATATGGAAATCTCATACCTTTATGAACAAAGTAACTTTTCAGAAGACATAAAATACGACACAAACAAACTCATCATCCCAAAAGAGCAACTCATAAATCTCTTAGACTCGCTAGCTATCCCTCATGATAGACTAGAGTTTCAGACGGATTAGGGGTTTATGATGGAAAACACAACTGCACACCATGAAGACTTTGAGTATATGCTTTGGAAGATGGAGAAGGATTATAAGAGTTATGGGGTTATTGATGGGTTGAGGAATGAGTTTACTTCCGAATATGATAGCCAAACTAAAATGCTAAATATGGAAAGAGATTATTCAAATTCAGGTCCAATGAAATTTGGAATTGGGTATTGGTAAAACATGAAGAATATAATAACAATTACAATACTAATTCTTACAATATTATTTACTACGGCTTGTGATGATTTAAATCCAATTCATAAAGACCATCAAAGTATAACTATCGAAATGGATGGAGATGTGACATATATTTTAAAAGAAGATGCTAGTGATGTAGAACAGGAGAGACTCTTAAGTCAGTTTATTTACCGTAAAACTTCAAATATTGTGGATAATAATGTATATAATTTTATTGTCTCTTTTCCTATTAAGTCAAAGAATAATCTTTATGATTTCATAAGGATAGGCGGATTTGTTGGTTCAATATACATAAGTACTTTAGATAGAAAAAGGGCTATTTATCCAGTTAGTGAAGATATACATAATACAGTTAAAGATAATGATGAATACTATCATTATCTAATAAATATTGAAAGTAATAGGTTTGCATCTGAATTCTTTTTGAATGATATTGGAGATATAAAAATACACTGGCGACATACTGTAAGTAACTTTACTGATGATATTGAATATTCAACCAATGACTTAATTATCCCAAAAGAGCAACTCATCAACCTCTTAGACTCACTAGCTATCCCTCATGATAGACTAGAGTTTCAGACTGATTAGGGTTTATGATGGAAAACACAACTGCACGCCATGGAGACTTTGAGTATATGCTCTGGAAGATGGAGAAGGATTATAAGAGTTATGGGATTATTGATGGGTTGAGGAATGTAGATATTGATACTCTACAAGGCTTAGAAAGAGATTACTCAAATTCAGATCCAATGAAATTTGGTATCGGAATATGGTAGGAGTTATTATGAGAAAAAACTTACTAACACTTACAATACTAATTTTTACAATATTATTTACAACAGCTTGTGATGATTTAAACCCAATTCATAAAGACCATCAAAGTATAACTATTGAAATGGATGGGGATGTTACTTATATTTTAAAAGAAGATGCTAGTGATGTGGAAAAAGAAAGACTCTCAAGTCAGTTGACTTACCATAAAACTACAAATATTGTAGATAATGAAATATATAATTTCATTATCTCTTTTCCTATTAAGTCAAAGAATAATTTTTATGACTTTTTAAGACTAAGAGGTGTTGTAGGTTCTATATACATAGGTACATTAGATGGTAAAAGAGCAATTTATCCAAATAGCAAAGAGATTAACAATGTAGACAAAGCAATCGACGATTATTATCATTACACAGTAAAGATTGAAAGCAATAGATTCGCATCTGAGTATTTTTTAAATGATATTAGAAATATTGATATATCATATTTATACCAAAAGAGCGACTTTTCCAATGATATTGAGCATAAAACTAATAGACTCATCATCCCAAAAGAGCAACTCATAAACCTATTGGACTCTCTAGCTATTCCTCATGATAGACTAGATTTTCAGACGGATTAAGACTTATGGTGTTGACAAAAGTGACCTAAAAATTTTACACTTTATGTCGATTTATACCAAAAAGCTAAAAAAGGATTTATTATGAACAGCTCATTTGCATTGGACGCTTATCGTTCTCACGACTTAAATATTGTTATGAAAACTTCGAGTGGAGACGTGATTAAAATGGATTTTGCAAATGAGCAATCTGCCTCTTTTGAACAGACACGTAATGGAAATAACTCTCGTACGTCTATGAGCTTTTCTTCTATGCAATCTTTTGAGTTTTCCATCAAAAGTAATGGCATTGATGCACAAGACCAAAAAGAAATAGATGCTTTTATGAAAACAGCACAACCTTTAATAGATGACTTTTTAAAAGAGCTACGTGACGATGCTCCTGCCTCTCCTGTCACACAACTAGCACATCAGATAGCAGGCATCTTCGAGCCAAATAAAGAGCGTAGTGAAGATAGCAAGAATGCTGTTAAAACTAACATAGTCAAAATGTTTGATCAAGCACTTCAAAAACTTGAACCTCCAAAAGAGATGAGTGTAGAAGAGATGACAAAAAAAATCTTAGAAGATACAAAAAAATTGTTAGAAAAAACACTCAAAGAGTTTGACGACTTCAACAAAAAAATCTATGCTTGAGTGTTTATTTTTATGTCATTTGGCATAAAAAATGCTATACTTCACACAATGAAAACAATACTAATAATTTTACTCTTAAGCATTTCACTCTTTAGTTCGGATGTAGCAACAAGTTACAATAATCTCAACAAACAAATAGACGCTGTGGCTCCAGTCCTTACTCCTGAAGAAAAAGTCTCTCTCTACTATCTTTCTCTAAGCACACGTAACAAAATACAAAACGCAGAATCTATAGACAAACTCAAAGAAGAGATGCAAAAAACTCTTGCTAATCTTCATGAAAAAAACAATAAACTCACAGTAGATGAAATTGAAAAAATTCGAGCATTCTATTTAGATTTAAGTAAGCAAAATGTACAAGTTGCACAAGACAAAGGAGTGCAAGCACAAGAGAAAATCGTAGAAAAAGAAAAAATAGTGTATAAAGACAAAATTATTCAAGAAAACTCTTTTACCTACAATCTTGTTAGTATACTTATAGCTTTTTTCACGGGATTAGCTTTTGGTTACTTCCTCTTTTTTAAAGGGCGAAATGTTGGTGATGAAGACACAATATCTATAAAAAAAGAGTTTGAAAGACAGACAAAAGAAATCTCTCAAGCCATTGCAGAAAAAGACAAAGAAATCAAAATTCTCTCTCAGCTACAAGGCAAAGGCGAGAGCGAACTCAAATATGAAAACAGCGCACTTAAAACAAAAAATGAAGAGATATACACTGAAATGACTCAACTAAAAGAGACATTCAATAGACTTAACGATGAAAATGATGCACTGAAAGAAAAATATGCAACTGAAGTGCAACATCTTCATGAGTATGTTGATAGTCTTAAACATGAACTTGCAAAACACGAAAGTTCTACAGGAAAGAGTTTTGAGAATACAGAAAATTTAAAAAATCTCCAACAACAGACTCAAGGTATAGTTACAGTTTTAGATACCATAGCAGAGATTGCAGACCAAACAAATCTCTTAGCTCTTAATGCAGCGATTGAAGCTGCTCGTGCAGGTGAACATGGTCGTGGCTTTGCTGTAGTGGCTGATGAAGTTCGTAAACTTGCAGAACATACACAGCAAACACTTAATGAAGCAAAAATCGATATATCTGCAGTTGTCGATACAATTTCTAATCTTAAAGATTAAATAAACTGTAAGATTTTCAATTGAGGGAATTTCCTTCTGGCTTGAAGTACAAATGAGAACATGTAAAATAAACTTGCTAAAATATGCGCACTAATAATGCCATATATTCCAAAATAATACGTTAATAAAGTACCTAAAACAAACAAAGTTACTAGTGCACTAAGTAGCACTTTGTTAATAAATTCGGAATAACCTCCATAAAGCAAAAATCGCATAGATATATTGCCAATTTCCAAAAAGATTTGTGATACTGACAAAAAAATCAATCCATAATAAATAGTTTCATACTCACCATTTTTTCCAAAATAGCCAAGAATAGTTTTTCCAAAAAAAGTATAAATTAGCAAGAGAAGCACAAAGAGAGAAAACATGTTTTTATTGGCTTTATGAATTAAACTTTGCAATAACTCTAAACCACTTTCATCATTAAGTAGTTTACTAATATGTGGAGATAAAAAAATTCCAGAAGATTGAGAAACAAGGCTAAATAGTCCTACTAAAAGGACAACAGCGGCATAATGTCCTACGATATTTTCATCTTCATGAACAACTTCTAAAATGATTTTGTCAATATATATAAATAACAAAAAAACAAAATTAGAAAACATGTATTTTATAGAAGCGCTTTTCCACTCTTTATGTTCATTAAAAAAGAGTTCTTCACTTGAGAAAAAGACACCAAAAGGAAGTGTTGTTTTACTTTTTTTATTATATAAAATGATTGTGACAAACGCCAATATAGAAAACACTGAAAGATAAATCGTAGACAACATAACATTGTCAACTTTTATGTGCACCAAATCAAAAAAGAAATTAAACGTCGCAATCAGAAGTATATAACGTAGGAGTGTATTGATAGATGTAGATAAAACAATAAAGTTTCTACTATTTAGATACACAAGTATCAAAGCATATAATCCTGCCACCGGTGTTGCTAGCAAAAGCCAAAAAGATGTATGAAGTTTATCTATATCTCCAAATACTGTTAGAACGAAGATAGAAAATAACGCTAAAATAATAAACCAATAAAAAAGTTTTTTTATAAAATAGAAGTTCCACCTAATGAACGTCTCTGAAGCTTTATTCTTTTCAAGTATTGGGATATATTTCATAACACTTATCTCTGTACCAAAAAGCAAAAAAGTAGATGCTATTTCTAGTACATTTAATCCTATACAAAAATCACCATATGCTTCAGAAGTCATATTATGTGTTAAATAACGATGTAACATTAAATTTAGCAAAAATCCAATGGAAGACAATATAACAATTATCAGTGTTGTGTTTTTCATACAACCACTACAGGCATCATTGGACTTAATCCGAAAGGATCACTAAATCCATACGCTCTAAAATTTAAAAATTCACCGTTAAAAAACTCCATTCTCAATTGTCCTCGCCACGGCGCGATACTGTTTTTGTTTTCATCTTCATAATAGAGAGTTTCTGCTTCAAAAATTTCTTGGGCGATATAAAAGTCTGCTTCTTCTTCCATGATTTTATCAATAAGCTCATCAGATGGATTTAAGTAGACTCCTTGCGTGTGATAGTTATCAATAGGTTTTAATACAAAGTTTTTTTCAGATCCAAAAAAAGAAGCTAATTCCTGTGGGTTTGAAAAACTATTTAGCATCTTTGATTTGAGGGTGATGCTTTTGAGCACATCTATCTCTTCTTTGTTTAAACCATAATTATTGTGTTTTAAATCAGACAAAACATTTAAAAAACGTTTATCGCCGACTGTCCAGCACCATGGATTTGGGAAAAACATCTCTGGCATTTTTGCAAACAGCGCAGTATAGTTTAAAAATTCGCTCTGATTATGTTCCCAATTTCTTGGGATGACCATATTAAAAACACCATCATACTCATAACCATCCCACATTGGCTTGTTATTATTAGAAATCGCTGCGTCTTTTGCGTACACTACCTTAGCGTTTACCCCGTTGTGCTTCAAAAAACGTTCAATGTATTTATAATGCTCAAAATAGTGTTGACTACGAGTTAAATGATTAACACATAATGCGATTGTATCACCTTGAAATCGTTCTTTCAAAAAATTTGCTAATTTCATTTCAAATCCATCAGTAAAAATCTCAAATTCTAAATCAAAATTTTTAGAAAATAGTTTTGGAAACAGCTCGATTAATCCAAAATGTCCTGGCATAAAAAAATTCAACTCTATCAGTTTTATCTGATCCCCATCTATGTGAAAATCAGCACTTCCAAAAAAATCTTGTTTTTTAATAGGTTCTACAGGTAAAAACCAGCCCCGATTATAAACACTATATTGGTATGCTTCTTTGCTTAGTAGCTTCATAATAACTGGGAGAATCTTTTGTTGTAATCTATTTGCATTTTCTTGTTTTAAGAAATAAGGACCAGTGGAGAGAGCATAAAGTTTTCCAACTTCTTTTTCAAAATCATTTTGATACTTTTTATAACGTTCTAGTGTGAAATTTTCATTGTAAAAGTTTTGGTATTTTTCTATCATTTATAATCCTTTGTCACTATAAAATTTTCACAAGTTGCAATAATGTTACTCAGCTCATTTCTTTTGATTTTTCCTAAATCTGTTCGTGGAATGCTCGTTTGAAAATATACTCTTGTTGGAATTTTGTAATGGTATAAATTTGTTATGTCATATTTAAAATGTTTCTTTAACATTTTTATGACAGTTTCGTAGATTTTTTCGCGTTTTTGTTGTGCATTTACGACGATTACCAAGCATAGTTCTTGTATTGCGCTTTTTGTTTCAATTGTGCAAACTCCACAATCATCAACAGCATCATAGCCCGATACAATTGTTTCAATTTCATGAGGAAATATTTTTAGACCATCTATGCTGATTGTCTCTTTTGCTCTTCCTAAGATTTGTATAAAGCCATTACTATCAACTCTGCCAATATCCCCAGTTTCAAACCATCCGTTTTTAAGTGATTCTTTTTCATGCATGTATCCTGCCATAACATTTGAGCCTTGAATATATATTTCCCCTGCACCCTTATCATTTTGATGTACTATTTTAACTGCTACACCATCAACAGGTTTCCCAGTCATATGCTCAAAACCTGGATTCTCCCTGCATCTGTTGATAATACTTCGACTAGCCTCAGTTGAACCATAATAGGTGCAAAAGTTTAGATTTGGTAATAGATATAACAATGCTTCAATAGTCTCTCTCTTCATTGGCATTACATTTGCAAGCATATACCGTAGCGTTACTCCTGCGCTTTGGAGTTTGGCTTTATGCGTTTTAAGCATTCTTCCAATCAATCCTGGTGTTAATAAGACACCAGTTGCTTGTTCGTGTGCCAAGGTATTTAAAAAAGCATCGATTCCAGCAGTATCAAGATTTGCATAAAATCCTGGATAAAGCCTTGCATAGTTTCCTAGAAATAAACATGCGTGAAAATGACCAAGTCCACCAGTAGAACCAAGTGGTAAAAGGATAATTTCCCTTTCTACTTGTTCTTTCATTCCTGCCATTGTAATCAGGGTATCAGTAACAAACAAAACATTTTTTTGCGTCGTGATAACCGCTTTTGGTAAGGAAGTTGTTCCGCTTGTAAACATAATGTAAGCAATCTCATTTGTATCTTCATCATAAGTTGGCTGAAGATTGTCACACTGCACAAATTTTAGAACTATAGCACCGTTAGAATCTCCTGAAAATTTGTTGCTTACAACGGCTTTTGCCTTTGTATACTTGAGTGCAAACTCAATATATTCGTCTTCTCTCTCAGGATAGGTATGGACACTTATGGCCCCAATATTCAGCAATGCTGTATATACAATCAAATGCTCAATTTTTCGATCTAGGTGAATCAACACATAATCCCCATTACAAATACCACTATCTAATAAAAAAGTAGAAAAACGTGCCATATCATCATAAAAATCTTTAAAACTCCATGTCTGCACTCCATCGTTTAAAAATATCTTATCCGGTATTTCTAAAACTCTTTTTTTAAGATGCGATAGAATTGTAGGCATGCTTTTTCTCCTGCTTATTTAGCTCTTGAATTAGAAGATGCAAAGGATTAATAAATTCAAAACTCTCAAGCACCTCAATAGGTAATGTCGTATCCTGTTGTTTAAGGTATTCAATAGCAATAGGAAGTTCCGTGCAACCAAGCAAAACCATTTCTATACCATGATCATAGAGTGCTTTAAAGAGAGTTTCAGCGCTTCTGAGTACTTTTTCTTTGTTAAAAGATTTAATACCTTCAATAATATCTGAAAGATATTTTTTATACTCCACTAAAGTAGGAATATCATCTAGTGAGTAGAGATTATCTAGTGGTGTATATAAACCATTATAAGCACTAAAATCTGTTTGTAATACAATACTTTTCTTATCACGAAATATATTGAGATTGGTCTTGACCGAATCAATTAGAGAGTAAAAATTGAATCGGTGTTGAAGATTACAATGTAATAATGCATCATAAATATAATGATGGGCACTGTTACACAACACGATAAGATCTATTAGTTTATCGTCTGGACAAACATCAACAGCACTTTTTAATGCAGAGGATAAATAAGGAGAGACTTCAACACCAACTTTTCTTTCAAGAATACCACAAGCCTGAAAAAGTGTGATGGATGTATTGTTTATGTTTTTAACAACATCTCTAGCACCGTAGACACCAGCTAATGGGCCCATTCCTCCGAGCAACAAAAGATGTCGATGTGCTACAGTATCTTCTAAACTCATTGAAAGAACACTACACGCAAAAGCTTGATCCCAAACTTTGAGTCCCTGCTTTTTAAGCATTTTTGAGTCACGGTGAAGTAAAGCTTCATAATCTTCAAGATTGCGAAGCATCCCATGCATATTTTTAGCTTCTTGCGATAAAACAGGCTTAAAATCAATCATTGTTTGATTAATTAAATTTTTTTGCTATAGCTATCATAGCATCATATATCTTGTCAATATACGTTGTGATTACCTCTTCCATCATTTCCATTGAGATCTTCTCAGTAGATGCTTTTTCATATTTTTCTATAGCATGAAGAACTGCCATAAAATGATGAATTTCTGTTTCGTATTCATTATGAACATCAATATATCGGAGTGTATCTTCAAGTGCTTGCCCCTTAATATCGTAAAAATGGTCTATGCTATATTTAAACGTTGCATACGAATAGGCATATTCTGCATGATTATAAAATTCTGAAAACATATTGATACATAAAGCATAAGGTATTGGTTCAAGTAGCATACTTTTATAAACCCATTGAGAAAAATCATCTGCTTCTTTCGTACTGTATTTGGAAAGTTGCCATGTATCACTTTGTAACATAGAAAATGCAAATTCATTATAGAGTTGTCCATGAGAAATAGCATTAAATCCCATCCCTAAATCTTCATGACTCGTTTTAGCATTAAATGCAGAGGCTTCCAGATAAGCTATTTTTGCATCTTTATCATCACAAGCCATACCAAGTTCATTTAAGCGACAGGACGTACCATAGATAGGTAACATTTTTAAATGTGTTGCTTTCCAACCATTAAAAAAAAGATTCATTGTCTCATTAGGATGTTTTTGAGTACATACTTTTTTGAAAGCTTCTTCTATGAGTAAAAACTTATCAGATTTCTTCTCTACAGATTGTATTATTGTCTGCTTAAGCTCACTATCTGGTAACAGATTTAACACTTCATTCATTGTATCACGCATCGACTTTTCAATTTTTATACTCATGGTGTTTCTCCGATTCTTTTTTAACGAGTTTATCATATTTATGTTTTATAATGCAAATATTAACTAAATTTAACTCTAAAAAGTATTGTTTTGTAGAAGACAATCAGAAGTATCACAAAATTGAATTTATGTTTAAAATATATGTAAGAAAAACTTGAAACTTGACATTGTCTTCAAATATAGTGTAAAATTACACCAACTAAAAAAGATATACAGGATATCTTGAAATCTCTCCCACATTACAAAATCACAAAAACTAAGGCAGTTTATCTATGAGTGAAAACAATTCACAACAACCTCGCAACAACACAAAACCCGCAAATCCGAAAACTAAATCCAATTCAAAATCACGAACACATACGCCAGTAAGAGGCTCAAGTGTCGAAGAACTCCGCGTTAAAAGCATTGAAGAGCTTATCTCTATTGCAGAGGAACTCAATGTTGAACACCCTCAAGAACTTAAACGCCAAGATGTGATTTTTGAAATTTTAAAAGCGCAAACTGAACAGGGAGGCTTTATTCTCTTTAGTGGAATCCTTGAAATCATGCAAGATGGATATGGTTTCATTCGTTCAATAGATAAAAGTTTTAATGAATCAATCAATGATGCATATGTATCAAACACACAAATCAAACGCTTTGCACTAAGAAATGGGGATGTTGTAACTGGTCAAGTTCGCCCTCCAAAAGATCAAGAGCGTTACTACGCACTTATAAAAATAGAAGCCGTCAATGGTCTTCCTCCTGAAGAGAGTAAAAAACGTCCACTCTTTGAAAATCTTGTTCCACTTTATCCACAAGAACGCATCAAACTTGAGTACAACGAGCAAGGCTTAACAGGTCGTATGCTTGACCTTTTCTCTCCTATAGGAAAAGGACAACGTGGACTTATCGTAGCACCTCCAAGAAGTGGTAAAACAGAACTTTTAAAAGAGATTGCTCACGGTATCACCGCAAATCATGCAGAGATTGACCTTATGGTTTTACTTGTAGATGAGAGACCTGAAGAGGTTACAGATATGGAGAGAAGTGTAAAAGGTGAAGTCTATAGCTCTACTTTTGACATGCCTGCAAAAAACCATGTAAAAGTGGCTGAGATGGTTATTGAAAAAGCAAAACGTCTTGTGGAACTTGGTCGTGATGTTGTTATACTTCTTGACTCAATCACGCGTCTTGCTCGTGCTTACAATACTGTAACACCATCAAGCGGTAAAGTACTCTCTGGTGGGGTAGATGCAAATGCACTTCATAAACCAAAACGCTTTTTTGGAGCTGCACGTAACATAGAAAAAGGTGGAAGTTTAACTATCATCGCAACCGCACTTGTAGATACTGGAAGTAGAATGGACGAGGTCATTTTTGAAGAGTTCAAAGGTACTGGTAATATGGAAGTTGTTCTCGATAGAAAAATCGCAGATAGACGTATTTACCCTGCTATCGACATCCTTAAATCTGGTACACGTAAGGATGATTTACTTATCAATAAAGAAGATTTACAAAAAGTATTTATTTTACGTCAAATGATTCACAAACAAGACAATGAAGTTGAAGCACTTAAATTTGTTTACACTACTATGGGCAAAAAAGCTACAAACGAAGAGTTCCTTGAAAGTATGAATACGGACAAATAATGAAAGTCGGAGTTTTTGATAGTGGAATCGGCGGTTTAACTGTTGTAAAATCCCTATTAAATCATCAACTTTTTGAAGAGATTATTTACTTTGGAGATACTGCACGTGTCCCTTATGGAAGTAAAGATAAAAATACAATCATTCGCTACGCCATCGAAGCTGTAGAGTTTTTTAAAAACTTTGAGCTTGATATGATTATTGTCGCGTGCAATACAGTGAGTGCTTATGCACTTCAAGAAATGCGTGAGAGTGCACCTTGCCCAGTTTTTGGTGTGGTCGAAGCGGGTGTTTTAGCAACCTCTAATGCTCTTAAAAACAAAGATTCAAACATTCTCATACTCGGAACGAAAGCTACTGTAAACTCTAAAGCTTATGAAGAGGGTCTTGCAAAGCTCTCATTTACAAATATACAGGCTAAAGCAACACCTCTTTTTGTACAAATGGTTGAAGAAGAAATATATGAAGGTGCTATTTTAGATGCTGCCTTTGCGCACTATTTTGCACATGCAAACAAACCAGATGCCGTCATACTTGGTTGTACACACTTTCCTCTTATAACAAAAGCACTTTCTAACTATTTTGGAAAAGAGACACTTCTTGTGCATTCAGGCGATGCAATTGTAGAGTACTTAGAAAAAGAGTATCTATTTTTAGAAAAGTACTCAAATCCAGTACTCAAATTTTTTGCCTCGGAAAATCCTGAAGCACTCAGACTTATAGCACAAAAATGGCTCTATGAAAACTAAACGTATCTCAATTTTTGGTTATGGTACAACTACCAAACCACTGGCAAAACACATTAAAAATGCTGTCTTTTATGACGACAACTGCAAAGAACCTTACGCGGGTATAGAAGGCTCATTTGTACGACCTGCAAGCGAATTTAATCCTGAACATTCAGACCTTGAGATAACTTCTCCAGGCATTCCACCTTACAACCCACTCATACTAAAAGCGAAAAATCTCATAAGCGAATATGATTACTTTGCAGATATACAGCTTTTTAAAATCTGGATAAGTGGAACAAACGGAAAAACAACAACAACGCAGATGATGCAACATCTTTTAGCTGACAAAGGAAGTGTTGCAGGTGGCAATATTGGCACTGCTCTAGGTGATTTAGACCAGAGTGCAAAGATCTGGATTTTGGAGACAAGTTCCTTCACTATGCATTACACACATAAGACTGCTCCAAACATTTATGTTCTACTTCCACTTAGCCCTGACCACTTAAGCTGGCATGGTGATATGCAAGGTTACATAGATGATAAACTTAAGCCTTTGAGCATGATGCGAAGTGTTGATACGGCCATCATTCCAGAGGCGTATAAAGATACTCCGACTCGTGCAAAGCTCATCACATACAAAGATGAAAATGATTTAGCTAAGCATTTTGGAATTGATGCACAACGTGTAAATTTCAAAGGTGCATTTTTAGCGGATGCCCTTCTTGCAATGGCTGTAGATAAGCTTATGTTTGAGCGAATAAATTATGAAAAAATAAACTCGTTTGTACTTGACCCACATCGTCAAGAAGAGTTACACGACACAAAAGAGAGACTCTGGGTAAACGATACAAAAGCGACAAATCTTGACGCAACTATTGCAGCAGTTAAACGCTACCAAGACTCTTTTATTCATCTTATTTTAGGTGGAGATGACAAGGGTGTAGACTTGCATGAGCTTTTTGAATTTTTAAAAGACAAAAAACTCAAAACCTATAATATAGGCTCAAACAAAGAAAAACTTACCGCTCTCGCACAAGAATATAGCATTACGTGCGAAGAGTGTAAAAATCTTGCAGATGCTGTTACGTGCATAAATAAAAACCTTAAAAAAGGCGAGGTAGCCCTACTCTCTCCAGCTGCTTCAAGCTTAGATGAATTTAGCTCGTATGCACAAAGAGGCAATGAGTTTAAAGAGGCTGTTAGTAAGTTTTAATTACGATTTGCTTCTCTAAAATCAAAGCTTTTTACTCTGCTACAATGATTGCTACAATCCTAAAAGGTGATGTGTTATTACTTTGCGCGATTTCAAGAATTGAGACTTCCTTCTCAAACTTTATATCAGAATTTTTAAATTTACTTTCTACACTCTGCATATTTGAACCTAATATACGTATACTCTCTTTTATTGGAGCCTTCAATACTGCTTCTATCACACTTTGTTTTGGATTTACTCCCGCATTAGAAGAGTTATAAATAAAACCAGATACGACAATAAAAACCACAAGTAAAGATGATAAAAACACCTTTTTTGTAAAATACTTTTTCATACTATGCCAATGAAAAAATACATGAAAAACTACAGCGCCTACAAATACCAAACCTAATATTTCGTGCATGTTTTTTGTAAAAGCATCTAAGATATGGAAATACATCATGACTCCAGTAATTCCTATCACTAGAAATATTGTACTTGTTAAAGATGTGGCTATATATCTTTTGTCATTTGTTGTCATTTTCACTCTCTTTTTATAAATTTTTTTCTACACGCATTATATATAATGGAGTTTAACGACGATGAAGAAATTTCCATTAAATAATCCTTTAACTCAATTAATGCTAGAATCTACCTAATTAATAATGGAGTCAGTTTTTGAAAGCAGCATCTGAAGTATTAGCAAGAAAATATCGTCCCTCAAATTTTGATGAACTGATAGGTCAAGAGACAATAGCTCAGACACTTTCCCTTGCCTTAGACTCAGATAGACTCTCACACGCATACCTCTTCTCGGGCTTACGTGGAAGTGGAAAAACTTCAACTGCTCGTATCTTCGCAAAAGCGCTCATCTGCGAAGATGGAATGAGTCATCATCCTTGTGGTGTTTGCTCGAACTGTACTATGGCTGTTGAAGGACGTCACATGGACATCATCGAGATGGATGGTGCGAGTAGCCGTAAAATAGATGACATTCGTGACCTTGTTGAACAAACAAAGTATAAACCTGCTACAGCGCGTTACAAAATCTTCATTATAGATGAAGTCCATATGCTCACAAAAGAAGCATTTAACGCCTTGCTAAAAACACTTGAAGAACCGCCTTCGTATGTAAAATTTATACTAGCAACGACCGACCCACTCAAACTTCCAGCGACCATTTTAAGTCGCACGCAACACTTTCGATTTAAGAGTATAGCAACCAATAAAATAGTTGATCACCTTGCACATATACTCCATCTTGAGGGCATAACTTATGAGCATGAAGCTTTGGAGATTTTAGCACGTAGCGGAAGCGGTAGCTTACGTGACACACTTACTCTCTTAGACCAAGCCATCATCTACTCAAAAAACCATGTAAATGTTGCTACAGTTACAGATATGCTAGGACTTGTTGATCCTAAATTTATTGCAGATATATTTAATGCCATTTTTGCAAAAGACTATGCAAAAATCGTTGAGTTTGTAAAAGTGCTTGAAGATTATGAAAGTGAGATGGTTCTCGATGAACTTATAGCCTACCTCAAAGACAAAATGTACAACCAAGATGCACTCTTTTCTACTCTTGTTTTAGATAGATTTTTTAGAGTACTGAGTGAATCAAAATATCTTTTTAGCATCAATGCAGATGGCTCATTTGTTCTTTCTCTCATCTTCTTTAAAATGGTTGAAGCACTTCGCATAAGAGAAATTGACCAGATGATAGAATCGCTTCAAAGAGAAGTTGAGCGTCCTGAAATAGTTATGCCTGAAAAGCCAAAAATCAAAATACAAACAGCTACTCCAGAGATGACACTAGCACCACAAAAGCAAGAAATCAAAGAACCTGAAGTTGCAGCAAAACCTCTTGTAGTAGATGCAGGTCTAAAACTTTTTGAGACTTTAGTTGCACGTATTACAGATAGAAACTTTGAACTAGGTGCCTGTTTTACAAATAACATTAGCTATGTCTCTTATGAAGATAATATTCTGACTTGGGAAAGTTGTGCAGATGAAAACTGCAAAAAACTTCTCACACATGGTTATAGTGTAGTTAAGCAACTTGTACGTGAAATATTTAGCTTTGAGACCAAAATAAAAGGAATGCCTTGCACAAAATTTCAACAAGACAAAGAGTCAGAACCTTCAGAATCTAAAAATATTGATACTGCAGAGACTTCTCACACTATGCAACAGCCCCAAATGCACGCACCACAAAGTGACACTATGATAGAAGATGCTGAGATGGGTGGCGATGCAAGTTGTGTCACAAATTGTGCAACTTCAACTCCATTAGAAGAGCGAAACGGAACAGATATAACACAAGAGCCAATGGTACAAAAAGCTATAGAAATGTTTGAAGCAAAGAAGGTGACTGTACAGTCAAAAATCTAATCTTTCTATTTTAGATTATATGTAATTGGTATGTTCAAAGTGAGATTTTCACGTGGGAAAGGAAACTTTCCAGAAAGACTTTCTATAGTTTCCATAGCGGCTCTACTCAAAATATCACTCTTTGAAGAGAGAACTTCTACCCCACTTACCTCTGCTGTAGTAGATAAATCAAATTTTACAATTACCTTTCCGACTATGCCACTCTTTCTTGCTCGTCTTGGGTAGTAAAGATTTTCTTGTAAAAGCTGAATGATTTTTTGTAGATTTTCATCTACATATAACTCTTGGGGACTCTTTTGTTGTTCTTGCTGGGATTTTGCCTGTGGGAGAGGCTCACTTTTATCCACAGCAGTAGAAGATGCCACCTCCTCTTGCACTTGCTCTTCAACGATAGGAAGAGGCTCTTTCACAAGAGGTTTCTGCTCTATCTTAGGAGTCTCTTGTAGAGGAACACTTTTTTTTATCTCTACTTTCTCTATAAGCTTTTTGGGAACTGGTTTTGGCTTTGGAGCCTCACTCTCTACAACACAGCAAAGCTTTACACATACAACCTCTTCTTCTGCTTGACTCTCTGGTGTATAAATATATTTGTACGAGAAAAAAAGCACACCAAAGAGTGTTACGTGCGTTAATAAAGAGACGAAAAAAGAGCTAGTGAATCTTGGCATTAATTTTAAATAGCACGTTTAAATTCCGGGTATGCCTCAACACCTACCTCTGCAACATCTAGACCTTCTACTTGCATATCATCCGTAGCTCTAAATGGAAAAACTTTGTTAATTAAAAAAAGTATTATATAAGAAACTGAAAATGCAAAAACTGCAACAATAACAATACCTTTAAGCTGACCTAAAAATGTAATCTCATGGAGCACTTTTACTTTGTCTGAAACAAAAATTCCTACAGCTAAAGTACCCCAAATACCATTAATAAGATGCACTGAAAGTGCTCCAACTGGATCGTCTAACTCTAACTTATCAAAAAGAGGTACAGCAAAAACAACTAAAGCGCCACCAATAAGACCTATAAGAATAGGCGTGTACATATCATACAAATCAGGTCCGGCAGTGATTGCAACAAGTCCACCCAAAGCACCATTTAAAATCATAGTAATATCAAAAAGTCTGTAGCGGATATACATAATTATCGCAGCAATGATTGCACCTGCTAGTCCTGCAGTGTTTGTATTCATTATAGTTTTTGCAACAGTATCAGCACTCT
Organism: Sulfurimonas sp.; assembly: GCA_041595535.1. Classification (GTDB taxonomy): domain Bacteria; phylum Campylobacterota; class Campylobacteria; order Campylobacterales; family Sulfurimonadaceae; genus Sulfurimonas. The sequence continues at coordinate 1,349 of JBFHKA010000001.1, read as the reverse complement.
CAACACTCGATATTGATCCCACACTTCCACCATTAAAACCAAACCAGCCTATCCATAACAACAGTGCACCAAGTACTACAAGAGGAACATTTGAAGCTGGTATAACTCTAATTTGACCATCTTTATAACGTCCTTTACGTGGACCTATAATTAAAATAGCAGCTAAAAGTGCCCAACCACCTGTTGAGTGAATAACCGTTGAACCTGCTAAATCATACATATCTAAATCTAAAATAGTGCCTGATAAAAAGTCAGCACCCCATGTTACATTGACAACTAAAGGATAAAGTATTGAACCCATAATTACTGTAAAGAAAATAAGTGGAATGATTCTTACACGCTCACTAACCCCACCACTCATAATATTTACAGTCTTTCCAACAAAAGCCATCTGAAATAAAAATGTAGCAAATATACTCATTGAGGTATTTTCCCACGAACCAAATGCCACGGTGTATCCAATAAGTAAAAATGAGAGGGACGCAACAGCATATATCATAACATTTGCGGTTAAAACAGCTGAGACATTTTTTGTACGGACAAGTCCAGCTTCAAGCATTGCAAAGCCAGGAACCATAAAGATTATAAGCACCATTGTAAAGAGTGCAAAGAGGGTGTCTAGTATATATTTAACATCAGTTTCAAGCATTAAAAATTACCTTTTTGATTTATAAGCGGAGTTTATCAAAAAATATATATGGAAGAAATTAAATGGAAGGAATTTTAAAAGAGCATACACAAGAGTGTATGCTAATGTGACAGAATGAAACTATATAGCTTCGCTATCTTCTTCACCAGTACGAATACGGATGATTTTTTCAATTTCGCTAACGAAAATCTTACCATCACCGATTTTACCAGTACGTGCTGCTTCTACTATTGTACTTGTAGTTTGTTCTACCATATCATCAGAAACAACCATTTCCATTTTAATTTTTGGTAAAAAATCTACAACATACTCTGCTCCACGATAGAGCTCACTATGACCCTTTTGACGACCGTAACCTTTTACTTCACTTACTGTCATACCTGTTACACCTATTTCTGCTAATGCATCTTTTACATCTTCTAGCTTAAAAGGTTTAATTATTGCTTCTACTCTTTTCATTATTTTTGCTCCAAATAGTTATTTTAAAATTATAGCATCAACTCCTTAAGAGTTCATGTATTTTTCCCCGTGAACAGATTCATCAAGACCAAGTGCTTCACTCTCTTCACTTACACGTGAACCACCTGTAATAGCAGTAGCGATGTAGTAAACGATAACAGTACCGATGAGAGTATAAAGACCAACAACAACTACTGATTCAACTTGAACCATGAATTGTCCCATTCTATCTCCTGACTCT